>NZ_ARVU01000001.1:1200000-1800000 GCF_000384415.1 Cycloclasticus pugetii PS-1
CCAGTTGAGTGACTGATGCAAGTGCCTCAAGTGACTTATCATAAACAGACACATTCGCGCCTATATTTCTTGCTAATAAGGCTGCTTGCCTTCCAGCAGAACCAGCCCCAAGTACCAATACTTGCCCTTTTTCGACACCATCGTCTTGCAAACCGCCTAACAATAAACCAGAACCACCGCGGTATTGATGTAATAAAGTAGCACCTATCTGAACAGATAGTTTTCCGGCTATTTCACTCATGGGTTTAAGGATTGGCAGCTGTTTATTATCTCGCACCGATTCAAAACCAACAGCCGTCAGGCCTATTTTTGATAATTTACTCGCTAGTTCTTCGTTCGCAGCAAGGTGAAGAAAACAAAAAAGAAGGTGATTAGGTGTTAAATATTGAAGGTCCCCCTCTTGCGGCTCTTTTACCTTTACAATTAAATCGCCTGCCTTATAAAGTGCTTGCGCTGTAGGGCAAACAATCACACCAACTTGCCTATATTGGTCATCATCAAAGCCGCTTAAAACACCAGCCTGATGTTCAATATAAAGGCGGTGCCCCTTCGCAATGAGTTCCTGACAAGCCATTGGCGTTAATGCAACACGCCCTTCAGCTGTTTTAATCTCTTTTGGAATACCAATATTCATCAGCATAATACTTTACCTAGTTAGATCTTATCGCCATACTACAGCGCTTTAAAATTAAATTAAATGAGCCAGCGCTCATTTTCAAACATACCCCCTTGGGTATAAGCATAGTTTAAACACAGTTATTTAGGAGCCACTTATGAGCGACAACTCACATCATCGATTAATTATTTTAGGGTCCGGCCCTGCAGGTTACACAGCTGCTGTATATGCTGCTAGAGCCAACCTAAACCCCTTATTAATCACCGGTATTGAACAAGGCGGCCAACTGATGACAACTACTGAAGTTGATAATTGGCCTGGTGATGTAGAAGGCTTGCAAGGCCCAGCTTTGATGGAAAGAATGAAGCAACACGCTGAACGCTTCGATACAAAAATTCAGTTTGACCATATCCATACTACCGAATTACAACAACGCCCATTCACTTTAAAGGGCGATGCAGGCACATACACTTGCGATGCCTTAATAATCGCCACCGGTGCTTCTGCAAAATATTTAGGCTTACCGTCTGAAGAAGCATTTAAAGGAAAAGGTGTTTCAGCATGTGCCACCTGTGATGGTTTTTTCTATAAGAACCAACGTGTTGCTGTTATCGGCGGCGGCAATACTGCCGTTGAAGAGGCACTTTACTTATCTAACATTGCAGAACACGTTACAGTTATTCATCGACGTGACTCATTTCGTTCGGAAAAAATCTTATCCGATAAATTAATGAAAAAAGTGGCCGATGGTAATATTTCAGTCGAATGGTTTAACCAATTAGATGAAGTACTCGGCGACGATATGGGTGTCACGGGTATTCGCATTAAAAACACTCAAGATAATAGTACGAAAGAGATTGACCTTGAAGGTGTTTTTATTGCCATCGGTCATTCACCTAACACTCAAATTTTTGACGGCCAATTAGATATGTCTCATGGGTACTTACATACTGAACGTGGCAGCTCAGGCAATGCAACACAAACCAGTATTCCAGGTATTTTTGCCGCTGGGGATGTCGCTGACTCTATATACAGGCAAGCCATTACATCGGCAGGCTCTGGTTGTATGGCTGCGCTTGACGCCGAGCGTTTTCTTGATGCTTTAGAGGATGCATAAAGATCTGTAATCTATCATGCTCCACTGGTTAGATATAGAAAATGATGCTGAACCATTTCCTTCTCTAGATTACGCATTAGAGGAGCCAAATGGCTTACTAGCAGCTGGGGGAACTTTAAACCCCCAGCGCTTACTAAATGCCTACCGTTGCGGTATCTTTCCTTGGTTTGATGAAGATCAGCCTATTCTTTGGTGGTCACCTGACCCTCGGTTAGTTTTAAAACCGGATGATCTACATATTTCTCGCAGCCTGAAAAAATGTATCAATAAAAATTTATATAGCTGCACCGTTGACAAGGCATTTAATGAGGTCATCGTGGCCTGCTCTACGAGTCGAAAGGATCAACAAGGCACTTGGATTACCGATTCAATGATTGATGCTTATCAAACTCTGTTTACTTTAGGTCACGCTCATTCAGTTGAAGTTTGGGCGGACGAAAAACTAGTTGGTGGTCTTTATGGTGTCAGCATTGGGCAGGTTTTTTTTGGCGAATCAATGTTCAGCCGGTTAGATAACGCATCCAAAGTGGGGTTTGCTTTTTTATGCAAACAGTTAAGTCAATGGGAGTTTCAGCTGATAGATTGCCAAGTCCACTCTGACCATCTAGAGCGATTGGGCGCATCAACCATACCGAGAAAAGAATTTGCTGAACAACTTGCAGTATATTGTCTAAAAAAACCGTCGACAAACGCGTGGTTACTTTCATGAGCTCACCCTCCCCAGCTGGCAGACAGTTACAACTCTATATATCAACACCACAAGCGTGTGATTACTTAACGGATCGACAATCACAAAATATTTTTATTTCGCCTGATGTCACAGTAACACCTAGCATTTACGAATACCTTATTAGCATCGGTTTTAGGCGAAGCGGACAACATACATATCGCCCACACTGCCCTAGTTGTCGTGCCTGCATTTCTTCGAGAGTGGATGTACAATCATTTAACGCATCAAAAAGCCAACGAAGAGTGTTAACAAAAAATAAAGACCTAAGCGTTAGCTCTGTGCAATCTATTTTCTCAACAGAACACTACGAGCTATACTGCCGATACCAAGCTTTTAAACACCCTGGTGGCTCTATGGAAAGTTTCGGTGAAAATGAATACGAAGAGTTTTTATGTCAATCATTTGGTAACAGTTTGATGTTTGAAACCCGTTTGGGTGAAAAACTATTAGCTGTTTCAGTAACAGATATTTTTGGTGATGCCCTCTCTGCAGTTTATACTTTCTTCGACCCAGAATACTCAGCTAGAAGTCTGGGGACCTTTTCAATTTTGCAGCAAATCAAGGCCACTCAAAACCGCGGGAAAAGGCATTTATACCTTGGGTATTACATAAAAAATTCAGTAAAAATGGCTTATAAAACTAATTTCATGCCCCTTGAGATGTTAATTGAAGGAAAATGGCGTCGTTACACTAAAGATGATGAGCTACCCGATCAAAGCGCATCTTTGGACTCCCCAATAACTTTTTAAACCAATTCGTACTTAACACCGCTCAAATAGTGTAAAATCGCGCCGCATTAGCTTGTTAATCAAGTGTTTAGTTTATTATTTTTTAAAGGAAATCATGGCAAAAGAAGATCAAATTGAAATGGAAGGCGTAGTAAAAGATACGCTACCAAATACAATGTTTCGTGTTGAGTTGGAAAATGGTCACATTATCACAGCGCATATCTCAGGAAAAATGCGTAAGCACTATATTCGTATTTTAACGGGTGACCGCGTTAAAGTAGAAATGACACCATACGATTTAACAAAAGGCCGAATCACCTACCGAGTTAAATAAGCATCACTCTATACGTATTACTTAACGGGGACACACCCCGTTAACTCATACCCGATCAGAACCTTATCATTTGGTAAGCGTTATTAACGCTGCTCAATTAAGTCTTTCGTTGCTTCTGTGATAATAAAATCAATCTTATTATCCTTTACGTAAACCTTCACTGTTCCGCCGTTGGTTAATCGACCAAATAACAGTTCGTTAGCCAATGGTTTTTTGATATGTTCTTGCACAGTACGTTCCATCGGTCTTGCGCCCATTTTAGGATCGTAGCCTTTTTTCGCTAACCAACTACGTGCTTCCGGCTCCAATGTTAACGATACATTCTTATCATGTAATTGAGACTCTAGTTCAAATATAAACTTGTCTACCACATGAATAATGGTGTCTTCGTCTAGTGATTTAAATTGAACAACCGCATCGAGTCTATTTCTAAACTCTGGTGAAAATGACTTTTCAATCACTTGCATACTATCTGATGAGTGCTCTTGTTCAGTAAAACCAATTGAGGCACGACTCGCTTCTTGCGCGCCAGCATTCGTCGTCATCACTAACATGATGTTTCTAAAGTCTGCTTTTCTGCCGTTATTATCTGTTAACGTGCCGTGATCCATAATTTGCAGTAATAAATTAAAGATATCAGGATGGGCTTTTTCAATTTCATCAAGCAACAAAATTGCATACGGGTGCTTGTTCACTTCCTCTGTTAGTAAGCCACCTTGGTCATAGCCAACATAACCTGGGGGGGAACCGATCAAACGAGAGACCGTATGACGCTCCATGTACTCTGACATATCAAAGCGAATTAAGTCGACACCCATTATTTTGGCTAGTTGATTGGTCACTTCTGTTTTACCTACACCCGTTGGACCAGCGAATAAAAATGACCCTATGGTTCTTTCTTCTTGGCCAAGCCCAGCTCGACTTAAAATAACAGCATCAGACAGTTTCTCAATCGCTTCATCTTGGCCGAAAACAACCATTTTAAGATGGCGCGCCAAGTCCTTCAGCTTGTCTTTATCTTGAGATGAAATGCTTTTCTCAGGAATTCTCGCAATTTGAGCAATGATTTTTTCGATATCACTAGTTAAGATCACAGGTGGCCGATCCGCTTCAGGCAACAAACGCTGTTTTGCGCCAGCTTCATCAATAACATCAATTGCTTTATCCGGTAAAAACCTATCATTGAGATAACGGTCTGCTAATTTAGCTGCCGTTTCGATACTTTCAGCACTGTATTCAATATTATGATGTTCCTCATAACGTGGTTTTAAGCCTTTTAAGATACGAATAGTATCGTCAACTGATGGCTCATTGACATCAATTTTCTGAAAACGTCTTGCTAAGGCATGATCTTTTTCAAAAATACCGCGGAATTCTTTATAGGTAGTAGAACCAATACAGCGCAACTCACCCGATGCCAAAGCTGGTTTGATCATGTTTGAAGCGTCCATCACACTACCTGAGGCCGAACCTGCTCCAATGATAGTATGTATTTCGTCAATAAATAGTATGCTTTTTTCTTGTTTTTTAAGTTGATTGACCAAACCTTTTAGTCGTTTCTCAAAATCGCCTCGGTATTTTGTTCCGGCAACTAATGTGCCCATATCTAATGAATAAATAGTGGTTTCTTCAAGTACTTCAGGAACATTACCCTCAACAATCTTTAACGCTAGGCCTTCCGCAATTGCTGTTTTACCAACGCCTGCCTCACCAACCAATAAAGGATTATTTTTACGGCGGCGACATAGGGTTTGAATCGTACGTTCTAACTCTTTTTCACGGCCAATTAAGGGATCAATTTTTCCAAGTTTCGCTTGTTCATTCAAATTAACTGCATACTTTGTTAGTGGATCATTTGAAGCCTCTTCTCCCTCTGATGCAGGAACTTCCTCAAAGTCAGACATGTCGTCCTCTTCAATTCTTGCAATACCATGAGATATAAAATTAACCACATCAAGCCGAGTCACATTTTGGCGGCTCATTAAATATACCGCTTGTGAATCTTGTTCGCTAAATATAGCCACCAGTACATTCGCACCAGTCACTTCTTTTTTCCCGGACGACTGAACATGAAATACCGCTCGCTGAAGAACCCGCTGAAAACCTAGTGTCGGTTGAGTTTCACGTTCGACATCACTTGGAATAATCGGCGTAGACTCTTCTAAATATGCCTCAAGATCACTGGTCATTGCCTCTACATTGCCACCAGATGCTTCAAACACTTCACACGCAGACTTATTACTCATCATCGCTAACAGCAAGTGTTCTACTGTTATAAATTCGTGACGTTTCTCATGCGCTTGTTTAAACGCATTGTTTAATGACTGTTCTAACTCTTTGTTAAGCATTGTTCACTCCACTTCTTCTAATGTGCACTGCAAAGGATGCTGGTTCTCTTGAGAATGCGCTATGACCTGTTGCACTTTTGTTTCCGCTATATCTTTAGTATAAATACCACATACACCAATACCACTAGTATGCACATTCATGGTGATTCTAACGGCCTCTTCTTTATCTTTATAAAAAATTGTTTGCAAAATAGACACCACAAAATCCATTGGCGTGAAATCATCATTTAACAACAACACCTTATACATCGGCGGCTTTTGCAACTTCGGTTTTGATTCTTGAACAGCTAAATTGCCGTCGTCTTGGTCATCTTCAAAAGGTAAATCAGGCATACGTTTCAATAATTAAAATTAAGTTATGTCATTTTGACAGAAAAAACATCATCTTGTTCTATATAGTCGAACTAAATAGATAGACTTTTTCATCAGGCCGTTGAGCAATGGTATACCATCTGCTTCAAATCTGAACAGCCTTTTAACACCACTATATTTTATTGCTACAAACTCCAGTTAACTTACTAAATGGTGCCTGTGAAATGATTTTTCAAGTTAACTTAAATCATCCGCACGTTCACATAAGTGCACTGCTTGTGTTTATAACACCTTATGCTTTAGAAAAAACAGCTCAACTTAATTTTATAAACACATGTACTGATAACTCCTACAGCACACTATTTAGGCCTATTAATCGCTTCAACCCTTTTTTCACTCAGACACCAATGAAATAAAGTCTGCCTTAATATCTTCATTAATATAGGCCATTCCGAGCTTATTTAAATAGACTAAACGAGGTGCGTTCTTCAAATCTATACGCAGTTCTCCGGCCTGACAGTGCTGATAAAGCGCGGCAACATACTCAAGGTAGTCCTGCCCGTCCTTAATCATTAACAAACTGGCTGCGCCAACATCAGGGCGAACAGCCTGATGTTGTTCTTGCGTTAATGCAATAGCAAAAACAACCGGCGATTCTTCAACGTCAACCCGTAAACGTCTACGGCGTACAGTTTGCTGAGCCCAGTAATAGGCCAGTTCTTTACTGGGTGTTAAAAAAACCGGCTCAGTCGTTTCACGATAAGTATTTCCAATAGTCGCCATGGTGCTCTTTGCTGCTTCGTTCATAAGGTGATCACCTGAACGTTTTAAGCCAGCAGACAAAATAGAGTCAACTAAAGATGAGGAGGTACCGTGATACCAAACATGACTGGTAATAAAACCGTTTCTGCTTAGAAGCATGTTGGCATCTTTTAAATAATGGGGTATCTCACGCATTTAATGGTCCTTTCTATCTATACTAACCTTACGTCGAATTTTAAACTCAGCCAAATAAAAAGGCGACTTCAGTAGAAAAAGCCGCCTTTAAAGTACATAAGTTTCAACAAATACGCTTAGCTAACGCATCTCTCTAGGTATTTAAGAAAACTGATTGGAGGTGTTTTTCGCGCCACCCGCTTTCAGTGCATTTTCACCCGCAAAATATTCTTTGTGGTCATCGCCCATGTCTGATCCCGACATATTTTGATGTTTAACACAGGCAATACCCTGACGAATTTCTTTTCGCTGTACGTCCCTTACATAGCCTAGCATTCCAGCCTCACCAAAATACTCTTTAGCCAAGTTATCTGTAGACAATGCAGCTGTGTGATATGTCGGCAGTGTAATCAAGTGATGAAAGATATTTGCTTCTCGAGACGAGTCAGCTTGGAACGTGCGAATTTTATCGTCTGCATCGGCAGCCAATTGCGTTGCATCATATTTAGCATTCATCAGATCTTCTCGGTCGTAAGCCGATACATCCTTACCCTCTTCGACCCATCGATCGTAAGCCTGTTGACGAAAATTAAGCGTCCAGTTGAATGACGGGCTATTGTTGTACACTAACTTCGCATTAGGAATCTCTTTACGTACTTCGTTCATCATGTCTGCAATGTCTTTAACGCTTGGTGTTGCCGTTTCAATCCAAAGAAGATCGGCACCCGCTTTAATGGCTTCGATTGAGTCAAATACGCAACGTTCAGGACCAGTACCTTGACGGAATTGGTATAGACCAGAAGGTAAGCGCTTAGGGCGAACAAGTTTACCGTCACGATTGAAACATACGTCACCTTCAGCCATATCAGCTACGTCAATTTCTTCAACATCTAAGAAAGAATTGTATTGATCGCCTTGGTCACCAGGCTCTTTAACCACCGCGATTTCTTTGGTTAGGCCTGCACCCTCAGAGTCTGTACGAGCAACAATTAGCCCATTGTCGATACCCAATTCTAGAAATGCGTGACGTAATGCACGAATTTTGGCATGAAAATCAGCATGAGGAACCGTGACTTTGCCATCTTGGTGACCACATTGTTTTTCATCCGCCACCTGGTTTTCAATTTGTAAACAACAGGCCCCCGCTTCAATCATTTGTTTGGCCATTAAATAAGTCGCTTCTGCATTACCAAAGCCCGCATCAATATCAGCAACAATCGGCACAACGTGGGTCACATGATTATCAATTTCATCTTGGATTTGTTCGACTGTAGCTTCATCACCTGCTTCGCGAGCAGTATCTAATTGACGAAACAGGCCACCTAATTCACGCGCGTCAGCCTGCCGAAGAAATGTATAAAGCTCTTCGACTAATGAAGCAACCGCGGTTTTTTCATGCATTGATTGATCGGGTAAAGGACCAAACTCAGAGCGTAAGGCCGCCACCATCCAACCAGAAAGATAAAGGTAACGACGATCCGTCTTGCCACCAAAGTGCTTCTTAATAGAAATCATTTTTTGTTGACCAATAAAACCGTGCCAGCAACCTAATGATTGTGTGTATAGCGTGTTGTCTGCATCGAAGGCCGCCATGTCTGCATTCATAATATCAGCGGTATATTGCGCGATATCAAGGCCCGTTTTAAATTTGTTCTGTGCACGCATACGTGCAACAGATTCTGGGTTAATGGCAGCCCAAGAATCTCCCTTAGCTTGAACTAACTCTGAAACAGCATTTATATCATTTGTATAAGATGACATTTAGATCTCCTTTCAATTAATGACGTAAAAAGTAAACATGTATAGCGTTAAAATATATGGACATTTTACTGCCCAACCTAACGTGACTGATTCCTAGCAACTACAAATACTCGTAAGCTGGTACCGTTAAGAAATCCACTAGTTTTTCAGATGTGGTAAAGCGGTCCATTATTTTTGCCGCCTCGCTGAAACGGCCCTCTTTAAAGCGCTTTTCACCAATCTCACTCTTAATAGTTTCCATTTCTTCAAGCATTAATTCGCGGAACAATTCAACGGTTACTTTTTTGCCGTTGCTTAAGTTTTTGCCGTGATGTATCCATTGCCAGATTGATGAGCGTGAAATCTCAGCAGTTGCCGCATCTTCCATCAAACCATAGATCGGCACACAACCATTACCTTGGATCCATGCTTCAATATATTGAACAGCTATTCGCAAATTAGCCCGCATCCCCTCTTCTGTTCGATCGCCTTCACAAGGCTCTAATAAATCCTCTGCTGTCACGTCGGCATCTTCAGTACGCAATACGTCCATTTGGTTTGCTTTGCCTTCACCAATATATTCATTAAAGACCGCCATTGCTGTATCTGCCAGACCTGGGTGCGCGACCCATGTTCCATCATGGCCATTTTTTGCTTCTAGCGTTTTATCGCCAACGACTTTTTTTAAGACAGTGGCATTAGCCTCGGCATCTTTTGCGGGTATAAACGCTGCCATTCCGCCCATTGCTAAAGCACCGCGTTTATGACAAGTTTTAATTAATAGCCTCGAATATGCACTCAAAAAGGGTTTATCCATGGTCACAACTTGGCGGTCTGGAAGCACACGATCTGGGTAATTTTTAAGCGTTTTGATGTAGCTAAATATATAATCCCAACGACCACAGTTAAGTGCCACAATATGATCACGAAATTCGTAGAGAATCTCATCCATTTCGAAGACAGCTGGTAGTGTTTCAATCAAAACAGTTGCTTTGATAGTACCCCGCTCTAACCCTACCAAATCTTCAGCTTTATCCATTAAGTCAGCCCACCAGCGAGCTTCTTTATGCGATTGCAATTTAGGAATATAAAAGTATGGCCCTGAATCTTTTGCTAATAAGGTTTTATAGTTATGGAAAAAATAGTATGCAAAATCAATTAAACCACCAGGAATTTCCTGTCCGTTTAAATGAATGTGCTTTTCAGGAAGATGCAAACCTCGTGCGCGGCAAACAAGTACCGCAGGGTCATCATTTAGTTCATAGTGTTTGCCTGATTTAGGGTCATCTAATGAGATAGTCCCATTAACTGCATCACGCATATTAACTTGGCCCTGAGCGACTTTATCCCACGTCGGCGACAATGAATCCTCAAAATCGGCCATAAACACTTTTACATTGGCGTTTAAAGCATTAATGATCATTTTACGATCAACAGGACCGGTAATCTCTACTCGTCTGTCTTGTAGGTCATCTGGAATACCTAAGATACGCCAATCACCCTCACGTATATGTTTTGTTTCCGCTAAAAAGTCAGGCAATTGACCCGCATCAATTTCGGCCTGCCTTACTTTACGTGCCTCGAGTAACGCTGCAACACGAGGGGAAAACTCTTCCGCTAATGTTGACACAAAAGCATTTGCTTCATCGTTATAAATACTGGCATAACTTGGTAACAGTTCACCTTTAAACGTTAATGCATTCATTTAAACCTCCTAAGTCGGTTATAAAATAATGTTTGTGCAGTGCATTATATTAACTTTATACCACCGTACAATCCCAATAAAGCTATTTCTATCATTAATTAAATTAATGATAGAATGCAATCCTATGGAAGAACATACGATAAAGTCTAACCGTCATAAGCAATTAAGGTCATTTTGTATGGCCGCCAAAGTTGGTGGCTTTTCAAAGGCCGCTGATTTATTACAATTAAGTCAACCGTCCGTATCACTGCAAATTCAAAGCTTAGAAAAAGAATTAAACGCTAAGTTATTTACTCGAAATGGTCCGAAAATAACCTTAACGGATGCGGGGAAAAAATTACTGGAACTGGCAAAACCACTTGTTGAGCAAATGGATACTCTGCCAACACGGTTCACTGCCGCCAACAACCCAGAAGAAACAACTGAAATTAACATCGCTGCCGGTGAGGCGAGTATCCTTTATTTATTACCGAATATCGTAGAACGCTTTAAACAACGATACCCTCATGTACATATTAAGTTGCATCAGGTATCAGGAAACACCAGCATAGACGCCATTAGAAATAATGAAGTAGACTTTGCTGTTGGCCCAATGTTAGAAGTCCCCGCCGATATTCTATACAAGCAAGTTTATCGCTTTGTCCCTGTGCTGATTATGCCATTTGGTCATCCGCTAGCCTCGGTCGATGAGGTTAGCCTGCAAGAGATTGTTCAATATGACCTTATTTTGCCACCTAAACACTTAAATACATGGCGTATTGTTGATGACGTATTACAAAAACACAAATTACGCTATCGGGTTTCATTAGAAGCTTGGAGTTGGGAAATCATCAAAAAATACGTCGAATTAGGTTTAGGCTTATCAATCGTTACCAGCGTGTCATTAACGGGCAACGAACAGCTCATCGCAAAACCATTGTCAAAATACTTTCCTGATTATTACTACGGTGTCACCATGAAAAGACAAGGGTCATTATCATTACCAGCCAAAAACTTTCTTGAGTTAATAGACCCCAGCTTTTTTCAAGGTTGATAAATACAGCATAGCTTTATTCAACAATAAATATTTTTAAATTCAAAACATTAGCACTGTTAAATCCATAAGTTTAATTCAATTGAAGCACTCTTCAATTAATTCAATTAAAATACGTACTCTAAATAATTTTTACTACACCCGATGATCTGGAAACCAAACGTCACCGTCGCATCTATTGTTGAACTTGACGGAAAATTTTTGATGGTTGAGGAAGAGTCCCCAGTCGGCCCTGTCCTTAACCAGCCTGCTGGACATTTAGACCCAAACGAAAGTATGGAAAACGCTGTCATTAGGGAAACTTTAGAAGAAACGGGTTACCGTTTTACACCGGAAGTAATTATCGGCTCGTATTTATGGCATAACACTGATAATGAAACCACCTATTATCGAAGTACTTATGCTGGCAGCGTGTGTCATAAAGAAGTCTCAACAGAACTTGATGAAGGCATTATTCGTGCGTTATGGATGAGTCTCGATGAAATCAAAGCAAATACCGATCGCTTACGTAGCCCTATTATTTTAGAAAGCCTTAATGACTACCTGTCAGGGGTTAGCTACCCGCTTTCAATCATTAAATCTTACATTAAATAAAACCTATAACCTACTGTTTTAAATGGACAATAAAAAAATAATGATCGGCATGTCAGGTGGGGTAGACTCTTCTGTAGCCGCATTGCGCTTGCTTGAACAAGGTCACGAGGTAACCGGTTTATTTATGAAAAACTGGGATGAGGATGATGGCAGCGAATATTGTACAGCGAAGGAAGATTTAGCCGATGCCCAACAGGTCAGTGATAAATTGGGTATTGAACTTAAAACCGTCAATTTTGCAGCTGAGTACTGGGATAACGTTTTTGAAGACTTTTTAAGCGAATATGCCGCTGGTAGAACACCCAACCCCGATATTTTATGTAACCGTGAAATTAAGTTTAAAGCCTTTTTAGATTATGCCACTGAACTCGGAGCTGATTACATAGCAACCGGACATTACACACAAATTGCTCAACAACACAATCAATTCCAACTCCTGCGTGGTTTGGATAACAATAAAGACCAAAGCTACTTCCTTTATACATTGGGGCAAACGCAATTAAGTCGCTCACTCTTTCCTATTGGGAATATGGAAAAACCGGCTGTTAGAGAACTTGCACAAAAAGCGGGGTTTATTAATAGTCGGAAAAAAGATAGCACCGGTATTTGTTTTATTGGTGAACGCAAATTTAAAGATTTCTTACAACGCTACCTGCCCGCTCAACCAGGCCTTATGAACACACCAGAAGGTGAAACCATTGGCGAACACCAAGGTTTAATGTATTACACCTTGGGCCAGCGTCAAGGGCTCGGTATTGGCGGCATTAAATCCGCTGCCGAAGAACCTTGGTATGTGGTTGAAAAAGACCTAAAAAATAATATTTTAGTAGTCGCTCAAGGGCATGACCATACCTTAATGCAAAGCAATACACTCAACGCATCGCAGCTCAGCTGGGTTAGCGGTCAAGCTGTATCAAACAGCTTTCGCTGCACCGCTAAAACACGCTACCGTCAAAAAGACCAAGCATGTCAAGTCACCCTGATTGGTGATGATCATTGCCTAGTACAATTTGACGACCCTCAACGTGCCGTGACCCCGGGTCAATCTGTTGTTTTTTATAACAATGAGGTTTGCCTTGGTGGCGGTATAATAGACGCCACTTCCACTATAAACTCATAATTCACTATAATTTCATGACATTAAATAAACTAAATGCCCTTTCGCCAGTTGATGGCCGTTATGCCAGCAAAGTTAATGAACTACGCCCTATTTTCTCAGAATTTGGCTTAATTAAAGCACGTGTGACCGTTGAAGTCCGCTGGCTACAAGCCTTATCAGAACACGATGAAATTTCTGAAGTTAATCGCTTTTCGGACACTGCTCATGCCTTGCTTGATAGTATCGTCGAGCAGTTTTCGTTAGACGATGCTCAACGTGTAAAAGACATTGAAAGCACAACAAACCACGATGTAAAAGCAGTTGAGTACTTTCTTAAAGAAAAAATCGCTGACAATGCCGAATTACTGACCATTAGCGAGTTCATTCACTTTGCATGCACTTCTGAAGACATTAACAACTTATCTTACGCCTTAATGCTTAAAGAAGGTCGCGACGAAGTAATAGGCACTGCGATCGCAAATGTTATTGATGACATTAAAGAGAAAGCGCTTGACTATGCGGCAGCGCCATTGCTCTCAAGAACACATGGGCAGACTGCCTCGCCAAGCACAATGGGGAAGGAGTTTGCTAACGTTGTTGCCCGCTTAGAGCGCCAATTATTGCAGCTGGAAGATGTAGATATCATGGGTAAAATAAACGGTGCCGTGGGTAACTACAACGCACATTACTCAGCCTATCCAGCCGTTGATTGGCCAGCGTTTGCAGAAGCATTTGTTGAATCATTGGGTTTAACCTTTAACCCATACACTATCCAAATCGAGCCTCATGACTATATTGCTGAATACTTTCATGTCCTAGCAAGAATCAATACTATCCTGATTGATTTCTCACGAGATGTCTGGGGTTATATCTCAGTTGGTTATTTCAAACAAAAAACCATTGCTGGAGAAGTTGGCTCATCAACTATGCCACATAAAGTTAACCCCATTGACTTCGAAAACGCAGAAGGTAATTTTGGTATTGCTAATGCCTTAATGAACCACTTTTCTGAGAAATTACCTATTTCAAGATGGCAACGTGATTTAACTGATTCTACTGTGCTTAGAAACCTAGGCACTTGTTTAGCACACAGCTTAATTGGCTTTAAATCATTACAAAAAGGCATTTCTAAACTAGAAATTAATGAAGCAAAACTATTAGCTGACTTAGATGCCAACTGGGAAGTTCTTGCTGAACCTATCCAGACGGTGATGCGTCGCTATGGTATTGAAAAACCCTATGAAAAATTAAAAGAACTCACTCGAGGGCAAGGCATAGATCAAAACTCCATGAAAGCCTTTATCGAAACTTTGGAGATTCCTAACGATGCCAAACAATTACTGCTTGAAATGACACCTGCTAGCTACACCGGCTGTGCAGAAACACTAGCAAATAATATTAGTAAACTCTCATAAATGTGACGTAACTCATACTCAAATTATTTTAAATAATTATAATGAATCACCTGCAAGACGATACCTAAAGTCTATTTTTTCCCCATTTATAGGCTTTAAGTCTTGTACGTTCACCGAATCAATTGATTCGGTTTTTTTTTGCTTTATTTGCTATTCATTACCGGCACTGGTTAACTATTAGTAATATTCATTTTACTTGGAGTTTTCAATGTCAATTTATGAGCTTGAACACGCCGTCTTTAGAGAAACAAAAACAACATTTAACCTAAACTCTTTTGAAGAAAACAAACTAGCCCTAGTTTGTTTGATTAATCAGGCCCACACTGACATTAATATCTACAGTCACACGCTAAACCCTTTGGTTTTTGATACCGAAGCAGTTATTTTTGCTTGTGAACAGTTTTGTTTAAAAAATCATCGCACTCATATCAATATATTAGTGAATGAGACACGTCCAATCACCCGAATCTCTCATCGCTTACTAGGTTTATCACATCGATTTTCTAGCAGCATTTCGTTTAAGAAAGTGGCCGCTGCTAGCCCTCCTCGTGAGGATGATTTTGTTTGTTTCGACAAAAGCGCCTACCTTCAAATACCTAACTATCAACATTATGTTGGCCTCTGTAATTTTTCAGACGCAGACCGTACTGCACAGTTCTTATCCTATTTTAAAAGTGCTTGGGAAATCAGTTCGCCAGACATCGAACTTCGGTCACTGCCATTATGATTAATAAGTTTACTGCTGCTTTTCTTTTGTTATTGTTTACCACACCTGTTCTTGCTGAACTTATTTTTCACCCTTTAAAGCACAAACAACCTGTCGATGTTATCAGTAGCATCAAACCTTTTTTACAACCTCATGAGACAGTGGGAGCCGGTTATAACGAATTAATTCTGCGTGTTGACCCTCAAAACCTATCCGATATTAAAAGACTCATTGAGCGATTAGACCAACCTGCTCACCGCTTAGTTATTCATGTAAATCGTGATGGTCAGTTTAATCAGCAAACAAAGGGTTATAACGTCAACAGTCATATCAATATTGATACCCGTCATAATGCAAAAAGTGCCATCGATGGCGAACTAAAAATATATAGTACAAAAGACCAATCAAATGAAAAGAACAATCAGAGCATACAAGTTTTAGAAGGACATACCGCTTATATATCAGATGGTGTCAGTGAACCTGTTAATAGTGTCCATATCCAACAATATAACAACCATCATCATATCTCAGCCTCTACAGACTATCGTGAAGCCTCAAACGGGTTTTACGTTACGCCTCGGTTATCGAATGATTCCGTTATTCTAGACATTGCTCCTTGGTATGAAGAAGCCTTGTCTGAAAATAGAACCTCGGCGCACTTTACCCGCGCCTCAAGTGTTATTCGCGGGCGGCTAAACACCTGGATTAAATTAACAGGCATTGATGAAATCACTCAGCAAACCAACTCTAAAATTCTTGGCAGTCAGTCTAAAACATCTATAAAAAATAATACTATTTGGATAAAAATTGTCGACCTAGATGCACAATCAACTCAATAAATGTCAGTTTTTAGGAAACACTATTGTCCATTTTTGCCCGCCTAACCGACTTTGGCCCGATGTTAACGTTCCTTTATACAGTGATACCAATTCATTCACGACCGCTAAGCCAATGCCATGACCATGAACAGACTCATCAGCCCTAATCCCCCTTTTTAAAACATTTTCAATTTCATCATCACAAATCCCAACCCCATCATCCTCAATGGTAATTTCAATACTTGAAGATGAATCATTCGTTACCTTTTTAACACTAACTTCTACAACCGTATTCGCCCATTTAAAAGCATTATCTAATAAATTACCAAACAGCTCAAAAACATCCCCTTTTTCTGCATTAAACAAAAGATTCGGCTCAATATCTTTTATCACCTTCAATGATTTATCAGCATAGACTTTGTTTAATGAATCGATAATTTGCGACACTATTAACTCTACATCTAACGGTTTTGCTAACGTCTGGTGTCCTTTAGCTGCAGCTTTTTGCAACTGATAATCAACCATTTGCCTCATTAGCAAGGTTTGATTCTCAATAACTTTTTTATCGTCTTGCGATAAATTTTCTTTTTCATAAATCCCCGTTAAAACGGATAAAGGGGTTTTTAAACTATGTGCCAAATCAGCCAAGGTATTTCGGTAGCGTTTTAAATGTGTTCTCTCGTTATCAATAAGCTTATTGAGTGTATTAGCAACCTCTTTTAATTCATGACTATAATCGTTATCTAAATACTTTGCATCGCCGGTTTGAATGCTTTCTAGGTCATCAACTATATGCCTTAACGGCCTTAAGCTAACCCTTATAATCCAAAACTGTAAAATAATTAATATCAGCCCGATGCCACCTAACCATTGCCATAAAACAGATCGGAATCCAGCTATCTGATAATCCACACTTGAGGTAGACTCAATAACAACAAATTCAAAAGTCTTCTGCTGAGAGTGTTCGTTTTCCAGCGTTGCTTTATAGTGTAAAGCAACACTTTCTTGACGGCCCGGGTGGTTTTTTATATAGGCTTTTTGACCTAGCTTTAAACGCTTAATGGGCTCTATTAATTTACCTATCGATGAGGTACTTCGCCAAACCATTTCACCGTTAAGGTCAAAAATATAGGCATATAAGCCTGAACTAAGCTGTGAGAACCTCGGTTCTGATAAGTTAGTCGGCATCACTAGTTTATTGGTACGGCTGATTTCGGCTTTTCCAAGAATAGAGTACAGGTGAATTTGAAGTCGGTCGTTTAAAGCATTTTGTGCGCCTTTTTGATAGGCCGCATCTAAAACTACGCCTGCTAAGCCTAAAAAGCAAAACAACACCACACTGGCAGAAAAAATTAACCGAGACTGTATGCTGTTATTCATCTACAGCTTTAAACTAACTAGTGATTAAGCGGAATGGAAAAGCGATAGCCTCGTCCTCTTAGTGTTTCTATCGGCTTGTGTTGATCATTGGGGTCTAATTTTTTGCGCAATCGGCCTACAAACACTTCAATTACATTACTATCACGGTCAAAATCTTGATCATATATATGCTCCGTAATTTCAGTTTTTGAAATAACCTTACCAGAATGCATCATCATATATTCCAGCATTTTATATTCATAAGCGGTTAATACAACAGGCTTTTCATCCACCAAAACCTGCTGTGCACTGCTATCCAATGATATTGGGCCACACACAAGCATTGGAGATGCAACACCGGCAGAACGACGAATCAACGCATTCATCCGCGCTAATAGCTCTTCGGTATGAAATGGCTTAACTAAATAGTCATCTGCGCCTGCCTCTAAACCCTCAACCTTTTCTTCCCAACGTGCACGAGCTGTCAATATAAGTATTGGGAAATTGATATCTTTAGCACGAAGCTGCTTTATAACTTCCATCCCTGGGATATCTGGCAAGCCAAGGTCTACAATCGCAATATCAATGGGGTACTCTGTACCAAAATAAAGAGCATCAGTACCATTATCTGTCGCATCGACAGCAAACCCCCTCTTCGTTAAATTCTCAACCAGTTGCTCCTGCAAGGATTGATCATCTTCAACTACAAGAACTCGCATAAAAAAACCTTTCCGTTATTTTCGTGTACCTTGAACACGAATTTTTTTAACATGTCCTTTATCAGTCAACACCTTGATTACGTGAACTGGTTGCCCATTCATTTGCTTTGTTTGAGCGTCAAGAACCTTCCCTTTACTATTCTTTTTAACTGTCTTGATCGCTTCATCCAAACTGATAATATCTGCAACAGCTAACACAATCATCTCATCACACGCTAAAACATGACTTGAAATAGCCATATTGCAAAAAATAGTGAACAAAATTACTTTTAAAGTGCGCATATCATTATAAAAAGCTCATTGAGTGGTTAACAGTTTATTCATTTCGCATGAATTTTAGCTGAATATTTTATCTTCTATACGCCTCTAAAACAAAAAGACTTTATTCAGTGTTGTAAAGTTAGCCATGAACGATGCCGTAGCAGCGCCCATACTTTTTGCCAATTTCTCAAGAAAGGGTTGCTGGGCTGTAAAATCAACAATTTTCTCTTCGCCAATTTCATTCTTCGCAACAGATCGAACATCACCAATAGCATCAGTCAAACCTAATTCAATACTCTCAGAGCCAGCCCACACTAGACCACTAAATAAATCTGGGTTTTCTGCTAAACGCTCTCCTCTGCCACTTTTTACAGACTCGATAAATTCTGTATGAATATCGTTCAACATCCCTTGAACGTGTGCTTTTTCAGCAGGTTTTACGTTGGAAAATGGGTCTAAAAATCCTTTATGCTCTCCGGCAGTATATAAACGACGCTCTACACCCAATGATTTCATCGTGTCCGTAAAGCCAAAGCCATTCATCACCACGCCAATTGAGCCGACAATGCTAGATTGGTTGACAAATATTTTATCCGCCGCTGACGCGATAAAATAACAGCCAGAGGCACATAAATCCTCAACCACTGCATAAATTGGTAGTGTTGGGTGAGTATTTTTGAGCTCTCGAATAGCCTCATAAACATAACTCGATTGTACGGGACTTCCACCAGGAGAATTCACCCGTAAAACAATTCCTTTAGTGTTGGGGTCTTTAACTGCATTTTTTAGACTTTTAATAATACTCTCAGCATCTGCCTCGCCACCCGAAACAATGATTCCTTTAACATCAACCATCGCGGTATGTGGACCTTTTGATAATGTGCTTACATCAGACATCGGTGACATAGCCAAGCTACTGATAAAAATGATGTAGGTTAACAATAAAAGCTTGAAAAAAATATTCCATCGTCGTGTCCGTCGTTGCTCTATGACAGAAGCCAAAGCGACCTTCTCTAATACAGATCTCTCCCACTGTTGATCATTCGGTATTGATTTATCTTTGTTAAAAAACGCCATTCTTACCCCTCAAATATTTCCATTAAATTATTAATACACGCTACCGGCATCTGTTTTGATAATATTTCATGTGAGTGGGCACCCGTGGTGACGCCTATGCTGGATACACCTGCATTATTCGCCATCTTTAAATCTAATGTTGAGTCACCAATCATTATCGCCTTGTCTGGCTGGATACCACTTTCGTCAAGAATATCAAATAACATATGTGGGCTAGGTTTCGATTGCATTTTTTCAGCACACCTAAGGTGGTCGAAATAAGGGCGAAGCCCTGTTCCATCAAGGCTTCTATCCAAACCTGATTGCCCTTTACCCGTCGCCACTGCTAACGTTTTACCCATTTGTTTTAACTTTTCCAAGGTCGGTAATGTATCAACAAACAAGTCTTTTGTTGAAATCTTTTTAGCTAAATAAACCTCACGATAGGCAGCAACCATGGCTATTTTTTCATCATCAGACAGCTCTGGAAATAAGGTTACCATTGCCTCTGACAGGCTCAGGCCAATAATATCTTTACAGGCTTGTTGGCTAGGTTGATCTATGCCTTGGTGCTTAGCTATTATCTGAATGCACTCAACAATCCAATCAATAGAGTCTACTAGGGTGCCATCCCAATCAAAAATTATTAAATCGTACTGAGTAATCATAGTGTTTTTAAAAACATTTCAAGTTCGTTATCTAGAGGCGCTTCAAACATGACCTTTTTTTCACTTAAGGGGTGTATAAACTCAAGCTTGCTTGCATGTAAAAAAAGCCTCATTAAGCCTTTCTCGCGGTAAGATTTATACTGTGCCGGTGTTGAATAGCGCTCATCTCCGGCAATAGGGTGACCAAAATGCTTAGCATGCACCCTTATTTGGTGTGTTCGACCCGTTTTAGGCGACGCTGATACTAAGGTTGCCCCTTTATATTGCGCCAATTTCTCAAACAAGGTTTCCGACTTTTTACCCTCAGGGTGAACACGCACCCTGTGTTCGCCACTTTCTAATGTCCGCTTTTCCAACGGTGCATTCACGTTGACGGACTGTTTATGGATAACACCACAGAGTAATGCTGTGTATGTTTTGCTTATTGTTCTATTGCGTAATAATGATTGCAGTCCATTTAACATTTTTCTATTTTTTGCGATCAATAAACAGCCAGAGGTCGCCTTATCTAAACGATGAACTAATTCCAAATAACGCTCCTCTGGGCGTAAAAACCGTAATGTTTCAATTACCCCGTGACTGTTTGCCGTTCCGCCATGAACAGCCATACCAGAAGGCTTATTAAGCACCAATAAGTGTTCGTCTTCATATATCACCCTTTCCTCAAGGCTCGACAACATCCACTTTGCTGGTGATGACGTGCTTTTTTCTTCCATTTTTACTGGTGGCACCCTCACCAGGTCATTGACCTTTAAACGATAGATGTTTTTTGCTCGCCCTTTATTAATCCTGACTTCCCCACGGCGAATAATCTTGTATATATGGCTTTTAGGAACGCCTTTTAACTGCGTCATTAAAAAATTATCCAAGCGTTGACCTACTGAATTTTCGTCGACCTCAATAAACCGAACTTTGTCATACGCCTCTGTTTTCATATAGTTTTAACTTTAGTGTATATCTGATTGATGTTATTAGCTTAATTTGCTATAGTCCGAAAAGTTTAATAGGTATTAGATAAGAATTATTAAACTCAGTGAACATGATAACGATTGTCTGTTAGCAAAGCTAATCTGTCGTTTTATAACTCGCCCTTTGGGGTGGTTACATTGAAGTAGGTCAGCTACTTTATTCAGCTTTACAACAGGATCTGAATGCATCAGTTACACAACTGGCATTCAAACGGGTTTTATTTGCTCGACCCATGATGAGCGATTTTTAATTGCCCATAAATACAGAAATTTAATACGGACATTTCAATAAAGCCAATTAATAAAATAAGTTTAAGCTTTTATGTCTGAACCAAGTGAGAAACAAACTATTTTTAAACCACTAAAATTTAAAGATAACAATTAGTATATGAAACTACTCCACCTTTCTCGCCTCCCAATAATTTCTGTGCACTATGCGGCATCAGGAAAAGAAACAAATGAAAAGAATGTTAATCAATGCCACTCACACAGAAGAGTTACGAGTGGCCCTTGTCGACGGACAAAAACTATATGACCTTGATATAGAGGTACCTGCAAGAGAACAGAAAAAATCAAATATATATAAAGGACTTATTACCCGCGTAGAACGTAGCTTAGAAGCCGTTTTTGTTGACTATGGTGCTAACCGCCATGGTTTCCTTCCATTTAAAGAAATTACCGGTCAAGCGATTGGCTTAGACACCCAAGATATAAAAGACAAAAACCAAATTAAAGAAGGTTTGGAAATTGTCGTACAAGTTGAAAAAGAAGAGCGTGGCAATAAAGGCGCAGCGCTGACAACACAAATTAGCTTAGCAGGTAGCTATTTAGTATTAATGCCAAACAACCCGGGTTCGGGCGGTATTTCACGCCGTATTGACGGTGATAATAGAACAGCTTTACGCGAAGTACTTGATCAACTTGAAATTCCAGAAAATATTGGCCTCATCGTTCGTACTGCCGGTGTTGGTAAGTCAGTCGAAGAGCTCCAATGGGACTTAAACTATCTTACACATTTGTGGGATGCCATTAGTCTCGCTTCAAAAGACCGTAAAGCGCCCTATTTGATCTTCCAAGAAAGCAACTTTGTTATCCGTTCTATTCGTGATTACTTACGTGCTGATATTGATGAAGTTCTGATTGATAGTGAAGCATCATTTAATTTAGCACATGATTTTATGCAGCAAATTATGCCGCAATATTTATCGCGCGTTAAACTTTACGAAGACTCCGTTCCTTTGTTCACGCGTTACCAAATCGAAAGCCAAATTGAAACCGCTTACGGACGTGAAGTCCCTCTTCCATCTGGTGGGTCTATTGTTATAGACCCAACTGAAGCGCTCACCTCCATCGACATCAACTCAGCTCGTGCTACAAAAGGTGCTGACTTTGAAACGACCGCACTCAATATCAACCTTGAAGCTGCTGATGAGATTGCAAGACAACTTCGTATTCGTGATATGGGCGGCCTATTCGTCATCGATTTCATTGATATGGGGCCTACTAAAAATCAACGGATGGTAGAAAATCGCATTAAAGAAGCGATGAAGCATGACAGAGCACGTATTCAATTCAGCAGAATTTCACGCTTTGGTTTATTGGAAATGTCTCGTCAACGAATCCATTCATCGCTAACAGAGTCTAGCTTGCCTGTTTGCCCACGCTGTCATGGCCAGGGTACTATTCGAAGTGTTGAATCGCTCTCTTTATCCATTATTCGCATTCTGGAAGAAGAAGCGATGAAAGAGCATACAGCGCGGGTAGTTGTTCATGTCCCCATTGATTGCGCGACTTTTGTTCTTAACGAAAAACGTTCTGAAGTTGAGCAAATTGAAGAGACTCATAAAGTATCGTTGATTATCGTTCCTGATAAACATCTTGAAACACCTCATTACGAAATAGAACGAATTCGTACAAAAGAAGCAAAACAAGATACGGCTGCCAGTCATGAGCGCTTACAAAATAGTAAGACTCGAGATGCTAAACCATATCAACGTGAAGCCGTCAGCCAAGAAACGGCCGCCGTTAAGAATGTTATGCCTGCTACACAACGCCCAACAGCACCATCAAACGTAGCCAACGATGGTTTCTTTAAGCGTTTGTTAAGCAAAATAGTGCCGTCATCAGAAAAACAACCTGTTAAAAAAGAGCCGGCTAAAGCAAATAAAACGAGCAATAATCAGCAAGGCAACCAACAACGCAACGCTAACCCAAACGAAAATAAAAATAGAAACCGTAATAAAAACAGAAATAAAAATAGAAATAACAAAGATCAGAGTAAGCAGAACCCAAATACATCACAGGCTGCTAATGTTGATGGTTCAAACGAAAAAACAAACCCAAAACCAGCTCAAACCAAACAAAACGATGCTGAGCAACCATCACGACCTAGAAGACGACGTAGATCCAATAAACGTTCACCTAACAGCGATGCACCTAAGTCACAAAACACTAATATTGACGAATCTAAGCCTGTAGAATCTAAGCCTGTAGAATCTAAGCCTGTAGAATCTAAGCCTGTAGAGTCTAAATCTGTAGAGTCTAAATCTGTAGAGTCTAAATCTGTAGAGTCTAAATCTGTAGAGTCTAAATCTGTAGAGTCTAAATCTGTAGAGTCTAAACCTGTAGAAGCTAAGTCCACTGAAACTGGTAACACAGGGGTTAAAAACGGTACTCGCCACCCTCGCAGAAGAAGGCGTACAACAAGCAACAAACCTAAGCCTCTCGACACGGCAAATGGCTCACCAGAAACCAATCAAGGTGCAGCCACTTCAAAGCCAGTAGATGTAGAGTCTAAGCCTGTAGAGTCTAAGCCTGTAGAGTCTAAGCCTGTAGAGTCTAAGCCTGTAGAGTCTAAGCCTGTAGAGTCTAAGCCTGTAGAGGCTAAGCCTGTAGAAGCTAAGCCTGTGGAGCCTAAACCTGTTGAGTCATTAACCAAAGATCAACAGTAATTACACACTGTCAAAAAAAGTAGTTAAAACGTTATAAACCAATAAAGGCCTCAGCAAAAACTGGGGCCTTTATTGGTCTTCTAATCTTATAAACCGAACAAACTAAGAGTCACTGTGCTGCTTTAAGTTGAATCGCTACTACATCGCCTCTGACACAGGTTATGCCATCACTTTGTAACTCTGTTTTAATAAAATATTTTCTACCCTCAACCTTTTCCACTGTGGCACGTAATTCAACTTCCTTCATCGGAACTGGTTTTATATAGCGAAGGTTCATTGAGCCGGTCACCATCTGAATGCTTCGGTCGTATTTATCATCATTTCCGACCTTTTTATGAGCATACGACAAGGCTGTATTGACTGAGTGACAATCAATTAAACTGGCAGAAATTCCGCCATACAAATAATTTGGCGGCCCAATCATGTATTCCTTAGGCGTCCATTGGCAAACTACTTCGTCACCTTCCCAATGACTTTCAATTTGCAAACCATAAGGGTTATCTTGCCCACAACCAAAACATCCATTGGGTCTCATTTTTTCTTGTATTGATATTTTTTTCATAACATCCTTTATATAAGCGCTTCAATTAATAACTAACGAGTTGTTGTTTTTCTAGATACCGCGAATCATAAGAATAACAAAGTCTATTATTTTTCTTAGACTAATTTAAAGCCCAAGCTTTTGTCGCCATAATTTCAACTAAGTTCATGAACAAGCAATAGGAGCCCGAATATAAGCCCTGTATAAAAAACCCCAAGCATAACGACTGACATCCGTTTTTTTCTCTTGCCAAGTCACCTAACGATTTTTATTGTCAGCATCCCTAGGTACTTTTTTATTCGTTGCATAAAGAGTTTTTATCAATTCTTTATTGTCTGCGTGGTTATTAAGAAAAGCTTTAACTCGTCCTGTTAATATTCACTGGTAACCACTCAAGCTATCATTATTCTCGCGTCCATTTGTATTAATTCACTGGATAAACAACATAACAATTGTTAGAATTTCAGGTTTATAAAAAGACTATTTAGCCTCAACAAAACCTGTACAGGAGTTAATATAAATGAGCACCAAAAATGAGCGATTTAGCGGCCCAGGCCCTGATCAAATCTACGATGATTTTTTAAAAAAAGGTGTTTTTTCCTTACCAAAATGTCAAGACTGCCAAGAATTTCATTTCTTCCCTCGAGTCGTTTGTCCTCATTGCGGTAGTTTTAACCTTGAATGGACAGCGGTCAGCGGAAAAGGTGAAGTTTATTCAACAACAACCGTTCGACGTAAGCCCGAACGCGGCGGTAATTACAATGTATGTCACGTCACATTAGAAGAAGGCCCTCGCCTGATGAGCCGCGTTGAAGGTGTTGACCCATTAGATGTAAAAATTGGTGATCAAGTCAGCGCCGTTATCAAAAATGATGAAGACAGTTCTTTTATTGTCTTCGTACCAACACAGGGAGTTTAAAAGATGTCACATGAATTAAGAGGTTCATCTGCGGTTGTTGGCGTTGGTTTGGCCGGTTGCGGCGAAGCTCATGGGAGAATGCCATTAGATATCCTAGCCGAGGCTACGCATAACGCGTTAGATGACGCTGGCTTAAAACTATCCGATGTAGACGGTATTTTCACCGGTTCGTCTTATCATTTTATGCCGGCATTGAGTACAGCAGAGTACTTAGGCATCAAACCGCGTTTTTCTGACAGCAGTATGGTGGGTGGTTCATCATTTGTAGCACATACCTTAAATGCTGCAATGGCCATTAAAACAGGCCAATGTGATGTTGCTTTAATTTGTTATGGCAGTAATCAGCGAACAGCCGGTGGAAAATTGGCCACCATGTCTGAACAACAAATTTATGAAGCACCTTATAAACCCCGTTATCCAATAAGCTCCTACGCACTCGCTGCGGCTCGTCATATGCATCAATACGGTACAACGCGTGAACAAATGGCTGATGTAGCTGTTGCAGCTCGTCAATGGGCGCAATTAAACCCAGCCGCCTTCGCTCGCGATGAACTTACTCGCGACGATGTGCTTAATTCGCGCATGATTAGCGACCCTCTTTCCTTACTAGATTGCTGCTTAGTAACCGATGGTGGTGGTGCTGTTATTATGGTATCGAGTGAACGGGCAAAAGATTTTCCGAATAAACCCGTTTATGTATTAGGCACTGGTACCGCTCACTGGCATCGTCAAATCACTCAAATGCCGGACTTAACAACCACCGCTGCCGTAGACGCTGGAAAGCGTGCGTTTACAATGGCCGGTTTAACAAAAGACGATGTTGATGTTGTTGAGCTTTACGATGCATTTACTATTAACACTATCCTTTTCCTTGAAGACTTAGGTTTCTGCGCAAAAGGCGAAGGTGGCGCTTTTGTCGAAAATGGTAATATTGCACCCGGCGGTAGCCTACCAGTTAACACCAATGGTGGCGGTCTATCATGTGTCCACCCAGGTATGTACGGCATCTTCATTCTTATTGAAGCCATTCAACAACTACGTGGTGGGTGTGGTGCACGACAAGTTGATAACCCAGAAGTTGCTCTGGTCAACGGCAATGGTGGAGTACTATCCAGTCAAGTAACAACAATTCTAGGAACAGAGGCAGTTTTATAGTATGAGTAACCCTTCTTTAAACGGCATAAAAGTCGTTGATTTATCACGCGTTTTAGGTGGCCCCTTATGTACTCAAATTTTAGGCGACCATGGCGCAGAAATTCTAAAAGTTGAACCTCCCGCAGGTGATGAAACACGCGGCTGGGGCCCTCCTTATCATGAACGTGGAAGTGCCTATTACGATGGGGTTAATCGTAATAAAAAAGGCATTGCCTTAGATATGCGTCAGCCTGAAGCACACCAAATTCTATTCCGCTTACTTGAAACAGCAGATGTTCTTGTTGAAAATTTTAAGGTTGGCACACTCGAAAAATGGGGTATAGGCTTTACTGATGTATTACAAAAGAAATTTCCTCGCTTAATTCATTGCCGTGTAACTGGTTTTGGCAGTAATGGTCCCTACGCTGGTTTCCCTGGTTACGACGCCGTTGCTCAAGCCACGTCCGGCTTAATGAGCATTAACGGTGACGCTGATCGCCCACCTGTTCGAATTGGTGTGCCTATCGTTGACTTGACCACCGGCATGAATGCAGTTATTGCGATATTATTAGCCTTATATGAGCGAGAAACTTCTGGGCTAGGCCAATCAATAGAAGTCAGTTTATATGATACGGCGGTGAGCTTAATTCACCCGCATGCCGCCAACTGGTTTTTAGATGGTAAACCACAAAAACGCCTCGGTAGCGCGCATCCAAACATCACACCTTATGACCTCTTCCCTACCGCTAATGGGATGTTGTTTCTAGGGATTGGTAATGATCGTCAGTTTGCTGGTTTATGTAAAGAATTAGGTCACCCTGAAATAGCACAAGATCCACGTTTTACGATTAATGCTAACCGCGCCAAAAATAAAGCTGAGTTGCGCGTTATTCTTGAAGATTTACTGGCTAACCGCGATGGCAAAGCGATGACCGCAGAATTAATGAGCAAAGGTATTCCTGCTGGCGCAGTACAAACGGTTGAAGATGCTTTGCAGCACCCGCAAACTAAAGCAAGAGAAATGGTCATAGAGTCGGGCGAGTACAGAGGCACAGGCATTCCTATAAAACTATCGCGAACTCCGGGGAAATTTAAATGCCGCCCTCCCCAATATGGTGAAAACAATACCGAAATATTAACGGATGCCGGCTACAGCCCAGAAGAAATAGAGCGCTTTAAAGAAATGCAAATAACATTAGAAAAACCACGTAAATAACTGATAAATAATTGTTTTTTATATAAAATGAAACGCTTAGCTATTATTGCTCATGCACCCTCGCCGAATATAAAACGGATGATAAATGCCGTCTTAAAGGGTGCAAATAGTAATGAGGTAAACGGCGTCGAAGCTATTTTTATACCCGCGCTAGAAGCAAAGGCAGAAGATGTACTCAATGCAGATGCATTAATTTTAGCTACGCCAGAAAACTTAGGTTATATGAGTGGTGGCTTAAAGGATTTTTTTGATCGTAACTATTATCCGTGCATGGATAAAACAGAAGCCATGCCCTGTGCAGTCCTTATTCGTGCAGGCAATGATGGCACTGGCACAAAACGAGCGATTGAATCTATTTTAACCGGCCTACGATGGAAAATTGTTCAACAACCGCTTATTTGTCGTGGTGATTTTAAAGAAGAATTTATAGGCCAAGCCGAAGAGCTTGGCCTTTTTATGGCGGCTAGTTTAGATGCTGGAATTATCTAAACCAGATAACCCATTAACGACCTAGTAGGCAATCAAGTAATGAATTTTTCCTATACTGAAGAACAGCAAGCCATTCAAAACTCTATTCAAAAGCTTTGCAAGCCTTTTGATGATGACTATTGGTTAAAGCGCGATCAGCAAGGTGGTTTTCCACATGACTTTTACCAAGCAATGGCAGACGGTGGCTGGATGGGAATTTGTATTCCTGAAGCTTATGGTGGTTCAGGTTTAGGTATTACCGAAGCTGCCATTATGGCGAGTACCATTGCTGAATCAGGAGCGGGTATGTCTGGCGCATCAGCCGTTCACATTAATATTTTTGGCTTAAACCCCGTTGTCGTGTTTGGTACCGAGGAGCAAAAAAATCGCATGCTACGACCCATGGCTGAAGGTCGCGAAAAGGCTTGTTTTGCTGTTACTGAACCGAACACCGGATTGAATACGACGCAGCTTAAAACCTTGGCTATCCGTAAAGACGACCGTTATATTGTTAATGGGCAAAAAGTATGGATTTCCACTGCGCAAGTGGCTGATAAAATCTTATTATTAGCACGAACAACTCCTTTAGAAGACGTTAAAAAACCTACGCATGGTTTAAGCCTTTTTTATACCGACTTCGACCGTAATAAAATTAGCGTTCATGAAATTGAAAAAATGGGGCGCAAAGCGGTTGATTCAAATGAATTATTTATTGATGGCCTAGAAATACCGCTTGAAGACCGTATTGGCGAAGAAGGAAAAGGCTTTGAATACATTCTTCATGGGATGAACCCTGAACGTATTTTAATTGCAGGAGAAGCCATAGGCCTTGGAAGGGTTGCGCTAAAAAAAGCAACCGATTACGCTAAAGAACGTAATGTTTTTAATCGCCCCATTGGCCAAAACCAAGGCATACAACACCCATTAGCTGTGTGCTGGTCTGAGTTAGAAGCTGCTTGGCTGATGGCCATGTCGGCTGCTTGGCAATATGATAATAATCAACCCTGTGGTGCAGCGGCTAATGCAGCTAAATATTTGGCTGGAGAAGCAGGTTTTCATGCTTGTGAAACAGCAGTTATGACTCACGGTGGTTTTGGCTACGCAAAAGAATATCACGTTGAACGCTATCTTCGTGAATCAATGATACCAAGAATTGCCCCTGTCAGTCCTCAGCTTGCCTTATGTTATATTGCAGAACGCGTATTAGGTTTAGCTAAATCGTATTAACCATTATTAGGTAATCAACCTAGTCATCTAATGTACGTTTGCCGGTATACGGCACTGTGTCTTCAATGTGCGAGTAAATAAATGGTGCAATGGGGTGTTCCCTTTCTTCACTTATATGGCCTAGCAGACCAGCACTGCGAGTCACTACTGCTATACCACGCATCACGTCCCATGGCACACCAATTTCTGATAACACGACCGCTATCGCACCGGTTGCATTAATGGTTAAGTGCTTGCCGTATACTTGATCAACCGTTTTAGATAGTGTAGTAACAATATCTATATAATGCCCCTCTACACCTGCTTGACGAGCTATTTCAAAGAGTCGCGGCGTTCGCGGGTCATCTGGTTTGTGAAAGGGGTGACCAAACCCGGGGATTGCTTGGCGTGTTGCTTTGAAGCCGTTCACAATGCGTAAACAACTGGCCTCTAACCCTTCTTCTGCGGTGATAATATCTTGTAAATTCTTAGCCATGCCCTCCATTGTGCCCACTAATCCACTACCAATTCCTTGTAAACCTGCCGATATAGCACCTTGAACCGATTCTGGGGCTGCCATTATTGTCAATCGAGTGGCTATCGCACTGGGCGTTAAGCCATGCTCCATTAAGGTGACCAAAACAGCATCGAAAATAGCTATTTCCCCCTTACTAGGCATGCGTTGCATCAAATGTAAAAAGAACATTTCGGTAAAACTAACATGCCCCATCAACTCATTGACCAGATCTTTGTTTCGAACCAAAATCTGTTGCTCATTTGTGGTCGATATTTTCGTTTCAGGTGTTAAGTGCTTTGCCATACATACCCCCTTTTTACCGCTAAATAGTTAATCGATTGCCTGTATCCTTATTTTGATATTTTGCTAATGACAAAGCCTTTTAAAACGGTTCTTTCACCACAGAAACATACCAGTTGGCATCGAGCATACACGCCATCTTCTCTTTTCTCTATCTGTTCAATATCACCTGATACGCACACAGTATCACCGGGGTAAACGGGGCCTAAAAATGACACATTCAATTCACCACCATAAGCCCATCCTTGCCAGTTCCAAGCTGATAAAACTCGAGAAACAAATGCAAGTGTCAATAAACCATGAGCAATCGTCCGACCAAAAAAAGTGGTTTTCGCAAACTCAGGGTCAATATGTAAAGGATTGATATCGCCTGACGCGTCAGCATAAGCATCAATCATGCTTTGATCGACAGCTTGAGTCAATTCACCTATTGAAGCACCGACACAATACCCTTCATAAGATTTTAGTTCGCTCATGCCTCTTTCCCCCAGATCCGTGTAATCATCCCGCTGGTCACTAATTCTCCTTCTTGGTTGTGCGTTTGCGTTGTCATTTCAACGTAGTTACGCCCTTTCCTTTCATACAACTTAAGAACTTTTGCCGAGGTATAGAGCGTTTCACCAATATAGGCAGGCCGATGAAATTTAAATTGTTGTTTTGCATGAATTCCGCCCGGTGGGCCTACGCGTGTACGTAGTGCTTCAATCACATATACCGCCGCCAACATGGGTGGTGCAATACGGCGCCCTTGTTGATCCTCTTCTCTTAGCTGAGGTGTTTCATCCTGTGTCGATTCAATGTATTTATCCACACGCTCCGCTGTCACCTCAAAAGATGGTACTGGGTCGAGAAAATCATCACCTTCAGACATACTGCTATACTTCACATAAGTGCTCATCATCAATTCTCTGTTTAATTTGTTTTGTATTGATAAACCAGGTCGCCACTACGTGTCACCTCACCTGTTCCAATTAAATAATTTAAATGCGCCATCGCTTCACCCGTTGCCAACGATAAATTGAATAGACTTAATCGTTTGCCATAGAGCGTATGCAATACCTCCAACCCTGACCGAGCTTGTTGGCAAAATGCTAAAATTTGATCTAATGATTTACGATGCCCTTCTTTAAGCATTGTTGCACGTTCCTTAATGCCCTTAAAAATTCGACCGTGTGATGGCAATACCACCGTATCGGCACCTAAGGTTGCCAAGGTGTCTAAACTGGATAAATAATCAGCCAGTGGATCTGCATCACTTTCATAGAAATTAACACTGACATTCGGCGAAATATTAGGCAATATTTGATCTCCGGAGACAAGAAGGTCTCGTTGCTTATTATGCAGACAAATATGCCCGGGGCTGTGGCCATTAAATTGTAATAAATGCCATTGCTCGCCATTAATCAACAGTGACTGCCCATCAACCAAACGCTGATATGAGGTAGGTGCCTCCGGAACACCGGTAACATAACCACCGACTTTATCTTGTAGCTGTTGAATGTCTTCTTGAGCTAAACCAAAACGCTCAAAATATTCCCTACGTCTAGCTTTTTGCTGCTTAGAATACTCTTGACACGCCATCTGGGTAGTCAAAAATTCAATTTGACTCATATGCACGGGCGCATTTGTTTTATGCGCTAACCATTGAGCCATGCCTACATGATCAGGGTGAAAATGAGTAATGATTATTTTCTGAATCGGTTCATTATGACAAAAATCTACCAATACCTTATTCCATAGTAAAGTTGCCTCTTCACTATAAAACCCAGAATCAATAATCGTCCAGCCTTCCCCATCCCTCAACAACCAAAGGTTGATATGATCTAACGCATAGGGAATAGGCATTTTCAGTAAGAAAATGCCTTCTTCTACCTTCATTGGAAGACCAAACTCCGGTTTGCTGGCTATCGGAAAGGTCAACATCCCCATATATTAATACGTCCTTTAAGCCTGACTAAAACGCTGTAGATGATAATCACGGTCTCCAAACACTGCATTCATCATGGTTAAACGTTTTACATAATGTGCAACATCTAATTCATCGGTTACGCCGATACCACCGTGTAGTTGAGCGGCTTGCTCACCAACAATTGATCGAGCGTCTCCCAAATAAACTTTAGCCGCAGAGACACTTTTTACACGTTCAGTCGTATCATCTTCTGACACCTTGATAGCGGCCAGATAGGACAACGAACGCAGTTGTTCTTCGGTCATAAACATATCAACACAGCGGTGCTGAAGTACTTGAAAATTACCAATGGGCTGATCAAATTGTTTACGTGTTTTAAGGTATTCTACAGTTTTATCACGCAACTCAGTCACCACACCAACCCCTTCGGCACAAACTGCAGCTGTTGCAGCATCAATCACATATTCAATGTCGGAAAATGCACCATCTAAGTCACCAACAAGGGCGCTTTCATCTACCATGACATTATCAAATGTTAATTCAGAAGCACGTAGGCCATCGACTGTTTCATAATCACGCGAGGTTAAGCCCTCTATATCTTTATCAACAATGAATAAAGAAATCCCTTCTGGCGTAAAATTATCACCACTGGTTCTAGCTGAAACGATTATTTTATCCGCCGTTTCTGCATTAAATACCACCGATTTTGCACCAGACAAACAGTATTGAGCTGCTTTTTTCTGTGCGCTAAATTCAACGTCAGTTAAGTTATAGCGTGATTGACGCTCGGCATAGGCAAATGCTAGTTTCATTTCCCCTGCAATAAGAGCAGGTAAAATGGCTTCTTTTTGTTCAGTATTTGCAGCTCGTTGAATCAATAAACCACCCAATACAATAGAGGCTAAATACGGTTCAACAACAAGACCTTTACCAATCGCCTCCATTATTACAATCAAACCTGTTTGGCCAAAACCAAAACCGCCAAACTCTTCATCAAATGGCACGCCCAATAAACCCATATCAGCAAAATTTTGCCAATTTTCTTCGCTGTAACCAATGCCTGTACGACTAAGTGATTGGCGAGTCTCAAAGTCATATTCATTTTGCAAGAACTTATGTATCCCATCTTGCAACATGATCATTTCTTCAGTAAATTCTAAATTCATTTAACTACTCCTACTGCTTAAAGGCCCAACACGGCCTTCGCCATGATGTTCTTTTGAATTTCATTTGATCCACCATAAATGGATGATTTACGCCAATCTAAATAGTGAGGCGTCAGTACTGATGCTTCTTCCGGCCCAATAGGTTCTTCTTGCCAACCTTCGGTCATAGACTCTTTTACGTAAGGCAAGGCAAAATAACCAACTGCTTCCATTAATAAAGCAGTGATTGCTTGTTGAACCTCTGTCCCTTTAACTTTTAAAAGCGAGGACTCAGCACCCGGCGCATCGCCCAATGCAAGTTTGGACAACACGCGCATATTAGTCATTTCTAAGGCCATTAATTCAATTTCAACCGCTGATATTTTCGCTTTAAACATCGCATCTTCAATCAGTGGCTTACCATTATATTTTTCTTTTGAAGCGAGCTCTTTAAGACGTTTAATTTGTCTTTTTGAACGAGGTACTTGCGCAATATATGTTCGCTCATGCATCAATAATGATTTAGCAATTGTCCAGCCTTCACCTTCTTCGCCCACTAGGTTCTCTACCGGCACTTTCACGTTTTCTAGAAATACTTGGTTAACCACATGCATGCCATCAACCGTAATAATCGGCGAGGTTGAAACACCTGGCGATTTCATATCAATTAATAAAAAGCTAATGCCTTTTTGTTTTCGATCTTCTTGGCTGGTCCTTACCAGTGTAAACATCATGTCGGCGTAATGGCCGTGTGTTGTCCATGTTTTTGAGCCATTGACAATGTAATGGTCGCCCTGTCTTTCAGCTTTTGTTTGTAATGAAGCTAAATCTGAACCTGCATTAGGTTCCGAATAACCTTGGCACCACCACACATTACTATGAAGAATATCATTTAGATATTTATCGCGTTGTTCAGGCGTACCATATTTCATCAACACCGGTGCTAACATCACTAAACCAAAAGCTACTGTCCTAAGGCAATTAGCTGCACCGCACTCTTCCTCGAAGATATATTTTTGCACCGGCGTCCAACCTGGGCCACCATATTCAGCAGGCCAACCTGGAGCAACCCAACCATCTTTAGCCGCCAGAATTTTTTGCCAGCGTACGTAGTCTTCTTTTTTAAGGGCAATACCTTTAGCTACTTTTTCTTGTATATCTTTAGGGTAATTTTCCTTAATAAATTCACGCACTTCCTGCTGGAAGGCTTTTTCTTCGGGGGTATAATTTAAATCCACGTATAACTCCTTTATTGCCTTAGTTTATTAAATTTATCTTTTAAATAAGTTTTATTGATTGGTTCTCTACACCCTAAACGGTATGGGTTGATAGTTTTATTGTTGATCTATAGCCGCTTAACTCTCGTTTTATAGTCTTCAACTAATTCGTGAAGCCATTATAGACACCCGGGCGGTTAATAGTGCGTCTGCCTAACTCTTGTTAGTGTCTTAGTATTACCTACTGTTAGTTATCATCTTGCTTTGGATCACTAGAAAACAGGCACACCTCTTCATTTACGCCCTCACGTTTCTAGTCTTCAATTGTTTTACTTTGCCTAAATTACTAAGCTTTCATAGGCAGTGGCTACCAATTAAAAAATTCGGCATCAATAAACAAAATGCCTTCAAGGCAATTTGCTCCTCACCCTTAGGGCATAAAGCACAACCATATAAAATACTAACAATCGTTAGATTTTGCAAGTAATTTAAGCTTTTTTATGTTATTTTTCACAATAAAATAACATTTACTCACATTGGATAACGCTAAATGAATAAACAAGCTTCTCAAACCATCTCAACTAAACTGTCTCAATTTGTTCATGGTTTCAATCTCAATAACGTCCCCCTTGATGTTCAGCAATATGCCTTACAACTAATTCTAGATGGAACAGGTATCGCCTATGCTTCAACTCAATATGATTTCAGCAAAAAAGGGCTCGAAGCACTACGTCTCTTTAAGGAGCCCGGTGAGCATATTGTACTCGGAACAGGTGAAAAAATGCCCTACCGAGATGCTGCGCTGGCCAATGGCTTACTCATACATGGACTAGATTTTGATGATACTCATGTCGCAGGTGTAGTGCATATGACCTCAGCAGTTTGGCCCTGTGTTTTAGCAGTTGCTGAAAAATGTAATTCAACCGGTGAAGAGATGTTAGCCGCCTATATAGCAGGCATGGAAGTCGGGGCTCGACTTGGAATGGTTGCAAAAGGAGCCTTTCACCAAGTCGGTCATCACCCCACCGGAATCGCAGGAGCATTTGCCTGCTCCCTTGTCGCTGCCATGTTAATGAAGCTGCCCGTAGAACAGATGACGATGGCGCAAGGTATTGCCTTAAGTATGGCTTCAGGTAATTTTGAATTTTTGGAAGATGGCGCATGGACCAAGCGTTATCACCCAGGCTGGGCTGCCGTATCTGGCATTATGGCAGCGACCTTTGCTAAGGCCGGATATATTGGCCCGAGTTTGCCTTATGAAGGGCGTTTTGGTTTATACAACAGTCACTTGATTGGGCTGGAACCGGGTTGTGATTATGATTTAGCAACCGCCGGCTTAAATTCTGTTTGGGAGGTTATGAATGTAGGCGTTAAGCCTTACCCTTCTTGCCATTTCACCCATGCTTGCATTGATGCTACTTTACACTTAACGAAAGAGCATCAATTAACGGTCGATCAAATTGAGAGCATTACAGCACTAGTTCCCGAGGAAGTTGTTAAAACAGTGTGCGAGCCGCTTGAGAACAAACAAGCACCAACCTGTGCATATGAAGCTCAATTTAGTGTGCCTTACTTAGTTGCTGTTGCTTTAGTCCGCCACGATTTTACTTTAGCAGATCTAGAACCTACACCCTTGGCAGACCCTGTCGTTGCAGCATTAGCAAAAAAAGTGATTTATCAGGTAGACCCAAACTCTGGTTTCCCAACCTATTACTCCGGTGAAGTACATATCACCTTAAAAGATGGGCGCGTCCTGAAACATCGCGAACATAAAAACCGAGGTTGTTTTGATAGGCCGTTAAGTGCTGACGATATTGCTAAGAAATTTTTCCTTAACTGCCAATTGGCAATCTCAAAAAACAAAGCAACTGAGATTCAACAAGCTATTTTAAATTTGGCCTCATTTTCTAGCGTGACAGAATTAACAAGTCATTTATAACGACCACTAAATTTAAAGTGAATAACGTAACAGTTGGCTGACGTTATTCACTTTAATACTATGACCCTTTAATACCATCCCAGAAAAAACCAATTTGAATTTCTGCAATTTCATCAATTGTTTTACCACCAGGTGAATACCAAGCGAGTGTTCTATTAAGTGAGCCTAGTAAAGACAGCCTTAATATTTTTAAATCGACATCGGCTTTAATGTCACCTTTTTCCTGTGCGGCAACTAGCCATTTTCGCCAAATATTTTCGTACCTATCTCGTCCTACACGCCCTTCTTCTTGGACTGCAGTTGGCATTTGCCCATAGTTACGAATACTCGTTGAGGTATAGTCTCCTTTTTCAAGCAAAGCAGTTAAATGTCCCTTTGCAGCCTCCATCAAGACCTCTTGAGTCGACGCGTCTTCTGGCAACGCATTAACACGAGCAAGCACGGTATTAATTATATTTTCAAGACCAATCTTTAAAATCTCAAGAACTAGCTGTTCTTTCGAATCAAAATGATAATAAAGACTACCCGCCTTCATATCTAATGACTTGGCTATATCTCTTAATGCTGTACCGTTATAACCTTGCTTACTAAACAAAGCTGCTGAAGCATCTAAAATTCTCTCTCTGGTTTTCTTCACTTTATTTTTTGGAGCAGCTGCTGGTATTGTCGACATGGCTAAATTTACGATTAACTAAATTGAATGATTATAACATAACTACATATTGGCATAGTTCGGCCCACCGCCCCCTTCAGGCGTCACCCAGGTGATATTTTGTGTAGGGTCTTTAATATCACATGTCTTGCAATGCACACAGTTTTGGCCATTAATCTGAAACGTTGGCTGGCCCTCAGCATCTTCAATCACTTCATAAACCCCAGCTGGGCAATAACGTTGAGCTGGCTCATCATACAGCGGCAAATTATGTTTAATTGGAACAGAAGGATCTATTAATTTTAAATGGCAAGGCTGATCTTCTTCATGATTCGTGCTAGATAAAAAAACAGATGACAATTTATCAAACGTAAGCTTTCCATCAGGTTTTGGATAGTCTGGCGCCTCGCACTGTGAAGCTTGTTTTAAAGTTTCATGATCGGGTGTGGTGTTATGCCAAGTAAAAGGCATCTTCCCTGCAAAAATATTTTGGTCTAACCAAGCAAATGAGCCACCCAGTAACGTACCAAATTTATGTAACGCTGGGCCGAAATTACGGGTTTTATACAATTCATCAAATACCCAAGATGATTTGTATTTATCGTCCATTACGGTTAATGCCTTATTTGCAATATCACCGGCTAACATCGACTCCATAATTGCTTCAGCAGCTAACATTCCGGTTTTCATGGCCGTATGATTGCCTTTAATTTTTGCACCATTTAGGAAACCAGCATCACAACCCACTAACAGCCCACCAGGGAAACTAAGCTTAGGAACTGACTGCATTCCTCCTTTGTTAACTGCACGTGCACCGTATGCGATCCGTTTTCCACCTTCAAGGAACTGAGAAATTTTAGGGTTAAGCTTCCAACGTTGCATTTCATCAAACGGGCTCAAATGTGGGTTGTCATAATTTAATGCAACGATAAACCCAAGTGCGACTTGATTATTTTCCATATGGTACAAAAAGCCGCCGCCTTCAGTGTGGTTATCAAGCGGCCAGCCAGCCGTGTGCACGACAAGCCCTTCTTCGTGTTTTTCCGGCTCAATTGTCCAAATTTCTTTAATTCCTAAGCCATAATGCTGGGGGTCAACATTTTCACGCAGGTTAAAGGTTTCCATTAACTGCTTACCAAGGTGACCGCGGCAGCCTTCAGCAAAAATCGTCTGTTTAGCCAACAATTCCATACCTGGCATGTAGCCATCTTTTTCTGAACCATCTTCAGCAACGCCCATGTCGCCGGTTAAAATACCCTTAACACTGCCATCATCATTATATAAAACCTCTGATGCCGTGAACCCAGGGAAAATTTCAACACCCATCCCTTCTGCCTGCTCAGCCAACCAACGACACACATTAGCCATGCTAACAATATAATTACCTTCATTATGCATCGGTTTAGGAATTAAAAAGTTAGGGGTTTTGATACCTTTTTCTTGGCCAGTTAAATAATAAACATCATCTCCTTTGACCTTTGTTTTTAATGGTGCGCCTTTTTCTTTCCAATCAGGAAACAGCTCATCCATCGCTGTGGGTTCAATCACCGCACCCGATAGAATATGTGCGCCAACTTCCGAGCCCTTTTCAATAACACAAACCATTAATTCTTGGTTTCTTTCTTGCGCTAACTGCATCAGTTTGCAGGCCGCTGATAAGCCAGCAGGCCCAGCACCAACGATCACTACATCAAACTCCATTGACTCACGTTCCATATTACCCCCTAACATTAATACGAAAAAAAGGTGCCAGCGCTTATCAGTAGCCCTGGCACCTTCATTATTTTATAAAGTACTTATAAGGCTTTTTCAAGCTCTTCAATCACTTCAAATAAATCACCAACCAAACCATAGTCAGCCACTTCAAAAATGGGCGCATCCGCATCTTTGTTAACAGCAACGATAGTTCCAGCATCTTTAATACCCGCTAGGTGTTGAATAGCGCCTGAGATACCGAAGGCCATGTAAAGTTCCGGTGCAATAATTTTACCCGTCTGACCAACTTGATGATCATTAGGAATAAAGCCCGCGTCAACGGCTGCTCTCGATGCACCAACACCCGCCCCTAACTTATCAGCCAAACTATAAATAACACTGAAGTTTTCTTCGCTACCAACACCACGTCCACCAGAAACAACTTTTGTAGCCGCTTGAAGATCAGGGCGATCGCCGCCGCCACTGGTGGTAAGGCCTACATAACGCGTGTGTGAAGGCAAGTTAGCCGCTACTTCGCGTGTTTCGATCACAGCAGAACCTTCTGTTGAGACCGCTGAATATGATGCCGTTCTAACCGTCCCAACCACTAATCCTTCTGGTGCTTCAACCGTTACAACCGCATTCCCAGCGTAAACTGGGCGATCAAAAACAGTTGCACTTTCAACACGCATAATATCGCTGATTTGCGGCACACCCAAGTGTGCAGCAACGCGCGGCATTAAATCTTTACCAAATGTTGTGCTTGGCGCGAACACGTGACTGTACTCTGATGCTAACACCTCAATTTGCGGAGCTAGCAATGCTGCCACAGCGTGCTCATTAACCTCGTTTTGAACCAAAATGACTGTTGCAACACCCGTTAGCTTAGCCGCTTGTTCTGCCACCGATTGTCCATCGGAAGCTAACACAGCCACATCGACAGCCTCTAAACCAAGTTCACTTGCACAAGCTACAGCACGTGCTGTAGAACCATTTAATTCACTACCATTATGTTCTGCAATAACCAGTACTTTGCTCATTAGACCAACCCTTTTTCTTTTAATACGCTAACCAGTTCATCAACAGACTCTACTTTAATACCTGCTTGGCGTTTTGCCGGTGCAGATGTTTTTAAAACCTTGACTGGTGCTGCTGCTTCAACATTTAGTTCCGCAACGGTTACTGTTTCAATCGGTTTACGCTTTGCTTTCATAATATCGGGAAGTTTGACATAGCGCGGCTCGTTTAATCGTAAATCCACACTAATAACAGCTGGCAAATCAACTGACAACGTTTCAAGCCCAGCATCAATTTCACGAGTCACTTGTGCTGTGTCACCCTCAATTTTTACTTCTGATGCGAATGTTGCTTGTGGCCAATGTGATAACGCACCCAGCATTTGAGCTGTTTGATTATTATCGTCATCAATCGCTTGTTTACCTAACAACACAATCTTAGGCTGCTCTTTATCAGCCAGTGCTTTTAAAATACGCGCCCCTGTTAACGGTTGAATTTCATCATCTGTTTCAACATGAATTGCACGGTCTGCACCCATCGCTAGCGCAGTTCTTAATTGCTCCTGACAAACTTTAGGGCCTATCGTTACAGCGATCACTTCTTCTGCTGTTCCTGATTCTTTGAGACGTAACGCCTCTTCAACAGCAATTTCATCAAACGGATTCATGCTCATTTTAACGCCATCAGTGGCAACGCCTGAACCATCGGCCTTAACCTGTATCCGAACGTTGTAATCAACAACTCGTTTAACACCCACTAAAACTTTCATTTACTTTACCTTCATTTTCGTTACTTTAAAGGACATTCTAACAATCATTAGGTTTCTTTTAAAGATAATATTGAGTTGACCTACGATAAAATCTAATAGATATTTGAATTTAAATTGTACAACAAATTGAAAGCTTTAATCTTTCTAAAAACTGAGTAAAGACACATCGAGTTTTAACCCCGTTTTATTTTATTAGACGCTCACAAAGCTGATAATATATATTTTTTAAAATGAATCGGTCTTAATTCCATGGATATAAAAGAAGCAATTAAAGGACGAATCTCGGTACGTGCCTTTCAAGATAAACCCGTAGCGAAAGAAGTAATTTATGATGTACTAGATACTGCGCGTTGGGCTCCATCTGGTACCAACACACAACCTTGGAAAGTCGTTGTTGCCCAAGGTAAAACAAAACAAACTATTTCAGATGCCTTATTAAACGCCGCCAAAAATGGCGTTAAAGCAAACCCCGATTATCAATACTACCCAAAAGAATGGGTCGAGCCGTTCAAAGGCAGACGCTTCCAATGTGGAATGGATCTCTACCAAGCCTTAGATATTGGCCGTGAAGACAAGGAAAAACGAACCGAGGCAGCCTTGGCTAATTATCGATTTTTTGATGCGCCCGTCAGCATATTTTTCTTTATCGATAAAATAATGGCCCAAGGCTCATGGTTTGACATGGGGATGTTTGTACAAAGTGTTATGTTAGCCCTCCGCGGCCATGGTCTAGGAAGTTGCCCGCAGGCCTCAACCAGTGATTACCCTGATATTGTACGTGAGCGTTTAAATGTCTCTGATCAATACTCCTTCATCTGTAGCTTATCTGTCGGTTACCCCGATAATGATAAACCTGTAAATCAATATCGAACACAACGTGAAGACGTGGACAGCTTCACAACATGGGCAGATTAACACCTCGCTTAATCGTGTTATCCATTGTTTTTATAAAGAACCATGCTGCTAAGGGACACGCTTAACCTTCAGCAGCATCGGCTCTTACTTTTGTTAAAAAAGGCACATTAACAACAAGGAAAATGGCAAAACCTATTATCCAAAGCAGTTGCGACATAAAAACCGACTCGAGATAAAAACGCTGAAAAAACAATGGTACGACAACTCGGCTAATAACCCCCATTACTAATAACCATTGCGCCACCGTAATCCACGTAGAAGGTTGCTTAACCCCTCTTCCTGTGTGACCCAAGGTAACACGTGACATCATAGAAAGCGTCAACAAGCCAAACCCGCCTAAAGTAAAAGCATGAATTGAAAGCGAACGTGTTACTACATCCACATAGGGCACTAAAGCAAACAATAAAAAGCCCAAGGTTATAACCATAAAAGCACTATAAATTCCCCATAAAAGCGGTTTACGCCATATGCCCTTTGCATACCAATTATATAAACGGGCGGAAGAAACAATAAATAACAATAACGCCAAATAACTACTTGTCATCACATCCAGAATAAATACTTCATTTATCCCAAATAGCAAAAACAGCACAATGCTTGCGCTATCCAAAAACAAGGAGTTTTTCAACTGAACCGTTTCATCGAGACCTTTTTCAATAAAAAAAGGCATCACACGTCTCAGCATTATCATCACTAGCGCTAACAACAAAAATAAAGCGCCATAAATACCCCAATAGGTACCGGCATCAATGACCCCAAACACGCCAAGATAAAACAACGTATTGAACAACGCCATTAAAAAAACCACTAACACAATGCCTGCTTGCCGCCACTGTTTCACCTTAAAAACAGGCACTAACACGGCCAACAATAAACAGAAGTTAAAACCTAAATCTAACATGGCCGCAGGAATGAAAAAATTCGCCCCAAGCAACATACAAGCTCGAGCACCCAGCCACATTAAGCACAGCATTAATAAAGCCGTGTACTGAATAGTTTGCTGGCCAGTCCAATTCTTAATAGCCGTTAATAAAAAACCAGCCACCACCGCCATCGTATAGCCGTACAACATTTCATGCGCATGCCAATACGAGCTAGGCAAACCAGCCATAGGAATTTGTAACCCAGCACCATATATCGCCATCCAGGCCGACATACTGACTATTGAAAACACACCGGCTGCAAGGAAAAATGGGCGAAAGCCTAAAACAAATATATTGAATTTTATTTCTGCTTGCGAAGGATTTTCGTTTAACGTACTCATACAGTTAGCATCATATAAAGATGCTAACCCTATAACAAATGCCTTTGCCGCTTATATGACCTGCATCATAGTCAAGCACTTTAAAAACTCACAACGATGGGTATCTCACAGTAACTAAAGAATAGCTGCGTTAACCGCCATATAAAACAAACCCGCGCAGCAAAAAAAACCAAGTGTAAAAGCCGTGAAACGTAACATAGCCATATTCGCTAAATAAGCAAAAAAATAAACACACCGAATAACCACAAAAGCAACCGAGAGCATACCAACAGTTTCAATATTCGCACCAGCAAGAAACACAGCCAATATCGCTACAGAGAAAAGTATTAATGCCTCCCAGCAGTTGGCTTGAAGGTATTGTGATCGAGCGCCAGCGCCGACTAATTGCAGAGCTTGCGCACGAGGGTTAACAAGATCATACGTACCCTTTTGTGATACGCGATAATAACCACCAATAGTCGATGCCACATACGGCATAAAAGCGATGCAGCTTAAGCAAATGATAATAGTTAGCATGTGCTGTTCTCCCCTTAGTTATTTATTATTTTCTACAAAATATTTTAAATATCGCACACTAATCAGCAAACACAGTATGCTCGTTTTAATCTTTTTTTACTGCCACTAACGGAATATCTTGCTGATTAGCCCACGCCACCCATTCACTCGATGATTTTTGTTTTAGCCTAATCGCAACTTCTTGTTTATTAAATAATTTAAGCGCTAACTGCTGTTTAAATTTAGTTTTAAAATGTGATTCAAGAGCTGCCACAGCAACCCAACCATCCAGTGTTTCGTATAAATCATACTCAGCTAAAGCACCGCTTAATAAACCACCGCCGCTTGTCAAACCATAATTAAACGGTTGAGCCATGTACTCAGCTGCATCCGACAAGGCGACTAAAGTCTGCCTAGCTTTTGCACCTTCTCTAGTAGCCATTATCATTGCCAAGCCTTCAAATGCAGCACGTTCTGCACCGGCTAAATCGGCAGTTAATGTTTTAGGCATATGAGGTGGATTCAATAAGCCCAGTGCAGCTTGATACGTTAAGTCATGACCAGCGTGATTATCATTCGGCGGCGGATAACCCACTACCGCAAGATGGTTTAACAATGGAAATTTTTCGTGCAATTCATTCCAACCAAGCCCTAATCGCTCTAATGCCGCTGGCCGTTGAGCGGTCAATAATAAGGTGGCTGATGACAGCAATGTATTTAATTGTGCACGCCCTTCAGTTGACTTTATATCGATAACTTCACGTTGCTGCCCCTCATTTAGTTGCGCATACCATTCTGGGCAATACTGCTCAAACGGATCGCCTTGAGGTGGTTCAACTTTTACAACGTTTGCGCCTAGCTCGCAAAAACGTTTTGCTGCCAAAGGCCCAGGAAGGTTTAAAGCTATTGTAACAATAGTTATATTTTTTAATGGTTTAAACATTATCTTTAAAGCAATTTATTTAAAAACGTCCGCTGTTATTTGACGATGAAAACCATTAAATGGGGTTGAATTTTTCGCCTGAGCTAATGGGTAAATAGCCGTATTACCCTGTGATGCAGCACCATCCACTCGAATAGTTGTGCCACTGATATAACTGGCTGAATCGCTTAACAAGAAACAAATAGCTGCGCTAATTTCAGCTTCATTACCTAAACGGCCTAATGGCACGGCATCTTTTAGTGTTTTAAGCCTCTCCTTAAATTCAGCGTCATAGGTATCCATTCCGCTCGACATAATCCAGCCTGGAGCCACCGCATTCACTCGTACATTTGCATGCCCCCACTCATAAGCGGCTGTCTGTGTAAAATTAGCCATGCCTGCACGTGCAGCCCCTGAATGCCCCATACCTGGCATACCGCCCCACATGTCTGCCACGATATTAACAATAGCCCCTCCATGAATTGACATGGACTGCTTATAAACTTCACGCGCCATTAAAAAACCGCCCGTTAAATTCGTGTTAACCACAGCATTCCAACCGTTCTTACTGATTTTTTCCAATGGCGATGGAAATTGCCCGCCCGCATTATTCACCAAACCATAAATTTGCCCATGGTTTTTAATGAATGTTGCCACCCGTTCTGTAACCGCTTGTTCTTCCCGTATATCACAGCTGCCAAGGTCACAAACCCCACCATCTTCGATAATTTCGTCGCGAACCATTTCAAGTTTTTCAATTTTACGGCCCACTAACAAAACACGGGCACCTAAAGACGCTAACTCATGCGCATTGCATCGCCCAAGACCACTGCCTGCCCCTGTCACAATAATATTTCTATTGTTAAATAAGCCAGCACGAAAATCTGATTGATACCCCATTGTTAATCCCTTATTTCAATGATTAGAAACTAGTTCGATTTATTTAAAAATGCCGTCATCATTTGTTTTGCATCTTCTGTATCAAACAATGGAATAAATGCGTTTCGTTCAAACAATAAGCCCTCTTCTAATGTAGAACTCATCGCCTTATTGACACAAGCTTTACCTGCACGTACCGCCAAGGGTGCTCTGGCAGCCAGTTCTGAAGCCAATTGAACGGCTTCGGCTTCTATCTCAGTAGGCTCGATTACGCGGCTAACAATACCTCGTTGGTGTGCTTCTTCAGCAAATAGGGTTCGCCCATTCATAATCATTTCCATTGCTAACGATTTACCAATAATTCGAGCAACACGTTGGGTACCACCCGCCCCAGGAATAACGCCTAAATTCACTTCAGGTAAGGCAAATTTTGCCCCTTTCGTCGCCAATAAAATATCGCACTGTAATGCGAGTTCAAAACCACCTCCTAATGCCATACCGGAAACAGCACAAACAGTCGGTTTGGTAAATGTCGACAAAGCCCTCCAACCGGTTGAGGCTTCAACCATTTCAAGCATCTGTTGACCACTAATACCGACCATTTCTGCAATATCTGCTCCGGCAGCAAAGGCTTTATCAGAGCCGGTAATAATCACCGCGCCAACCGCATCATCGGTTTCAAAATGGTTTAGTGCATCACCTAACTCAACCAATAAAGTTGAATTAAGGGCATTATATTGACGAGGTCTATTTAGGCGAATTAAAGCAACACCTTTAGCCGGGGTTTCTATTAATAATGTTTCGAATTGCATCATATCGCCTACTTAGCTGTTAACCGAACAGCACCGTCCAATCGAATCACTTCACCATTTAACATGACATTTTCAATAATATGCCCTGCAAGTGAAGCAAACTCATTCGGCTGCCCTAAACGTGGCGGGAAAGGAACAATTTGACCTAAAGATTCACGTGCTTCATCTGAAAGTTCTGACAACATTGGCGTTTCAAAAATGCCCGGTGCAATAGTACAAACTCTTATGCCATATCGAGCTAATTCACGCGCAATGGGTAAGGTCATTCCCACCACGCCTGATTTAGATGCAGAATAACTGGCTTGGCCAATTTGCCCCTCATACGCAGCGATGGATGCTGTGTTGATAATAACTCCCCGCTCACCACCTTCTGTTGGTTCATTTTTAGCCATCATCTGCGCCGCTAGGCGAATAACATTAAAGGTGCCAATAAGGTTAATAGTAACCCCTTTCGTAAATAGCTCTAACGAGTGTGGGTTACCGTCTCTATCTAGCACCTTACCAACAATGGCTACGCCCGCTGCATTAATGACACCATGCACACCTGTAAATGTAGTCTTTGCCAGCTCTATCGCTGCCATCACTTCTTCTTCACTGGTCACATCTGTTTTTATAAACCGGCTATTTACCCCTAATTCAGCTTCTTTCTCTTTACCGGCTTGCTCATTAATATCCAATATAACAACATAAGCCCCTTGCTCAATTAGCATAGACGCCGTTGCACCACCTAAGCCAGAGCCTGCACCGGTTACCAAAAATGTTCTATCTTTATAATCCACTCTCTAACTCCTTAAATTCGTTCAATAATTGTGGCTGTTGCCATACCTAAACCAATACACATGGTCTGAAGCGCAAACTGTCCATCTGTCGCTTCTAAACCCGCCAGCATTTTTGCCATCAGGCCTGCGCCGGTTGCGCCTAATGGGTGCCCATGTGCGATCGCGCCGCCCCACGGATTAACTTTTTCTGGCGCTGGGTTTATTGCTTCCATCCACGCTAATGAAACCGTTGCAAAGGCTTCGTTTATTTCAAACCAATCTATATCATCTACTGTTAAACCAGCCTTTTTTAACGCTAATTTAGTGGCCGCAATTGGCCCGTCTAATTGTAAAACAGGGTCACTACCTACAACGACACGAGCACGGAACCTAGCCCTCGGCTTAAAACCATCCGCCACGGCTATCTTTTTATTGGCGATCAGAACTGCGGCAGCACCATCTGAAATTTGACTGGCATTACCTGCTGTTACTACACCGTCGCCTTTCGGGCGAAAAATGGTTTTTAGCGAACTTAATTTATCAGAATCTATAACCGCGCGAACACCTTCATCGACCTCTAAAATAATGCTATTTCCTTCCTTGTCTAACCCTTGCATTGGGCTTATTTCCTTGTTCGCGCCGGTATTAATAGCCGCTTGAGCTTTAGCATGGCTATCAATAGCAAAGGCATCCACGTCAGCACGGCTAATACCCCATTTATCCGCTATTAATTCAGCACTAACACCCTGATGCACTAGCGGGTATTGTTTAAGTAATTCTGCCCCCATTGGCGCAAAGTCTTTATACGGTTCTCCCAGAGTCATATCTGTTAACATCGCAACACGCGTCATGCTTTCCGCACCACAAGCAATAATATAATTGGCATCTCCAGCATCAATAACTTGTGAGCCAAAATGCACCGCTTGCTGACCCGAGCCACAAAAACGATTCAACGTAACACCGGCCACTTCCACCGGAAACCCGGCCATTAAAGAGGATTGTCTAGCGATATCTGCGGCTTGTTCACCAATTTGAGTTACAGAGCCTGCGATAACATCTTCGATTTTTTCTTTATCAATACCTGACCTAGACACCACGCTTTGTAACGCATTAGCTAGTAATTTATTGGCAGGTATGTCTCTAAATGCGCCATTATATTTAGCAAAAGGTGTGCGTACTGCTTCGATAATGACCGCATCTTTCATATTATTCGTCCTATTTAAATGTTAATTAACGTTTCTAATTTATTCCCAAACCCAGTGTTTATACTGTTCTCGCAGTGCCATTTTCATAAATTTACCCGTTGATGTTTTAGGAATTTCAGCAATCACCTCCACCGCATCAGGCAACCACATTTTAGTAAACTTGCCGTCTAAAAATTGACGTATATCGTCCGTTGTTATTTGCTTATCTTCCTTAACCACAACAACCGCTAGAGGCCGCTCATCCCATTTAGGGTGTGCAACAGCAATGACAGCCGCTTCTAATACATCAGGGTGGCCCATAATTGCGTTTTCAAGATCCACCGAACTAATCCATTCGCCGCCAGATTTAACAAGGTCTTTCGTTCTATCGGTCAGTTTGACATAACCCTCTTGATCTATCTGGCAAACATCCCCAGTTTTTAGCCAACCATCTTCGCTAAAACTATCCTCAGCACCTTCATTCTTATGGTATGCAGCGGTTACCCACGGCCCTTTTAACTCGGCATTACCAGATGTTTTACCATCCCAAGGTAATTCAACACCCTCTTCATCGACAATTCGTATATCAATAAAGGGCAACGTTAAACCTTGTTTAATTCGGCAGGCATATTTTGCATCTTCATCAAGGTCAGATAGGCTTTCTTTAACGATACCTACGGTGGCTAACGGCCCAGTTTCTGTCATTCCCCACGCTTGAATAATAGTCATATCAAACTTATCAAACGCCCGAAATAAAGACTCTGGAACAGCCGCTCCGCCAACCACCATTCGCATATTAGGCGCTGTCTTCCAGCGATTCGGCTCTGCTTCTCTGGCTGTTTTTATTGCCATCCAAATGGTGGGCACACCAGCGCTCAACGTTACTTGTTCGCTTTGGTATAAATCCATCAAACTCTCAGCATCTAAATGTGGGCCCGGTAACGCTTGTTTTGCACCGACTAGCACCGATGTATAGCTTAGCCCCCAAGCGTTGGCATGAAACATTGGCACCACAGGCGTCACCACATCAGACTGACTAACGCCCAATGTATCAACCATAGCCTCTGCCATTGCATGTAGAACCGTTGAGCGATGGCTATACACAACCCCTTTAGGGCGGCCTGTTGTGCCCGAGGTATAGCACATCCCCGCTGCATCATTTTCATCAATAATAGGGTAGCTAAAGTCATCATCACCAAGCTTTAAATAATCCTCGTAATCGGTATATTCGCTGTTAACCTTTTCGCCTGTTAGCGGAACAACGATCACTTCATCTAACGCCACATCATCTTTAAACTGCTCATATAAAGGCAGTAAAATATCGTCAATAATAAGTACCTTATCGCCAGCATGATTAATAATATAAGCAATATCTTTGGGCGATAATCGTAAATTCACAGTGTGGAGAACACCGCCCATAATAGGCACCCCAAGGTAAGCCTCAAGGTGCCCGTAATGATTCCACATTAGGGTCGCTACGCCTTCTCCTTTTTTAACACCCCGCTTTGTTAACGCCGAAGCTAAGCGCTTAGTTCGTTTATGAATATCTAAATAGTGTGTTCTATGCAGGGTTTTATCTGGCAGTCTTGACACCACCTCCACACGCGGATAATACGTCTTTAAGCGCTCGACTAAGGTGCTTAATGTTAATGGGTAATCCATCATTGTGCTTTTTATAGACATCATATTTCCTCGAACGTATACTTAAATTCAAACTAGCGCTAGGTAAAATATGACTATACCCAAGCCATCCCTCAGGCGCAACGAGCTTATCGTTACAACCGCTTGGTTCTGTAACGAACAGCCATTCAAGCTAACTACAACCAAACACAGGCCAGGCAACACATCAGCAACCTCGCTACGTTTGCAAATACAAAAAAACATATCCAAATATTGCACTCGCTCGCACAACAAACGACTAGAAACGATTATAATTTCAAGCAAGAAGCAACTCCCCACTGTAACTAAACGCAAAAAACCTTATGCCTTTACCTGAAAGTACCTATCCACGAGAAAACATTCATACTCGCCAAATTACTTGTAACGGCTTTAAAAGGCCTGACGGTTTATGGGATGTCGATGCACAGATTACAGATATTAAAACCTACCCCCTTGAGAACTCTTACCGTGGCACCATTGAACCGGGTGAACCCATTCATGAAATGTGGATTCGCTTAACAGTCGATACCAATCTGTTGGTTCACGATTGCATTGCAGTAACAGACCATTCACCCTACGGTTGTTGTGGTGAGATCACGCCTATATTCAACAAACTAATTGGTAAACAAATAGCCCCGGGGTGGACTCGTTTAGTAAAGTCTTTAGTAGCCGGTATTCAAGGTTGTACGCACCTAGCCGATCTTGTAGGGCCTGCCACGACAACGATTTACCAAACAATGGCGGGAATCGCAAAAGGCAAAACTGAGAACGAAACATCAAAACCCTTCTATATTGATGGTTGCCATGCATGGAGTAGCGATGGCGAACAAGTTCTTGCCTATCACCCAGAGTATTACACCGGAAAAAAAAGCACGCCCAAATAAGCACAGCAAAGGTATAAAAAGGCGCGGAAACCAAGGCTTTCAAATACAGCCATGGTCGGCTTTATTGTCTGGCTTTAACGTACGAACCAATATCTATTGAATAAAAATAGCCACCATCTTCTACTGGCTCAGGGAAATCTATATAAATGTAGGCACGGTGAATCTGCTCTGCTGGAATAAGCAATTCATAGAATTTTCCTTCTTCTGTATCATCAAGCTGGTTCAAAAAAGACCTTTCTGTTGGGCGCAGTGGAATAATCGATTCAACGCCAGACAGATTTAATTCTTTACCCAAAAACGCGCTCGCTGATTCTGTTCATCAGGCGGTATAAACTGCGGTATTGTTATAACCCACGCTTGTTTATACGGGTATGCAACCGCTTTTAGCCTTATCATATACGACCCATTATCTTCACTTACAGGCGCTACATAAACTCTTAGGTCAACTTCGCTTTCTGTTACAGAAGACACATACGCATAACTGCTCCAAAACGCATAAACGTATGATGAGACGGATAAAAGCAGCAAAAACACAAAAAGCTTACGCATAGTTGGGCCCTTCCATATAAAGCTAATGTTAAATATTAAGATGCTAAATCAATCGAGTCTGACCATTGATTTTCAAATCCACAAAATAAGCTAGAGCACTAATTAATAAAAAACAATAAAAAATAAAACGAAGCTTATAGGTTCTGATTGAAGGCTTTGTTATGCATTTTTTTCGTTAAGTACATCTGCAATGTCCAACAGCGAATTAGCAATATCTCTAAGCAATACTGGATCGCCCGGTATATTTAGCGCAGGATAATCAACTCCGAAGGTATGCTCATAGTGTCCGGGATAATTGGTTTTTAAAGGGGATATCTCTACATTTGTTGCTGAAAATGATATACCTAACCCGTAATAATGTTCATAGCGTTTCTTACCGCTTGCTAGTGACTCAAAAAAACTTCTTGATACAAAAGAACTCGGATGCTCATATCTCCACTTTATCTCTAGAAGCCCTTTTTCAAAATACTTCTTATCTTTCTCTTCTATGTACGAATCACCCATGCCGATTCCTCTTTGATGCATAACGTTTTAAATAAGCCGCCGCGTCTTTTGCGGTCTGATTGATTTTTTTGTTATATGTTTATACCTCCAAAAATTCAGACAACACATGTCTTGGAACTGTTTCTACGTCGGTATTTTTAGCTATTAAGTCTACCAATATATTGGCATTTTGATATACAGTTGTGGCGACTTCAAAAGTTGCCATTTTTTCCCACTCTGCTGCTGGCCAAGAATTTTTTCCAATTTCTAGGAAATGCTTGGACTTCTGATGCGATAAACTTTCGGTCACCGAATGTGCCATAGTATTTCTAAATCTAAATGTGGCTCGAAAGGACTGAAATGGCTCAATCCCAAAATTGACATTAACTTTTACCTTCTCACAGATCAACGCAAGTTTGGCTTCGATACCTAATGATTTTTTAAGATTATCCTGCCAACATTTGAATATTTGTTCTCCGATATGATTAAGATACGCCTCTATTGCAAAAGCTGAAAATACAATTGATGCCGTCGAATTATTGTATTCACTTTTTTCTTGATCATGTTGTTCATCCAAAAATGACTCGGCCATCATAAAATGATGATTATAAGTGTACACTTTTCTATAAGTTTCTTTATTCACTTATCGATCCTTAACATATAACGCCTAGCTCAGCGGTTGGCGAAAGTGGCGATTCTTTTGCAGCTTTTTCGCAAAAGAAGTGACGCTTTTGGCAATCCGATGCAGCAACTTATTATACGCATTTATGATATTAGCAATACATGCATGCGCTTTACTATCATTAATATTGTTAGTATTAAGTTAACAGCAGTTACTATAATTAATGGAGTAATAAAGTAAATATTCATAAACGGTGAAAAAGCCTCGACTACGGTATGGAGCAAACAAATAACAACCAAAAAAACTGACATAATAATGCAGTAACAAATATTGTAGTAAAGGTGATTTAAGAGAGACTTCTTAGCATTTTTTAATGATGCATCGGTGTTTTGATCGATTTTATTTTCTTGGTCATAGACGAGTACTAAAACGCTAAGTAATAATGCTGTAAAAATAGCACCGAAATTAACTAGTAATGAAGATATTTCTTTGCTTATATTGAAGCAGAAAAAAATTCCAAATCCGGCGATAATTGCAGGCAATATATAGAACGAAAACATGTCTGCAAAGCTAATGCTTTTTTTACCCGCATCAACTAAAGTACCAATGTGCCCAGTTACAATGTCTTTAACATTTAATTTTGAACTCATGGTTGCACTCCAAATTCTGGATACATATCTAAGACATACTCACTAATTATTACTAATACCCACCTATTTACGGACTCTATCATTGGCGCGCCATCTTGCATTTGGACGCTGTCATCAAAGTCTATGCGACAAACACTATTGAATGCATCTGCGCCAACAGTAAATGTTCGTTTTTTACCGTTCAATTCAACAACTGTTTTAACTTGGCTGCCGAGTTCACTTAATACTTCAACTATTTTAGCTTGCTCACTATCAGGGTTAAAAAAATCCTTTAATGACCCGAATGTACCTTTCCTTGGAGGTTTCATTGTTAACTCCTGTTCTTCGTGTCCTAGGTTTTTAATTTGGTCTGCTATGTCTGTTAAGCCTTTGAATTTTGTTATTTTTAATTCTTTGGTGTTTGCCTCTTGCCAGTTTTCTATTGCTTTCTCGTAAGCGAGCGGGCTTAACTGTAAATTTAGAGTAGTTGCTTCTCGAAAATAGGGTGAGAAGATATCTGTAAATAATGTTTTAACACCGTGCCCTCTGTAGCTATGCATCATGCATATTGCTTCATTAAAGCCGACGGGTATAAACATGTGTAGATAATGCTTGATTATCTCTGCATTATTTTGAGCTTTTTCGAAATCAACCTGACCACTTTCGATGTTTATAATGTCAGTTTTTATTCCATATGTTCCCACTTGAAACCAACCATAAATATGTCTTGTTTCATCGTTGAATGACATTTTACTGAATTTATACACTTGCTTTGAATCTTCCACAACGTGATAGTTTTCAGTTTTTGCGGATATGAAAATCTTAAGTAGGCTGTAAAGATCATGTTGGCCGATTTGATCTAATACGCAATATCTATCTTCAATTTTTTTTGATTCTATTGCCGGATTAAAGCAACGCATCGCGTATGGTGATATCGAGTGCATTTAAATCTCCTATTTTATGCGTATAACAGTATTAATAAGCGGAAAGCCAATGTCCACGTATTAGTTGTATATAGGTGGATAGTACTTCCATGTATTTTGATATTAGCACATCAAACATGGATAAAACCCTTTTAGCCGCCCTACTTTCTTTAACGGTAGTACCTTAGCAGTGGGCTTATGCCATAAAAATAACTAATCCCCAGTCTAGTACGTGGTCATTTTTGCATTCTTTAGGTGCATTTTCTCCGCGGTCAGCCCATACGTTGATTTGTAAATCTACTAGCCCACCACCCGATGCTAACGGTGTTTTTTTCAATACTGATATTTCGCTACGTAAAATATCGTCTTCAAACACGGGGGCTAGGTGATTACAGTGCCGCCAAGCTAATATTGACAAGGTGTTTGGCAGGGCTCTTATTAGTTGGGCTGCTGCCATCGAGATAGTATGCCCACCATATACCAAGCGTTTGCCATAAACGCTGGCGCCAGCGTCTGTATGTGTCATAGCTAGGTTAAGCGTTGTTCTGGTTAGTTCTGGCGCGGAGGTTACTGTGTCCCTTGCTTTAATTTTAAATAAAACGTCTGTTTCTACTTGGTCAAAATGGATGCCCGCAAAACGCTTTTTATACGTTGCCAAGTCCCAGTCTGTTGGTACTGCCTCTACCAAGCTTTGCGTAGAAATATCAGACGGCATAATATCTAAGTCATCTGCATGGGTGGTTTGTACTTTTGGATCACGACACGGCACCATTGGGCAGCGCCAAAAATGCAAAATTTCTTCACCCCGTTGGTTTGTGGTGGTAATTTCAAGCCCCACCATACCTGTTGAGGGACGCCCGCCTTTGACTTTATTTTGCCGTAAGGCAACAATTTTTGTTGTTGTGCTTAAGGTATCGCCGATATAGACCGGTTTTTTAAGAACCAAGCCTCTATAAAACAAATTACCCATTACATTTTGCGTGGCATAGGTTGTTTGCCCTATCGCAAAACCCATTGCCATAATAGCGTTTGCTAACGGACGATCTGAACCGGTTATTTCGTGTGTTAAATGACGATCTAACGGCAGCCTTAAACGATCACCAAACAACATTTGATGCAAGGTTGCATGGCCATCGGTAATGGTTATGGATGGCGGTTCTTCTAGGAACTCGCCAATTGTAAAGTCTTCAAAATAAGGGCCATCAATTAAAATCTCTTTCATGCGTATAAGTCTCTTATTATTGCGCCATTTGATAGCGCCTTAAAATACTCTGTTGGGCGCGAATAACAGGCAGGTCAATCATTTTATTTTGGAAGGTAAATACCCCGTGGCCTTCTTTTTGAGCAACATCCCAAGCCGCTAAAATAGCTTTTGCTTTGTCTACTTCATCCAGTGTTGGGGTATACACTTTGTTAACAATGGGCACTTGGTTGGGGTGTATGCATAGCTTTCCAGCATACCCGAGTTTTAAGCCTTTTAAGGTGTCATCGTGTATCGCTTTTTCATCGGCAATTTCTAAGCAAACATTATCAATAGGCGATGCGCCAAACGCTCTTGCCGCTAAGGCAACTTGACAGCGTGACTGGTAAATAACCCCTTCACTGGCATCGGCTTCATTAAGCGCCATATCGGCAGCAAAATCCACATGACCAAAACAAATAGAGTCTTGCGGTGTTAATACCTTTGAAATTGACGCTACATCCAACACGCCTTTTGCTGTTTCAATAATAACAAACAGCGCAATATCGGCTTTATTAAAATATTTTTTTACCGCATTAACGTCTTCTGGCGTTTCGCATTTTGGCAACATCACTGCACTATTACCAGCCGCGACAACTGCCTTAATGTCTTCTTCAAACCAAGGTGTAGAAATGCCATTGATTCGCACAATCAATTGTTTGCCTTTAAAAGCGGACGACTTTAAGGCTTCTACCACCTGTTGCCTTGCACGCACTTTTTCATCGGGCGATACGGCATCTTCCAGATCAAAAACAATCGCATCTGCAGGAATGTTCGCCGCTTTATCTATGCGTTTTTGAATCGCCCCTGGAACAAATAAAATCGAACGGCATAGTTGTATAGTGTTAGTCATATTATTTATATATTTATTATTAAAAACGCAGCAAACCAAGGCTTTTCAAGCGCTATAGTTTAATAGCATTTCATCAGTAATTAGGTTTGTTTTTTAATTGGCCAGCTGATACATAGCGTTGCTATCAACACTTTTAATAAACTATTAGCCTATAAGCACCATCGTGCAGCATTAACCGTTGTTATTGAAGTTAATCTTTATTATTTCTTCATCCGGCATCTGGGTCACACACTTTTCTTTTCGTCCATTTAACGTAATATTCACAACACCATTGCTAAATTGATAGATTAACCCATCGTTATCATCGTGGCGCTATGCTGTATTTGTTCTGTTTGAGCGGTATAATTGCTTAACAATCTATCAAACAATCGTTAGTTTGTGAAGCGCTTTAATCTGCTTCAAAATCTTAAAGGCAAAGACGCATCAATACACTTATGCAAAAAAGGAAACGTATGCCAAATCACTTATTTTCACCCATTAAAATCGGTTCTTTAAGCTTAGCTAACCGTTTCATAATGGGCTCTATGCATACTGGGCTAGATCATAGTGACGACCCTTTTGGCCGCTTAGCTGCTTTTTATAAAGAACGTGCAGACGGCGGCGTTGGCCTTATTGTTACCGGTGGTGTTTCGCCTAATGAGCAAGGCTTACTCAGCCCAGGTTCAATGAAACTAACAGACCCTGAACAAGTTGCCGATTATAAAATCATTACAGAGGCTGTACATGAATCAGGTAGTCATATTATTTTACAAATTCTTCATGCTGGGCGTTACGCAAAGCAAAAGAACCTAGTTGCGCCCAGCCCTATTCGTTCACCTATTAATAAATTTGAACCCAAAGAAATGTCTGAGAAGGGCATTCTAAGTACCATTGACGATTACGTAAATTGCGCCTCTCTTGCGCAACAAGCAGGTTTTGACGGCATTGAATTATTGGGTTCCGAGGGTTATTTTCTTAATGAATTTACCGCCTCACGTACAAATCAGCGAACCGATCAATGGGGCGGCAGTTTCGAAAACCGTGCTCGTTTTCCATTAACAGTATTGCAATCGATTCGAGAAAAAGTAGGTTCTCAATTTTTTATTCAATATCGCATGTCAATGCTTGATCTGGTTGAAGATGGTTGGACTATTCATGAAGCGCAACAATTTGCCCAGCTCTTAGAGGCTAACGGTGTCGACTTGATCAACACGGGTATTGGTTGGCATGAATCATCTATACCAACCATTGCGATGCAAGTTCCACGAGCTGCCTTTAGTTGGGCTACCCGTATGATTAAACAAGTGGTCAATATCCCTGTTGCCGCTGCCAACCGGATTAACACCACCGAGGTGGCCAACACGCTTATACAACAAGGAGATGCCGACCTAGTCTATTTATCTAGGCCTTTTTTGGCTGACCCTGATTTTGTTATAAAAGCTCAGCAACAACGAAGCGATGAAATAAATAGCTGCATTGCCTGCAATCAGTCTTGCCTAGATAATTTATTTAATTTTAAAACTGTTAGCTGTTTGGTAAACCCGCGTGCCTGCCACGAAACAAAAATGCCCAAATTACCACCAGCCCCTAACCCACAAAATATTGCCGTTATTGGTGCTGGGGCGGCTGGTTTATCTTTTGCTATTGAAGCTAAAAAACTTGGTCACAACATTACCTTGTTTGACGCTTGTGCTGATATTGGTGGACAAATGGCTTACGCACGTAAGGTACCGGGTAAAGAAGAGTTTGATGAATTACTTCGGTATTTCAACGTTATGCTTAAAAAATACCACGTTAATACTCAGCTAAATACGACGGTCACCTTAGCGCAACTAAACGATACAAAGTATGACTCAATTGTCATCGCTGCTGGTATTAAGCCACGCAAACCAAATATTCCAGGCATTCATCGCCCTAATGTCTTTAGCTACGAAGAGGCCTTTAATTCACCAGAGAAAATAGGTCAAACCGTGCTTATAATAGGTGCTGGTGGCATTGGTTATGATATGGCTGAATTTTTAACCCATCAAGATGACGGCCTAGAGCCCATTGACTCGTTTAACAAACATTGGGGAATTGATCCAACAGGTCTTCAGTCTGGTGGGCTAAACGCGTCAGTAAAACCGATAATAAAAAGCAAACGTACTGTCACGATTTTACAACGTAAGGCTGGAAAGTTTGGGCGTACGCTTGGAAAAACAACCGGCTGGATTCATCAAGCAGAATTGCAAAAACGTGGTGTTAAATTGCTTGGCGAACTTAATTATATAAAAATTGATGAAACAGGCTTACACATAGAAAAAGAAGGAACCACTCAGTTATTACACGCTGACAGCATTGTTATTTGCGCAGGGCAAGAATCACGCGATGAACTCGCCCAACAACTTGGCGATTTAGCTCCCAATGTATACAAAATAGGCGGCGCTAAAGAAGTACGAGAACTTGATGCAGCACAAGCCATTAGCGATGGCATTAAACTCGCCTACACATTAAGCACTTAATCAACATTCAACCACAACTTAACTTAAGGAGACATCCATGTTAGATGCCTACATTTACGATGGAGCAAGAACTGCTTTTGGAAAATATTGCAGCTCACTGGCACACGTCCGACCGGACGATTTAGCCGCTAGCGTTATTAAGGCGCTGGTTACACGAAACAATATTGACCCATTATTAATTGACGATGTTATTTTGGGCTGCGCTTGTCAATCCGGTGAAGATAGCCGAAACGTAGCACGTTATGCGACATTAGCCGCAGGCTTACCTGTCGAGGTAAGCGGGCAAACCGTTAATAGACTTTGTGGCAGTAGCTTAGCCGCAATTATTGACGCCGCTCGTGCTATCTCCTGTGATGAGGGTAGTTTATTTATTGCCGGTGGTGTTGAAAGCATGACACGTGCCCCTTTAACCTTTAACAAAAGCAACACCGCATTTAGTAAAGACATTACGGTTTACGACAGCGCCATTGGTGTGCGTTTTCCAAACCCAATAATTGGAAAACTATATGGTCACGAAGCCATGCCAGAAACTGCTGATAACGTCGCTAAAGCTCTGGGTATTACGCGTGAGCAATGTGATGTTTTTGCTTATCAATCACAACGAAAATGGGCTGACGCAACAGCGAAAGGCTATTTTGATAAAGAAATAATTCCCGTTAACATTCCACAAAAACGTGGCAAACCTGACATTATTGTCGATAAAGATGAGCACCCACGGGCCGATACAAGCTTAGATAAAATGGCCAGCATGCGTACGCTTTATGAAGATGGCGTTGTTACTGCCGCCAATGCATCTGGTATTAATGATGGCGCAGCGGCTTTAGTTATTGGCTCACGCGCTTATGGTGAACAGCATGAGCTTAAACCTATGGCCCGTATTCTAGGCGGCGCATCAGCGGGTGTTGAACCATCGATGATGGGATTAGGCCCTGTGCCTGCCTGCCAAAAATTATTAAAACGACTGGGTTTAACACTTCAACAAATGGATATTATCGAAGTGAATGAAGCGTTTTCTGCGCAAGTGCTTGGTGGTTTAAAACAACTGGGTATTGCCGAAGATGACCCCCGTATTAATCCCAACGGTGGCGCTATTTCTGTTGGTCATCCACTAGGTGCGTCTGGTGCAAGGCTTGCGATAACTGCTAGCCATCAACTACAACGCACACAAGGTCGTTATGCTCTTATTACAATGTGTATTGGTGTTGGGCAAGGGATAGCAATGGTTATTGAACGTTCTTAACGGGCGCTCCGCTACGTTTTATTTAAAACGTTTAGTTAAAAAGGGTGTGTATTAAACACACCCTTTTTTATGCTGCGCTTGAATACCCTATTGACTAGCATAGAAGAACTCTAGGCACCTTAACGCCTTTCATTTTTTAACAAGCCAGCTGGGACCTTAACTGGCATTTTTAAAATTTGCTGTGCGTAAGTTTTACCCTGTGTATCTATATTCATGGAACTGACCCCTCCTCCCCCTAACGCATCTTGTAAGAGGAAATTAAACGCATCGATACCCGGCAAATAAAAACGTTCTACGCGGCCTTTTACTACATGAGAAAACCAATCAGATACTGTCTGCTCGGTTAAGGCTTGGGCAATATACGGCATATATTCAGGCCGACGTGCAATCACCCCTATATTGGCAAACCGCCCTTTATCACCACTTCGCGCGACCGCCAGTTTAACCAAAGGTACTTGTATGGCATTTTTATCACTTTGCCTTACTATTGGGTCAGGCTTACGATGAACTATATTGTCATTAAACGTATTACCAGACGCTTGTGGGTAATTTAACGGCTTACCCTCCACCTCAACCACGGCGTTTACTAAATTTTTATCGATTAGAAATGAATATAAACTAATCACTGGCGACACCTTAGGCCGGCCTGCCTGACCAGCTGCACAACGCCCCGTCGTCATATTTAAAATAACGCCCATTACTTCTCTTGAAAATAAAGCAACCGCATCACGCTTATCATGATGAACCACTATTCTTAATACTATTTCTTGTATCTCTTGCGGTATAGAAAAGTGTTCTTTATTCCATAAGGCATTAGCGCCTAAGTAGTTAATTGAATATTGTTTAAAGTTTGCGTAACCGGTGTTAGCCAACAGTTTTTCGCAACGCTCTAAAATTGCATTGGCCGTTAGCTCGGCTTTTTTTAATACATCAAAGCCCGTTAATAGCTGCGTATAAACGGCGCGATAACCATCTAAATAAGTCGCCGAGACTTTATATTGACCGCTTGGCGGATAGCCAATAGCGCCTGTAACTAATACCCGATCAGTGCTTTGTTCGGTTAATTTAACCTGCGAAAAATCACAAACAACATCGGGTAAGAAATAGGTTTGCGGATCGCCTATTTCATACACCAATTGTTCTGCAACAGTCAGCTTAGAAACCAAGCCCCCCGTTCCGGCAGCTTTTGTAACAACAAAATCACCACTTTCATCACATTCAATAATGGGGTAGCCCATGTCAGCCCAGCCATCACAGCTGTCATGCCAGTCGGTAAAGTTACCTCCTGTTACCTGACAGCCACATTCGATTAAATGCCCTGCTAATGCCCCCATCGACAGTTTATCTAAGTCATCAACCGACCAGTTATATTCATGAATCAAGACCCCTAATGTGGTGGCCGAATCAACAACTCGCCCAGTAATGACAATATCTGCGCCCGCATTGAGTGCCGCCGCTATGGGAAAAGCGCCTAAATAGGCATTAATGCTGGCTAGTTTGTTGGGAAACGGTTCACCAGTTTCCATTTCAGTTATGCCAGATGCGCGTAATGCAGCTTCTTTTGGCATTAAATTATCACCATCAACGGTGCCAATTTTCAGTGCTAAGCCTTGCTCATCTAAAATGGCTTGGATCGCCTCTTTACACGCAGGTAAATTGACACCCCCTGCATTGGCAACGACTTTTACCCCACCTTCGGCGATCTGTTGTAAATTAGGTTTCAGTATTTGCTGCACAAAATCAGTTGCATAGCCAAGCTGTTCAGATTTTGACTTTGCATTCGCCAACAGTGACATGGTGACCTCGGCCAAATAATCATAAACCAAATAATCAACATTACCTTTTGTCAGTAATTGTTCTGTTGCATAGGCGCTATCACCCCAATAGCCAGAAGCACCGCCAATTTTGATTTTATTCATCGTTAGCCTGCTCACTGGTGACGATATCTATCAACGGCATATTCACTTCTACTTGCTGATTAGGCTTTATATAAACGCCCGTTACCTGGCCGTCTTGTTGGGCCATAAGCTCTTGGTACATTTTCATTGACTCAAGCACTACCAGCACATCACCCTTGTTAACCGTGTCACCTTTTACCACCTTAATCTCAGCAATTTTTCCACTCATCGGTGCGATAAGGTTTGCACCGAGAGTGTCTTGGTTTTGTTTTTCTGAAAATGATAACTTTTCAAACATCGCGACCTGTGAACGATTATCAATATAAACACTGTGTCGCTCATCTAGCGCAACATTAAGCTTGCAGCAAATACCATTAATCTGAAGCAATAACTCGCCATCAGACTCCGCTAAAAAAAGGATATTTTGTATTCCATCATCGCCGTATTCAACACGGTATGCAGAACCGTCTTGGAAAACCGTAACGTCACGTTGTTGTTGCTGGTATTTCAACCTGACCGGCCAGCTGAGGGTGCCAGTACTTCGCCAACCTGTTGTGCCGGGCATTCGCGATAACAAAATGGCGGCTATTGCCCACATTGAGTCACCCGCCCCCTGAGCCGCCTGTTTTTGTTGCGCGGGTAGGTATTGCTCTTCAATATACCGCGTGGTTGCCTCAGCATTCATGAACGCAGGGGTTTCTAGCAAGCCCAGTAAGAAAGTTTTATTACTAGGCAAACCTAATAAAACTGTGTCTTTTAAGGCCCGTGTTAAGCGCCTAATCGCTAGTTCGCGCGTAGTACCATAGGCAATAATTTTTGCCAGCATTGAGTCATAATAAGGACTAATAATTTGCTCATTGACAATACCATTATCAACTCTAATACCCTTAGCGACTGGCATTTTCCACTGCCTTATACGCCCTGTTTGCGGCATAAAATCGCACTCACAATCTTCAGCATATAAACGCACCTCAATGGCATGCCCCTTTAGCTCAATCTCATTTTGTTGTAGCGCTAATGGTTCACCAGCCGCTACTGATAACTGCCATTCAACTAAATCTAAGCCTGTTATCAATTCTGTTACTGGGTGTTCAACTTGTAGGCGCGTATTCATTTCCAAAAAGTAAAATGATTGATCCTCACATAATAAGAATTCAACGGTACCGGCACCAATATAATTAACCGCCTCAGCCGCTTTTACTGCGGCATCACCCATTTTTTTTCGTAAGGTGGCATCCATATTCGGCGCAGGTGCTTCCTCAATAACTTTTTGATGCCGTCGCTGCATCGAGCAGTCTCGTTCACCCAAATAAACCGTGTTACCAAGTTGATCTGCAAATACTTGAATTTCAATATGTCGGGCCTTTTCAATATATTTTTCAAGCAGTAATTCATCAGAGCCAAAACTGCTAAGTGCCTCTGCTCTAGCCGCTTCAAGTTCTGTTATTAAGCGTTGTGGGTCTTTAACAATGCGTATACCACGCCCACCACCACCGGCAGCTGCTTTAACCATCAACGGGTAACCGACACGGTTAGCTTCTTTTTGTAACGTTGGGTTGTCTTGCGACGGTCCATCATAGCCTGGCACTAGGGGTACATTTGCCTCAAGCATTTTATGTCGGGCAACCGTTTTGTTTCCCATAATGGCCATTGCCTTTGAATCCGGCCCAATAAACACTAAGTTAGCTTCTTCACAACGCTGTGCAAATTCAGCTGATTCGGATAAAAAACCATACCCCGGATGGATAGCCTGAGCATTAGTTTTCAGCGCTGCGGCTATTATTTTGTCAATATTTAGGTAGGATTTTTCAACGTCTGACTCACCAATACCTATCGCTTTATCAGCGAGTGAAACATGAAGTGCTTCACGATCTGCCTCGCTAAAAACAGCAACCGTTTCATAGCCCATCTGTTTAGCCGTTTTAATGACCCTAACGGCTATCTCGCCACGATTCGCAATCAAGATAGTATCAAAATGATTCATTAATCAGGCCATCCAGTGCGGTTTTCTTTTTTCAACAAAGGCGCGATGTCCTTCGCGACCTTCATCTTGCTTGTTTAGTCTGGAAAAAACATCTGCCGAAAACTCAATCATCTCATCATCAATTTGATGAGCCACCTTATGCATAATGTCTTTTGTTGCGGCACATGCCTTAGGTCCACAACGTTCTACTTGTTGGATCACAGACTCTAATTTATCGCTGAGGGCTTCGTTAGAATCGGCAAGGTATTGCGCTATGCCTAAGCGATATGCTTTGTCGCCATTAATCCTTTCACCGGTTAATGCCATTTGCTTGGCAGGTGTTAAGCCTATTCGCTGAACGACATAGGGAGCAATTTGCGCAGGTGCAATTCCTAATGTTGTTTCTGGCATGCCCAGTGTTGCATCACGATGAACAAACGTAAGGTCTGCCAAACACGCCAAGCCAAAACCGCCGCCCATTGCCGAGCCTTCCACAACTACGATTAAGGTTTGCGGTAAGCCAAAAAATTTTTTAAATAGCTGCCCCGATCTAATATTTCTGTCACGCGCAGGGTCTAGGTGTTGAGCCGCCTGATCGGTTTGGTTTTTACGTTCTTTAATATCGCCACCGGCGCAAAAATGACCACCGGCACCTTGCAATATAACCAGACGAATTGCCTCCGACTTAGCTAAAAAATCGGCTATTTGATGTAACTCGTCATTCATCTGATTGTTCATTGCATTACGCCGTTCAGGCCTATTTAACGTAATGTATAGACGCCCGTTCACATGCTTTAGTAATAACGTATCCACCTTGGGTAGATTAATCATTTTAAATCCTCGCCACGCCAAAGGTATTGGCATCTAATTTGGTTTCACGCCCTTGAACAACAATATCAATCAGCTCGGCAAGCAAACGACGACTTTTACGTGGGTCAATTATGCCTTCATCCCAAACCTGTGAGGTGCAATAAAATGCAGACGAAACACTTGAGTAGTAGTCTAAAATATCTTCTGTTTGCTTGGCTAAAAACGCTTCATCAATCGGCTTATTATTCGCTTTTTGTTTATTTTCATAAACAATGGACATCACCGTTGCGGCTTGCTCGCCCCCCATTACGGCCAAGGTATTAGTGGGCCAGGCAAATAGAAAGTCTGGCTCAAATGAGCGGCCCGACATAGCATAATTTCCTGCACCAAAGGCGCCACCAATATTGAGTGTTATTTTAGGCACAGTGGCATTCGCCACCGCTTGAATAAGCTTGGCACCATTTTTTATCATGCCATTTTGTTCATGCTCAATTCCAACGATAAAACCCGTAGTATTTTGTAAAAAAATCAGTGGTTTATTCGCTTGGCAACAGAGTTGAATAAACTGTGTCGACTTGCCGGCTCCCTTATTAGTAATAGGGCCATTATTTGCAATAATGCCACAATGTTGACCTTCGATTTCTGCAAAACCGCAGATGGTAAACGGATCGTAATTCGCCTTAAATTCAACAAAGTCAGAATCATCAACCAAGCGTGCAATCACTTCACGGCTGTCGTAGGGTTTATGATAATCAGCCGGCACTATGCCGCATAATTCATCAATATCGTATCGCGGTTCTTTATAAGTTTTTCTTGCCGTTGTGGTTAGGCGGTTATTCCAATTTAAACTTTTTACAATTTCTCGGGTCATTTCAAGCGCATGCGCATCATCTTCAGCTAGGTACTCGGCAAGCCCCGATTCACTTGCATGCATCTCAGCGCCACCAAGCTCTTCTTCCTCAGCTATTTCACCGGTTGCTGCTTTTAATAATGGTGGGCCAGCAAGATAAGCTCGGGCTTTATTTTTGACCATCACCACGTAGTCTGACATGCCAGGTATATACGCACCTCCTGCGGTAGATGCGCCATGCACTACCGTAATTTGCGGAATACCCGCGGCAGACGCCTGTGCTTGTGACATAAACCGGTGTCCGGCCAAGTTAAACCCAAGGTGTTGTAGAAATAAATTTCCTCCCCCACTTTGCACTAAACAAATAAAAGGTAACCTAGAGGTACTGGCAATTTCTTGCGCGCGACGTAACTTTTTATACGCATGGGGCATGTTTGTCCCCCCTTTAATCGCCGCATCATTGACATACACCATACACCTTGTGTTTTCTACAAAACCGATACCAACAATAATGCCCGCACCATAAACATTTTCTTCGCCATCATCGTCATGTTGGCCTAGGCCAGCAAGCGTACTAAGCTCAATAAAACTGGCACCTGGGTCTAACAACATGTCTAAACGCCTTCTCGGTAATAACTGCCCTCTTTGCTCAAAGACCGCTTGCTTTCTTTTTGAGGCTAGATGCACCTTATTTTCGAGCTCCTTTAACTGATCGATCAGCGTTAATAACTCTTTCCTATTGTTTTTAAAGGCATCGCTTTGGGTATTTACCTTACTTTGTATAACAGCCATAACGTTTACTTAACTTAGTGATGATGGGTGAATACCCATGCGCTTTGAAACAATTTCAAGCATCACTTCGTTTGCTCCCCCACCGATTGAACACAAGCGCGTATCACGAAAAATACGGCTAATTAAGTTATCCCACATAAAACCTTGCCCACCCCAGTATTGCAGGCAGGCCGAGGGTATGGTTTGTCCTAATTGGCCAACTTTAAATTTAGCCATTGAGGTGAGCATATCGACATCTTCGCCGTTGATATACTTTTCACAAGCATGGTAGATAAGCGCGCGAACAGCCTGAATATCGGTTTGCATTTCTGCTAATTTAAAATAAATATCTTGATTAGCAATTAACGGTTTACCAAATGCTTTACGGTGCTTTGTATATTCAATCGTAATATCTACCGCATCTTGAACTTGACTCAGGTATTTAGACATCGCAAAAAAACGCTCTTCTTGAAACTGTTTCATTTGATATATGAAGCCGCGCCCCTCCTCACCGATACGGTTAGTAACCGGCACTCGTACATCATCAAAGAATAATGGTGCGGTGTCCGAGCTATGCGCACCTAGTTTTTTTAGGCGTTTACCACGCGTTACGCCTTTAGCATCCAGTGGCACAATGATTAGCGATTTATTTTTATGGGGCCCCTTATCGCCACCGGTATTGCATAACAAACAGACCCAATCAGCTTGCGTTGAAGTGGTAATCCACATCTTACTGCCATTAATAACGTATTCGTTACCAATACGGCGTGCTTGCGTTTTAATTGAGGCCACATCTGAACCCGCACCTTCTTCACTCACACCAATACAGCCAACTGATTCCCCTTTGATTGCTGGAACCAGAAAATTACGTCTTAATTCATCACTGCCATAATTTGCCAATGCAGGTGTGCTCATATCTGTTTGTACACCAATGGCTGTTGAAATTCCCGAGCAGTTAATTCGCCCTATTTCTTCGGCAAACACTAAGGAATAGGAATAATCTAATCCTAAGCCTCCCCATTTTTCTGCCTTATTAATGCCGAGAAGTCCTGCGTCTCCCATCTTTTTAAATAACTCATGAGCAGGAAAAATACCGGCTTCTTCCCATTCATCAACAAACGGGGCAATTTGACGCTCAACAAAAGTTGATACCGAGTCACGTAACATGGCATGTTCATGGTTAAACAACATAGTTAATTATTTTTATTATTGGGTTGTTCAGTATAAACAGAAAAATATCAAACTAACAACAGTTAGGTTAAATACTGCAATACATTTTAGATATTAGTGAGTGAGATCAATACTTATTTTTGGCAGGGTCGAAGGGATAACCTTCTATTGCAGAAAGACTTCGATGCCAAACGAAACAATTAAATTTGCAGATATACATTATGAGTTAATAGCGCAACACACCACTAATCCATTGATGATTACACAGATTATCGACGTTTATAACAGCAGTATTTTATTAAGCGCGAGTCCCTGTGTAAAAACACAGGAACTCGCGCAAGCACTAGAGGTTTTAGACGCCGTCGAACGGTATGCTTAGCAACATTCAGCTAAATAGCACTTTGACTAACAAATTTTACAATTCTATAGGCATCCAATCCCTCATAGCCACCTTCACTTCCATAGCCTGATTGACGCCGTCCGCCGAGTGGTGAGTCTAGAAAAACAACTGGGTAACCATTAATACCCACTTTGCCCGAATCTAAATCGCTACCCAGCTTATCAATGGTTTCTTGCGAGCCACTAAATGCATATGAAGCCAGTGCAAAATCAGTATTGTTGGCTTTTTCAATCGCTTCATCATAGCTGCTAAATTTATTAATAATTGCAATCGGGCCAAAAGGCTCTTCTTGCATTATTCTTGCTGTTGCTGGCACATCGGCCAATACCGTCGCTTCATAAAAATTTCCTGGACGATCAAGACGTTTACCACCGGTCATTAAGCGCGCACCTTTACTCACGGCATCTTGAACCAAATCATCTATTTCAGCAGTTCTACGTGGGTTTGCCAAAGGCCCCATTTGAGTATCGTTATCCAAACCATTACCAATCCGAAGTGCTGCAAATTTTTCTGTAAAACCTGTTAAAAATTTATCGTATACAGCCTCTTGCACAAAAAACCGTGTCGGAGAAATGCACACTTGTCCTGAGTTACGGCTTTTAGTCGTTACTGATAAATCAATTGCTTTGTCTAACTTCGCATCATCAAAAACCAATACGGGCGCATGACCACCCAGTTCCATCACACAGGGTTTTGCCTGATCTCCGGCTAACGCAGCCAGTTTTTGACCGACAGGTGTTGAACCGGTGAACGATATTTTTTTAATAACCGGTGATTCAATTAGTTTTTTACTAATCAGCGAAGAATCACCCATAAGTATGTTAACCACACCTTTCGGTAAACCTGCCTTATCAAGTGCATCAACTACCGCCATAAATGAAACTGGGGTTTCTTTTGCGGGTTTAACAATAACCGAACAACCGACAGCTATCGCTGAGGCCATTTTACGCGTTGCTAATGAGGCTGGAAAATTCCATGCAGGAAACGCCGCCACAGGACCTATTGGCTCTTTACGCACGGTTCTGTCTACAAAACCATTTAACTCAGGCAAAGTGCGGTCATCATGGTCCGCAGCTGCCGTAGAACACCATTCCAATAGACATGCGCAATTTTCTACCTCGCCTTTTGAATCTGCAAGCGGTTTTCCATGCTCCATCGTCATACAACGGGCGGTGTGCTCAGCATTTTCGCGAAGAATCGCTGCGGCACGGTGCATAATTTCAATTCGTTCGTCATAACTTGTTTTACGCCATTGTTCAAAAGCGGCTTCAGACGAAGCAAGTGCACGCTCAATCTGCTCTTCATCTGCGATAGGAAATTTAGCTAATACTTCATCTGTCGCTGGGTTTAGTACCTCACCATAGCGACTGGTTTGAGTTACCCACTCACCATCAATAAACAAAGCAGGTTGTGTATAGTCATTGTCTTGCATGTTTGTTCTCCAAATAATTATTTTAGTGTTCAATAACTTTAATAATGCCTTGCCTCATCCATACGAAGGACGAGCGCATCTAAAGCGACTACTTTATCAGCCATCGCACGTAGGGGGTTAATCTCAATACTTGCGACCGTCTCAGTTTTTTGCACCGCCAATACAGACAATCGACTCACCACCTCAGCAACTGCTTGTATATTGATCACAGCTTGGCCACGGGCTCCTTGAAAAATGCCCGCACCACGTAATGATGTCAACATTGATAAAGCTTTGTTTGGCGTAACCGGTGCTAACGACAAACTAAGGTCTTTTAAAACTTCTGTATAAATACCCCCGAGGCCAACCATGATAATCGGCCCAATTGTAGGATCCTGTTGCGTACCAACAATAAAATCAACGCCCTCTTTAATCATTGGGCTCACCAGAAGTCCTTCGATATTGGCCGTCGGTTCACGTTCAGCCACCGTTTTAAACATTGAATGTGCAGCTGTGCGCACAGACTGCTCGTTTAGCAGATCAAGTGCGACACCTCCTGCTTCGGATTTATGTGCAATATCGGCTGAAACAATTTTAATGGCGACAGGAAAGCCAAGCTCTTTAGCACATAGAACTGCCTCTTCTGCAGTGCTAGCAACCTTTTCTTTTAATACAGGGATACCCGCTTGTTGTATCAATCGTTTGGCCTGCGCTTCACTAATTTTTCCTGCCGGCCACTCGGTTGTTGGAATAGAGGGTAATACACTTTGATCTTCATTAACTGTTTGAAAGGCCGTATTAAACTTGGCTAATGCTGATAAGGCCGCAATTGCTCTTGAAGGGTCTTCAAAGAACATCATCCCCGCAGATTCATATTTTTCTTTAATGCTTTCGCTTGACTGACCAATCACAGCAAATGGTTTTTTATGCGTTTTCATACCCGTATCTAGGGCATCAAAAAGCTTATCTCCATGTGCTGGTGATCCGACCCATGAGGTAAAAAATGCAACCAACAAGTCATAATGGCCTTCTTCGCACATGGCCGCTAAACTTTCACCCACTAAGGAAAAGTCATTAAGCGCACTACCGGTGACATCAATTGGGTTGCGCGGTGCACATAACGGATTTCTCGCAATAAGCTTTTTTTGTGCCTCTATAGGCATTGGCGGCACAGGAAGACCGACTTCCTCGGCGGCATCTGCCATTAGTACCCCTGCACCACCTGATACCGTTAAAATACCTAATTTATTGCCATTGGCAGGTGGCGAAATACTGAAGGCGTAGAGGATATCAAACATTTGCTCGGTTGTTTTCGCACGTTGCGCACCGTATTGATCAATTAGTGCTTGGAAGCTTGCATCGGAGCCTGTTAACGATGCTGTATGCGATTGAACCGCCTTTGAACCAACCTCGGATACGCCGACCTTCATAATAACAATCGCTTTACCTTTAGCACGCGCTTTTTCAAGCGCGCGAATCAATACTTTTGGCTTTTTAACCCCTTCCATATAACAACCAACGACATCAACTGTCTCTGAATCGATCAAATATTCCAGACACTCGGCCACCGTCAAATCTGATTCATTACCGGTGGATACCCATTTTGAAACCCCTAAACGCCGAGTTTTGGCCATCGTCAACAAATGTGTGCCGTATGCGCCCGATTGAGTAATCAGGCCAACGCGCCCGTTGATTGGAAAGCCCCCTTCCAAACCAGAGGTAAAGGTAGGACAGTTTCCGGCATCTCCATTGTATAAACCTAAACAATTAGGTCCAAGAATGCGCATACCGTAACGCTGCACAATGTGGTCCAGTTGAACTTGTAATAAATCACCCACCTCACCTTGTTCAGAAAAGCCAGCGGAAAAAAGCACCACTGCCTTAACGCCCTTATCGCCACACGCTGTTAAAGCCTCGGCCACCAAATTAGCTGAAATAGCTAGTACCGCTAAATCAACCTGATCGGGAATCGATGTGATATTAGGGTATGCTTTTAAGCCTTGAATCTCCGTTCTTTTCGGGTTGACAGGATAAATACGTCCTTTAAAACCAGCCTTTAAATAATAGTCTAGCGGTCGCCCACCGATTCGCGCAGGGTTAGATGAGGCGCCAATAACCGCCACTGATCTCGGTTCAAATAGTGCTTTTAAACTCATAAACCTGCTCCTTTATGTATTCAACACCACAATTTATCGCGCGCTCTTTAAAAAAAAACTAACCGTCTCATTTAAAAATTACGACAAAAATTTATTTAAATTAAAGCAATATAAACAGTAAGTTAAAGAAACTATTTATTGTTATTTATTAGATTTTTTATTGAAAAAATTTTCTAACGCTGCTTGGTGCTCAGCGGTATGGTGAAACATCGCTTGATTTGCTGAACAAAGATCCAAGTGATCGGCATAACTTAAGCTATCGGTTGATTTTAGTAATCGTTTAGTGACCACGAGTGTTTCGCGTGATTTTTCTGCAATACTGCTTGCCAGTTCTGTTGCGGCTGTCATCAGTTGGTCATGTTCAACTAGCTTTAATAAAAGCCCCATTTCCAAGGCCTCTTGGGCAGCCACTGTTTTGCCCGTCAAAATTAATTCTGCTGCCTTTTGTGCACCTACGGTTTTACGTAACAACCAGCAGGCACCATCGCCAGGAATAACGGCTAAATTTAAAAATGAAGAGCAAAAACTGGCTCGTTCCGAGGCAATTCTAATGTCGCATAATAAGGCCATATCAAAACCTGCCCCGGCCGCCGCACCATTAACAGCTGCAATAATCGGTATTTCAATGGAGTACAGTAATTTAGATAAGCTATGAATGCCTTTGCGATAATTGTTTTGCACCGCCAACTGATCACCTGCAAACATTTTTTCTCGATTGAGCATGTCTTTAACATTACCACCCGAGGAAAACCCTTTACCTTCACCGGTCAAAATACAAACCGATACAGCTGGGTTATCTTGAATACCCATAAAAACCGTTTTAACTTCTTCTAATAACGTAGGGTCCGTAATCGCGTTACGTGAGGCAGGGTCATTTAACGTCACCGTTGCAATTTTATTATTTATTTCTAATTTAACTGTTTTATAGCTCAATTTTTTATCCACTTAATGGCTGCAGGCTAGCAATAACGACGTGACACAATGCCACTGTCACGTGCTTGCTGTAACAAGCTTTCACGGTCATCGGGGTGCGCAATGCTGATCAGTGCTAATGCTCTTTCACTGATGCTTTTACCTTTCAAATTAACAATACCAAATTCGGTCACAACATACATCGTATCCGACCTAGGTGTTGTCACGACGGTCCCCTCTTCTAGCCCGGGCACAATTCTAGAGCGAGGTCGGCCTTCTTTATCCTTAAACCTAGATGAAAGGCAGATAAACGACTTCCCGCCTTTAGAAGCCACTGCCCCACGGACAAATTGCAACTGCCCCCCAGTACCTGAAATTTGCCGATGACCATTACTCTCTGAGGCCACTTGACCGGTTAAATCCACTTGCAAACAGTTGTTAATAGAAATCACATTGTCATTTTGTGCAATTTTGTTTGTCAGGTTTGTTTCATCCACAGGAATGCTGACACACAATGCATTTTTATGAATAAAGTCATACGTTCTTTTGGAACCCAACGCAAAGGTATAGACAATTTGACCACGATAAGTTTGCTTGTAGTTCCCTGTTACTTTTCCTTTTTCAACCAGATCTACCATCCCATCAACAAACATCTCCGTATGAATCCCGAGGTCCTTGATAGTTGAATGTGCTAAAGCAGAACATACCGCATTTGGCATTCCACCAATGCCAATTTGCAAGCAACTTCTATCCTTTATCAGTGGCACAATATAATCAGCGACTTGCCGGTCAATATCGCTAATAGGTGCGCTTGGTAACTCAAATAATGGCGCACTATCACCTTGAAAAACAGCCGCTACCTCACTGATATGAACGGTGTTTTCATTACCGTAACAAACAGGAATGGCGCTGGATGTTTCTATGATAATTTTTTTCGCTATATCACAACACGCTCGTGCAAATGTGTTGGAAACACCAAAATTAAAATAACCATGCTGGTCCATCGGTGATGTTTTTAATACCAACACATCTGTTTTTAAATATTCGCGATAGATATGAGGGCCTTCTCCAAAATTAAAGGGGATATAACTAACCACTCCTTGTTCAGATTTTTTTCTATCGTAGCCAGAAAAATGCCAATTTTGATATTCAAAGTGCTGTTGATCTGGGTCCTGTTCAATAATTTGCCTAGCAGCGACCGACAATGTACCTCTAACAATCACATCTTTTAATCGATCTTTCTGTTTGGCTAACTCAGTATCAAATATATCTGATTGCGTAACACTAAACCCATAATCAATGGTGTCGCCACTGTTAACTAACGCTACCGCCTCGCTAACGCTCACCATTTTTTCCTGAAGCATTTGTTGTACTGGCATGTATCCCCCCAAGCCTAACGATCTCTATATTATTTTTATAATGTTTTACCGAGTACGCTTCGTACTCAAAAAACTATGGTTTCATCATTGCACAATCACCAATAACTACTTTTGTCTCTCCAACCATACATACCGTATCTAATTTAACAATTTTCTTATCGATATTAATATCAGTAATGGTGACCTTCGTTTTAACCGTATCGCCAATTTTAACCGGTGCTTTAAACTTCATATTTTGGCCTAAATAAATACTGCCCGGCCCAGGCAATTTCATCGCTAATGTTGCACTAATAAAACCTGCTGACAGCATGCCATGAGCAATTCGTCCTTTAAACATGCTTTGTTTGGCATATTCTTCATCAATATGAGCGGGGTTAAAATCACCCGTAATACCGGCAAATAAAATAATATCTGCTTCCGTCACTGTTTTGCTCATAGAGGCAGACTGCCCCACCTTCATTTCTTCAACACTAAACCCTTCTGACATTTTTATTCCTTTTATTTAATTAATCATTCTTTTTGAAACTTCTTCGAGCATTACCTCAGTAGCACCGCCGGCAATGGCTTGAATACGAGCATCACGATACATTCTTTCTATTGCACTTTCACGAACATAGCCAAAGCCACCATGAAATTGAAGACAGTCATACATGACTTCATTCACCAGTTCACCGCAGTAGGCTTTCACCATAGAGACTTCTTTTATGCAATCAAGCCCTTGTGCATCTAACCAAGCAGAATGATAAACAAGTTGCTTACCCGCCTCAACACGCGCCGCCAATGCGGCTAAGCGCTGACGTATCGCTTGTTTATCAAATAGCACACCACCGAATGCTTTACGTGTTGTCACATAGTCCATTGTTAGCTCAAGCGCTTTAGAAGCCTCGCCCATTGACTGGGCACCTAACACAAGGCGTTCGTTTTGGAAATTACGCATAATGGAATAAAAGCCTTTATTAATCTCGCCGATTATATTGTCTGCTGGCACGCGACAATTATCAAAAATTAACTCCGCAGTATCTGACGATAACCAACCCATTTTTTTAAGGTTTTTACCAACACTAAACCCAAGGGTGCCTTTTTCAACCGCAAATATAGTAATACCGCGCGACGGTTTGACATCCATATCTGTTTTTGCCGCAACAAAAAACAAATCACCGTGTACGCCATTGGTAATAAACATTTTTGAACCGTTCAATACATAGTCATTACCGTCTTTTACTGCACGGGTTTTCATCGCAGCAACATCAGAGCCGACATCCGGTTCTGTTACCGCAACACCGGTAATTTTTTGTCCAGAGATAATCTCGCTCATGTATTTATTTAATTGCTGTTTATTACCAAAATTATCTAAATGAGGGGACGCCATATCTGTATGTACTAACACCGTCACTGCTAAACCGCCAAAGGTTGAACGGCCAAGTTCTTCAGCCAAAATAACAGACCCCAAAGCATCCATTTCACTACCTCCATAGTCAGTTGAATAACGAATACCCAGAAAGCCTAAATCACCCATTTGCTGTAAAATTTCTCTCGGGATATAGCCTTTTTCTTCCCATTCATCAGCAACAGGCACTACCTTTTGTTCAACAAATCGTCGAATCTGATCGCGTAAAATCGTGTGCTCTTCAGAAAAATAAATTGAATTCATTCAATACCACTCCTAAGACTAAAAACTTAAGCCCAGCTTGCTTTGCGTTTATTTAAAAAGGCTTCTATGCCTTCTTTACCTTCTTCTGTTTCCCAGGCATCCGCCAAATTATCGGCCGTGTAAATTGCATTTTCTTCTGCTGTATGGGTATCTACATAGTCAATGAGTTTTTTAGTCGAGGCAATCGCTCCAGGCGCGCACTTTAAAATCATTTTTACTTCTGTTTCTATCGCTTGATCTAGTTCAGCAACTGTTACAACATCTGTTAAAAGGCCGATTGTTTTTGCTTCCGTCGCACCAAACACTCTTGCGTTTAAAAAGTTTCTGCGTGCATTTGCTGCACCAATTCGTTTAACGACATACGGTGAAATAGTCGCGGGGGTCAGCCCCAATTTCACTTCTGTTAAGGCAAATTTTGCTGTCTCAACGCCGATACTAATATCGCACACCGACACCATACCAACACCACCACCATAAGCTGGCCCCTGAATACGGCCTATTATAGGTTTACTTAAGTTGTTTAAAGCCGCTAACATTTTTGCAAGTTTGCTAGTTTCTTCTACACGTTGCGCTCTTGTTTTACTGATATTGCTTTCCATCCACTTTAAATCACCGCCGGCACAAAATGTTTTACCTGCTCCCGTTAAAACAACCACACGAACAGCAGCATCCAATTCCACAGTGGCACAAATATGTTGCATCTCTTGGATAAAATCAGCACTCATAGCATTGTGTACGATTGGTCGATTGAAGGTCACATAAGCCACCCCTCTATCATCAATATCCATAATTATGTTTTTATACTGCACCGTGCTCTCCATCTACATAACAACCATTAAGAAACAAATCAGCTTGTGATTGTGCAATTGCTTCCACGCTTGCGCCACTATCAACATACCAAATACTTGCCCAATTCATACTCCCGAAAATGGCAAGACGCAATAAATGCTTATCTACCCCTGTACGTATAACACCATCTTTTTCAGCTTGCTCGAATAAATCACGCCAAAAATTCTCATAAGCATCACGGTCAGGTTGTGCCGCATTATGAACGGTTTCTGGCACTTGCCCATAATTCCTAATACTGGCTAAGGTATAGTCCGAGTGCCGCAAGATAGCGATTAAATGCCCCCGAATAGCAGCCCGTAACAAGTCAGGAAAAGAAGGCGCCTTAGCCAACTGTTCTACTTCGTATTCAACAATATCTCGGATCAGATGGACACTTTTATTAAGTACTTCCTGCACTAAGGCTTCTTTTGAGTTGAAGTGATAATACAAACTCCCTGCCTGCATGTTTATTGATTCTGCAATATCTTTTAAATAAGTTCCATGATAGCCATGCTGACTTAATTTTTTAGCCGCTGCATCTAAAATTAACTGACGGGTAACGGAGCTTTTTTTTATTGTATTTGTCACTGAACCTAACCCTTTGATGAAGCCATAGTTTAAATCTAATGCAGATTAGATTCTAATTAGCGTTAGAATGAGTATAGTGATATGATCCGGCAAACGCAATATACAATAACTCAAATAAACACAAGGAAATCCAATGACTTTTAATGTTCAAATTAATGATGAAGTGGATGCGTTACGTGAGGCTGTACGTAAGTTTGCAAACGGTGAAATCGCCCCACTCGCTGAATCTGTTGATAAAGACAATGAATTTCCAAATCAACTTTGGCGTGCCTTTGGAGACATGGGTTTATTAGGCATGACTATTCCTGAAGAATACGGTGGAACTGGGCTAAATTACCTATCACACCTTGTCGTCATGGAAGAAATATCAAGAGCCTCTGCCTCTATCGGTTTATCTTACGGCGCTAATTCAAACCTTTGCTTAAACAACCTTTACCTAAATGGTAGTGAGGAACAACGATATAAATATTTACCTAAACTCTGTACGGGTGAATATATTGGCGCTTTGGCTATGTCTGAACCCGGGGCAGGTTCAGATGTCGTCGGTTCAATGAGTTGTAAAGCCGAAAAAAAGGGTGATAAATGGGTCGCCAACGGTAACAAAATGTGGATTACCAATGGCCCCGACGCTGACGTGTTGATTGTGTATATGCGCACTGCTGGACCAGAAGCCGGTTCACGCTGCATGACTGCTTTTATTGTAGAAAAGAGCATGCCTGGTTTTTCAACCGCACAAAAACTAGATAAGCTTGGTATGCGTGGCTCTAATACCTGTGAATTGGTTTTTGAAAACTGCGAAATTCCTGAAGAAAATGTACTTGGCAACGTTAACGAAGGGGTTAAAGTTCTAATGAGCGGCCTTAATACCGAGCGCATGGTGCTATCCGGTGGCCCTATCGGCATTATGCAAGCGACCATGGATATTTGCTTACCGTATATTCATGAACGGAAACAATTTGGTAAACCTATTGGCCTGTTTGAGCTAATGCAAGGAAAAATGGCCGATATGTACGTTGCTCTTCAATCAACGCGAGCTTTTGCTTATCGTGTGGCTGAACAATATGACAAAGGCAATGATTCACGTAAAGATGCTGCTGGGCTTTTACTATTTGCTTCAGAAAATGCTGTAAAAGTTGCCTTAGAAGGCATCCAAACGTTAGGCGGTAATGGCTATATTAATGAGTTCCCTACTGGCCGTTTACTACGAGATGCCAAACTTTATGATATTGGCGCCGGTACCAACGAAATTCGTCGGATGTTAATTGGCCGTGAATTATTTGAAGATACAAAATAGATATGAATAAAAAAAGCGTTGTTATTGTTGCCGCCAAACGAACGGCTTTAGGTAGTTTTCAAGGTCAATTTTCCTCGCTTAGCGCATCAGACCTTGGCAGTTACGCCATAAGCGCCGCTATCGAAGATAGCCATATTGAACCCACTCAAGTAGACAGCGTGCATATGGGCTGCGTATTACCTGCCGGACAAGGCCAAGCACCCGCACGGCAAGCCTCATTAAAAGCAGGTCTACCGCTATCGGTCCCTTGTAATACTGTTAACAAAATGTGTGGATCTGGCATGCAAGCGGTGATGTACGGCTATAACCAAATATTCGCGGGCGATGCTAACTGCGTGGTCGCAGGTGGCATGGAATCGATGACTAATGCTCCCTACCTTTCAACCAAACTACGTGGGGGCCTTAAAATGGGCCACAGCGAAATGATTGATCATATGTTTCACGATGGCCTGCAAGATGTTAAACATGGCAAATTAATGGGTTCATTTGCTGAACTGTGCGCAGAAAAATACGGCTTCACGCGTGAACAACAAGATGATTTTGCCATTACCTCATTGCAGCGAGCTAATGCAGCGACTCAATCAACGGCTTTTGAGTCTGAAATAACACCGGTTGTCGTTAAAAATCGCAAAGCTGAAACGCGCTATGCAACTGATGAACAACCGGCTAAGGCCGACCTTAACAAAATCAAAACACTACGTCCTGCTTTTAAAAAAGATGGCACGGTTACCGCCGCCAATGCCTCGTCTATTTCTGACGGTGCGGCTGCCTTAGTGCTAATGGATGCAGATGAAGCGCGCAAACAAGGCCTGCAAGCGCTTGCAACCATCACCGCGCAAGCAGCACATGCACAAGACCCTGATTGGTTCAGCACCGCGCCTATTGTTGCTATTCAAAAAGTATTAGAAAAATCTGGTTGGACTATTAACGATGTTGATTTATTTGAAATAAATGAAGCCTTTGCTGTAGTAACCATGGCAGCCATTGAAACGCTTAATTTAGACCCTGACAAAGTGAATGTTAATGGTGGTGCATGTGCCTTAGGTCACCCGATTGGTGCATCAGGCGCGCGCGTTCTAGTCACATTAATTCACGCATTAAAAGCTAGGCAACTGACTAAAGGGGTCGCCACGCTATGTATTGGCGGCGGCGAAGCCACTGCAATGGCGATTGAAATAATTTAACGCTGAGCACTTAACAATTATTAAGGTAAACAATGCCGGTCATTAAATCAAAAATTGAACCAGCATCTGCTGATTTCAAAGCAAACACGATTCAAATGGAATCGCTTGTTGATGAACTTAACGAACGCATCACTAGCGCTGCCAAAGGTGGCGGCGAACGTGCACGTAAAAAACATTTAGCTCGCAATAAACTACTGCCAAGAGATCGGATTAAAGCCTTACTGGACCCAGGCAGTGCTTTTTTAGAGCTATCGCAGTTAGCCGCTTATGGCATGTATGATGATGCTGCACCTGCAGCAGGCATCATTACCGGTATTGGCCGCATCCACGGTGGCGAAGTGATGATTATTGCGAATGACGCCACCGTTAAAGGCGGAACCTATTACCCACTCACCGTCACCAAGCACCTACGAGCACAAGAAATTGCCGCTGAAAACCGCCTACCCTGTATTTACCTGGTTGACTCTGGTGGTGCCTTTTTACCTCTACAGCACGAAGTATTCCCCGGCAAAGAACATTTTGGCCGTTTCTTTTATAACCAAACACGAATGTCTGCTGATGGCATTCCACAAATTGCCGTAGTGATGGGCTCCTGTACCGCTGGCGGCGCTTATATCCCATCACTGTGTGACGAGTCTATTATTGTTCGCGAACAAGGCACTATCTTTTTAGGTGGCCCGCCTTTAGTGAAAGCCGCTACCGGTGAACAAGTCTCTTCTGAAGAGCTAGGCGGCGCAGAGCTACACTGTAAGCAATCGGGCGTTACCGACCATATTGCTGAAGATGACTCGCATGCCCTGTCCATTGCACGTAACGTTATTGAGCACCTCAACGAAACCAAAGAGCTGCAGGTAAAAGTTCGTGAGTCCCGCGAGCCATTATATCCAAGCGACGATATTTTAGGCATTATTCCTAAAGACCCAAAACAACCGTACGACATACGCGAAATTATTGCCCGCTTAGTAGATGGTTCTGAATTCCAAGAATTTAAACCGCTGTATGGCCCAACGCTAGTGTGTGGTTTTGCCCATATCCACGGTTATCCAGTTGGCATTATCGCCAATAATGGTATTTTATTTTCACCCTCAGCACTGAAAGGCACGCATTTTATTGAGTTGTGCAATCAACGTGGCATTCCACTTCTATTTTTACAAAATATTACTGGCTTTATGGTCGGTAAAAAATACGAAGAAGAAGGTATCGCAAAAAATGGTGCCAAAATGGTCACCGCTGTGTCTTGCGCTAGTGTGCCAAAGTTCACCGTGTTAATTGGTGGCTCCTATGGCGCCGGTAACTACGGCATGTGTGGCCGTGCGTTTGGCGCACGTATGCTTTGGAGCTGGCCAAACTCTCGTATTTCAACCATGGGTGGCGAGCAAGCAGCCGCTGTACTGGCAACAGTTAAACGTGATGCACTTGAAGCCGCTGGCGAGAGCTGGGCTGATGAAGAGGAAGAAAACTTCAAAGCACCTATCTTGGCCCAATTTGAAGAGCAAGCTAACCCCTATTTTGCTACTGCTAGACTTTGGGACGATGGCTTAATCGACCCACGAGATACTCGCCGAATTCTCGGCCTATCACTCGCTGTAGCCGCTAAAACGCCAATAGAAAAAGCCAATTTCGGCGTTTTTAGAATGTAGAGAGTTGATCGAATGTTTAAAAAAATACTCATAGCAAACCGTGGTGAAATCGCTTGTCGGGTGATCTCCACACTAAAAAAAATGGGCATCACCAGTGTGGCTGTTTATTCCGACGCAGACCGTCATGCACGCCATGTAACACTAGCTGATGAGGCTTATTATATTGGTGCTTCAAGGCCAGATGAATCTTACCTAAAAGCGGATGACTTACTGGCACTCGCTAAAAAGAAAAACATTGATGCCATTCATCCTGGCTATGGTTTTTTATCTGAAAACAGCCACTTTGCACAGGCCTGCTCAGAGGCGAAAATTACCTTTATTGGCCCCTCGGCTGACTGTATTGAAAAAATGGGCGCTAAAGATGCAGCAAAAGCGCTTATGGAAGCTGCCAATGTGCCGGTTGTGCCTGGTTATCATGGTGAAAATCAAGCACCAGAACACTTGCAAAAACAAGCTGAAAAAGTAGGCTTCCCCTTATTAATAAAAGCGGTGTCTGGCGGTGGTGGTAAAGGCATGCGTGTTGTTAACAAAGCCGCTGAGTTTGCTAAATTGCTAGACTCAGTAAAACGTGAAGCGATGAATGCCTTTGCTGATGACCGTATCTTACTCGAACGCTATATCAGCAAGCCTCGTCATATAGAGTTCCAAATATTTGGTGACTGTCATGAAAACTACGTACATTTACACGAACGCGAATGTTCATTACAACGTCGTCATCAAAAAATTATTGAAGAAACGCCCTCGCCCTTCTTAGACGAAAAAACACGTCAAGCCATGGGTATTGCTGCTGTTAATGCGGCACGTGCTATTCGTTATTCGGGCGCTGGAACTATCGAGTTCATCGTCGGTGAAGACCGTTCTTTTTACTTTATGGAAATGAACACACGCCTTCAAGTAGAACACCCTGTGACCGAAATGGTCAGTGGGCAAGACTTGGTTGAATGGCAAATTCGTGTTGCCGCTGGTCAAGCCCTTCCCTTAAAACAAGAGCAAATCCCGCGTACAGGCCATTCGTTTGAGGCACGCCTCTATGCTGAAAACCCTAACAATCAATTTCTACCATCCACCGGCAAACTTCAGCATTTACGTTTCCCCACAAGCGATAAAAATCTGCGCATTGAAACCGGGGTAGAACAAGGCGACAGCATCAGTGTGTTTTATGACCCAATGATCGCAAAATTAGTGGTTTGGGGTGAAGACCGCGAAACAGCACGTAAACGTTTATTAAATGCCTTAGGCGAAACCGGCATTATTGGCGTTGAAAACAATATTGCCTTCTTAGAAACATTGGCAACACACCCAGACTTTATTGAAAACAAGATTGATACTCAATACATTGATAAAAAGTTAGACAGGCTTCTTGCAGATAGCGAAGTGGAACTACCGGAAAATGTCTTACTTGCTGCAACAGTAAAGCGTCTTATTGAGGGTAAGCAATTAGTTAAGGAAATGGCAGCCACATCAGCTGATGGTAATTCGCCTTGGTTTGATACCACTGGTTGGCGACCCAATGGGCAAAGCCAGCGCAGCCTATTTTTTAACTATGAGGAAACCGATGAGATAGAAGTTAAAGTGACCGAGAATGATGAACACTTTATTTTCCATCTAGACGATGATCTAGATGTTATCGCTGAATCCTTGGCTAACGATGCCATCCGATTACAAATTAATGGCAGCTGGGAGCGTTTTATAGTCTTAAGGCACGAGACAAGCCTGCTTATTTCTTGGAAAAACCGTTGGTACGCCCTAACTGAAATGAACCCTTTCGAACCCGACCTGTCAACAATGAGCGCTAATTCAAACATTATTGCGCCAATGCCTGGTAAGTTATTGAAAGTCTTAGTAGCTAATGGTGATGCCGTTTTTGCAGGCCAAGCACTGACGATTATTGAAGCGATGAAAATGGAACATACCTTAAACGCACCCTTTGATGGTGAGATTGATCAAGTATTTTATAGCGAGGACGATTTTGTAGAAGCAGATGCCACCTTAATTACTTTTAAGGAACAGGCGTAAAGCATGCTTCACAATTATCCAAGCCAAGTAAGAATTGTAGACGTCTCACCACGTGATGGCCTGCAAAATATTAAAACCACTGTCCCCACTGAGGTTAAAACTACCTTAATAAACAAACTGTGTGATTCCGGCATTCAACATATAGAAGTAGCCAGCTTTGTTAGCCCTAAATGGGTGCCACAAATGGCAGATGCAGAAGCTGTTCTACAACAATTACCGCCTAGAGAAGGTACTTCGTATATCGCATTAACTCCTAACCTTCGTGGGTTTGAACGTGCGATTGACAGTGGTGCTAAAGAGGTCGCAATTTTTGCTGCCGCCTCAGAAACCTTCAGCCAAAAAAACACCAATTGTAGTATTGCCCAATCGCTTGAACGCTTCGAACTCATCATGCTCAAAGCAGCTACTTTGGGAGTTCGCGTTCGCGGTTATACCTCCTGCGTTTTAGGCTGTCCCTATGAAGGCGATGTAGCTGTTGCTGAGGTTGTTCGAGTATCCAAAGCACTAATTGATATGGGTTGTTATGAAGTATCGTTAGGCGACACTATAGGCATTGGAACACCCATCAAAGCACGTGAAATGATCGCAGCTGTTATTAAAGCAGTGCCAGCAGAAAAACTAGCGCTGCACTTCCACGATACGCGAGGGCAAGCATTAGCTAACATTTTGGCCTGTTTAGAGTATGGAGTGGCAAATATTGATGCCTCAGTCGCTGGCCTAGGTGGCTGCCCTTATGCCGCGGGCGCATCGGGTAATGTTTCAACTGAAGATGTTGTTTACATGTTACATGGCATGGGCATTGAAACTGGTATTGATTTAAAAAAATTAGTAGCCGCTGGGCACTACATTAGCGAGCAAATTGCTGGACCTAATCTTAGTAAAGTTGGCGCAGTCTACAAATAAGCCTTATACATAAAAAAATTAAACAGGAGTAAAACCATGAGTGGTTTTAACAAAGTGGTATCAAACTACCAAGAAGCAATGGCTGGACTAGCAGATAATATGACCATTATTGCTGGTGGTTTTGGGCTTTGTGGCATTCCTGAGGGCTTGATCAGCGAAATTAAACATAGCGGCGTTAAGGGTTTAACTATCGTCTCCAATAACTGCGGTACCGATCACTTTGGCCTAGGCATGTTATTAGAAGACAAGCAGATTAAAAAAATGGTTTCCTCGTATGTAGGTGAAAATGCAGAATTTGAACGCCAATATCTATCTGGTGAACTTGAGGTGGAACTCACCCCACAAGGCACCTTAGCTGAAAAAATGCGTGCCGGTGGTGCTGGCATACCTGCTTTTTATACGGCGACTGGTGTTGGAACCCTTGTAGCTGAAGGCAAAGAGCTTAAGCAGTTTAATGGCCGAGACTATATTTTAGAAGAAAGTATTAGCGGTGATTTTGCCATTGTAAAAGCATGGAAAGCAGACAAAACGGGGAACCTCATTTACCGTAATACCGCCATGAATTTCAACCCAATGGCGGCTACCGCAGGCAAAATATCCGTTGTTGAAGTTGAAGAAATTGTTGAGGTGGGTGAGCTTGACCCAAACCATATTCATACTCCCGGTATTTACGTTGACCGTATCATCCAAGGAAGTTTCGAAAAACGTATTGAAAAAATCACTCTAGCTAAAAATTAAGGAGCCTCAAATGTCATTAAATCGTGACCAAATTGCCATGCGTGTGGCTCAAGAGTTAAAAGATGGCTACTACGTTAATCTTGGTATTGGTATTCCAACCCTAGTGGCTAACTATGTGCCTAGTGATATTGAAGTGATGCTGCAATCAGAAAACGGCTTGCTGGGAATTGGCCCCTACCCGACCGAAGAGCAAGTGGATGCTGATATGATCAATGCCGGTAAAGAAACCGTGACAGCGGCTTTAGGCGCCTCAATTTTCTCATCGGCAGAAAGTTTTGCAATGATTCGAGGCGGCCATGTGGATCTAACCGTACTGGGGGCTTTTGAAGTTGATCAACAAGGTAATATTGCCTCTTATATGATTCCAGGCAAACTCGTTAAAGGAATGGGCGGCGCGATGGATTTAGTCGCTGGCGCCGAGAATATTATCGTTACTATGAGCCATGCAGATAAACGCGATAATTCCAAATTATTGGAAAACTGTACATTACCCTTAACAGGCGCTGCTTGTGTTAAGCGCGTCGTTACCGATTTAGCAGTCATGGACATTAAAGAAGGCGCTTTTCACTTAATTGAACGAGCGCCTGGTATTAGTGTTGAAGAAATTAAGCAAAAAACTGCCGGTAGATTAGTCGTGCCGGCTCATGTGCCAGAGATGCCATTTTAAGAAACATCTATAGCAAAACGGTTAATCAATAAGACCCCACCCGCCCTTTAATTTGGCTCAGAAGCAGGCTTTTTGCTTGGGTTAAACAAGTTAGCATCCTCATGATGGTTCTTGTGATACAAAGTACCAAAACTCACCATATTCATTAACTTATGCCAGACCTTAGTATTAAGGTTTACTGCCGCGTTACCGCCCTCTTCATTGTATGGGTGCGTGTAATAGTTGATAACATAATATAGCCACCATGCTGAAATAAAAATAGGCATCCAGATTGCTGCAAACAGCGTTGGTCCAAAAACGAGCAACCAAAAGAGGGGGATGCCTGCCAATAAAAGCGCTCCAAGAACCATCGTTAAAATATAGATTCGCTTTGGTAAATGATGCAATTCAAGGTGTCTTGCATCAAGATATTCAACAGTGCTTTTTTGCATGTTGTTTGCATAAGGCCAAAATGCTTTGCCCTGAGGGCAATGTGGATCTTTATTAGAATCATCAGTATGCTTATGATGATAGTAATGCACCATCTTCCAACCGAAATAATTCGTTCTCACTAGCAAACTAATCACTTCCCCCACACAAGTGTTTAACCAACGTGGCTTAAGGGTTGAATGGCTAGCATTATGCAACAAGGCAGCACTAGCAATTCCAACAGAAACAGTAATAGGCAATAGACATACTAAATAAAGCGTCGTTTCTAGTGGCGTTGGAGACAATAGAATAGCTGGAATAATAGCCAACAACATAGCATCTAAACGCAATGTTAGCGTTAAACTTATCATCAGCACAGGCATCAACCAGTCCCCCGAATACGAAGGTAGAAGCATGAAAATCGCAACCCATAATAAGGCCGCCCAAACAACAAAATACTGCAACATAAAATATGGCTTATCGAAAAAACTATGAAACATGCTGTCCCCACTATGAACTCTAAAGATTAGAGATTGTATCCTAACGAAATGGATAAACAAAAAATATTAACGACCCCTCTTCAGTAATATACCCCTATGGACTTTAGTTTTTCAGCATATGACACAATTTTCAAAGCCTCAGTTAGACTCTGTTAAGAATTTTTCACTTATTCGCCTACTCCTTATCAGCGCATGATCGTTTGGGTCCATGCCCTATATAGGTTTTGTGACGACGAGTCAAAAACTAATATATATTTTTATTCCAAATTAAACCTCAAGCTTTGGCCTTATAAAGAGAGTATTCAACAACCCCTTCTGGCAAATGAATAGTGACGGAGACTGGCTTGCCTGCTTCGTCAACGTTTAGAAGCGGCTCAATGATTGGAACATTATTCTGTTTTTTAGCAAACGCTAAAACATCACTTACTTTTTTGAAGGTCGATAAGCGCTTAAGTTGAACATGTGTTACTGGCATTAACTTAACCTCGCCTTGCTCATAAAGCGATAAAATCTCTTCAGGCAACGCCCAGCAAGACGAGTCAGTTTCTATATTGTCATGACTAACTTGGTGACCCATTGAGCCTTTGGCTATAAAAAAACGTGTATCAAAACGCTTAGGTGTACCATCGGGAGCTATCCAATGGTCATAAAAAATAACCCTGTCTAAATCTAGCGATGCACGGTGCTCCCTTAACAAGCTCTCAAAACTCACATCACCTTTATGCAGTTTTTGACGTAATGCTGCGTTAACCTGAATATCATCATTTCTCGTAGCAGCAAGGATGCCCGCCTCCTCTAAGGTTTCACGAATAGCCGCTATTTTATAAGCGTGTATCGATAAATCAGTGTCATTTGTATAAAAACAAAGGTTATTATTTAACCTAAGCTGTTTATCTTGCTCATCAACAACACCGCCGGGAAAAACATAAGCCCCTGCTGCAAAACCTGTTGTTTCGACCCGGCGTAACATACAAACTTCTGGGCCTTTTTTTGTATCCCTTAACATGATTAGTACAGCAGCTTCTCTGATCATTTCAGCCTATTATTTTCAATTGTTAATCATTCGCTTTATAACGCCATAAAGACCATACTATAACAAGTGTTAGATAGGTCACAGGATTGAGTATGAACAATGAAAATGAACAGTTAATCTTAGATGCAGTTGATAAGTTTTTAATAAAAATAAAACCATCTGTACGTTCATTAGAAGCAAACGATGAATACCCCGATGATATTGTAGAAGGAATGAAAGAAATGGGCTTATTTGGTGCTGTTATTGACCCACAATACGGTGGCCTTGGTCTCCCCGTCTCGACTTATGCAAAAATTGTAGAACGCGTTGCCAGCGTATGGATGTCTTTAACGGGTGTGTTTAATTCCCATCTGATTATGGCCATGTCTGTACAACGGTTTGGAACTGAAGAGCAAAAAAACAAATGGCTACCGTTATTTTCCTCGGGTGAGATACGCGGCGCATTAGCACTCACCGAGCCGAACTGCGGAACTGACCTTCAAGCCATTAATACTGTGGCGAAACGTGAAGGTGATAACTACATGATTAATGGCTCTAAGGCTTGGATTACCAACAGCCTGCATGGTAGTTGTTTTGCTCTGTTGGTAAAAACCAATGCCGCAGCCAATCCTGCACATAAAGGCATGAGTCTTTTTATCGCCCCCAAAGGTGAAGGTTTTGTAATGGGTAGTCAACATAAAAAACTCGGTTATAAAGGCATAGATACCGCTGAATTTTTTCTAGATAACTACCAACTACCAAAGGAAAACCTGATTGGCCTGCAGGAAGGGCATGGCCTACAGCATGCCTTAGGTGCGTTAGCCTTAGGCAGAATCAACGTCGCATCACGTGGTATTGGTGTCGCCTCTGCCGCACTAAAAGACTCTATTAAATATTCACAACAACGTAAAACCTTTGGTAAACCCATTTGCCAGCATCAATCCATTCAAATCTATTTAGCTGATATGGCCACACGGGTCGAAGCGGCTCGTCTGCTCGTACAATCTGCCGCAACCGCATTTGACCGAGGTGAGCGCTGCGATATGGAAGCTGGCATGGCTAAGTTATTTGCCACAGAAGCGGCGATGGAGAACTCTGCCGAAGCATTACGCATACATGGTGCGTATGGCTACTCAACCGAATTTAATGTAGAACGATATTATCGGGATGCGCCACTACTCGCCATCGGCGAAGGCACGAATGAGCTTCAACGGATTATTATTGCTAAGCAACTGATCGAGAAAAATCCGCTTTAAATTGTCTTACAACCCTCTACAATATAGATTTTTCAGATTTAACACGTAATTTTATGAGCAACAAACAATTTGAAAGTACCAGTAACTACATTGCCACAGAAGAACTGAGTATGGCAGTTAACGCGGCTATCACACTGGAACGCCCTTTATTAATAAAAGGCGAGCCGGGTACCGGTAAAACGCAACTCGCTCTTGAAGTAGCTAAATCCTTAGATGCACCGTTAATTGAATGGCATATAAAATCCAGCACAAAAGCGCACCAAGGCTTGTATGAATACGATGCGGTCTCGCGTCTTCGCGATTCTCAATTAGGTGATGATCGTGTGCACGATATTAGCAATTACATTGTTAAAGGTAAGGTCTGGGAAGCGTTTGCCTCAGATAAGCGTGCGGTATTATTGATTGATGAAATTGATAAAGCGGATATTGAATTCCCAAATGACCTTTTGCAAGAACTCGATCGTATGGAATTCTTCGTGTACGAAACGCAAGAGCTTGTTAAGGCAAAAAATAGGCCTCTCATCATTATCACCAGCAATAATGAAAAAGAACTACCTGATGCCTTTCTAAGGCGTTGCTTCTTCCATTACATTCGTTTCCCCGAGCTAGAAACAATGCAACAAATTGTTAATGTTCACTTCCCTAATCTGAAAAAAGATCTACTGGCTGAAGCACTCGGTATATTTTTCGATGTACGAGAGATTGCTGGCTTAAAAAAGAAACCTTCTACCTCTGAGTTGCTCGACTGGATAAAACTACTGTTATCTGAAGAGCTAACCGCTGATACATTACGCGAGGCGAATACTAATAATATTCTGCCAAAGCTACACGGGGCACTATTAAAAAACGAGCAGGATGTCCACTTATTCGAACGCATCGCGTTTATTAACAGGCGTAAACAAGAGCAGTAATAGCTTATATGTTTATTTCTTTCTTTTTCAGCCTGCGCAAGGCCGGTTTACCGGTCAGCATTACAGAACTGCTTAGTTTACTGAGCGCCCTTGATAAGCGACTTGCCAGTTTTAACATTCAAGCTTTTTATTATTTATCGCGCACTGCTTTAGTAAAAGACGAGCGTTATTACGACCGATTTGACCAGGTATTTGCCGAGACATTTAATGGGCTTGAGTACGACCACGCATTAGAAGATGTCTTTAATCAAATTCCTGAAGAGTGGCTTCGCAAACAAGCCGAAAAACTACTCAGCGAAGAAGAGAAACAAAAAATCCAATCGCTGGGAGGTTGGGAAGAATTAATGAAAACGCTTAAAAAGCGTTTAGAAGAACAAAAAGAAGAGCACCATGGTGGCAATAAATGGATTGGAACTGGTGGTACATCGCCTTTTGGTGCTTATGGTTATAACCCTGAAGGTGTACGTATAGGGCAAGATGAGTCTCGCCATCGTCGAGCTACCAAAGTATGGGATAAACGAGAATTTAAAAATTTAGACGACAGTGTTGAACTAAACACTCGAAACTTAAAAGTAGCCTTACGAAAACTTAGAAAATTTGCCCGCCAAGGATCTGCTGAAGAGTTGGATCTAGACTACACCATTCGTTCTACTGCATCCAATGCCGGTTATTTAGACATTAAAATGGTGCCTGAACGCCACAACGCCATTAAAGTATTATTGCTATTAGATATTGGCGGCTCAATGGATGACCATATTCGTATTTGCGAAGAGCTTTTTTCTGCCAGCAAAGCTGAATTCAAGCATTTAGAGTATTATTATTTCCATAATTTCACCTATGAATACCTTTGGAAAGATAATACACGCCGATTTGATGAGGCCACCCCTACCGCTGAGGTGATTAACCGCTACCCCAGTGACTACAAGCTTATTTTTGTTGGCGATGCCAGTATGAGTCCGTATGAAATTACCTACCCTGGCGGCAGTGTAGAACATTGGAACGAAGAAGCGGGCGCCGTTTGGTTCCAGCGACTGTTAGCCGCATTCCCTAGCAATGCTTGGCTTAACCCAGATGCCGAACAAAACTGGGATAGACGTCAATCTAACCGCCTCGTTCGACAGCTAAACGCCGAGAAGATGTTCCCCTTAACGATTGGCGGCCTAGATAGCGCGATCAAGTCGTTGCTTTAATAATAAAGCCTATTTATCCGCCTTATAAACCGGTTGCTTCATCTCAAAAAGATTATCAACATGGCAGTAACTATGCCCACCTAAACGCCCCACCACATCAAGCCCTTTCATATCAACGTAACGACCATCATAGAGCTCATCGTTAATATGGCAATAAACCACCTCTGCGATCACTAATCCACACTCTCGCCGGGTTCCTTCGTTAATCGGCACCACTTGCTTTAAACGGCATTCAAGGCTAACCGGAGACTCAGCAACACACGGTGGCGTTATCAACTCAGAAGGCATTGTGTTTAGACCGGCCAGTTCAAATTCATTCACTTCTGTTGGGTATTCAGCGGCTGTTTTATTCATCGCTTCGGCAATATCGCTATTAACAAGGTTTACAACAAACTCACCCGTTTCTTCAATATTCACCAAGCTATCTTTTGACTTTGCGCCGGCAAAACGTGCAATCGATACGCTAATAGTCGGCGGCACATAACAAACACCATTAAAAAATGAAAAGGGTGCCAAGTTTAAAATACCCTCTTTAGATTGTGATGATATAAAGGCAATTGGCCTAGGGGCCACCACTGCTTTTAAAATATTGAAAAATTTATCATGCGTCTTTGGGTCAATTTTCATCTTAAATCCTTCGTTTAACTTTTCATCTTAATAATTCTAGCATCAACTAATTTGCCAATCTGCTGAATAACTTGTCAGCTGCAATACTGTTAATCACTGAAAGATTGCACCCTGTTCAATCTTTTCAGTATTAATACAGCCTTTGCTTAAATTTCCAAGTAATTCTAGTTATGGCTTTAAATCCCCCCATTAAAAAACGCTTGTATAAGCAAATAGTTAGCATAAGCGTTTTGATTAATGGGGTTGCTGTCAGTTCATTAACGTCAAAGCCGTGTTTTCTTTATACCGGATCCCAAGAAAACACATCAGGCGAACGCTCTAGAGGGTAGAAACTACTTTTCAATGCAGGAATTGCATGCTCTGAAATGGTTTGTGGCGTCCAACCTTCTGATCGATGAGTAGAGCGTAATGGTCTGGACTGTCCCATCAAGAAAACTTCATTATTACGCACCGCAAAAATCTGCCCAGACACTTCACTGGCCTCATCACTGGCTAAGTAAACAGCCATTGGAGCCACCTTATCGGGTGTCATTTCTTTTAATTTATCAACTCGGGCTTGTTGTTCTGGTGTATCAACAGGGATCGCTCCAATCATTCGGCTCCAAGCAAAGGGGGAAATACAATTAGAACGCACGTTATAACGCTGCATGTCTAATGCAATACTTTTAGATAACGCAGCAATACCAGCTTTTGCGGCAGAATAATTTGCTTGACCAAAATTACCGATTAAACCGGATGTTGATGTCATAAATACAAAACTACCGCTTTCCTGTTGTTTGAAATGTTTCGCAGCAAAATGAGCCGTATTAAAACTACCATTCAAATGAACATTAATCACCGCGTTCCATTCTTCAGGTGACATTTTATGAAAAATTCTATCGCGCAAGATACCGGCATTATTAACAACGGTGTCAATCCGACCAAAGTTATCGATAGCCGCTTGGATCATAGCCTCTGCACCATCAAGCTCTGCAACATTATCACCATTAATTACCGCCTCACCACCCGCAGCACGGATAGTTGAAACGACTTCCTCTGCTGGGCTTTCGCCAGTTTCTTCTCCACCAACGCCGGCACCTAAGTCATTAACAACCACTTTTGCGCCTTCTTGCGCCATCATTATCGCCATTGCTCGGCCAATACCTCGACCTGCTCCAGTAATTAGTACTACCTTATCTTTCATTATCATTTTATTGTCTCCAATTTTGTTGTTTTCTAACCTAGCTTATCGGCCTTTAAATTCACCCTGGCGTTTATCAAATATTGCATTCATTGCCTCTCGGTGGTCATCGGTACGATGCGATACCGCTTGCATAACAGCAGCCGTTTGTAAGTGCGTATCCAAATCGGTTTGTTGCCCCTCGCGTATTAACTGCTTGGTCATCCGAACCGAAACAGGTGGATTAACCGCAATTCGTTTCGCCAGCGCCATTGCTTCATCGATCAACTTATCATCTGCGACGACTTTTGAAACAAGTCCAAATTTCAACGCTTCTTGGGCATCAATCGGGTCACCTGTAAAAGCCATTTCAGAGGCTTTTGCCAAACCAACAGCTCGTGGTAATAACCACGAACCACCATCACCTGGAATAATGCCTAATTTAACAAAGCTTTCAGCAAACCGAGCACTTTCAGCAGCAATTCGCATATCGCACATACAGGTAAGGTCGCAACCCGCACCAATAGCTGGCCCATTAACCGCCGCTATAATAGGAACATCTAACGCTTGAAATGCACGTGGTATTCGCTGAATACCTTCGCGGTACCACGTGGCTAACTCGTGGGGCGTTTTATCTGATTCGGTCATTTCGGCACGAATCTTTTTAACATTACCACCTGATGAAAAGGCAGGCCCGTTACCCGTTAAAATGATCACCCTTATTTGGCTGTCTTTTTGTGCTTGTTCGGCCAATGATACTAAGTCATCAATCATTTTATTGTCTGTTATCGCATTACGTGTATCAACACGGTTCATACGCCAAACAGCAATGCCATCTGTTACTTCAGTTATTACTTCTGTTATCACTATTGTTTCCTTAATTGTTAACCTGTTTGCGTTGTTAACCAACTCCATAAACTATCAGTATCAAGCGCGAAGCACTGCTGACCTAATTTTGCAGACCAATAGGCCTCATTGCCATACTCATCACGCCAAGACCATAGTCGACGTGTACTCAGTTGTAATGGGTATTCTTGCGTAAATCCAATCGCGGCATGTACTGCATGAGAAGTTTTTGCTGCATAACCGGCGGCTTCTCCCGCCGTGATTTTTGCACAAGCAATCAACTCCCATTCTTGTTCTGTGTTTAAGTGATCTATAGCGGCATCAACAGCGCAAATAGCGGCACTGGTCATTTCAGCTAAAACGGCCATTTGTTGCTGAACTGCTTGAAATTTACCAATAGGCCGGCCAAATTGTGATCGCTCATTAGCAAAATCAACGGTCATTTCTAATACCCGTTGCAACGTACCTGTTATTTGGGCCGCGCGACAAAGTGCAAACCATGATTCAAGCTGTTTGAGACTCATCGCCTGTACATCGCTTGCATTATCCAGCAAGCTAGCTTTAAAGGTCACATCATCACGTGGCTCACCAGCCATATTCTGACCAGCATTAATCGTTATATCCTGAGCTTTAACAAGGCTCAACTGTGTTTTATTATTCTGAGTAAAAATAACCACTATCGATGCTGCATGACGCGCCCAAGGGATTCCATATAAATGGATATCAGGCTGCTCGTTGAACGGTGCATCAAGTATCACAGGGATAATCAATTCATCGCTAAATTCTGCGCCTGACTTAAGCGATAAATAAACGCCCATTAACGCTTCAGCAACCGGCAACGACACGTTGTAGTACCCAGCTAACCTCATTAATACACACCCAGCTTCAAGGCCAAGGCCCGCACCACCATCCTCTTCAGATAACAACGTTGTTAACCAACCATCTGCCAAGAAATCTGCCCAAAGTACTTCTGGAAACTGTCCTGTTTCCATTAACTCATGACCGTTAGTTGTTGAAAAGTCGTCAAAAAGACGGGTTGCTGACTCTTCAATTAATTGAGCAACTTCGTTCATCGTAACCCCAAACCTCTGGCAATAATGCCACGTAAAATTTCACGCGTACCACCACGTAATGAAAAAGATGGCGCTTTTAGTATTGATTCAGATAATAAGCGCGCAACGCCGCCGTTTGCAGTTGGGCGCGCTTCGGTTGCTAAAATCAATCGCATGGCTTCAGGAAGCTCTTGTTCGAACGAGGTCCCTAAATCTTTAACTACCGATGCTTCGTTAACCGGTAATTTGCCTTCTTGTAGTTGATTCGCGACCGATAAAGACATTTGGCGTAACACCATTAAGCGCGCTACAAATTGACCAATAACGGGTTCTGCTTGGTGCGTTAGATTCGCATCACGTAGTTCTTTAATCGCCGCTTCAAGTAGTTGATAACTGCTTAAAAAACGTTCTGGCCCGCTTCGCTCAAATGCTAGCTCGGCCACTACTTGACCCCATCCTTCGTTGACCTTACCTACCAGTCGATTATCTGGCACAAATACATCATCAAAGAAAATTTCATTAAAATGCGCCTCTCCGGCCAACGTAACAATGGGCCGAACCGTAATACCTTCATGCTTCAGGTCAACAATTAGTTGACTCATACCATGGTGGCGATCATCCGATACTGGCGCCGTTCTACATAACGTGATCATTTGGTGACAAACATGCGCCCAACTGGTCCAAATTTTGGAACCATTGATAAGCCAACCGCCCTCTACTTTCTGTGCACGAGTTTTAATCGACGCTAGATCTGAGCCGCTATTAGGCTCACTCATTCCAATGGCAAAAAAGCACTCCCCTTTTACAATTTTAGGCAAAAAGTGTTGTCGTTGCTCTTCGGTACCAAAACGCAATAAAAGTGGCCCGCTTTGACGATCTGCCACCCAATGGGCACCAACTGGTGCGCCCGCTGCGAGTAGTTCTTCAATAACTACATACCGCTCAAGATAACTGCGACCGCCACCACCGTATTCAGTGGGCCAGGTCATACCCAACCATCCTTTTGCAGCTAGGGCGCGACTAAGTTCGGGGTCACAAATAGACCATGAATCAATGATATTTGAAACATTAAAAGCACCATAGTTTTTTAAAAAAGAACGAACTTCATTCCTTAAAGCTGCTTCCTTTTCACCCGTTAAAAGGGGTTTAAAATTTAATTTTTTCATATGCTATAGACAGGGCTTAGGCTCTATAAATATTTTGGTTCAAAGGCTGAAACCCTATAGACTTGCTGTCTATTTTTAGTAAGATTTAGGCATGCCCAGTACATGTTGGCCAATGTAGCTTAAAATCATATTGGTTGAAATAGGTGCTATTAGATACAAACGCGCTTCACGCCACTTTCTTTCAATATCGTATTCTTTAGCAAAAGCAAAACCACCGTGAGTTTGCATACATGCCTCTCCGGCGTTCCAAGCAGCCTCAGCACATAGCATTTTTGCCATATTAGCCTCGGCTCCACAGGGTTCGCCCGCTTCAAACAGTGCTGCTGCTTTTCTTGCCATTAACTCAGCGGCCTCAATTTCAGCATAGGCTCTAGCTATGGGAAACTGAACACCTTGGTTTTTACCAATTGGCCCACCAAATATTTTGCGTTCGCTGGCATAGTTTTTGGCTCGTTCAATAAAAAATCGTGCATCACCTATACTTTCTCCGGCTATGATCACTCGCTCAGCATTCATACCACTCATGACATACCGAAAACCCTTACCTTCCTCACCAATCAGTGAATCAGCAGGAATTTCCATATTATCGAAAAAAACTTCCGTTGTATTATGGTTAATCATGGCGTCAATCGCACGAATTTCCATGCCATTACCAACAACATCACGCATATCGACTAAGAAAATAGACATCCCATCAGTAGGTTTTGACACCTCTTCTAAAGGCGTAGTTCTGGCGAGTAATAACATCAAATCTGATTGAAAGGCACGGCTAGTCCATACTTTTTGGCCATTAACGATATATTTATCGCCTTTCTTTACCGCTTTCGTTCTGAGTTTTGTCGTATCAGACCCTGATGTAGGTTCTGTTACACCAAATGCTTGAAGTCTTAATTCACCTGTTGCAATTTTTGGTAAATACTTTTGCTTTTGTTCTTCGCTACCATGCCTTAAAACCGCGCCCATAATATACATTTGAGCATGACAAGCCGAGGCTGAGCCACCCGATGCATGAATCGTCTCCATAATGACAGCCGCTGCGCGCAATGGTAGCCCAACACCGCCGTATTCCTCAGGAATCAAAGCTGATAAAAAGCCCGATTCGGTCAAGGCATTAACAAATTCTTCAGGGTATGCACTGTCGGCATCTAGTTTTCGCCAATATTCGCCCGGAAAGTCAGCGCAAATCTTACTAACGGCATCACGAATATCAGCGTAGTCATTGCCTAGTGGAATGGAAATCTCTTTCATGTATCTTTCTCCGTTAATTTTTATAGGTGTCGTTATCAGCACCTAAGGCAGGCGCTTCATTTTGTAGCGGTGGCCGCTGGCCGTTAAACTTCATTGGCAGACCCACTAGCTTCATTGCATGTTCAACTGATTCTTGAACAATGCCTAATGATTGCGTTTGCGGGTCGTTTAATACCTCATCAACCAATTGAATTGGCGAATTAGGAATGCCTACATCATCTAATTTTTTCTGCCAATGAGAACGAGGTTCTTTTATTAAAATCTCTGTCATTCGACGATTCAATTCAACCTTATTCTCAAAGCGTTTAGGATTGGTTTCAAAATGCGCTTCATCCGCCCAAGCCGGGTTCCCCATAACACCTTTCAACAAATCAAATAATTTATTATTTGGCGCAGCTACCACAAGATAACCATCTGAACACTCATAGGCTTGATAAGGCGAAATACCTTGCACGCCAGAACCTTGCGGTGTTGGCAGGCTTCCTGTCGCGTGATACCCAGCCATGTGATAAGTCATCCAACTTAGTGCTGTTTCGTACAAAGCCGTATCAACGACACAACCTTCCCCCGTTTTTTGGCGGTTAAACAAGGCAGAAATAATAGCAATAGAACACCACATACCTGTTCCCATATCGATGGCTGACGTCCCTATTCGTACAGGGGGACGGCCTTCTTCACCATTTAAGCTCATTAAGCCGCTATATGCTTGCATTAATGGGTCGTAACCCGGTTTATCAGCCATTGGCCCAGTTTCACCAAATGCCCAAATATTACAATATACAAGCTTAGGGTTTTCCTTGCGCATTTCTTCAGCTCCAAGCCCAAGGCTAGTCACTTTACCCGGACGCATGTTTTGCAACACAACATCCGCCTTAGTGACTATTTCATTTCGAAGCCAAGCTTTATCTTCAGGGTCTTTCAAATCTACAGTGACTGATTTCTTATCCCTATTCAATGCTTGAAACATTGCAGAGGTACCATTCCAAAATGGAGGCCCCCAATGACGACAATCATCACCACGACCTTCTGGTTCAACTTTAATCACTTCTGCCCCTAAAGCGGCTAAAATCCATGTACCAAAGGGAGCGGCTACGCTAGTCCCAATTTCATATACGCGAACTCCACTTAATGGCAGTTCGATTTCTTGCTTATCCGACATTTTGTTCCTAGTGTGTATTGAAAAACCATAGTGTATGGTTGAAAAAAACGAGGCATAAAGCCTCGTTGGTAAATAGCACTGAACGCCATCTAACGCTTGTTATAATACAATAACTTTGTATATTATAAAAACAAATAATTGACTCAACATTAATGTCAAAACGTTAAGCCTCGACCTAAATGGTTAAACACCAATGTGACACTGCTTTGAAACAAAATATTTCGAGTCATTACTACTGTTAACCAGCCATTAAGGCCTTTTTAAAAGGACCTCAACATCACTAGCAGGTAGTGGCCTACTGTATAGGTAGCCCTGATAAATATCACAGCCTTGCTGTTGTATAAATTCTAACTGCTCTAGCGATTCAACACCTTCAGCTACTATTTTAAGCCCTAAACTTTTAGCAAGTGAAATAATCGCCATACAAATAGCGGCATCATCAGGGTTATAAGCGCACTCATTAATAAATGAACGGTCAATTTTCAATACATCAATTGGAAATTTCTTCAAATAACTTAACGATGAATACCCCGTACCAAAGTCATCCACAGATAATTTAATACCCAACTTTTTTAACTCGGTCATCGTTGCAATACTACTATCAGTATCGCCGGTTAAAGCATTTTCGGTTATCTCCACCTCTAATAGGCTTGGGTTAAGTTGATACTGATGCGCCAACGCTTTTATAAATAACGACAGTGACTCATCATGTAAATGAAAACCTGAAATATTGACAGCGACCGGCAATAACTCATAACCTGCCTTACGCCATTCAACTAACTGACGTGCAACTTCGGTTAGCACCCACTCACCAACATCAACAATCAAACCAGATGATTCAACAACCGGAATAAAATCTCCTGGGGGAATCAAGCCAAACTCTGGGTGCAACCAACGTAATAACGCTTCAAAACCTACAACTTCGTTCGTTAAACACGATACTTTAGGTTGGTAATTTAATAGTAATTGATTTTGAGAAATAGCATCAGGAAGGTCAGCTTCAATTTGAATTCGTTTACGTACAAACAGCCCCATTTCCTCGGTATAAAAACAAAAGTTGTCCCTACCCAATTTTTTTGCCTGATACATGGCAACATCAGCGCACTGTAGTAAACGATCCGCTGATCGTTCACCATCAACCGAAAAAGCGACCCCAATGCTTGTTAACACATTTAGCGTATGCCCAGGCAGTTCAACCGTTTCACGCATTACATGAAGAATTTCTGTTGCTTTACTATTAATAGCTTCCTCATCCAAGGCACCACTTATCGCCACAACAAACTCATCGCCACCCCAACGACCCACCAAGTCATTACCACGTACTACTCCACTGAGTCTCTTACCCACCTCACAAAGCAATTGATCGCCTACCTTATGGCCAAAAACATCATTCACTTTTTTAAAGCGGTCTAAATCTAAAAACATTAACGCCACCACTCCAGCATGAGATTTATGGTAATTAATTCGTCTTTCAAGCTCACGAATAAAGGCGGCTCTATTATATAAACCAGTTAGCGAATCATTAAACGCTAAGGTTTCTAAACGTTTTTGTAACTTAGTTTGTTCACTCAAATCGCGAATATGTAGCGTATACTCCAATGGTTCACTCGCTATGCTAACCGTTCGAGTCACTACTACTTCGGCAGGAAAAGATTCTCCGTCATAGCGTTGTAATTCTGTCATATTCCTACGCTCCAGAACCCACCCACTGGTTAGCAAAAAGCCCTCGTCTAAACTCGCTGAATTTAACTCCTGAACCCGGTCTTTAGTAAACAGCTTAAAAAAGCTACGGTTAATAATCGCACCCGCTGTTTGACCAAAGCAACGCTCTGCCGCAGGATTAAAGCTTTGAATCCTGCCTTTCGAATCAATGCCAATAATGCAATCCATTGCTGCATCTAAAATAGCACCCTTTCTACGTTCACTTTGTTTAAATGCTAAGAAGGCCTCATCTCGCTGTTTAATTTCTTCGTTAACCTGGTCAATAACGTGATTATATTTTTCGGCTATTTGCCCCACCTCGGTATAGGGCTCAACGGCTACTTGAGTTGAAAAATCTGCTTTTTCCTGCTGTTTATGCATGGCGCTTAGCAAGTCAAAAACTTCGGTGCTTATATTATGTTCAGCAACATTTAGGCCTCTTAACTCATCTTGCTCACTGACTCTTAACGAGTAAACCTTGTTAACCAAACTAAATACTACATATGCAAGGCCAAAACTATAAAAACCAACACTGACGACCCCAATTAATTGGGTCCCTAATTGTTCCCACACTGAAAGATCATTTTGAAGTTTAGCCGGCAGCGCAAAAAAAGGTAACGCGATTGTTCCCCAAACCCCAGCAAATAAATGAACAGGCACTACGCCAATAGCATCATCGATTTTCTTATCGGCCAGGTACTTCTCACCAAAAAAAACAACTGAGCCGGCAACGGCGCCAATCATGACAGCCCCTCCTGTGCTCACAATATGACAACTGGCGGTAATAGACACTAAACCACCTAGAACACCATTAATTATTTGATCAACCTCAATATAATGTTCTGCACGAAGCTTTAACATCGTCGCAACCACCCCACCGGCTAAAGCAGCAAGGCATGTATTTAATAAAATAAGTGGAACTGAGTTATTCCAAGCTAATGTACTGCCGCCATTAAAACCAAACCAGCCCAGCCAAATTAATAAACAACCCAATATAGCTGTTGGGATACTACTACCTGGAATAGCGCTAGCGCTGCCGGTAAATCGCCCTATACGAGGCCCAATAACTAATACTGCCGCCAGTGCTACCCAACCACCCACAGAATGCACAACGGTTGAACCCGCAAAATCAACGAAGCCAATTTTTTCAAGCCAGCCTATCGGCTCACCCGTAATGATTCCTGCCCAAGCCCAATGACCAACAAAAGGGTAAATAAACAGTGCTATTGTCACCGTTACTACCATATACCCCATAAAACTCATCCGCTCAGCGACGGCGCCAGAAACTAACGTCGCAGCCGTGCCACAAAACATCATTTGGAATAAGAATATTGCGATGAGTTTTGTATCTGCTGGTTCAGCGAATGCAAAATCAGACCATCCAAACAAGCCCCACTGGCTACTTCCAAACATTAAACCGAATCCAAACAACCAGTACAGACTACTCGACACGATAAAGTCACTAATATTCTTGGCCGCAACATTAATGCTATTTTTACTTCTAACAAGTCCGCTTTCTAAACACAAGAAACCGGCTTGCATAACAAACACCAAAATGGTCGATACTATTACCCAGACAATATCCAAACTCTAAATCCCCTTTATGTTTACCTCTTGCGCGCGGCCAAAGGATGTTCGATTTAATAGTATCAGAACCTCTATGTGCTTTGTAGTCGGCCACAACGATGATTTTAGTTTTGTAGATAGGCTTTTTTAGTAGAAAAAACAAACTGACTGTCCGTATTTCTAATGGTTTACTTTTTGTTAAGGCATAAAAAAAGCCCTACGTATCAGATACATAGGGCTTTTGAATGGCGGAGAGACAGGGATTCGAACCCTGGAAGGGTTTGACCCCTTGCCGGTTTTCAAGACCGGTGCATTCAACCGCTCTGCCATCTCTCCAGTTTTAAGCGATTATATTGAGAGCAATCATTAAATGTTTTGCTTTCAAGCCGCGCATATTACTTAAGTCTGAGGATTTTTTCCAGCGGAATTGTTAAAAGACTTGAAGTATTTTATTGAATACGTAAGATTGAACCTTCTATGCGGTACAGAGTCATATCTGTTGAGCATTTTTTAATTATCAATGAGGTATTTTAAGTGAACCAATTTAATCAATCTATTTCTCGTAGTGAAGAGAGTATTTTAGCTACCAATAAGGTGTTAAAAAACACCTATATGCTACTTGCCATGACATTACTCTTTAGTGCAGGTACTGCTGCATTATCAATGAGCTTAAACCTTCCACACCCTGGGTTGATCATTACATTAGTCGGCTACTTTGGCTTACTATGGCTAACAACAAAATTTAGAAATAGCTCTATGGGTATTGTTTGCGTATTTGCTTTAACCGGCTTTATGGGAATAACACTCGGCCCTATCCTTAATATGTATATCAGTGCCTTTTCAAACGGTCATGAGCTGATCATGACATCGTTAGGCGGCACAGGTGTTATTTTTCTAGGCTTATCTAGCTACGCACTAACCACTAAAAAAGACTTTAGCTTTATTTCTGGTTTTTTAATGGTGGGTATTTTAGTGGCTTTCTTAGCAGGCATTGGCGCTATGATCTTTAACATCCCTGCTTTATCTTTGGGTGTTTCTGCTATGTTTATTATGTTGATGTCCGGCATGATTCTTTATCAAACTAGCGAAATTATTCATGGTGGTGAAACCAACTATATTATGGCAACCGTGTCGCTATACATTAGTTTATTCAACTTATTCACTAGCCTTTTACACATACTCGGTGCAGTAAGTGGTCGTGAGTAGTCTTTAGCTTTACCCATAAAAAAAGCCCCTTTTAGGGGCTTTTTTTATGCTTCGATTATTTACAACGTAATCGAGGTGACTTTTCCCATATAAGGTTGTAAAGCATCAGGGACTTTAATGGACCCATCGGCTTGCTGATAATTCTCCATCACGGCAATTAACGTCCGACCTACCGCTAAACCCGAACCATTAATCGTATGCACTAACTCTGGTTTACCTGTTTCTGGGTTACGCCAGCGCGCTTTTAACCGGCGTGCTTGAAAATCATTAAAATTACTACACGATGAAATTTCGCGATACGCCTCTTGACCAGGTAACCAAACCTCAAGATCATAGGTTTTTGTTGCCGAAAAGCCAGTATCACCTGAGCACAACAACATGAGGCGGTAAGGCAAGTTCAACGCTTGCAAAATACTCTCTGCATGTTGAGTTAACTGTTCATGAGCCTGTTCAGAATCAGACGCCTTGACCACTTGAACCAACTCAACTTTTTCAAACTGATGTTGGCGAATCATGCCTCTTACATCCCTACCATAGGCGCCTGCCTCACTTCTAAAACAAGGCGTATGGGCAACAAACTTTAGCGGCATTTGGTCTGCAGCGATAATCTCATCACGCACTAAATTCGTAACAGGCACTTCTGCCGTTGGAATTAAATAATACGGCGAGTCGTCTGAAATTTTAAATAAATCTTCTTCAAACTTAGGTAACTGCCCCGTTCCTAACAAACTGTCTTTATTAACAAGGTATGGCACATACGTTTCTCTATACCCATGCTGATCGACATGCATATCTAACATAAACTGCGTCAATGCACGTTGAAGCCTAGCTAATGGACCCGATAGGGTAACAAAACGTGAACCCGCTATTTTTGCACCGGCTTCAAAATCTATTCCCGCCAATGATTGACCCAAATCCACATGGTCTTTAACGTCAAAATCGTACTGCGGTATCACGCCCCATTTACGAAGCTCAACGTTATTCTCTTCATCTTTACCGAGTGGTACATCATCAGCAAGAATATTGGGTAATGAGAGCTGAATAGCCTGCAATTTAGATTGGATTCCCTGTAATTCCGTTTCAGCGGCTTTTAACTCATCACCTAATTGAGAAACACTGTCTAATAAAGGCTGAATATCTTCGCCTTTGGCTTTCGCCATGCCTATCGACTTGGAGCGTTTATTACGTTCGTTTTGTAAGTTTTGAGTTTTCACTTGAATATCTTTACGCTGTGTTTCAAGCGCATTAAATACCTCTAGATCCAAATCAGCACCATGACGTTGCATGACTGTTTTCACTTCTTCAGGGTTGTTTCTTAAAAGCTGTGGGTCAAGCATGTAGCTTTCCTTTTTAAATTTAGTTTAGTGGTGGTGTTCAGCTAACCAACTAAGGGTTTGACTGACATTGAAGTTTTCTTTTACATGTTTAATTGCCATCAACACTTTTTCTGATTGATCAAAAAATTCAATGGTAACAGGCAAATCAAACGACAAATCAATTAACGACGAGTCATGCATCTTTCCAGATAAGCCATAGCCCTCAACGCCTCTATAAGCCGTTGCGCCAGAGATGCTTTCATGATCATGAAGGTATTGCATAATTTTATTAAGCTGATGATCCGCTTCGGTTAAATAAATTCGAGCGATTCTGACTGATTCTGTTTTCATAATTGCCTCGCGATTAGCAGGCCAACCCAAGCAGCTAGCACGCATAAAATGACGCTAGCTAAAACATTAACAATGGCCTTTATTACATAACCTTGCTCAATTAAATTAATGGTCTCTATTGAGAAGGTAGAAAATGTTGTAAACGCACCCAAAAAGCCAACCAATAACACTGCTCTTACTTCGGGTGAAACCGACAAACGCTGCAAAAATAGTTCGTACAACAGTCCCATTAATAACGAACCAATAACATTAACAACCAAGGTTCCATAAGGGAACCCACGGCCAAGCCAGCTATATATGCCCGTCGATACAATAAAGCGCATCACTGCGCCGACTGATCCACCTGCTGCTATTGCCAGAAGTTGAGCCATTAAATTACCATTAATGCTAATTAATTAAAGCCTTCATTTTACTGTCATCTGGCGCTTCAAGCACCTTTTTTTCGGTCACAATCGTTAATATTTGGCTCAACTCATGGCACGTTATCAATTGTTAGCACTCTGTCTTCACTAATGCCTCGCCAAAAACCCAGCTTTTAATACAAAAATCGCCGCTGAACCAAAAAGCTACTATCAGGCGCTAACAACACTTTTGAGCCTACTTTTTTATCAAATGGCTAGGGCTTGCGTACTGTTTAGATCTAGCTATACTTTATTATCACGTCATGACTGCTGGCCCTATTTAACACTTACTATTATCGCGTCATCTAGCTGAGCGAATGGCGCCCTATATTAACGTTTCTGGTTTCATCACTTAATTATGCAAGTAAGTCTTCAAATTAATGCCCGCTGGGTTATCACCGTAGATGCTGACGATAACGTTTTAGAAAATCACGCTGTTATCATTCAAGACGATATTATTATTGATGTTTTACCTCAACAAGATGCGAAGAAATACAGCCCCGTTGAACTAATAGAATGTAACGATCACGCCTTAGCACCCGGTTTTATAAATGCGCACACCCATGCGGCTATGAGCCTCTTAAAGGGCCTTGCTGATGATTTACCGCTAAACGAATGGCTAAACGACCACATCTGGCCTGCTGAAACAGCTTTAGCCGATAGTGATTTTGTCAAAGACGGTACTGAGCTTGCCATTGCAGAAATGATTAGGGGCGGCACAACCTGTTTTAATGACATGTACTTCTTTATCGACCAGACTGCAACTGCCGTCTCGAACACGGGTATAAGAGCATGTCTTGGTATTCCGGTTATAGATTTCCCAACGCGTTGGGCTAAAGACTTAAATGAATATATCAGTAAAGGCCTTGCAGTTCATGATCACTTCCGTAGCAATGAACTCATTCATTTTACCTTTGCCCCGCACGCCCCTTATACCGTTTGTGATGATTCTTTAAAAACCATTCAACCCATCATGGATGAACTGGGCTTGGCGATGCATATTCATTTACACGAAACAGAAAATGAAGTCGAACAGTCAATTGCCAAACATGGTGTAAGCCCTATCGCACGATTAAACAATCTTGGCCTATTAAACCCCGACTTAATGGCCATACATATGACCCACCTAAGCGCCACCGATATTCAGTTAATCGCCGAACACCGCGTTAATGTTATACATTGCCCCGAATCAAACTTAAAACTTGCCAGTGGTTTTTGCCCTGTTGATGAATTAATCACGTCAAATATTAATATTGCTATTGGAACAGACGGTTCGGCTAGCAACAATGATATTGATATGTTGGGTGAAACCAAAACGGCTGCGCTGTTAACCAAAGGCCGCACTAAACAAGCAGATGCATTACCCGCAAAAACTGCTTTGCGTATGGCTACCATAAACGGCGCGAAAGCCCTACGATTAGATAAAAAAATAGGCTCCCTTGAAATTGGAAAACAAGCCGATATGTTCGCAATAAATCTTAATAGCATTGAAACTCAACCTATTTATGATGTTATTTCTACACTGATTTATTCTGCAAACCGCTCTCAAATTACTGATGTATGGGTTGCTGGCCAACGTTTAATGCAAGATCAGCAATTAACCACCCTGGATGAAGCCCAGCTAATTGAAAAAGTAAAACACTGGCAAAGAAAAATTAACCCGTTTCATCATCAACCCAATAAAGCGGTGTAAAATAATCAAATGACGCAGACTAAAGACAATGTAAACCCAAGTGAAATCGAAAAATTTAGCGCTATGGCTTCCCAGTGGTGGGACACCGAGGGCAACTTTAAAACACTGCATCAAATTAACCCGTTACGTCTTAACTTAGTTGATAAAACAGTTTCGTTGTCCGGCAAAGATGTTTTAGATGTTGGCTGTGGCGGCGGTATTTTATCTGAGTCAATGGCGCTTAAAGGCGCTAATGTAACGGGTATTGATTTAGGCAAAGAACTGCTAGACGTTGCTGACCTTCATAGTTTAGACAGCGGTGTTTCCGTCAATTACCAGCACATCAGTGTTGAAGCATTGGCCAGCCAAAAACCGGAGCAATTTGACTGTGTTACCTGCATGGAAATGCTCGAACATGTTCCTGACCCGGTAGCAATTATTAACGCGTGTTCAACACTCATTAAACCGGGCGGCTACGTTTTCCTATCCACCCTAAATAGAAACCCAAAGGCCTACCTATTATCCATTATCGGTGCCGAATACATCCTCGGCATGATGCCCAAAGGCACACATGATTATGCCAGCTTCATAAAACCTTCCGAACTAGCCTTATGGGCACGACAAGCAGGTTTAACACTGGAAGATAGCCGAGGTATTGAATACAACCCTTTTAACAAGTCCTTCTCTATGTCCGATGACATCAGTGTGAATTACATTTGCGTCTTTAAAAAGACGGTCTAAACCATTATGTCCATTGCAATGCATGATTGGCAAGTCGATGCGGTTTTATTTGACCTTGATGGCACCTTAGTCGATACCGCGCCAGACCTTGCCGCCGCATTAAATGTCGCCTTAGTACAAAACAATCAGCCAGCGTTACCTTATGAAACGATACGGCCTATCGTCTCAAACGGTGCTAATGGTTTAATAGAGCTCGGCTTTGGGTCTGCCCTATCCAGTGACCAGCATGAAAAAATTAAAGCATCCTTACTTGGCCATTACCAACAAAACATTGCTAATGAATCAACACTATTTGATGGATTTGAAGACAGCTTACTGTTTCTTGAAAAACATCAAATCCCTTGGGGTATTGTGACGAATAAACCAGCCTATTTAACACTGCCCCTCTTAGAGAAATTAGCGCTAATTAATAGAGCCAGTTGTATCGTTTGCGCTGATCAGGTCAACCACCCAAAACCACACCCCGAATCTATTTTATTAGCCTGTAAACAGCTGGATGTTTTACCCATGAACGCACTCTATCTTGGTGATGCAGAACGTGATATTCGTGCAGGTCGATTAGCTGGCCTAAAAACAATAGCCTGTACCTTCGGTTACATTCCAGACAGTATTGACTTTAATGACTGGCAAGCTGATAGATATATTGATAAACCCGCCGATTTATTAACATCTCTACAACCCTTACTCTAAGCGCATCAATTAATCATGGCTGGCATTAACGATATTTTTTTCCTTTTAGGTGGCATCGTCATAGGCCTTATTGGCGGTTATTTGCTCATGTTACGCACTAACACAGCACTTAAAAAAGAATTACTGACGCATGAAACACGCCAAGCCATTGAAAAGGAGTTAAGAGAAAAAACGAAGGCCGATGAAGACAGTATGATGCAAAACTTTCGCGATAGTTTTTCTGCCTTATCCAGCCAAGCATTACGAGACAATAATGAAGAGTTTCTAAAACTTGCTAGAGAAAACTTTAGCAAACAACAAATGACCGTCGAAACGCGCTTAAATGAAAAAGAGAGAGCCTTTAGCGAGATGGTCTCCCCGATTAAAGAGATACTTAAACAAACCGATGAACAACTCAAAAAACTAGAGGCCGATCGACAACAAACTCACGGCTCAATCAGTCAATATTTACAAAATATGACTGAAACCCAGCACCAGTTACACAGTGAAACACGAAATCTTGTTCAAGCCCTAAGACGGCCTGAAGTCCGTGGCCAATGGGGCGAACTAACCTTAAAGCGTCTTGCCGAATTAGCCGGGCTGGTAGAGCACTGTGACTTCTTTGAACAAGAAAACTTAAACACCCAAGAAGGTGCTATGCGACCTGATATGATCATTCGCATGCCAGACCAACGCGATATTGTTGTTGACGCTAAAACACCTCTTGACGCCTATCTATCGGCTACCGAACAAAGCAAAGATGGCGAACGAAAAGCACACCTTATCCGACACGCAAAGCAAGTAAGGGATCGAGTCAAAGAGCTATCGAAAAAGGCTTATTGGTCACAGTTTAAAAATACACCCGACTTCGTTGTTCTCTTTATACCCGGCGACCAATTTCTTAGTGCCGCCTTAGAGCAAGACCACTCACTACTTGAAGATGCACTCGCTCAACACGTTATCTTAGCAACGCCCACCAGCTTGGTCGCCTTACTAAGAGCAATAGCATTTGGTTGGCGCCAACAAGCCAGTAGCGAAAACGCCGAAGCGATTCGAAAACTCGGTGAAGAAATGTACTCCAGACTAACAACCTTTGTAGAGCACATCAGTAAAATTGGTAGCTCCTTAGAGAAAAGCGTAGATCATTACAACAAAGCGGTGGGCTCTTTAGAGCGGCAAGTCTTCCCGAATGCACGTAAATTTAAAGACCTTGGTATAGAAACACGCAAAACCATGTCTGAAATAGAACCCATTGAAAAAGCAACCCGAAAACCAACACCTATCAGCAATATAAAAGATGACTAAACCTATAATAATCAACCCGATAAACCTTCAGCCTCAGACGCTCAAAGATCACGTTTACTTAGTAACTGGCTCAACCGGAGGCTTAGGGCGAGAAACTGCTCTTGCACTTGCCAAACTCGGTGCAACAGTGGTTTTAACCGGCAGAAATGAAAAGAAATTAGAAGCCTTGTATGATGAAATAGAACAGGCCGGCAACCCAACGCCTGCTATTGTTCCCTTTGATTTAAGCCAAGTAGACGAAGAGCTTTACCAGCAATTAATAAAATCTATTTATAATGAATTCAAAAGGTTAGATGGTATAGTTCATGCGGCTTGTGATATGGGAATCATTGGCCCCATTGGCAGCCAAGAAGGCTCGATCTGGCAGAAAGTTCTACAGGTTAATTTAAACTCAGCCGTGTTACTAAGCAAAGTTTGCTTGCCACTTTTACATCAGGCTAAACAACCATCTATCACTTTTATTTCTGATTCCTCTGCTCGCCAAGGAAAAGCCTACTGGGGCGCATACGGTGTTTCCAAGGTGGCACTTGAATCTTTCTGCACCATGTTAGCAGATGAGCTAGAAGCGACCACTGTGGTCAGTAATGTCTTCATTCCAGGCCCCAGTATGTTACCGATTAGAAAGAAGACACATCCAGCTGAAGACGAAAAAAACCTAAGCTCGCCCACTGAATTAGCCAATAACTTGATTAACGTTATTCTTAGCGAGAAGTCTGGCCAGTGCTTTTCACATCAAGCCGACTGAGTCACAACCGACTTTAAGATTGAAACAAACTCTGCTACTTCTTGTTGAGTGTTTTGTTGCCCCAAACTTACACGAATAGCACTTAGGGCTCGCTTATCGGGCACGCCCATCGCCGTTAATACGGCGCTTGGGCTTTTACTATTGCTTGAACAGGCTGAACCACTTGAGATTGCCACGCCTTTTTGGTCAAGCTGCATCAAAAGCATTTCCCCATCAACCGATTCAATAAGCAATTGACTTGTATTGGGTAGACGGTCAACATCTGAAGCAACTACCCTCACCCCTTCAATGCCTTTAACCCCTGCTTCTAATGCTTGCTGAAGAGCTAACAAGTGCCTAGAGCGATTATCCAGCGTTTGTTGGGCTAACTCAGCTGCTCGCCCAAAACCAATAATAGCCGCAGCATTTTCAGTACCGGGCCTAATATTCATTTCTTGCCCACCACCATAAAGCATAGGCATTAACGACGTTTTTTTATCGTGAATAACCGCGCCAACACCTTTTGGGCCATAAATTTTATGACCTGATATAGACATTAAATTGACACCCAATGCATTAAAATCAACGGGTATTTTACCAACTGATTGAACCGCATCCGTATGAACAATAGCACCCTTTTCTTTAGCCAACGCAGCTAATGGTGCTATATTTTGAAGCACACCAGTTTCATTATTAGCCTGCATAATACTCACTAGGCCAGTGTCCTCGCTAAGACCACGTTTTAGTGTATCTATTGAGATCAGGCCATTATCATCAACGGCTAATTGATCAAAAAAGAAACCTTTTTTTGATAACTGGCGTATTGGCTCAACCACAGAAGGGTGCTCTGTAGCGCCCAATAAAAGGTGTTGTTTGTTCGAACAAACAGCCGCTGAGATACAAAGATTATTTGCCTCGGTTCCACCACTGGTAAAAATAACTTGCTCAGCACTCACATTAACAAGGTTAGCCACTTGTTGCCTTGCTTGTTCAATCGCTGTTTTAACCACCCGCCCGTGTCTGTGCAAACTGGAAGGGTTACCATAAAAGGTCGTTAAGAATGGCTCCATCGCTTCAAAAACAAGAGGATCTATCGGCGATGTCGCGTTATTATCAAAATAAATCATCAGTGTTCTAAATTCTAGCCTTCTTTAGCTCGCGCTTCTGGACAAGTAGAACCTGTTCCATCATCAACTGGTTCACTGTTAATTTCTTCGACCGACCGATCATCCATTCCACCACCCAATGATTTTATTTCATGGCACATGCGTTCCATTTCTTTATCCATTGTGTGGATATGCTCCAACATACTATTAATAGCTACCGCCACTGGGTCAGGTAGTTCTTGAGAGGCGCCGTATGCGTCAAAACCAATTTTTTTAGCCATCTCTTCTTGCTCAGGGCTTGGTTTAACAGAATCAGTGGTTGCAACACGACCGGGTATACCGACGATTGTGGTGTCAGCAGACACCGATCTAACAACAACCGCATTAGAGCCAATCCTGGCATTATCACCTATCTCTATCGGCCCCAGCACTTTAGCACCAGCACCTACGACCACACCATTACCTAGCGTAGGGTGTCGCTTACCCTTTTTCCAACTCGTACCACCTAAGGTCACCCCATGATAGAGCGTACAATCATCACCAATAACAGCTGTTTCGCCAACCACGACGCCCATTCCGTGATCAATAAAAAAACGCTTGCCTATCACCGCACCAGGATGTATTTCTATACCGGTTAACCAGCGTGAAAAATAAGCGATAAAACGAGAAATAAATTTTAAATTCACTCCCCACAGCCAATGATTTAAGCGATGAAGCAGGAGCGCATGAAACCCGGGGTAGGTCATGATCACTTCAATTTTGCTACGTGCCGCAGGATCCCTGTCAAAAACTATATTAATATCTTCTTTTAATTGGTTAAACATAATGCTTTTTTATTTAATAGTGACTCTATTCTAACGTGCGTGATTTTATTAACACATTTTTTTACAACGTTAGGCTTTTTTGATTCCATCTATCTTATTATTGATTGCCGTTAACACGCCACGTAGGATATTCACCTCTGTTCGATTAAGTTCAGAACGGTAAAAAATACGCCTGATGCGTTGTTGCAGCCTTTTAGTTTTATAGAGCTGTAGAAAATCTGTTTTCTCAAGCGTCTTTAAAAGGTGCTCAAAAAAACCTTCAAACTCTTGGCTGGTTGCAGGCCTATCTTCAACATCAGGTGATTCAATTACCTGTTCACCTATCACTGCTGAATACACCTCATAACATAACACTTGCACAGCAGATGCAACGTTTAATGAACTAAAATTTGGATTAGTTGGAATATGTAATAAGTGCTGACACAATTCCAACTCTTCATTCGTGAGCCCGGAGTTTTCTCGGCCAAACACCAACGCAACCTTTGCATTCTTTGCCGATGCAATGGCCAATTCACTGCCTTTTTTAGGGCCAACCTCTGACCAACCCAAATGCCTAATTCTAGCGCTAGCCCCCAAGACTAACTCACACGGCTCCAAGGCTTCTTTTAAACTATTATAAACATTTGCTGTTGCCAAAATATCATCGGCACCAGACGCACGTGAGGTGGCCTCAGAACTCGGAAATATTTTAGGGTTAACTAAGGCTAAATCACTAAGCCCCATATTTTTCATGGCCCGCGCTGTTGCGCCTATATTCCCAGGATGTGAAGTTTGTACCAACACAATCCTTATATTTGACAATATTTCGTTATTTTCATCGACTTTCAAAAGACATCCTCCGGCTGTATCTGTTATCCTTGCGCCACATAAATAGTTAGGCATCATCATGCACCCAATGTTAAATATTGCCATTAGGGCAGCAAGGCAAGCAGGCGATATTATAATACGTTCAGCTGACTCAATTGACACACTTAAGATAACTATTAAAAATCAAAATGATTACGCCACAGAAATTGACCGGCGTGCTGAAGAAGAAATTATTAATATCTTATTAAGTGCTTATCCCGATCACGGTGTTTTAGCCGAAGAATCTGGCTATCTAAATCAAGACGCTGAATATATTTGGATTATAGACCCTCTTGATGGAACCACGAATTTTATACACGGTTTTCCGCATTATGCGGTATCTATTGCTTTAAAAAGAGGCGATACCGTAGAGCAAGCCGTAATTTACGACCCTGTTCGTCAAGACCTATTTACTGCAACACGTGGTAAAGGGGCAATGCTGAACAACAGACGTCTTCGTGTTGGCCGACAACGAAAAATCGAAGGTTCATTTCTAGGCACTGGCTTCCCTTTTAAGAACGATAAAGATATTGAACCTTACCTCGATATCTTTCGTGATATTTTCTCTTCCACCTCTGGTGTTAGACGTGCAGGAGCTGCTTCTTTAGATTTAGCTTATGTAGCTGCTGGAAAACTAGATGGTTTTTTTGAAATCGGTCTAAAACCTTGGGATTTTGCTGCTGGCGTCTTACTCATTCAAGAGGCTGGTGGTGTTGTTAGTGATTTTTCTAATAATCACGATTTCCACAAAACAGGTAACATTGTTTGTGGCAACCCTAAAATGCATCAGGCCTTATTAAACAAAATTACACCGCATGCAGAAAAAGTAATTAACAGTTAAACAACACACAAAACTTGATCAATAAAAAAGCCGCTATAAAAGCGGCTTTTTTATTACCAATTATCAGCTCATCAAGGAATTTTATCTAACTCATCTTGATCAACCTTAACAACCATCAGGTCTTCTTTCGTCACTCCCAAGGCAAGCGTTATGGGGCTAGCAACATAAATAGAAGAATAGGTACCAATTAACACGCCAACAATCAGCGCAAGTGCAAAGTCATGAATAATTTCACCACCTAAAACAAACAATGCCATTAACACTAACAAAGTTGTTAGCGAGGTCATCACGGTTCGAGTAAACGTCTGGTTTAACGAGATATTAACAACATCAACCGGTGAGCCTTTTCGCAATGTTCTAAAGTTTTCTCTTACACGATCAAACACAACAATAGTATCGTTCAATGAATAACCAATAATCGCTAAAATAGCCGCCAGTACTGTTAAATCAAATTCAAACTGAAAAACAGAAAAGAAACCAAGGGTAATAATAACGTCGTGCGCCAGTGCCGCCACAGAGCCTAAGCCAAAGCGATATTCAAAGCGAATAGCGACATAAATCAGGATACAGATTAAGGCATATAATAGTGCCAAACCGCCATCTTCTTGTAACTCTTCACCAACTTGTGGGCCAACAAATTCTGCCCGTCTTAACTCACCTTGTTGTGAGAAATTCTCATTCACCGCAGCCAACACCTTATTACTTAACGCTGCAGTATTTAACGCATCATTTGGTAATAAGCGGATGAGCACTTCTTTTGATGAACCAAAATGTTGTACCACAGCGCCACTAAAATTAGCCTCTGTTAACAAATTCCTTAAACTTTCCAGCTCAACTGCTTCGGGAAAGCTAAGCTCTACCAACGTTCCACCAGTAAAATCAATCCCTTTTTTTAACCCCATGGTCGCTAAAGAAGCGATAGAAACAATAATTAATAGAGTAGAAAAAATAAGCGCTATTTTACGTTTACTTAGAAAATCAATCTTGATTGTATGTTGATTACTCATAATTTAAATCTTCAGTTTTTCTATTTGACGACTACCAAAAGTCACATTGACTAATGCACGCGTACCAATAATAGCGGTGAACATAGAGGTTAAAATACCGATACTTAAGGTAATAGCGAAACCTTTAATAGGCCCTGTACCAAAACCGAAAAGGATAATCGCGGCAATCAATGTCGTGATATTTGCATCCGCAATGGTAGAAAAGGCTTTATCGTAGCCCGCCGCAATACTAGCTTGAGGTGAGTTTCCATTTTTAATCTCCTCTTTAATGCGCTCAAAAATTAGCACATTAGCATCTACCGCCATCCCCACTGTTAGCACAATGCCGGCAATTCCAGGCAGCGTTAACGTGGCTTGCAAGAGTGACAATACAGCAACGATAAAAACCAGATTAAAGGCCAAGGCCACATCGGCAAAAAGGCCGAATGTCTTGTAATAAATAGCCATAAAAATTAAGACTAAAACAAAACCAATCATCACAGAATTGAAGCCTTTATCAATATTATCTTGCCCTAGGCTTGGCCCAACCGTGCGCTCTTCAACAATATCAATCGGCGCAGCCAAGGCACCTGCTCTTAATAATAAAGCTAGATCACGTGCTTCAGCTGAATTATCTAAGCCTGTTGTTTGAAAACGGTTACTAAAGTGCCCACGAATGGTCGCCACATTAATCACTTCCTCGACGACTGTTTTGTAGCGTACCGGCTCGCCGTTAACCATTTTTATATCGGTTCTATTTTCAATAAATACAACCGCCATTGGTTTACCAATATTTTCTCGTGTGGTTTTGCTCATTTTTTTACCACCCGGACCATCTAATGACACAGAAACCATTGCGGAGCCTGTATCACCTTCTATCCCTGATGAAGCATCTACAATCTCATTACCGGTCACAATAACCTGTTTTTTCAACAGGATTTGGCCACCATCTCGACGGTTATATAACTTAGAACCAATCGGCACTCTTCCAGCTAATGCAGATGACACTGAATTTTGCGTATCAACCAGATGATACTCAAGTGTTGCGGTTGCACCTAAAATCTCTTTTGCACGAGCCGTGTCCTGGACACCAGGTAATTCAACAACAATACGGCTTTCACCCTGTCTTTGAATAACAGGCTCTGCAACACCTAACTCATTAACACGATTTTTTAACGTAATGATATTTTGCTGAACAGCATAGTTTCTTACGTCCATTAACTCATCATCTGACATCGTTGCCGTTAAGGTGGGCGTTGAGGACTCGCTAACTTCAGGCTTAAAGTCCCAAGTACGGAACTGAGACTCCAATTTGCTGATCGCCTCGTCATGAATCTGTTGGTTTCTAAATTTAATACCAACATTGTGGCCATTGACCATAACGCTTAGATAACGCAATTTATTTTCGCGCAAATATTGGCGAAAATCAGCCGCACCACGGTCTACTGCTTGCTTCTCAGCAGCTTGCATATCCACTTCCAGTAAGAAATGCACACCACCTCTTAAATCCAAGCCTAAATACATAGGCGCTGCATTTAACGAACGCAACCATTGAGGGGTTGTTGGCGCCAAATTAAGAGCCACAACATAGTTATTCCCTAAGACCGACTTAATAATATCAACCGCCTTAAGTTGATCATTCGAATGCTTGAAGCGCAACAAAATTTGGCTGTCATTCAACTCACCTTTTAATAAGGCAACACCATTTTGTGCTAGCTGATCTTTTACATCAGCTAAAACAGAACTGTTGATGACCGCACCACGCAAAGGCGAAATTTGTACAGAAGGGTCTTCACCGTAAAGATTTGGTAGTGCGTAAATAATAGCAACAACTAACGCCATTATTATCATTAAGTTCTTCCAAGCAGGAAAATGATTCGTCATAACAATAACTCGTTTGGCAGTTTATTTTTTTGCTTTTCCAGCAGATGCGTATGTGCCTTTAGGCATTACCGTTGAAATTGAAGTCTTCATCACTTGAACCGATGTATTAGGCGCAATTTCAAGTGTAATAAAATGATCATCCACTTCTGTAATTTTACCCAGCAAACCACCATTGGTTACAATTTCGTCGCCTTTCTTAGCGCCTGCAACAAGTTGCTTGTGTTCTTTATTACGCTTTTGTTGAGGACGAATTAAAAGAAAGTAAAAAATAACAATTAACGCAATTGGAAAAAGTAATCCTTCGAACCCTGGTGCTGCTGCTTCTTGAGTTGCGGCTGCGGTATCTGCTGCGATGGCGTTTGAAACTAAAAAATCTAACATATTTTTTCCTTATTAATGAATTAACTCAATCACGCATTATGCCACAGCATCTCGTGTTTTGCCTTGCTGCTCATAAAAATCATCCACAAATTCTAACAAGCGCTCTTGCTCAATAGCCTGACGTAAGCCACGCATCAAGTCTTGATAATAATGAAGGTTATGAATCGTATTTAAACGCGAGCCTAAAATCTCTTTACACTTATCTAAATGTCGCAAGTAGGAACGCGAATAATTCTTACAGGTATAACACTCACATGCCTCATCAACTGGCTTGGTATCAAATTGATACTTTTCATTTCTTATTTTCACTAAGCCTTTACGGGTAAACAAATAACCATTACGTGCATTCCGTGTTGGCATAACACAATCAAACATATCAATGCCTTTTAACACCGCTTCAACAATATCTTCGGGTTTACCCACGCCCATCAAATAGCGCGGTTTATCACTGGGCATAGCCGGAACAATATGTTCCAAAACTCGCTCACGGTCGTCTTTAGGCTCACCAACAGACAAACCGCCAATCGCAAAGCCATCAAAATCAATTTGCTTCAGCGCTTCTAATGACCTATCACGTAAATTTTCATACATACCTCCTTGAACAATACCAAATAAAGCCGAAGGGTTATCGCCATGAGCATCTTTACTTCGCTTGGCCCAGCGTAGCGATAACTCCATAGATATACGCGCTTCTTCTTCAGTGGCTGGGTACGGTGTACATTCGTCAAAAATCATTACAATATCCGAGCCTAATTGCCGTTGCACTTGCATTGACTCTTCAGGCCCCATAAATACTTTTCGGCCATCCACCGGGGAACGAAAATGAACACCCTTCTCTGTAATTTTACGCATTTCATCCAAGCTAAATACTTGAAAGCCACCGGAGTCAGTCAAAATAGGCTTTTGCCAGTTCATGAAGTCATGCAAGTCACCATGCGCTTCAATAACCTCCACACCCGGACGCAACATTAAGTGAAACGTATTACCGAGCACTATTTCAGCACCGGTGTCTAATAACTCCTCTGGTGCCATTGCTTTAACCGTACCGTACGTGCCTACGGGCATAAAAGCGGGGGTTTCAATAGTACCGCGGTCAAACGTTAAACGTGCACGGCGGGCCTTAGCATCGGTATTTAATAAATTAAATTTCATATTATTCAGTTGTATCTGACATTTTTGTTAAAAACATAGCATCACCATAGCTAAAAAACCGATACCGTTGGGCTATTGCATGTTGATACGCCAATTTCATTCGCTGATAACCAGAAAATGCACTCACTAACATTAATAAAGTAGATTCAGGCAAATGAAAATTCGTTACCATCGCATCCACCACATTAAAGTGGTAACCCGGCGTAATAAATAAATCTGTATCGCCTGTAAAAGGCTTAATAGCCCCCTCTTTTGCTGCAGACTCTAATGAACGCATCGCCGTTGTACCCACAGCAATAACACGCCCACCATTTTTTTTAGTCGCTTCAATTTGTTGAACCGTTTGTTCATCTACCGTTAGCCATTCTTTATGCATAATATGGTCAGCAAGGTTTTCTTCTCTAACCGGCTGAAAAGTACCACTACCAACGTGCAAGGTGACATAAGCAAAGTTCACCCCAAGTGATTTTATGTCGTCAAGCAGGCGCTCATCAAAGTGCAGCCCTGCTGTTGGCGCAGCAACTGCCCCAGGTTTACGACCAAACACCGTTTGATAGCGTTCAATATCCAGCGTTTCATCGTCCCTATCAATATAAGGTGGTAATGGCATATGCCCGATGGCCTTCAACACAGTATCAATCGAGTCATCAAACGTAAGTTGAAACAAATCGCCTTCACGACCATCAACCAAACACTTATAACCATCATTTAAAATAATGTGGGTACCGGCTTTGGGTGATTTACTGCAACGAACATGTGCCAACGCCGTCTTATCCCCCATAACACGCTCAATAAGGATCTCTAACTTACCGCCTGTTTCTTTATGGCCGAACAGGCGCGCAGCAATAACGCGGGTATTGTTAAAAACTAACAGATCCCCTTCTCTCAATAACATCGGCAGATCAGCAAAAACCTTGTCGGAAAAGTCATTCTCACCCACCACCAGCAAACGGCTATCAACCCGCTTCTCTAATGGGTAGCGAGCAATCAATTCATTGGGCAAGTCGTAATTAAAGTCACTTTTTTTCATGGCGACGGATCTTAACAGGAACGACCCTCATCAGCGAGCGCAAAACAGGCTATTAAATTAAAATTTTAATAGAGTTTGAATTTGAAACTGTCTATAATGCCCACACTTATTTGCCGGGGTGGCGGAACTGGTAGACGCGCCGGATTCAAAATTCTCAAGCGATTTTGTATCCCAAGTGGAAATTAAGCTTTTCTGTGGTGTACCTGTGAAAGGATTTGCGGGTAGTATAAAAAAGGACTGTCGGCAGACAATAAATGTATTTAGTGCCAGAGTGGTGAAATTGGTAGACACAGGGGATAAGCGAAAGCCAGTGTCTTTAAAAAACTGAGTCCCCCTCGTGAGCAATCGCGAGTGAGAAAAACTGGATGAATTGCTGGAAACTCTAAGTCTAGAAATAGATACGACAATCAGCAGCCAAGCCGTCTGAGACGGAAGGTTCAACGACTACCTGAGCTGTTGCGAGATGGCTTAATAACAGGAAGTAGCTTGGATTAGAACCCAAGTGAAACAGCGTCCAGCCCCTAAGTATATTAGGGTGATGATATAGTCTGGCTAGCATCGAAAGATGGTAGGTTAATGTCAAAATCCCCCGCCTTCACGGGTGTGCCGGTTCGAGTCCGGCCTCTGGTACCATCTTCCCCTTCACATAAACGCAACGGATTATTTCCTACTCCAGATCCTAGATAAAGCCTTGGGATACACTGGGGATACAAACAGGAGTAATTCCCGTGATCGTCGGGTAATGATAGGTAATCAACCTAACGATATACAGCAGGCTCAAAATGCAACAATTTGCATAATCAGTAAACTCTTTATCTCAATGAAACCGTATGCTGAGCAAGAAACCGGTAGCATCCGGACCATTCAGGTCCTGAATAACGCCTCCCTCTAGTACCCAGCGCCCTTGTGTCCACTGCAGGCCCAAGGTGAATTGGTGAACCATCGAAGCCCCCTTTTGCCAGCGGCCACCCAGCTCAACGACTCCATACAACTCTGACTGAATCCCCCACTCTGGATACACCGCTGGCATCAATCGATGCTGCCAGGATAGATCATAGCGTGCTGAATCCCGTCGATCACCGGTACCTCGCTGATATAGAGCATCAATATCCCATTCGTTCTTATCCCGAAACCAAGTAGCTACTGCACCAGCTTGAAACGCCCCATCCCGTGAACTATCAGTTGGAATCACTGCACCACCCAATAGCCCTATACGACGCGTGCCTTTAGGGTCATCCCCCTGAGAAACAATCTGCCGGTATAGCAGGCTAAAATCACCTAGCTGTTTATCATCACCGGATGACAGGCGATAAGGAACACCAAATAACAGCGTCTTTTTGTGATCGATACCATAGGCCAAGTTGGCTGTTAGCTGGTTAATATTGGTTTCATTGTCGTGACTAACAATACCACGTAAGACCGTACCGCCCTTCTCTACCGGTAGCGCCACGAAAGAGCGCAACCCCATACCCAACGCGCTCGACTGAAAACACAGCTCAAGCAAACCGATCCACAGTAAAATCGCCCATCTATTTGACATGAACCTTGACCGGCGTAAAACCTGAATCAATGATTGCCTGTTTGATTGCATCAATATCGGCCTTTTTATCACCAGTATCGACCCTAACCTTTTTGTTTTTTAAGCTAACATCTACCTGGGCAATTTCAGGTAACTTGCCCAATTTACGTTGCAAGCTGTCGACGCAGAACGCACACGTCATACCGTTGATATCAATTTCCAAGGTCTCCGAAAATACTGTGGCGGGAAATGCGATGCCCACTAACAGTATCAATAAGGTTATGGTTTTCATCTTAACCTCCCTAAATGCCCAACAGGTTCCTGAGGGGCAATAACAAAAAGGCAGCAGTAAATCCTACCGACCACACCACCAAAGCCAGAAAAAAAATGCGGCGATTCCAGATCTGCGCTCTCTTGCAGCGGTCAGCCAAAACTGGATCAGCAGGGCAACTAACAGGGCTTTTCCAGAGCACCCATGCAGCAACCCCCAAAATCAGGGCTGAACCACCAAACATCCACGACTCATAGGATGCCAACGTGACCAACACGGGAAATTGGCTAGTTAAAGACGCGACGACTGCTCCCATACCAATGCTGACCAATAGGATAGGTAGCGCGCAGCAAAGCAAGGTTCCGGTGGAAGCAAAGAGAGCCAACCACCCCAACGCTTTTTTGGAGCCCTCGCCAGATTCCCTATTCATCGACAACATCCTGTTTTTTCGCTGGATTCATTGGTCTTCTGGACCGGTGGACAGGGAATACTGCCATAAGAACAAAATACGCAGCAGTCGCCCGCCACAGGCTTCAATACCACAGAACACTGGGGACATTGAAAGAAATACATGCAGGCATCTTCCGGCATAATTTCCACTGTTTTGTGGCCACATTCAGGGCACATAAGCTCAGATTCAAGCATGGTTGTCATCGGCATACCTCTATCATTTTGAGCCATTAGTGCTAGTATAAAATCTGTAGTAACTACAGGTTCATGTGATTTATATGCAAGAACGTTCAGCCAAGGCACCCTTCGGAGTCGGAGATCTGGCCCGCGCGGGCCAGTGTAAGGTCGAAACAGTGCGCTACTATGAGAAAATCGGTCTGATGCCAACACCGCAGCGCACGGAAGGCGGGCATCGGGTATATCACCGGCCAGAATTGAAACGACTGATTTTCATCCGCCGCAGCCGGGACCTGGGCTTTAGCGTGGCGCAGGTCCGTGACTTGTTGCAGTTCGTCGACGAGCCAAATCACACCTGTGGCGAAGTGAAAGCCCTTACCCTGGCGCAATCAGAAGAGGTGCAACGCAAGATAGATGATTTGCAAAGGCTTCATCAAGCATTGGTTACGATGGCTGAACAGTGCAAAGGACACTCTTATACCTTGGATCAGTGCCCGATTATCGACGCACTATTTGAAGACCCCAATGAACAATAAGGGCATACAGAGAACAACGCTGGTGCCTATCGACAATCATATTGTTGCTCGAATACAGCAGAAATAATAAATGCATATTCAATTCACACCACCTCCCGATCAATAGGTTTGGATGGAAGCCATTTATCCATCACCACACAGGCTGTTAAATCCCCGGTTACGTTTATTGCAGTGCGCGACATATCAAGGATTCGGTCAACCCCAATTATCAAAGCTATGCCGCTTGCTGGTACGCCGATATTTGTCAGTATCGTAGCAAGAATGACGATACCAACACCTGGTGTGCTAGGCGAACCAATTGAGGCACCAATGGTTGTTGTGATTAGCAATAGAAGCTCTCCCGAAGAAAGCTCAACCCCAAATACTTGCGTGAGAAACACGGCAGCGACAACTTGATAAAGCGCGGTGCCATCCATATTAATCGTCGCGCCTAACGGCACGATAAAATCGGCAGTTGAGGATTGCACACCAAGCTTTTCTTCCGCCGTTTTGATGGACAGAGGCATCACCGCAGCCGAGCTGGATGTTGAAAATGCCAGCAATTGGACTTCTCTTACCCTAGACAAAAACGTTGAAGGGCTTACACCCGCCACAATCAATACAACTGTCAGGTAAAACCCAAGCAGCATCCCTAAGCCAAGTAGAACAGTACCCACATACACCGACATTCCCATGAGCGCGTCAATGCCGACTTGCATAATGATTTGCGCCAACAATCCCAGTACCGCCAGGGGAGCGATCACCATCGCCCAACTAACAATCTTCATTGACAATTCTTGTACGGATTTGGAAATATCGAGTAAGGGTTTAGCCCGATCCTGGGTAATAGAGGCTAGCGCAACCCCCGTAAGGATCGCAAACACGACGATTTGCAACATGCTTTCTTCAAGCGCCGCACTCAATGGATTAGCCGGTATTAGACCGACTATACGGTCATGAAGTGTCAGTACTTCCTGATTTTCACTCACCTTCACAGGTCCTGTATCGGCGAGTGCTGCAGAGAGCATATTTGGATCGATGTACTGCCCTGGTTCAACGAACGTCGCGAGCACTACACCAATTAGGACAGCTACAGTTGTTGTAGCTACGAAATAGGGAGCAATTCGCAACCCCATTTTGCGAAGTTTGGTCAGATCTTCAGCGCCTGCTATACCAAGCACAATTGACGATACGACAAGCGGAAGCATAATCATCTGAATCAGCGCCAAAAACAAATGTCCAGGCAAAACAAGCCACCCAGTAATAAGTTCAGCTGTTTGATCAGACACCAAGGCCGCCCCTTCCGGAGACACCAATAAACCAATGCCGACACCCAAGACCATGCATACAACAATCTGCACCCACAGTTTGCTGCGGATCAGAAATGTCAATTTCTCAGCCAGTGCTCCCAGCTCTGAGACAGTTTCAATTGTCGACGCAAAGCCTGGCTGAAAATATCCCTTCTTTTCAACCATTAGCAGTACCGCTCAAAATAATTGCTCTTCAGCATACCCAAAAAATTAGCCTAACTAGCTTCACTGCCAACCATCTGGTTATAGATAACTGCCAGTAACGCTCCTGCAACACCGGCAAGGATCATCCAACCGATTAACCCGACCAGAAACCCAGACCATGTCAACGTCCATCCCATCTGCGTTATATCGACGTGAATCATATGCGTTGTCATTAGCAGCATGTAATGAGGAAAAAGGGCTACAAGAATGCTACATATCACCCACAATAGCCCCGCACATAGTCCGCTTGCCACCGCAAATTTATTCCTGTTGATCATATCCACCTCTTCATTCGTTGACTCCCAATGTGTCGAGACTAACCGGTGTTCTTTCGGGGCTCATCCATTCGACCAGTACACGCGTTATCCCATGGCCATAAACGACCCATTGCAAGAAACGTAAACGACGCAGACCAGGTGATTAATAGAAAACCATTCAGTGCCTCCATGGCGGTTATAAAGCGAATGTGCCCTTGGGGCTGTATATCTCCCAAGCCCAGTGTTGTGTAGATAACCCCTGAGTAATATAAGTAACTCATTGCATCACCCACTGGTGCCCCTTGAAACATACCCAATTTAAGCGAAGATACAGACCAGCTGTAGGTTATTGCGTAGAAAGCAATCTCAACGATATGCGTCAGGAAAAGCACGACGACAATAACTAACACCTGCGTTTGTGTTGGCAAATTCATCTTTGGCGTATTCAACCCAAGCCAAAGCAATACTCGGTAATGAAATGTAAAGGTGACCGCAACCAGACTGAAAGCCAACACAATTGCAAATATCATGCAGTGTCTCCTTTTTCAGTTAACACCTGAAAATCGGCATTCGCAGGTAGCTCTCGGCGCTTCTCTTGGTACTGTAGAATGAGGCTATAAATCACAGGCAGTACCAAAAGATTCAGTATCATAACCGTCAGCATCCCGCCTAACATCGGTGCGGCAATACGGTGCGTAACATCGGAGCCAGTGCCGCTACTTAGCATGATAGGAATCAGTCCAGCCATCGTGGATATGGCCGTCATCGCCACAGGTCGTACCCGCTTTGACGTTGCCGACAGTACCGCATCCTTTATTTCCTCTAGCGATAGCAACTGCCTCGACTCGGCGCGTCGTTTGGCGATCTCGACATCAATAAAGCTTAAGACCAGAACACCAATTTCTGCCGCCATCCCTGCCAACGCAATAAAGCCAACAGCAACAGCCACCGACATATTGTAATCATTGATATAGATAAGCCAGATTCCGCCTACGAGACCGAACGGAATCGACATCATCACAACTAATGGCTCGGTGATGTTTCGGAAATTGAAGTACAGGAGCAGGAAAATAATGAGCAGCGTTGCTGGTGCCACAATGCTCAGGCGCTCAGCAGCACGTTCCATATATTCGAACTGGCCGGACCAGGTAATAGTGTATCCCGCTGGAACCGTAACTTGTTCATTCAACACCTGCTTAGCTTTGGCAACATAACCTCCAATGTCCGAAGTAGAGATATCGACATAAATCCAGGCGTTAGGCCGCGCATCTTCGCTTTTAATAACGGGCGGTCCACGCTGATAATCAATATCCGCCACCATCGCCAGGGGAATTTGTGTTCCCGTAGGCGTGGGTATTAATACACGCTTGAGGGTTTCCAGATCATCGCGCAACTCACGCGGGTAGCGTAGATTGACTGGATACCGCTCAAGTCCCTCGACAGTTTCGGTGATATTCATACCACCAATGGCACTTTGGATAATATCCTGAACCGCTCCAACAGTTAGCCCGTAGCGCGCTGCGCTTTCCCGATTAATGTTGAAGTCTAGGTAATAGCCCCCAACTGCCCTGTCACCAAAGGCCGAAGTAGTCTCCGGCAGTGTTTTCATGGCTTGCTCAATATCCTGAGAAACCTGTTGTAAGACATTCAGATCGGGGCCGGAAACTTTGATACCAATAGGTGTTTTAATACCCGTCGATAACATATCGATTCGAGTTTTGATCGGCATTGTCCAGGCGTTAGCCAATCCTGGGAATTGAATCGCCTTATCCATTTCATTCATCAAGTCTTTGGTTGATTTTTTTGGGTCTGGCCATTCGTCCTTCGGTTTTAATCGGACCGTAGTTTCTATCATGGCCAAAGGTGCCGAGTCCGTTGCAGATTCTGCGCGCCCTACTTTGCCGAACACATGATGCACTTCAGGGAACGTCGATAATATTTTGTCGGTTTGCTGCAACAACTCCTTGGCTTTGGTAATGGAGATACCAGGGAAAGTCGTCGGCATATACAAAATATCGCCCTCATCCAACGGTGGCATAAACTCGCTACCCAGCTTGGAATAGGGATAGTAGGTCACTGCCAACAAGCCTACAGCCACAATTAAAGTAATGCTTCTCCACCGCATCGCCAGCGTCAACGCAGGTTTATGCAACGCATGTAGTGCCCGATTAATCGGATTCTTGTGTTCAGCAATGATTTTCCCTCGCAGGAGATAGCCCATCATCACTGGTACCAAGGTAATGGCCAAAATTGCCGAAGCGGCCATGGCATAAGTAGCGGTAAAGGCCAGCGGGCTGAATAGCCGACCTTCCTGGGCCTGCATAGTAAAAATCGGTAAAAACGAAACTGTAATGACCAACAGAGAGAAAAACAGGGCCGGGCCGACTTCATGACAGGACGCGCCAATCGTCTTCCAGCGCTCATCCAGTGTCAGTTCACTGCCTTTTCCTTCACTTGCCTTTTTTTCACTGGCTTCGGCTAACCGACTATGCGCATTCTCAACCATCACAATAGCCCCATCGACCATGGTGCCGATGGTAATAGCAATACCACCCAAGGACATAATATTGGCGTTGAGCCCCTGGAGGCGCATGACGATAAAAGCCATCAAAATACCCAATGGCAGCGTAATGATCGCCACGAAAGCCGAGCGCGCATGTAGCAGAAACAGGATAACCACTAAACTGACGATTATCAGTTCCTGCATCAGTGAGGTGTTCAGGCTTTTTACTGCACGCTCGATCAAGTCACCACGATCATAGACTGGGACAATCTCTACACCGTCTGGTAAACCGGCTTTCAATTCCTCTAATTTAGCACGCACCGCTTGGATAGTAGCCAGAGCATTTTCGCCGAAGCGCATAATCACCACACCACCGGCAACCTCGCCCTCGCCATTCAAATCTACGAGACCTCGACGCAGCTCAGGGCCAATTTGAACATGCGCCACATCCTGTAGGCGTATGGGCGTACCGTTCGCATCAACAGCTACTGGAATACTGTTGAGATCATCAATCGACTGTATGTAACCCAGGCCCCGAACCATATATTCGGTTTCCGCCATCTCAACCAGACGCCCACCCACATCCTTGTTGGACATTTTGATGGCCATCTTAATTTTGTTTAGCGGGATGTTGTAACGCAACAAGGCATTGGGATCGACTTCTACCTGATATTGTTTAACGTAGCCTCCCACTGAGGCGACTTCTGAAACACCCTCTACGGTCTGCAACGGGTAACGTAAATACCAATCCTGCAAAGAGCGGAGTTGGGCTAAGTCATGTTTACCCGTTTTATCCACCAGTGCATATTCGTAGACCCAACCAACACCTGTTGCATCTGGCCCTAACGTCGGCGTAATGCCTTGCGGTAATCGGCCACTGACATAGTTAATGGATTCCAGCACCCGAGAACGTGCCCAGTACATATCGGTGCCATCTTCAAAAATGATGTACACGAAGGAAAGACCAAAGAAGGAGTATCCCCTAACCACTTTGGTACGAGGTACCGCCAACATCGACGTGGTTAGCGGGTATGTAACCTGGTCCTCTACTACTTGTGGCGACTGGCCGGGATATTCGGTAAAGATAATGACCTGTACATCCGATAAATCCGGTATTGCGTCCAGCGGGGCGTTTTTATAAGCAAACAAGCCGACTAGCGCAATAATGACAGTCGCGATCAGCACCATAAAACGATCGCGCAAGGAGGCATTGATAATGGCATTAATCATGGTCATGCACTCCATGCCCTGAGCCATCTATCTGCTCACTCATTTCCATATCGGTGTGACCGTCCATCTCCATCTGGGAGTGATCAGTCATCTCCTCACTGCCGTGAACCATCCCCTTGTGACTTTCCACGCTCCTCGAATCATCTTCAGAAATACCTTTAGAGCTGTTTAACGCGTCCATCATTTTGGCCGTCGCTTCCCGCAATTTTGATTCAGAATCTACCAGGAACTGGGCGGAGGTCACGACCTCCTCGCCCGCCGCGACACCTTCCAGTACAGCAACCTGGCCACTGGACTCAATACCCAACTTAACGGTTCTCGGTTCGAATTTACCGGGGCCTCTGACAACAAAAACTTGCGTCCTGCTACCGGAGCGAATAACCGATTCAGCGGGTACGATGACGGCGTTATTCAGCGTATCGGATTGAATGCTGACCTCCGCAAACATATCCGGGCGTAGTAACAGTTCACGATTGTCAAACACCAAACGTACTTTCGTGGTCCGTGTTTTCGATTCCGCATAGGGGTAGATATAGTCCAGAGAGCCTTTAAAGGTTTTACCGGGCACGGATGCCAAGGTCATCTCGACTTCATCGCCAAGCTTGACCCAAGGTAATTCGTATTCATAGACATCGGCGTAAACCCATACCTGGCTAAGGTCAACCATCATGTACAACTCGGTTTTTGGCGTAACATATTGCCCTTGGCGGGAGCCAATACGAATAACCGTACCGGCTACCGGTGAATGTATATGCAAACTTTTCTTAATTTTTCGGGTTTGTTCTAGCTCTTGAATCTGATGCTCAGGCACGTCCAGCAATTCCAAACGTTCGCGAGAACTCCTTACCAGATCCTCTGCACCTTGCCTGATTTCATCAAATTGGCTTTTACTCAAAGCAGACAGGTTATTGAGTGCCAATAAATATTCCTGCTGAGTCGAAACCAACTTAGGCGAGTAGATGCTTAGCAAAATATCGTCCTTAGCCACATTCTGCCCCGTCTTATCAACACGAATTTCTTCAATCCATCCTTCAACCTTGGGATGGAAGCGCGCCATACTCTCCTCATCAAAATCCACTCGACCAACAGCACGAATGGTTCGGCTGATTGCCTCTTGCTTAGCTATGGCCGTACGAACACCAATATTCTGAACCACTACCGGGTCGATCTTCACTGTACCTGCAACTTCACTGGCTTCGTTGTCGGCGTAAACCGGCACATAATCCATTCCCATCGAATCCTTAGCCGGTACAGGCGAAGTCACTGATGGATTCATTGGGTTCCGATAGAAAAGGATTTTTCGTTCGGACGATGGTTTATCTTCATCCGCATAGACAGGTATGTAATCCATACCCATGGAGTCTTTTGCTGGTACCGGCGATGTAATGCTCGGGTTCATCGGGTCGCGGTAAAACAAAGGCTTTTTATCCTGCTCTGTTACTGCCACTGTCGAGCTGCTATTACCGGACAACCAGTAACCAGTGCCGATCCCAATACCTAGCATCAGTACGGCGATTAAAAGGGTAGATTTATTCATAAACAGTTTCCTCGCCAACGGCGGCCTCTAGGCGGGCTAATGCTTGCTTTGCATCGCTTAACGCCTTCCAGTATTGCAGCTCGTAATTAAAAAGTGTCATCTGGCTTCGCACCAAGTTCAGGAAGTCCACTTCACTGACCTGATAACCTGCCAACATTGATTGAACCGTTTGTTGAGCTTGCGGAACAATGCCGCTACCAAAGAGCGAATATTGTTTCTTTGCCCGGTGGTAATCTGTAACGGCGGATGAAATTGCCGCTGTCACCAAGCCTTTTTCATCGAGCAGTGCGTAGCGGTTTTTCTGTAGCTCCAAACTTTTCTGAGAAACTGCCTTGGATTGTTTCCGGCCAGCGTAGAGCGGGATTTTTACTCCCACCATGACAGAAAGAAAATCTGAACGTGCTCCACCTCGGGGTAATGGATTGTCTCCGGTTCGATCACCGTAGGTCACACCCAGTTTAAAATCAGGATAATAATCGCGCTTGGCCAGATCGAGACGGGATTTCGCTGCATCAATCTGCGTTTCCATTTGTTTCAAGCGTGGTCGCACGGACGCCGCCTTCTGGTAAAGCTCACTCTCATCAACAAGATTTGGCATCATTTTAGAAACCGTATCCGGCAGCGTTATAGGATCGTTAGCAGGTCTGTCCATCAAGATATTGAGCTGTATGGCCTGATTGCGCCGTATGGCTTCTAGCTGAATTTCCTGATCCATTAATCGGGAGAGTTCCAGCTGCGAAAGCAAAACATCTTGTTGTAAGCCCTTACCGGTTTCGTATTTGGTTTTAGCGACGGTAATAAACTGACGCAACAAAGCTTGATTGCTGTCCACTGTCTCTAGGGCACGATCCATATAGTAGAGCTGCCACCATTTGCTCTTCACATTCTTTATAAGCTGCAAACGCAACTCATCGACAGAATGCCCCGCCGCCCGCGCATCGTACTCGGCGGCCTCTTCCTTTAAGCTCAACTTTCCTGGAAAAGGAAAGACCTGACTGAAGCCCACTTGGAGCTGTGTCATCGCTTCCTGATCCCTTTCGTAGGTATCAGTAGGGAAGTTCATCGCATTGAAATTAACCATCGGGTCCGGCAAGGTACCCACCTGTGAAGGGACTTCGGCCAACGCTTCATACCTTGCTTGCATTTCAGCAAGGTTAGGGTTGTCCCGGATTGCGACTTCAACCGCAGAACCCGCGGTCAATACCGGAGCGCTGCTATATTCGCTGGCGTATACAGTAATATTCGCGGCACCTAGAGCGACTGCACTTAAGAAAAGCCAACGCCTATGGATTGTTACTCGCGCGAATTGCGTCAACAGGCAGATCGCTACCCTCGAATAGAAACTAATATGTCGTTTCATAGTGATTCATCCTCAAGCGCGAGCCCCCAAGCAGATACAAACTGTTTGGGAGTAGAGAATGAAAACATGCCTCTGTGGTCTCGCTTCTTTTTCATCATTTTTTAAGTTCTACAATGTCGTGCTTCTTAACATTGCCCTTCGTGCTTATTGCCCGTGCAAAATGGTCATTAACTACGGACTTGATCTGTAAGGTGCCAACATAATCAACTCGATAGTCATCATCACCTTCCTCAACAGCGCCTTCCCAAACATAACGGTATACCTGGAGTTCTTGCCCCGTTTCAGCGCCATCCTCACTACCTATGCAGACAACGACTTCGTCATTATCGATGCCGACCACCTGACCCCTCATAATGTTTTCGTGATAAAACTGACTGCCAGCACAGGCGGTTAAAAGCCCTACAAAAACCACCAGAAAAGTTACCTTCATCATTCTGTTTAACATTTTAAGTACTCCTTTAATAAAAATTGATTAAGCACGTACCTAGTCGCGCTCAATGCTATTCTGAAAATGATGCTTTGATATACTTCAATGCTGCATTCAGGTCAGCATCCGAGAGCTGACTATTTCCACCTCGCGGCGGCATTGGCATTGAACCACCCGGACTTTGAATACCAGTGATGATATTGCTGAGTAGTTCACTATCACTTTTCGATAGACGGCCATTTTTTGCGTTAAAGTCTGGTACGCCTGGTATGCTGCCTTTGCCGTTCGCACCGTGGCAGGCCAGGCAATTGCTTTCATAAACCTGCTTTCCTGAGATACTGGCTGTATCAGTTGTCGTGGACTCAACTTGACCCAGATCGACATTTTCCACTCTGGCATTTGAGCCTTGTAAAAAAGTCAGCATATCGCGTGCCTCCTGCCCAGTAAGTCCTGCTCTCACTCTCATATGAAACACGCTTGTGACCCACTGATCATCGCGAAGGTCAGAGGGACTACGCATGTTATGGCAACGCGCACAGTTTTCGGACCATGCCTTACTACCCTGGGCAAAATCCCCTTCTTCCGGATAATCAAGTGCATACAGTGGCTGTATTGCCAATGCTGTGAGTAACAACAAAGCCGTTCTCTTGCTTAAGGTACTAACACTTTTCCAGATTAAATTAGTCATTACAGTTCTCCTCAATTAGAAGCCATAAGCCATTTGAAATAGGAATCTATCCTGATCGGCATCACTGCCTGCCTGCCCATCGTTGAATTCGTAACTGAGCTTACCGATAAAGTTATTGGTAAAGAGATAGTTGGTCCCTATAGCCCATTGCTGTTGGTCTTGGCTGTTATGGGGCGAGTCGAAATCCGTATAGCGGGCGACTAATTCCCATTTGGATTGATTGAATCGATAGGCTCCCTGGGTGTACCAAGTCTCCCAAGTCGCGCCTTCTGATGCGGCGGTACCGCTACCGGTATCAGCACCAACTTCCGTCTCAACATACTCACCGCGTAGATTGAACGCTTTGTATTGCCAGCTAAAATCCGCTCCGATTACGTCATAATCACGTGCACCTTCGTCACTCAGCGCACTACTGTCACCATCTTCAATTGAAGTCACCGTTGCTTTACCGCTTGCCGCCGACAGACCTAGCTCAAACCCCGAAAAGGGAATAATACCGAGGCGTCCGCCCACAACTTTCTCACCGTCGCCATCAGAGCCAAATCCCTCTGCCTCAACGCCATCCAGTTCGAATTCACCATCCTCGAATTCGGCGATTAATTCCGGGCCATTGCTGATATAAACAGCGTAGTTAGTCCTAATCGCGCCAATTGGAAACCCGCCACGCAACTGGAAACCTACATCAGAGACCGGGGCGGCACCATCATGGCCGAACCCAGGTGGTGCCGAAGGCAGTTTATTGATCCAGGAAGGGTGTAGGTTTTGCCGAAATTGGCCAATAGGACTTAAGAACTTCCCGCCCACTAAGACCATATAGTCATTGATAAACCAGTCGATGGTCAGGTATTCAAGATTAGTCTCCGTCTCACCATCATCCCCTACTTCAAACTCCAGTTCTGATTCAAGCATTACCAAATCGCGATACTGAAAGTGAAAAATGGGTGCGAAGGTGCCAACATTAAAGCTACCATCTTCCGATTCCGAATCGGTGTAGCCCACATCGGCATAGCCAGCCATGTGGATCAACGTATCGGGCTGTAGCCATTCACCAGCGGTAGCGACATCCTTTTTGATGACCTGGACTTCTTCTTTAGTCGCACTATTCTTAAGCTGCTGTTTAAGCTGATCCATTTCCTGTTGCATACGCTCCAAGCGCTCGGCCAACTCTTCAACCGAGGGTTCAGCTAATGCCGCCGTTGAAAAACTGGAAGCGACGACAGCGAATACGATAGTTTTTGCTACTCTATTGATGTTCATATCTTGTCTCCGTTGTTAGGTTAGATTTACCTACCGGGTGGTCGCTTGTGGCAACTCCATGGTTCATGACTGGCGTTGTCTTTCACGTTCTGATCGACAAATTTGTAATAGCCCTCTTTAAAATGCGTCCACCAGTCATGAGCAATGTCGCACTCGTGCTTCCTGACAATTTCCTCAATTTCATCCAACTGCCGTTTAGTGGCGTCATAGGCCACATTGAGTAAACTTTCTGATGCGTTTATCGAGACAGCATCGACACCCAACAGATGATCAATTTCTTGTACGATCAGTTGGTGGTTTTCCTCTACGGCACCTTCTAATCGCAGATGCCGTATCATTAGCGAGTTTTCATTTACACCGAGTTTGTGTTCCTGCTTACTGTTCATAAATATTTCCCTCCTGTATTGGCCCTAATTTGGGAATAAACGCTGGAGTGTTATTCCTGTAGTGAATGTACTGATCACCAAACTGCTCGATTGCCTGACGCTCTTCCGCTTTTGAAAGCCGGAGATACACCACCAACAAAATGGGAAACATGACCAGCGTGGGAATGGTTGGCCATTGCAACAAAAAGCCAAACATAATCAGGACAAAAGCGACGTATTGAGGATGGCGCATGCGTGCATACCATCCCGACGTCGCGAGTGCACCAGCCTGCTGTGCCTTGTGTAAAACGCTCCAGGCAGACGCCAATAGGAAGAACCCCAACACGATTAGCACATTGCTGGCGATATGTAACGGATCAAAATGTGCGTTGCCCTCAAAACCGAAGAGCGTATGCAGCAGGTGGCCGTTTTCATGGGCCAGAAAATCAACACCGGGATATTTCTCAGCCAACCAACCGGACAGGAAGTAAATGGTGAGCGGGAAGCCATACATTTCCGTAAACAAGGCGACAATAAACGCGGAAAATGCCCCAAGACTACGCCAGTCCCGCTGAGTCTTTGGCTTGGTGAAACTGAATGCAAAGAAGATAAATATTGCCGAATTCAGAATCACCAAGACCCATAAACCGTATGATTCGTGCTCATGCATGACGCTGCTCCTCAACCAAACCTATTGGTTTTTCTCTTGTTCTTCGCGATCACGAAGGCCATCTTCATAACCCTTTTGATAACCAAGATCGTTTTGCCCATTTCGGGCGTTATCTTCTCCATGCCCACCGTGTCCCCCATGACCATGGCCTCTATGCATAAAGATGTGCATCAGCGGGCACAGCAACAAAATCAGAAAAGGCAAAAACTGAAACAGGTGTTCACGATGCTCCATAAACAGGAAATAGCTGACGGCACCGATTAAGGTCAGGGCTGCCAAACCATTGGAGCTAAACCAGAATGATTGTTTTTGTGCCATGGCCTTAATCTCCGTTCTCGTTAACAATCAGCGCGCCTCGATACATTTGCATTTGGCAAGTGAAAGAGTATTCACCTGATGCCAGGGGCGGCAGGCTGATGTCTTTGGGTTTATTTAATGGCAACTCTTCACTGATATCGAAATCTGCAAAAACCACGGTCGCCGCACAAGGCGATGCATCTTTGCGGAGGAAGCGTAGCGTCGTGTCCTGGCCTGCCACTAATCGAATTCTTGAAGGCTCATAGGTACCGTTATCTACCACGACGGTCACGGTGTTTTTATCCACTGAAACTGCCTGCGGCTTATAAACCCAAAACCACCAAACAATCAGTGCGATCAGTAGCAGGCCCAACAGGTTAATGATCATCATGTCGGTTTCTCCCTAATGCTTCTGCGCTGTAAATAAGCGCAGACGATTTGCATTGGTCACCACAGTCAGCGATGAAAAGGCCATCGCTGCACCTGCAATGACTGGACTTAGCAGCAATCCCAGGAACGGATACAGCACACCAGCCGCGACCGGCACACCGGCTACGTTATAGATAAAGGCTCCCAATAGGTTTTGCTTGATATTGCTGAGCGTCGCCTTACTGACCGCAATGGCATCAGCCAAGCCATGCAGGGAACCCCGCATCAAGGTAATATCTGCACTTTCAATGGCGACATCCGTACCCGTGCCAATGGCAAAACCGACGTTCGCCAAGGCCAAGGCTGGGGCGTCGTTAATACCGTCGCCGGTCATGCCTACGATCTCGCCTTGTCCCTGCAATTCAGCGACCTTGTCAGATTTTTGATCGGGCAGAACTTCGGCAAAATACTCGGTAATACCGACTTTTTCTGCGACTGCTTTTGCGGTAGCCCGGTTGTCACCTGTCAGCATGACAACGCGCACACCATTTTTCTGAAGACGTTTTATTGCTTCAATGGAGTCCTCTTTAATGGGGTCAGATACGGCGATAATCGCGGCTAGCTGATCATCAACCGCTAGATACATTGGCGTTTGTGCAAGCGATGCCATACGCTGTGCGCTTGGAAGGTATTGCTCAATATCGACTCCCCTATCACGCATCAGTTTTTCATTACCAAACAATAAGGCATGACCATCGACAATACCCTCGACACCATGACCGGTAACTGAGTGAAACTGTTCAACAGGCTCGAGCTCAAGACCTCGACTCTTTGCCGACTCGATAATCGATAAAGCCAACGGATGTTCAGATCCTGCTTCCAGGCTGGCTGCCAACCGCAGAACCTTACTCTCGTTGTTTTCGTGTACCAGCTCAATATCAGTGACGGCAGGTTGACCTAGTGTGATGGTCCCTGTTTTATCCAAAATCATGGCCGTGACTTTCGATGCGGTCTGCAACGCTTCGCCATTACGGATCAGCACGCCAGCCTCGGCAGCCTTGCCTACGCCAACCATTACTGACATAGGGGTAGCCAGGCCCAGCGCACAGGGGCAGGCAATAATGAGTACGGTCGTTGCTGACACAATCGCAAAAGCTACTCGGGGATCAGGGCCGAAATTCAGCCAAACCAATGCGCTGATCACAGCAATAATCATCACGACAGGGACAAAGTACGCGGAAATAACATCGGCTAAACGGCCAATAGGCGGCTTTGAATTTTGCGCCCGTTTTACCATGTCTATGATCTGCGCCAGCGCGGTGTCTTTACCCACCCGCGTGGCTTTAAAGAGAATCGAACCACTCTTATTGATCGTACCGGCAACCACTTCATCACCTGTTGCCTTTTCTACGGGCATGGGTTCACCGGTCAGCATGGATTCATCTACCGCTGTCAGGCCGTCCGAAACAATGCCATCAACCGATATTTTCTCGCCGGGACGCACTCTAACGTGATCACCGAGTTGCACCCGTTCGATGGCAATGTCCACCTCTTCACCATTGCGCACAACCCTAGCCGTTTTTGGCTGCAATCCAATTAAGCGCTTTATTGCTTCCGATGTCCTACCACGCGCTTTAATTTCCAGCGCTAGGCCAAGGTTGATCAAGCCGATAATCATGGCTGTCGCTTCAAAATAGACGTGCCGCGCCATTTCCGGCACCAGCGAGGGAAAGAACACGACAAACATGGAGTAGATCCATGCGGTGCCCGTACCCAAGGCAATCAAGGTATCCATGTTGGCGCTGTGATTGGCAAAAGACTTCCAGGCACCGATATAGAAATGCCTGCCTGCGAAAAACATCACGCCAAATGTCAAAAGACCAACAATCAACCACACCGCTCGTTCCATCGTTGTGGTAACGGTCATCTCTCCGACAACCAGGCTGTAGATCATCAATGGCACACCAAGGGATAGCGCAATCCACATTTCCCGCATCAAGCGCTTGTGATATGCCTCGTCGGCTTTTTCCTTTTCATCGAGCACACTCTGATCCGAGCTATCGGTGATGCTTTCCGCATCATAACCAGCAGCCCTAATTGCATTAATCATCGCTTCGGCTGTAGCATGACCTGTAACAGAAACCGTGCTCTGTGCCAGGTTCATCACCGCCTCTTTAACGCCGTCAACCTTGTGTAGCGCGCCTTCAATCTTGCTCACACAGCTAGCACAGGACGCGCCGTGAATCCGGAGATATTCGGTCTCCTGCAGGCCATTGGCTTTATCTAATACGTGAATATCGGTTGGTTGCATCGCTCTAGTCCGCTGTGGAGATAGCATGATCGCCAAAACTGTTGGCGCTATCCCAGGTTTCGATTAGGTGACAAATACTCTCCCCTGATGGAACACGATCAGGTAAATCACGCCAATCACTCGAAGCCGACTCCATACGCGCCATCAGCTTCTGCGCATCGCGCATCTCTTCGCGTATGGCCTCTAATCTCTGGTCGATCAGCTTTCGAACTATTGGACAAGGGGTATCGCCGGACGCCGCCATATCCAGGATTTCTCGAATATCTTTCAAGCTAAAACCCAGCCTTTTGGCCGACAACAGAAAACGCAAACGCCTCTCTTGCTGTATTCCATAGCGCCGATAGCCATTGGCCGTATCCCGCTCCGGTGAAAGCAAACCCAGCTTGGTGTAGTGCCGGATCGTGTCAGCACTGACGTTAAATCGTCTGGCGATTTCAGTTACCGTTTTCATAACACCCTTCATCTTGATGTGTATGCGCAACCAACTAGCGGTATCGCAAATACTTTCCAGTTACTTTCCGAGTGCTGAAATTAGACGCACCCGGTCAAGGAATTGATCGTACAACCTGGGTGTAACACCTAGGTCAATAGGTCAATGTTTAGGAATTCCGAAATAACAGGCGCAGTGACGCCTATCGGAAAATCAGGTGTGTTTTGGAGGATGGAAAATACGAGAGGGGAGCCCGTAGGCACGTGCTCCAGAGGAAGCAGCCCGTAGGGTACTGCTAAACAGATCGAGATTAATTGATGATTTCTGGAATGCAGCTGCCCCACTGATCACACAGGACGAGGCGCATATTCCATTCATGCAATCGATATCGCAATTGTCGCAGGATTCGGAGGAAGCAGTGTCAGTGGTATTTTCGTGGCAAGGAGCTTTCGATGGTTCTTCTTGATTCCCATGATGAGCCATGGCAGAGGCCGCTATACTAGAATCCGCCATGATAAGGGAATGGGAGCTATCGTCCGTCATTGGTGCAGGCATAGCAGCCATTAGTGGCTGAGCAATCAACCCCCAAATAACCAACACTATGCCTATCGAACGAAACATAAACTTTCCCTTATATTGAGCAATTGCAGCATATACCCAGTGTACTGCAAGTTTTGACTTAAATCAAGCGATACACACTTAGGTTTTAATCCTAGGAGTCACTCCTGCAATAACGGCAGAATGAATGCGAGCGGCTAGTGGCCATGGAATATAGTGGATCAACTGTCTACCGCTGCTTCTAGTTGCTTAAGTAACTTTTGCATGTCTTTCAGACTGTTCTTTATTGCTACCAAATAGTCTAAATCATACTTACTTAAATCAGAACGAACTGACCGATTCTCTTTAACCAGCGAATTTCTCAGTAATAAAATTGTACTTTGTAGCGTAGACACTTGCTTCTTGATGTTACGAATTCGCTCTTCTTGACTTGTCGCAGCTGGGTATTCCTTCTGATACTGGAGTACATAGGATCGCTTTTTTACTACTTCTGCGGCTGGATCTTCACCGTTGTGCGCACTAGCCGTCATGGATAAAAATAGTACAGCTATTGCAGGAAAAATTGTTTTCATTGTTCTCTCGCTTTGATTAGTGATGTGACGAACCATTGGTTTCGTCTCGTGCTGTAAGGATTTGATATTGCTCTGGAGTTAAGTCGGGCAATTTTTGTAAAAACGCGACCATTGCCCAAATGCGCTGATCGTCATGTGTCGGTCCCCAAGCCGGCATACCGGACGCCTTAATTCCGTGTTTAATAATCCAGAATTGACGTCGAGCGCTTTGCTCGGAATCAGCATGATCGTGCCCATGCTCATCTTCTTTTTTACTGAGATTAGGCGGTGCGGGATACATGCCTATACTCATATCACTTTGTATTTTTCCGGGTTTTAGGTGGCAAGCGACACACATATCGTTATAGTCCGGCCCACCCGCCAGAAGCATCTCTGGGTCATCTAACGAAGGAACACTTATGTTTTGTGCTGCCCTCTTGATTGATTGTTCGCGCACCGTTTCCAAGAGCCAATAAGTCAACTTATTGTGAGGCACATCGGCTCCCATTGGATAAGCACCGGAATACACATAAATTGCTCCACCTGCGAATACACCGATGACAATAAGAATGAGGTATTTCACTGTTTTCATTTTTATATCCCTGGCGACATCAGTGGTCGCGCTTGTCAAAATTGGCTGCGGCAAGCCTGATTACAACCCGCCACATCTCAACAGTTCAGGCTAGTGGTTATGACCATCATTATGTTGATCCACTTTGTTAGCATCGCTGTCATCGGTTGTATTTTTTTCAGTATCACCATCATGATGGTTTTCAGCAGATTCTTCACTCATACACTTTTTCATCATTGCCATCATGATTGGATCATTCGCATCCATTTTTAAATGATCCATATTTTTCATTGCTTCACACTTGGGCTTCTCCCTCTTTGTCTTATGTTCAGATGGATCGTGAGCATGAACAGATGCGATTGAAAATAAGCTGACTAACAAAAAGCAAAAAGTGACATGTATATTCTTCATTGGTAAATCCTCATATTGATTTAGAGTATATTTAGTTAATTAAAGTGGTATAGGCGTTAAAACCATGCCCGCACGCCTATCACCCATTGGAGATCATCGGTGTCCCCTCCTTCGGCACGCGTGAAGTCAGCGGTATTACCAAAACTTTTGTTCCAGTTAACACCTATGTATGGGGCGAATTCACGTCGAATTTCGTAGCGCAACCTTAATCCAGCCTCAACATCAGAAAGACCGGAACCGATGCCGAGATCTTCATCGTTTTGCCCATAAAAATTGACTTCGATCTCAGGCGTTAAAATCAGCCGCTGGGTAAACAACAGTTCATACTCGGCTTCCAGTCGTAATGCAGTACGCCCACTTTCTCCGATAAATAATGCTGTGTCGATTTCAAAAAAATAGGGCGCGAGACCTTGAAAACCAAAGACCGCCCAGCTCCGATTCGGAGTGGGCTGAAAGTCCTGCCGTAACCCCACCTGTACATCCCAAAACGGTGCTATTGCCTGACTGTAGAGTGCCTGCAATTCGGCTTCCTCGGTTTCTCCATCATTTCGTTCTACTTCTGCCTTGAGCCATAGCTTTTGCAAATCTTTTCCAATCCAACCTTGCCCATCCAAAACCCACGGATTGCCATCATCTGCGTTGTGCACTTCAAGTTGATCAATTAGCACCTTAGTTAATAGCGGATCATCCTTAGCGCCCGCTAACACATGGTTTGCAGAACCCAGCAACAAAGATACGATAAGTGTGGATAAGCAGAATTTCCTGTTATACATGAGTGAGTTTGGTGATTGTCTATTAAATAACTTCATCGATTGATTCTCCTTAGCTCACTCGCACTTCGCGAAACATACCGGGCATGTGATACACCAAATGACAGTGGAAAGCCCAACGTCCAATGGCGTCAGCAGTGACTAAATAGCTAATTTTTGATCCCGGCTGAACGATCACCGTATGCTTGCGAGGAATAGCCTTCGGATCACCAGTTTCCAGCTCACTCCACATGCCATGTAGATGCATGGGGTGGCTCATCATGGTGTCGTTTACCAGTGTGATTCGTACACGCTCGCCGTATTTCAAGTGTAAGGGGTCAGCATCAGTAAACTTAATCCCATTCATTGACCACATATAGCGGCTCATATTACCGGTGAGATGCAGTTCTATTTCCCGAGTGGGTTCACGTGGATCAGATGTTGGATATAGATTTTTAATGTCGCCATAAGTCAGTACCCTTCGTCCATAATTCTGCTGGTGATTTCGCAAACCAATACCTGGGTCATTCAAACCGCTTTGAGGGCTCTCAGCACGCATATCAACATGAGGGCCCGTTTCACTGGCAACATGGGTTATTTCACGAGTGCTGCCAAAGCCAGCTTTCCCTAACGCTTCTACTTTTTTCCCATGGTTTTTGTGCTCCATGGTCTTCATGCCGCTCATCTGATGTTGATCATGATCCATACCTGGCATGTCGCTCATGTCGTGCGCGCTGTGATCCATAGCGGCCTTTCCCGCCATACCAGTCATACCGTGCATGCTGTGATCCATACCCATGCCCATATCACGGTGCCCTAATGTTGGTGCATCGTCCATGGCGGGTACCGATGGGGTCAGCCCGATATCCGGTGTTAATGTGCCACGGGTATAACCTGTACGGTCAATGCTTTGTGCAAAAACGGTATACGCGCTGTCATTACTGGGCTCGACAACAACATCGTAGGTCTCGGCAACACCGATACGAAATTCGTCGATCGTCACCGGCTCAATATTCTGACCATCAGCGGCCACTACTGTCATTTTTAAACCAGGAATACGCACGTCAAAAATGGTCATTGACGAGCCATTGATAAATCGTAAACGTACCTTTTCACCGCGTTTAAACAGACCGACCCAACCCTCATCAGGGGTGACACCGTTCATTAAATAGGTATAGGTGTAACCCGTAACATCGGATATATCGGTCTCACTCATGCGCATTTGATTCCACATAGAGCGCTCATTCCATGCCTGCGCGACACCTTTATCCTTAATATCCCGCCAGAGATCGCCAACTGTGCGTTCACGAAAGTTGTAGTAATGACTGAGTTTTTTTAATTTAGCGTAAATCGCCTGCGGGTCTTCATCAGACCAATCCGACAACATGACCACATAATCTCGATCATAACTAACGGGGTCGGGGTCTTTGGGGTCAATGATGATCGCACCGTACATCCCTGTCGGCTCCTGAAAGCCCGAGTGACTGTGGTACCAATAGGTACCACTTTGATTAATATCGAACTGGTACTCAAAAGTTTCACCCGGCTTTATGCCGTTGAAACTAAGACCGGGCACGCCATCCATGTCCGTTGGTAAGATAATGCCATGCCAATGAATAGAACTATCTTCAGCAAGGTTATTCTTAACCCGTAACTTCACTCGGTCACCCTCACGCCAACGCAATACCGGCGATGGCACTGAACCATTGATAGCCGTCGCCATACGATTCTTACCAGTGAAATTCACCGGTTGATAGCCTATGTTCAGATCAAACTCATTTCCTCTTAGCGTCGTTGGCCCCAGACGATTTGAGGGCGATGCCATTGATAATCCCGATCTAAGCCCTAAACCCAAAAGGGCACTACCCGCTGCAATGCCTGTCACAAATCGTCGGCGGGATATTAAAAGCGGCTCCAATAGTGTTTCGTCTTGCAAACTGTTTTTCATTTCATACCTCTCAAAATCAAATGCCAGCTAGCGCTTTCCATTGATATGCTCATAAACTGTGTGGCTACCATCTTTGCTTAAAAGCAATACATCGTATTCGTCACGGCGATCACCCACCTCCATACCAGGGCTACCCACGGGCATACCAGGTACAGCCAAACCAATGGCATCTTTAGGGGGGGCGGCAAGAAACTGCTGGATGATATGGCCAGGGATATGGCCTTCAAATACATAGCCATCACTTGAGACAGCGGTATGGCAGGACTGATAACGTGGCTCTATGCCTTTATCAGCTTTTATCTTGTTCAAATTCGCCGGGTGATGTACTTCGGATTCAAAGCCGAAATCCTCGATATGCGAGATCCACTTTTTGCAGCAACCGCAAGTTCGACTTTTATAGACATCCAGAGAGACTATTTCGCTGGTAATTGAATTTGATGCAGTGGTTAAACTTTCCTTATCGGAACACGCAACAACACTCATCAGTAACAGCGTGGTGGTGGCAAACCACCCCAAACTTCTAACAACCCATTTCATGGTAACTCCCACAGAGCACAAGGCCTTTTCAGACTTTCTATTCGGGAGTTTGGTGACTCCCGCCAACAACTATCGAGCAAGAAGCGCCGAATTTCAGGCGCACTTACCCTGTATTAGCGGGAAATGGGAGGGCGAAAGAGGGAGACAGCCAGTTGAAAGTCCGCAGACTCGTCATAGTGACCAGTTATCGATTTAAGACTAGAAGAAAAAATGGACTGGCATGCAGGCAATGCTACTGAGGAGCACCCACCCAAACTGCAATCGCAATCAGGACAGCAATCGGCGGTAGCCGCACCATCTAACGAGAACGCATTTGAGCCCATATGCTGAGAGTGATCCATCATACCCGAATCCATCATCTGCTCCTGAGCTTGCAAAGGGGCAGACAGGCTTTGGCAAGACATGCTCGTAGACGCAACGACCTGACCGATGAATGCCATCATCAGTAGCGCAACGATCAACTGTCTGTATTTTACTGTCCGCATGATTCGGTTTATTGCAAGTAGTGGGTCAATTTAGCTTCAGCTTTCATAGAGTACATCGTGGTTAGAATAGTTCAATTATTTTACTTCCGCAAGGGCTTGCCACGCCTTATCACAAGACACCTGACCTCAAAAACAGTCCTAACCAACTGTTTTTATATGATTTAATCCAAATATGCGCTGATCATATTTTGATCACCCTTCAGCTTCATCAGTCTATTCCGCACTGGGCAGTTTATAGCTATTACGTGCGTCCTTATCAATCAGCCCTGCCAAATACAGGTGCATCAGTACTTGTCTGATTGCATCCATATCAAGCTCATATTGCGCTGCCTTGATCTTCCGAATGACCGGCTGTATCTGGCCTCGAATAATGTCGTTAGAAAGATTGACTATCTTTTCTCGCTGCACAGAGTCATCGACAGATGCTTCCGGCTTGATAGCATCGGCCGTCTCTTTATCAGCGCACAAAGCTTCGCGCCGCATCGAATTTGCTAAACTAATGGCACCTAATGTAATGACTTCCAACAACAACGCCAGTAGTCCATAGCCGAAGTTTCTAACGGTTTCTATACTCACACCAAAAATCCGCCCCAAGACCGCAAAAAAGCGTGTTATTGGCACTTCATTCAACGCCGTATTCTTGCCTGCATTTGAAGATAGCTCCATCAGCCTTACCAGTGAACCTTTTAGTTCACGTATTCTCTCAGCGTTTTTTTCCCCTTCGACCCACTGTCGATGAAACTCACTATTGAGGCGTTTCTCCAGCAAACGCTCATGGTGGTTTATCTCCTGCCTAATCGCATCTGCCCTTTCTTGCAATACCCTATATTCCGTGGATTCTAATTGAGAGTTGTTAATGGCGACGAATTCAGCGGAAAGGAAAAATGCGCAACTAGCCAATAACGAAAACCCTGTGAGAACTAAAGCCATAACCCCATAATAATGACTACGCTGTCTTTCGGACCAAAATAAATATTTACCAAAATCGATACAGCATCCGATCAAGATAAACAAACCCGCTGCTAACAGATTTTTACTTAGTCCATTCCCTATCACGACATCACTGGACGCCACACCCGACAGAGAAAGAGCAAACAAGCTCGTTAAAATCATACTGACAAGGCAAAAGGTGTACTTAACGATCTGAATCAGGCGCATCACAAAGCGGCATATCTCACAGTGGATAAGCTATCCATAGTCCTACTCGCACCAGTTCTAATCTATATTCTTTCTTTCCGTTAAGAATAAAACTTTTTGGAATCAACGTGGTATCTAATAAGCACAAGTCTTTCGTGCTCACGTTTTCATAGTAATAACCGCCTACTATCCACCAAAACCTATGCCTCCAAACCTAGGTGTTAACCCCTTGTTTTATAAAATCTTTCTTCCATTTCTGAAAAGTTTCTCAACGTTATTTTTCTTCGTTGTCAATAGTATGGAATTGCTACCGAACAACATGGACTGACCAACCGTCAGGGAACGATGGAGTTACTATTTATGGCTAATTTTGAAGATAAGATGTGTCGCTCTGCGGCTAAAACATTGATGTCATCCCTAGAGTCTCTTCACTCTATTCATTTTGAAACGCATAAGCTTTCCGATGAACTACTCACCACGCTGTCCAAACTCAATCTCACCGAACAAAAATCGCTTGTAAACCGCGCTCGCTACTTTCTCAAAGTGGGCGTAGATGAAAAAGCACTGACAAGACAGCTAAAAGAGTTGGAAGACAAACGTGAAGCGCGTGAGTTAGAAGATATTTATCTTTTTCATGGCGCACCATTGGTTCTTATGCGTCGGTTATTTGGCATGCATGCTTCAGAGTTCTCCCGTCGCCGAAATGTTCTTAATATTCGTGGAGTAGGTAGTGGTAGGCCACCTCTATGTGACGAATCCTCCGATCATCGGATTTGGAAGCTTTGGCAGCACCATAAACAACTGGAGGAACGTGAACGTTTTCTCAAAATAGCCGACGAAACCAGTCTGGATCTTCACCTTATATGGAGCGCTTTACGCGAGCATATTGACAGTTGACTGCCTGAAATGTGACCTCGAAACCTCATTTTCTCATCCCAAATACAGTATAATTATTCATCCCTAAACGGACTCCAACCTTGAAGGAGAACAATGGATGTTTACTCAAAGCTCATTTCGCATCTCATGCATCTTGGCCATGCTACTTTTGTCCACGTCGGCAACAGCGGAGCAAAACTGGGAATATCTGGTCAAAACCTACCCCTTACTCGGCAATGACGGGGCATTAACCCAAACGTTGAATAAATTAGGTGAGCAGCAGTGGGAGCTTGTGAATTGCGCCAAAGGCAGTGCAAAGCTTACTTGTATTTTTAAGCGCCCTGCAAAAGGTGCCTAATCTGATGAAATGGCTCAAAGCATCTTATCTGTTCATTGCTGCATTAATTGTCGGTGTGCTCAGTTTATGCTGGCGCACCCTGCTATTTTTAATTGATCTAATCGATGGTGGTGATGACGAAAATGATCACGCCCCAACCGACAACATTATTCATTACAACCACCGAAGCGGTGAAATCGATCCGGTAAAACGTGTCGACGGCCTTTACGACAATAAGTTATAGAAAATGCCCGCAAAACCGAAGTTCTACGGGCATTGGGTTTGATCAACTAAAGCAACCCTCGCTCAGCAAACGATTCCACTGTCTCATCACCTACTATAAAGTGATCCAGTACCCGGATATCTATCAATGACAAAGCCTCTTTCAGCCGTTGTGTGATATTTCTATCACTCTGACTGGGCTCAGCCACTCCAGATGGATGATTGTGAGCAAAAATCACTGCAGCAGCATTCACCTGCAAAGCGGCCTTGACCACTTCACGGGGATAAACACTGCAACCATCAATGGTGCCCGCAAACATTTCCCGATACTCAATCAGTCTATATTGGCTATCAACAAACAGGCAGCTAAATACTTCTCGCTGCTGGCCTGCTAGCTGTAAGCGCAGATAGTCGCGTACTTCATGCGGGGAACTAAACACCTGGTCACGGGTTTTCAGTCGTGCATAGAGCAAGTGTTTGGCTTCAGCAATCAGTTGGTTTTCCTGCTCGAATGCCGTTTCGGTAGAATACATTTCATTCGAAGGTTTAACGGTTTTCATAATGTGCTCCCATAGGAATAGGGAACACACCAGGTCCTTATGGGAACGGTGGTTCCCATAAGGATGAAATGGACAGCATATTAACGCTAGGTCAATACTGCCCTGGTGGCGTGTTATCCATTTGCGACTTGAGGCGTGCCCTCATGATCATCAAAAGTACGTTGGTCTTCATAGACCAGTTCACCGTTGATTTTCATAGAGAGAATGCGCGTCAAGAAGCCACCTATCGCAGCCCCCAATTCACCGGCACGTTCACCTTGTTTATAGATGAATGCTTTGGCACGAGGGTTAGCCATATTGAAGCGAATCAGCACATTGGCATCCTCGGCTTCGATAGCTTCCCGGTGTTCTAACACAACACCGAGCACGGTTTCAGACGAAATAACGAGATCATGATATTCATAGTGCACGTTATCCGCTGGCCCCTGGATAACCGATACTTGAGCTGCATAGCGCTCAGGTTTACCTTCAGCACCGAATTCACGAATGCTGTTCAGATAACCGATGCCATTGGCATACTCGTTGAAGTACCGATTGTTTTCTGCAGTAGCAGAGGACGTTGTTGTATTTTCAGTTGGTTTACTCATAGCAGTGCTCCTGATTCAATGAGTTGATGTGATAAAAAGAGCCGCCGACCCAATGGGGCAACAAGCTCCCCGGTTGGGTGAGTGAACACACAGATCATTCCGTATTCCCGTAGGAATTACTGCATACCACGCCGAAGCGTTGACCCGGGTATGTAAGGTGCTATTGAGACAGCAATAGCGACTGTTGGTAACTGTTAGGCTGGCTGACAACATCATTTACTTGCCCCTTTCTTCCCCTTAAAACGCCCTCCTAGTCTGGGATTAATTCGCCCCGCTCCGGCTGTGCCACGGGTGATCGCCTGGGTAGCACCATCAAGCTGAGATGCGGCTCGAATACCTGCCAAACCCAGGTAGACGGATAGCAGTAACGGCAACACCAAATACAACCCACCAGTGAGAAAGTTAAGAATGATCCGCTTGAGCGTGAGGTCAGTGCTAAACAGCGTGGTCACGCTGCCAGGGTCGGGATAAAACGCCTGAATCAGGTTTTGATCCACCCACCAGGCAAAGAACCAAAGTACTGTCCAGAACTTCACTGTAAACATGATCAATGCGCCGATAATCAACAAAGAAAACTTGTAGCGGCTGATTAAGATAAAGAACGGCAACAGCGCGTAGAGTCCCATTAGGATCAGCGCTTGCACCATGGGTGCCGCTTCAAGAAATACGCGCAAATAGGCGGCAAAAGACACACTGGTCTTTCCAAGGCCGTAAGCAGCCAGACCTTGTTGTGCGGCATTCTGTACCGACACCATCACCCCAGGTTCCCCAACACTGAAATCGACCAGATTCCCATAGGCGAAGTCGTAGCCGCGAGTAGTCCAACGCGGCGGAGAATTAATCAATGCAATTTGTATAACCGTATCGCGACGTGGCGCAGGGTCCCACCCCGGTTCAGCGGCAGCAGAAAGTAAATCGAGATCACCTAGCTCATTAAGAATTGATTGTTGAATGCCTTGCCACCATTCTGTGCAGAATGGCTTTCCATAAACAGGGTTATTAGACGCATCCCACTCTACGTCCCTGAGGGCCGACCAAGGGTATCCTTCCCTGACGGTATCAGCACGGATGCTATTGTAATATCCCGGTATTTCCTGATACACATGCGAGCCAATCCAATCAGGGTCACTCTCACCATAACGATTTAGCAATGCTGTAATTGCTGCACTGCTGGGACGTTCGGCCAAGTATTTTGATCGCGCCTCAACGAAACAGTCTCGAAAGAAATCGTTGATCTCATGTTGCAAATTAGGGTCTTGAATGGATGCATCGCGCAATTCATCGACATACCCCCGAAAATCCAAAGTGGGCGGTACATTTTCCATCACTGCGCGATTAAAACCCGAACTAAAACTCATCACCGCATACCAGAACACGGGCACGCTCACAGTAACCGGTGCGGCATTAAACGAAATGCCTCCCCCATAGGTAGTGCGTGAGTTATTGACCGTCGCCACTGGCTGTGCAGGTGTTCCAATGACTGCGCGTGGAGTAAACGACAAATCGACAGCATTCAGCGGTGTCGCCGGTACAGCTGCAATCAAGATCACGAAGAAGGCCACAAAGAACTCCACCTCGACAATACGTAATGTGGTATTGCCCGCTTCCTCGGCATCTTCACCCGCATACGAACGAATAATAGTATCGAGAAGAATACCCAGAAACGGCAGAAATACGATGCCGGTAGCCACCAGCACGTCCCAAATACTGTTATAAAACAGCCAACCAAATAGCGTGGTGTAAAGTTCTAACGTACTATCAACAGCCATACTATTAAGCCACCCAACCCAGCAAAGCCGCTAAAGGATTCTGAACAATCAAACATTCGTAAAGGATGATCAAAATAACTAATGGGCGACGGCTTGCTGAGGATGAAGAGTCATGCCGACGATGACGGGTAAGATGGCAGACAAGCCGAGGCCAACACAGCACCAGCAGACTATAGATAACAGCGCGCCACCAACCCAACGGCAAGTTCGCGACCAGTGTACTTATCGCCTGAGGAGGCTGCGAACTCCCCCAGATACTGACCGCGACGCCCACTATGAGTAACAGTACCAACGCAACGGAGGTATACCCCCAGAACAAAAACTGCCTCTTTACAGAGTAAAATTTCATTGCTCCACACCACCATTTTTCAAGGGACGAGGGTCAGTCGGTACTGTGGCAGGCGTATTCACAGACGATTGGCGGATCGCATTGTCCCGCAGCAATAGCTCTACAACGGTCGAAGTGACAAATTTATCGCGGGCATCTTTCTCGAAAATCACATTACTGATTTCACTTTCCAGCTCATCCAGCGCCTGGATTACCTCTTGCTGCGCGATCTCATTCGCTGCGACATAGCCCTCCTTGCGACCAGCCAATAGCAAGCGTCGAATGATCATCGCCTCCTCCATGACCCTCGCTTCGGCAATTTCCTGGCCGAGCTTATTAATGACAATGGATATTTCGTCGGGAGATTGATTTCGAATCGCCAGAATGACTTGCAGCGTCACCGCAATACCCGGCGCTTCGACTTGCTCCAGATTTACCCGTGTAGGCTGTGTTGAACCTGAAACCAGATCCACTAACAGCTGCACGATATCGTCAGTAGTCTCCTCAATATAGGGAATCAGTCCTTTTCCAGGCCTTGTCCCTTTGGTACAGCTGTCACAGAGACCTACCTCAATCTCACCCAGTACATTATTGATCCACCGGTCAACCGCGTTAGGACCGGCAAAATGCTGAGCAAGAGGTGCGCTACCAGGCAAGTTACTACTTGTTTCTGGAGGCCGTTGCGACAATATATTCAATCCAGCTTTGGCAACATCTGACAGCACCCGAATCGGCGGCTGGTTAACTCCACCCGCCCTCAGGCCACCTACCCATTCAATTCCCTCGTTAGGCGCATCTTCTGCATCGTCGACCGCATCATGGATATTGGCTCCACCAATTCCCACCGACCGCTTCCAGGAGTCGCCCCAACTGACTGTAATCCACTCATCAAAAGGGTTTGTGTTATTGGCGATCTCGTACTGGATACGCTCACAGCTTTTAGTGGCCAGCGAAAAGGATTCGTTGGCGCGCAATAAGGCGTTTTGAAACAGGTCATACAGGCCAGGATTTGCCTTTTGAAGAATATAACCAGGCAAATTTGCTATCGCGGCTGTGGCTGCCAATTCAATGGCATTAACAGCGTTATCGACACCATTTCGCAAATTGTCCAGTGAACTTTCAATAGCCACCATTGGATCAAAACCGCTGCAACTGAGAGCAGAGGCCTGTCCGCTTAGTGATAAATCAATCGTAGTGATATTGAGGCTGGGGGGAATAGCAATATCCCGCCCCCCACCAATCTTGTAGTAAAACAGGCTATCGTCGCTTGGCGCTTCTGCGGCAATTAGCGAATGACACGTCATAACACTAACCGCCAGGATAACCAACCGGCGACAGAACCGCGTGGTTGTATGTTTGGCAATCATAAACAAACCCTCACCGGAACAGTGAATAAGTAAGCACCTTTTGCCTCACAGCACTCGTAGGGACGCCACAAGGTAAACGCGTATCGGTTATCTTCAGAATGACGCCCCTGGGACCACGAAGTACTCAACACATCGTTTTCACCAAAGGCATAACATTGCTCATCGACTTCAGGTGCGAGCATTTGCCATACCCCCGTACCCGGATCATTCTCAACCAACTCGCCCGGTAACCAGGTACGGTTATAACCATTACCATCAAGTGCGTTATAGACATGGGGTTGGCGGGTTTGGGTAACGATATTGCCAGCCCGCTGTGCAACCACCGCAGCCGCCTTGGCATCATCCTTTTGATTGATAAATCCTGTACGCGGCCAAACCGGCCCCCATTGTTGCTGTATACCATCTCCCACTACACGTCGACCGGGTAACAGGTTTTGTAAATACAACATTTCTGGCAAACCAAGACGCCAGGTCAATGCATCCAGTGAAGAGAGCAGGTACGGGTTGAAGGACTCGGCTTCGGATGGGCAGTAATAACCTGAGTCACCAATAAAATCAGAAACTGAAGAAAAGGGATGGCCAATCGCAGTTACTTCTTTGAAGCGCAAACTCTGATCAGTCGCTGGATTACCTCCTTCAACACGGTGCCCTCCTCCCACAAAAGCACCGTGAAAGGTACTGACGATCCCACTGACTATTCCTGAATCTAGCGAACCAAATAAGGATTCCATCTCCTGCCATGGGTTATCGCCGGGCTCGTCGTAGACACTCACCACCAGATCCGGATTGTAGTGTGCGACTCGGATGCTGGTCTCGATAGAACATTCATAAATACTGCAACGCAGCCAGACACAGACGCCAGTAATGCAATAGTTCAAGCAGGAACGATCCAGCGTAATTGCTCCAACAATATCCGCAGTTGTTATCGTCGTCGGTTCTGCCTCAAAGGCCTGTAGTTTGTATCCTTGCAACAGCACAAATAGCATGACTACTTGAATAAGTTTATTCATCAATTACCCCCTCCATTTTTATCTTTAAGCCACTGACGATGCCGATTGATGGCTAGAGAGAGATCGGTCATTCCATAGATCACCTCTCGCTTATCGAAAATAATTACTGGATAACGGTCAAGGCCATACGCCATCATAGTGCCCAGAGGAAGATATGCAGCGCGCAATTCGTCTTCCAATTTAGAACGTCCTAATTCAGCAATTTTCTGCTGAACCAAGGCGCGGGCCAATGTTTCATCATTGGGCAGCCCTTCGCTCAATTGCTCCTGGATAGACTGGACTGCATCAAGACTTAGGATGGTAATTTCTGAATTGTTTTCGGAAGGACTCGTGTTATTCCAATCGGCTGGCTGAAAAGGTCGTTGATTAGAGGTGATCGCAATAATTGACAGTGGCAAGTCGTCAGCACTAGCTGACGATATGGTCAGTTCCACGAGTACGATTGCAGCAGATACAACAAAAATCTTCAGTTTCGACACGCTCTAATCTCACACATAGGCTCAGTTGGCCCTATGGTTAATCAGTTGCCGAAATAGAACGATAAGAAAGCTTTCATGCTGAAAAGTAAGATATTTGGAGACTTAGAGGTGCTTTTCCGGGAATTAGATCAGGAAGCCGTCCAATGAGTACCACCTCGACAAATGACCGGCGGGAATAACTACGCCAAGTATCGTAACTATGAATATCGAATACAACTCAGCTTGACTCTATAGCTACTATAGACATTACAATTGCGAATAATTATCAGTTAGCCCAAGGAAAACCCATATGCCGCCGCTTGTAATGACCCTTTCATCTGAACGAAAGCATTCTATTAGGCGTATTTATGCGTTTTGCCTTTTATTTGTGTTCGTATCTTGGTCAATCGTGGGCCTTGCCGCACCCGAAGATCACCTGGTGGAACTACGGCAGATTGCACAACTAGCAGAATATATCGGTGTTGATTACTCCGAAGCTGTCAACGACGGTCAGATAACTGACAACGGTGAGTATCAGGAGATGCTGGAGTTCTCCAGCCTAATTACTACGAAAATCTCGCGTGTAGCTGAATCTTTTAGCAAGCTCCAACCTATTGTCCACCAAGCAAAGTCGCTTCAATCATCTATCCAGAACAAACAAAGCATCAATACCGTGCGAGTGTTAACCGCTGAATTGAGGTATTCAGTACTGACACTGGCACCACAATCATCTCTGCCCACTGCGCTAATGGCGATAGCTAAAAGGCAACAGATGTATGAAAACAACTGTGCTAGCTGCCACGGTGTAACCGGACAGGGAGATGGAATTGCAGCTGCAAATTTAGAGCCATCCCCTACTGATTTCACTGACAAAGAACGCGCATTAAACCGATCCATCCTCGGCCTATATGATGCGATTGCCAACGGTATCGACGGCACGGCTATGCCTGCTTTTGCTCAATTAACCGACCAACAGAAGTGGTCGCTGGCGTTCTATGTGGGTAGCCTTGCTTTCCAGCCATCTGAGCAACTTCCCGCTCAAGCCGACCCCGCCATTTCTCTGCACCAGCTTGTAAACTATAGTCCCTCGTTGTTAGCCAAAGAGCTGCCCGACAAGCACACAAATGTCATTGAACAACTTCGAGCCAACCCGAACCCATTGTTTGTCGCAAAGAGCACTCCATTAAGTATCACCCGAGAACGGCTTAAAGCAGCGCAATCTGCGTACCACATGGGCGAATATGATCGGGCACACAATCTCACTGTTAGCGCTTATCTGGATGGTTTTGAATTAGTTGAAAACAACCTGGATGCAAGAAATCAAGCATTGCGGAAAAGTATTGAAACCACCTTGATTAAACTTCGTCATGCTATCAGCCAGCCACAAAATGACCCCGAATTGGACAGCGTGATGTCCAATGCATTCAATCAATTGGATCAAGCCGAACGGCTTTTAACTGAATCGGCCCTATCGAATGGAACGCTTTTTTCAGCGAGTTTGGTGATTCTGCTACGCGAAGGCTTGGAAGCGCTGTTAGTCATTATTGCGTTAACGACAGTGCTGATACGAACGCAACGCCGGGATGCACTAAAGTATGTGCATGCTGGGTGGATTTCCGCGCTATTCGCTGGTGGTGCCACATGGCTGGTAGCCCAAACACTAATCAGTATAAGCGGTGCCAGTAGGGAAGTAATGGAGGGTGTCGCCGCGATGTTAGCCGCGGTGGTGTTATTTTATGTCGGCATCTGGATGCATGACAAAACTCATGCTGAGCAATGGCAAGCCTATATCCAGCAACATATTAACACCAAACTTAAGTCTGGAACCCTCTGGGGATTAACCGCCCTTGCATTTATCGCAGTGTACCGCGAAATATTTGAAACGATTCTTTTTTACCAATCGCTGCTGACACAATCTGTTGATGCTCAATTGTCTTATGTCGCAGGGGGGTTCTTTCTCGGCACAATTATACTCTTCGTGTTGGCGTGGGTATTGATCAAGTATTCAATCAAGCTCCCCATAGCTCGCTTCTTCGCGACAACCACCTATTTATTATTGACCCTCTCGTTCGTACTAATGGGCAAGGCTGTATCAGCTCTTCAAGAAGCTGCTTTTATCGATATTTCACCATTGCCGGTTAGTTTTTCAATTGAATGGATTGGCGTTAATTCAACATGGCAGGGAGTATTGTCCCAGGCACTGATACTACTCGCTTTCGCTGTGGTCATACTACGGTCGAAAGTTAGGAGGAATTCGATACGGCAGGCATAGCGTCCAATAACAAGGAATAGGCTTCACGGATTCTCCAGTTGCTTTGCCGACAAGTTTCTCAAAATACCGCACTCCTCGACAGTGCGGTTAGTTGAGCAGCTATCCCGTAGCGATGTTAGATGTCGCCGAAGCCCTTCCAGTTCCTTCATACGTTGCTCCACTTGCTCAATATGATTATCAATCATCTTGTTCACATCATCACAATGCATACCAGGCGATTGGTTTAATTCAATCAACTGACGAACCTCTGATAAAGCAAGGTCAAGGCTACGGCAATTTTTAATAAACATAAGTTGTCCAACAGCCGACTGGTCATACAGACGAAAATTCCCTTCACTGCGCCTTTTCGATGCAAGCAGTTTCTCTTTTTCGTAATAGCGTATTGTCTGCACGGAGCACCCGGTTAATTTGGCTAGCTCGCCAATTTTCATCATTTTCTCCAAAGCTTGACTCTATAGTAACTATAGATTTTATACTGCACTTTCATATAAACACAAGAGTATTCTCATGAAGGCTAGCTGCACCGGGGAATGTACCAACCAGGTAGAAACCGACATAACCTCACCGCCTCTAACAGACACACCACCCAAGGGTGGATTTGTCAGTCAATTCACGGTCCCTAAGATGGATTGCCCTTCTGAAGAGCGGATGATTCGCTTAGCTCTTGATGATCTTGGGCCTGAGATTGCCCTTGAATTTGACACGCCACACCGAAGTCTCAAAGTCTTTTATGCCAATAACCTGGAAATCATACAGTCACGGATCGAATCACTTGGTCTGGGCGCTACGCTTGACTTCACACAGAATATTGGCAGCAGTGAATTATCTCAGGCCGTAGTTTCAGCTGGTGCCGTCAATCAGAAAGAGGCAGGGATACTCAAATGGCTGTTAGCCATCAATGGCATCATGTTTGGTATTGAAATGGTTGTTGGCTGGTACGCCCAGTCAACCGGACTAATTGCCGATTCCCTGGATATGTTTGCTGATGCTGCCGTTTATGGATTGGCCCTCTACGCCGTAGGCCACAGCGCTCGCATGAAGCTACGAGCGGCACACTTTTCCGGTTGGTTACAAATGATTCTAGCACTTGGCGCGCTGAGTGAAGTCATCAGGCGATTTATATTTGGCAGTGAGCCCTTATCCATGCTTATGATGAGCTTTGGTTTACTCGCATTGATTGCCAACTCCCTGTGCCTGGTACTGATCAACAAGCAAAAAGACAGTGGTGTACACATGAAAGCAAGTTGGATTTTTTCGGCCAACGATGTGATCGCTAATTTAGGGCTTATCATGGCAGGTTTACTGGTTGCACTAACCGATTCACGTTATCCGGATTTGGTGATTGGTTTCGTGATCGGCTTAATCGTTTTGAATGGCGCACGCCGTATTTTGCAATTGAAATCGTGAATGCAAAAAAGGTAACTTAATCCGTTATGCATAATCACAATCATGAATCATCTGACTCACGCATTGGTTGGGCGTTCTTTCTCAATCTTGGATTCACCATTGTGGAATTTATTGGTGGCTGGCTCACCAACAGCACAGCAATCATGGCGGATGCCGTGCATGATCTTGGCGATAGCTTATCAATCGGGCTCGCCTGGATTTTAAGCAAAATAGCGCATAAACAAGCTAACGACACCTATAGTTATGGCTATCAAAGATTTTCCTTGTTAGGCGCACTGGTTAATGGCGCGGTTCTCATCGGCGGGTCTATATGGGTATTAAGCGAAGCAATTCCCCGCTTATCCGATCCAGAAATGCCCCATGCACAGGGCATGATTGTTCTGGCCATATTTGGAATAGCCGTCAATGGATTCGCCGCTTATAAGCTTAGCCATGGAAAATCATTAAATGAGCGCGTTTTGAATTGGCACTTATTAGAAGACGTTTTAGGCTGGGTGGCAGTTTTACTCGTTGCTGTTGTGCTTAGCTTTGTCGATCTCCCTGTGCTCGATCCACTTTTATCCATCGGATTTACCTTGTTCATATTATTCAATGTCACCAAGACACTCATCGACACCATTAAGATTTTTCTTCAGGCAACGCCAGACACAAAAGTTCGGCAGGATATCATTAGCGACTTGAAATCTCTTGAGAAAATTAGGAGTGTACATCACGTCCATATCTGGTCGCTTGATGGTGCTAATGATGTATTAACCGCACACCTTGAACTCGAAAAGGCGATAAGCGATTTAGGCCAACAGGAGCTAAAACGAGAAATTTCAAGGACTCTACAACGCTACGACTTATCGCATACAACGATAGAATTAGAATTCCCCGATGAAGACTGCCGAGATAGCGAAGCAACTTCAACCAAAACAACATTGCCAACAAGTCCTTGAAGTCAACCATAAATGAAAACAGTCGAATTTTTAAACAATTCTACTAAGAATCTTGATCAGATAGACATATTTAGTATCAAACGCATTAACCGTATAGATTATACAAACCGAATGGTATAGAATTAATAGTATGTTGCGGCCATTCATCTCATACCTGTTTATCTTTTCGCTACTCTTTATGGGTATCGAAAGCGCTGTCGATATTACCGGTGGTGAACACCCCCACGGTGACGAATATGCGCATGTCCTGGACAGCGATGACTCGCATTCATCTGATTCAACTACTGACAACGACCACTGCTCACATTGCTGCCACGGTCATACCGGCAGCATTGCCGGTCATGCTCCAGTACTGAACTGTGACATGGCTAATCAACAGTTTTCTTTCTACCAGCCACACTTCCTCAACTTTACCCAAGCACCACCCACTCCGCCGCCCAACGTATAAATCATTTCTGATCTTTATCAGCATACCTACTGTTGTGGAGCGACATTCGCTTACAACAACTACGTGTGCACGAATGTTTATGGAATATCGGACTATGATTTATGCAAACACGAAACATTATTGCTGCCTTACTTTTAGGTAGCCTATCCTTGGTGAGCTGGGCGGATTCGATTAAATCGCCTATGCAAAACACCGAACAAGTGTCGCGGCGCGTCAATGCTTCCACAGCGCTAACGCTGGAAGATGCCATCACCCGCACCCTGAAAAACAACCCGCAGTTGTACCAATACCGTTTTCGTCAGCAGAGCCTTGTGGCACAGCGCGAAAGCAGCTCGCTCTCTCCAGCCCTGAATCTGGGACTGGAAGTCGAAAACATCGCGGGCAGCGGAGAGTTTAACGGGCTTGATAGCGCGGAAACTACCCTTGCACTGTCTTCTGTGATTGAGCTGGGAGCCAAGGCGCGTTCACGGGTTGCGGTGATTGATGCCAGAACCGACCGCTTGAATTTTGAGCGCCAGGCGACAACGCTGGATGTACTCGGTGAACTAACGACAACGTTTATTCGTTCTCTTTCCACCCAAGAGAGCATTGCTCTTGCAATGGAGGCTGTTGCGCTATCAGAGCAAATGCTAAAAACCGTTGAACAGCGAGCGTCTAAAGGTGCTGCCCCTGAGGCGGAGGTTATGCGCGCTAAAGCAGCACACACTCGTACATCTATTCGCCTACAGGCATTGCGCAGCAGTTTTAAGCGTCAGAAGGTAATGCTAAGCAGCTTCTGGGGGAGTACCAATCCCCACTTTACTGAACTCAGCGGTAGCCTATCTGCGCTTGGCTCTTCGGATGATTTTGCCAGTTTATTACAACGCGCCAAGCATTCCCCTGCCATTGCTATTTTTGCCAGCGAGGCTCGGCTAAAAGATGCCGAAGTCAATCTGGCTCAGGCACAAAGTCGCGTGGATATAGGCTGGCAATTGGGTGTCAGGCGTTTCGAAGCAACCGATGACACTGCGTTAACGGCGGGCATTTCGATTCCGTTGTTCAGTGGTAAACGTAACCGTGGGAGCGTCGCCTCGGCATTGGCCGAGCGCAATGCCGTGGACTACCAACAAGCTGATGCCCAGCTCAAGCTACACAACCGCTTGTTCGCTGCCTTCTCTCAGCGTGAAGAGAATAAGGCTGCTGTCGAGCAGTTCAGCACTCAGGTCTTACCCGCGCTGGAGCAGGCATTACTTTTGACACGACAAGCCTACGAAAACGGTCGCTATCGCTATCAAGACTGGATTGCCGCACAGGAAGAACTGCTCACTGCCAAGCAACAACATATTGAAGCCGCTACTGCAGCACAGCTCAATCAAACACTCATCGAGCAATTAATTGCAGAACCACTGGCAGCTAACGCTTTATCTTATTAACACAGCATTTTGGCAAATAAAACACTTTGCCAAGAGCGCAAGGAATTAACGATGAAAACTTTACCACTCTATTTAACCCTGACAATCGCAGTGATTATCGGCGTAACAAACCCTGCTTTTGCTCAGGCAGACTCTGATGATCACGACCACGATCATGAGGCTCATACCACTGACAGTGCCAAGCATCATGAAAGTGATGAGCATAAGCACAAGCATGATGATGGCGATACTAACGAAGACGATCATGCTCACGATAAAGAAGAAAATGCCAGCCGCATTAGTGGCGAAATGGCTGACCAAGTCGGTATTGGTACAACCCTCGCGTCAGAACAAATCCTCCACCAAACCATTACCAGTTACGGTGTGCTCTCAACCGGGCCGGAACAACTCAGTCATATGCGGGCACGTTTTTCTGGGTTGATTACCTCTGTTAAGGCCAGTATCGGCGATACGGTCAAAGCAGGCGACTTACTCGCCGAAGTGGAATCCGATGAAAGCCTGAAGAAATATTCGGTGCGCGCTCCCATTTCTGGGACGGTCGTACAACGTCACGCCAACACCGGCGAAGTCACCAAGGATCAGGTGTTATTTTCCATCGCCGATTTTGGCACTCTATGGGCCGAACTGCGTATCTACCCAGCGCAACGGGATAACGTCTCTACAGGGCAAACCGTTGAAATTGCCTCAGACAAACAAACCATTACTGGCAAGATCAGCCATATCATTCCTTCCCTAAACAAACCCTATCAACTCGCTCGCGTACAGCTGGATAACAGGCAGCTGGGGCTATCGCCCGGCTTGCTGGTCGAGGGGCATATCGTCATAGCCGAATTTAAGGTGCCGTTAGCTGTTGAAAAAGCGGCTGTGCAACAGTTAGGCGGACGTTCCGGTGTTTTTATTCAAGAGGAGGAGACTTACCGCTTCGCCCCCTTAACACTTGGCCGTGCCGATGAGCATTACGTCGAAGTACTGGGAGGTATTAACGCGAGCCAGCGCTATGTCAACCAAAACAGCTATCTGATCAAAGCAGATATCGAAAAATCCGAAGCCGAACACGAACACTAAGGGGCGCACCATGATTGATTCTATACTGCGCCTTGCCATTGAACGGCGCTATTTATTTCTCAGTTTAATATTTGTTGTGATCGGTATTGGCGTCTGGAGTTACCAAAAATTACCGATTGATGCCGTGCCTGATATTACCAATGTGCAGGTACAGATTAACACGGCAGCACCCGGTTATTCGCCTTTAGAAGCAGAACAACGCATTACCTATCCGGTAGAAACGGCGTTATACGGGCTGCCCAAATTGGCATACACCCGGTCGCTATCGCGTTATGGCCTCTCACAAGTCACCGTCGTCTTTGAGGAAGGCACAGACATCTATGCCGCGCGCAACCTGATTGATAATCGATTGGGGGCGATTCAAAGTGTGTTGCCACCCGGCATTGAACCAGAGATGGGGCCAATCTCAACCGGGCTGGGTGAAATCTTTATGTACACCGTGCAAGCATCGCCCGATGCCACCATGGCGAATGGTCAACCTTATGATGCGACCGCCTTGCGTGAAATTCAGGACTGGATCATCAAGCCCCAGTTGGCACAGGTCAAAGGTGTGATCGAAGTCAACAGCATTGGTGGTTTCAACAAGCAATACCACGTTACGCCCGACCCAAAAAAGCTGCTGTACTACCGCATCAGTGTCGAAGAACTGGTCAATGCCCTGCAAGCGAATAATGATAATCGCGGCGCGGGATACATCGAGCGCAACGGGCAGCAATTACTGGTGCGTTCTCCCGGTCAATTGGCGACCGTGGAGGACATCGGCAATGTGATCATTACCGAGCACGACAGCGTGCCGATAAAAATTCAGGATGTGGCCGACATTGGCATTGGCAAGGAGCTGCGCTCTGGCGCTGCGACGCAAGACGGCAAGGAAACCGTACTGGGCACGGCGATGATGCTGATCGGTGCTAACTCCCGCACCGTGGCGCGCGATGTTGCCAGCAAACTCGAAGCCATACAGGACTCATTACCCGACGGGGTAATCGCCGAGCCTGTGTATGATCGAACGCAACTGGTAGACAAGGCCATTGCTACCGTTGCCAAAAACTTACTCGAAGGCGCGTTACTGGTCATTGTTGTGCTGTTTGTTTTGCTCGGCAATATTAGGGCTGCATTGATTACCGCTGCGGTTATTCCTCTCTCCATGCTGGCAACAATGACGGGCATGGTGAGAACAGGTGTTTCCGCCAACTTGATGAGTTTGGGTGCATTGGATTTTGGGCTAATCGTCGATGGCGCCGTCATCATTGTTGAAAACTCGGTGAGACGTTTAGCACAAGCACAGCACAATGGCGGCCAACAGGCGTTACGCGAGCGCCTCAATACCGTCTATGAAGCAACTGCTGAAGTCATTCGGCCCAGCTTGTTTGGCGTAGCCATCATTACCGTTGTTTATATCCCGATTTTTACACTCACGGGTGTTGAAGGAAAAATGTTTCATCCCATGGCCGCGACGGTTGTTATGGCACTACTCTCAGCGATGGTGTTCTCTTTGACTATTGTGCCCGCCGCTGTCGCTGTTTTTTTAAACGGCAAGATCAGTGAAAAAGAAAGTGTGGTGATAACGCAATCAAAAGCCATTTATAAGCCACTACTGCAACTAGCGCTAAAAGCTCGCTGGGCAGTTGTTAGCTTTGCTGCTTTATTGGTTGCAGGCTGTATTTGGCTGGCAACCACCTTGGGTTCAGAATTTATTCCGCAACTCAACGAAGGGGATATTGCGCTACACGCCATGCGCATACCGGGCACAGGGCTGGAACAGGCCGTCGCTATGCAGGAAATTCTTGAACAACGCATCAAGTCCTTCCCCGAGGTGGATAAGGTCTTCGCCCGTATTGGAACAGCTGAGGTCGCCACCGACCCTATGCCACCCAATGTCGCCGATAATTTCGTGATATTAAAACCGCGCAGCGAATGGCCTGACTCCAGTAAAACCAAGGATGAGCTAGTAGAAGAAATGGAAGCCTCTCTGGAACAGCTACCGGGCAATAACTACGAGTTTACCCAGCCGATACAAATGCGCTTTAACGAGTTAATCTCCGGCGTCCGTGCCGATCTCGGTATTAAAGTCTTTGGCGATGACCTCGATCAATTGGTGTTAACCGCCAACGAAATTCTGAAAGCGATTAATCAGGTGCCTGGAGCCGCTGATGCGCGAGTAGAACAGGTAACTGGTTTGCCAACCTTGTCGATCATCCCCAAGCGCACATCGCTTGGTCGATACGGATTAAACGTCGTTGAGTTACAAGACTGGGTATCTGCCGCCATTGGTGGTGAAGCGGCGGGCTTACTGTACGAAGGAGACCGGCGCTTCGAACTCATTGTTCGCTTACCCGAAACGTTGCGACGCGATATCGACCGACTGGCATTTTTACCTGTCCCCCTACCCAATGGTGACTATATTCCATTAGAAGAAGTGGCCACTTTGGATATCTCACCAGGGCCAGCACAAATCAGTCGAGAAAACGGGAAACGTCGCGTTGTAGTTACTGCGAATGTGCGAGGTCGCGATCTCGGCAGCTTCGTTACCGATGTGAAAGCGCGTATTGGCAATGATGTCGATATACCACCGGGGTACTGGCTGGACTACGGCGGTACCTTCGAACAGTTGGAGTCTGCAAGCCAGCGGTTGGCCATTGTTGTCCCCGTCACCCTGTTGATTATTGTCGGCTTGTTGGTGATGGCATTTGGATCACTAAAAGATGCATTGATTATTTTCACCGGCGTGCCTTTGGCGCTAACCGGCGGTGTGCTTGCCCTCTGGCTGCGGGATATGCCGCTATCGATATCGGCAGGCGTTGGGTTCATCGCACTATCGGGAGTCGCCGTTCTCAATGGATTAGTCATGCTGGCCTTTATTCGCGATCTCTGGCATGAAACAGGTGATCTTCTAGCGTCAGTGGTTGATGGTGCATTAATCCGATTACGCCCAGTATTAATGACGGCACTGGTTGCGAGCCTCGGCTTTATACCCATGGCCCTCAATACAGGGACTGGTGCTGAAGTACAACGGCCTCTGGCAACGGTTGTGATAGGGGGTATTATTTCATCGACATTGCTGACGTTGTTTGTATTACCCGTTTTATACCACTGGCTCCATCGGAACGAAATGAGTAACAATTAGGGGGACGCCTCCCTCAAAAGGGAGGCACTTTTGCGATGAACAAAATAGTTATTGTATTTCTAGCTGCGTACTTTATTTCATTCTTTGGTCTCTCCGTAATTTGGCGAAACCATGTGGTTAAAAAAAAGGCCGGAGCAAATGCCTTCAAATTGAACAACAAAACTGGGGTTGAAGCTATCACCGGTTTATATTTTAAATGCCTGCCGTTAGTTTCAATTTTGGTTTTTTTACTCTATGCATTTTTTCCAGTTATCTATCAGTCAATAGGTCCGATTGCTTTAATTAGCCACAATCTAATCCAAATATTTGGCATGGGTATTATGGTCATCGCTTTGGCTTGGATTGTAATTGCACAATCACAAATGGGAGCTTCTTGGCGTATTGGTATAGATCATGACCAGAGGACCACATTCATTAAAAAAGGACTTTTTCGTTATTCAAGAAACCCTATATTTGTAGGCATTATCTTCCTATCGTTCGGTTTTTTTCTTGTGCTTCCAAACCCTTTAACGTTAACGATTTTAATGCTCGATATTGTGTTAATTCAAATACAGGTGACTATGGAAGAACAGTTTTTGGCGAAAGCACATGGGCAAGCCTATGTGGAATATTGTCAGCAAGTGCGGCGTTGGATTTGAACCGAAAATATCGCCCGTTAAAGCCGACTAACCAAAAAGTACGCCCTCTTCTGAGAGGGCGTGCCAATCTTTTCCTCAATCTACAACATTCTGTAGGCTACTGGGTTTCTCACCTACTGTCTCGACGCCATGTTTTCTGCTATAGCAAATACTGCCTCCAGCTCAGAACAGTGCTGGGATCTCATAATCTCAGCTCGCTGTTGCTTCTCGTGTTTTTCAGTCATGGCGAGTGCCAAAGCTAACGGGGGTGGTACGTTTCTGAACAGGCATTGCAGATTATCCGAAAGCACAACGCCCTCGGTATAATTTCCAGGCTCCTTTCTTGCTGCCCGCAACATGCCTTTTTGCTCCTCGGAGAGGTCTTTAAAGCGCGAGATTTGCTCAATCTCTTCCTTGGGACAGACCATAGCAATCCACCATTCGAACATGCTGAGTAGCTTTTTGGCGGCATCGGGAAAGTCTTCCAGATTCTGAGTGGCCAGCCATAACCAGGCACCTAACTTGCGCCACATTTTCACGATCTTAACCAGGAAGATAGCTAACAAGGGGTTGGTGGTAATTAGGTGAGCCTCATCGCCAAGGACAAAAGTCGGACGATGATCATATTGCTCACGCTCTACCACACCGTTAATCTGATTCATCAAGCCCATAAACCCTAAGGCCAACTGATCTTCATAGCCTTCGTTAGCTAACAGGCCCATTTCCATAATAGTGACATCGGCCTCTGGCCAGGCTTTGCCCACACGGTTAAAGAAGTGCCCGGCAGTACCGGAACAATACAACGCCATAGCATCGGCCATGTCTCTGGCACGCTCTTGGCGTTTCGGCGTACTGGACTCATCTGCCGCCAACTTGTTCAACGCATTAACCACATCCTCGGTTAATACGATTTCTCGACTGCCAGCCGCTTGCTTTTCCTCCGCAGCTAGGATGATCGCTCTACGAATAGTTAGGCGATCCGCCCGCGTCATCACGGCCTCTTCTTTGCTGTCACCGCCGGTAATCATAATGCGGGCCTTCAATTCCATTTCACCCAGCAGATCCCGTTCTTCGTCATCATCACTGCTATCCGAGGCCTCTAATGATGCCTCTTCGTAAGCTGATGGCTCTTCATCAAACGAAGCTTGCTGTGCCCGTTCTCTTTTGAGCATTTCATAGGCGTCAGCAAAGGGTGGTAGGCTAACGTCTTCCTTGGGGTGCAGCGTTACCTGATTAACGCTCAGCCCGAAATATCGACAATAATCACCCAGCAGTTTGAACGACCCGCCCTTTTCAATAATGTAAATTCGCGCGCCGTATATCGCTGCGACCTGTAACAGGATGTACACCATTAATGCCGACTTACCAGAACCAGGAGGCCCCAGAACCAACCCAAAGGCATTCTTAGCCCGGTCCAGTTTGTTCAGCGGATCGAAGGTCAAAGGCTCACCGCCTCGATTAAAGAAAACCAGCCCCGGATGCCCGGTTCCCCGACTGCGACCGTAGAACGGTAATAACTTGGCCAGATCACTGGAGAACACCAGACGACTCTTTTTGTTGACCTTCTCCCTTTTCGGTTCATAGTTCATTGGTAACTGGCGAATATAGGTATCCAGCGGTAACAACTCATCTTTCTCTCGAATAGGATGCAAACCATTAGCCAGTAGCAACGCGTTGACTTCATTGGTCCTCTTTTGCAGATCAGCGAGGGAATCCCCACGGGTGAACAGCGTTATAACGGTGGGCAACAGGTAGTCCCCGTGGGACATCCATTTCAAGGCTTCCTTGGCATCCTGCTCAGCCGCCATCGCTTCTGCCGTTTCACCCTTTGCTGAATTGAGCACTTGCACCACATGATTTTCGACGAGGTCTTGAGGCTGAAGTGTCACGCATAGGGAAAGAATGCTGCCCTCTGGCAACTTATCGAACAAGGCATACAGGTTATCGCCAACCTGTCGCTCACCGGTAAAGTGACCGGGCAAGGGCTTCCTTCGCAATGCATCCACAGTGATCGCTCTATGTGGAAAATCATCGAAGTACCAAACACCGTGCCCGCCATCGGATGAGGGCTGAGAAAGAAACAATAGGTCGGACAGATCGTGGCTAAATGCCCGTTCCTGCTTTTCGGGAAGTGACATTAGCTCAGTGAGCCTATCCAAATCCCCTTCTGCCACCTCAGCCTTGGGATTAAACCAGCGCAACAGCCAAGCATAAAGATCGTTATCATCACATCGCCGAATACCAATGCCTGTCGCTGCCATCTGTGTGACAAAGCGTTCCGCGACCTGGTTTATCTCGGCAACGGGATCTATATGTTCGTTATCGTTTAACTCTCTCCGGCGATACAAAAATACCCGCACTCGACGCACCTTTCCTCGCCAGCTACCGCCCGTCACCGTGCTGTCTTCAAATAACCCGGTGCTCAGTGTCATACGCTTGAAATGCCTTTGCATACGGCCAACGAAATTACTTGCCAACAACCGATGCTCTGGGGTTTGCCTGCAATGGCTCTCTGCGTAGGTATTCAAAGACTGTGATAATGCTGACAGTGAATCTTCGTCCGAGACAAAACACTGCAAGACGAAAGGATTATCATGTGCAGGAATTGTGTGGTTGATGCAAGTTTGTATATTGGCCTGCACTTCCTCCAAGAATTTGCTTGATCGTGCTTCAGTTGAAACACCAGTAATTTCAAACATCGCTGCAGCACTATAACTATCTTCTAGGGTAAACGTCTCGGTCGCCTCCTCGTAGTCTACCCACGGTAACCAATCGCTTAACGACGCGGGGTGACGATAGAGTGTATCCACATCAGCATCCGTAATCACTGAATCACGGTTTGATTGCTTGCCTATTAATTGCTTATCTGCCATTTCTATTTCCACCCTGCCTGTTCGCCCGGAGCCACAATATGATCCTGGGTGTAAAGCCGGAAAAAGGTGCTATATCCCGGTACCGGGTGGCCTGCAGCGGTCAGGTGCCTGAAAACATACATTCGCAGCGTCGGATTAGGTAACCACTGAAACTCTTCTTGTTCAGTATTGCCCTCTTCGACGGCGGCACGTTGCCGCCGCACCAGCTGTTCATCGTTAGCATTGTGGAATTTTTCATCGTGAATGCTCTTCATTGAGGGCATATCCGTGCCAAATACTTTGGCCTTGGAAGTGGTGCAACCAGACAGTAGCCCAGCATTAATCCAAATCGCGATTAATATCAGAATCATTTTTCGCATAGCGTAATCTCCTTGCAATCGAACTTTTATCCAGTGGCAAACTGCGATCTAAATGAACGGATACTTCTACCCCTGGATTTACCACCACCGCATCAAAACTTTGCTTTTGTCTTGCTAATAGCCACCGGCTGACCTCATCTGTTGCTGACTGCACTGCCTCACCAGCAACCAGTTTATTAATGTCACCTACGACAGTACTGGTTGTTGACCCGGTTAATGATGATGTTTGCCGCTGCTGCTGTGCTTCGGCATAGGCAGATCCCGCCGCCCCTAACCCTGCCAGCCCAATACGCTGAGTAATAAATGATGGTGCGTTGGTGACAAAGCGCCCCGCCACACAGGGCACGCCGCTAGGGTCAGAGATGTAGCCCAAGGGTTGCCCCTGACTACTGTGGTTAACGATAGAACCGTCCTCAAAGATGAAGGTGGCCGATGTTAGGCGAGCACTCACACAGGAGAGATTCCAGTCACCAAACCCCAAACCACTGAAAATCATGCCTTCGACCTCAGGCATATCGTGGCCATTGGCTAAAAGATTTTCTTTGCCGATATAGATTTTTACCGGATAGGGATCAGGCGTCTGTCCCTCCACAGGAATACGGCCAATCAACGCCGTTAGAGCTAGTCCATCCGTTAACGTTGCATCTTTGGGGATCGTATAAACCGGCTCGACAACAATCTGATTTTTCTTCTCAGAATCTCGTACCTCGTTATCCGTCGCAGACGTATTAGGCGAGCGAGGCAACAAGCCGGTAAATCTGCCCTTATCACCTTCGGTCGTTTCCGATTCGACATAATCAATAGGGTTATGCCAGGCACCCTGATCTGGATTGACCGGAATCACATTCTGACCATCAAAACCAAAGCCTACGGGCAACCCATCCTGATTTAATTGCCCAATGTTGGTTGAGCCTTTACTTTCTTTCAAATCATTAAGCTCACGCCTTAGCTGACTGAGGTGCTGTTGAAGCGAGCCTATGGTCGCCTTGGTTTCATCCAATGTTTCCTGCGCTTGCAGGTTTGCCGTCTCCAACCTTGATACTTTTTGCTGGTTCTCTAGCACCTTGCCCATGTTTTCTTTGGTTGATGCATTCAACGTATCCGCTTTTTTTACCGCCTCTCGGGCGTAGGCCTGCAATGCTTTGATAGTATCAGTCTGCGTATCACCATCTTGCGGTTTGGCTTCAGGGTCATACCCAGGTATCTGCTCCACAGGCTGATAACTTTCCTGTGGTTCCGAGCACATCACCAGAGACAGACAACCAAGGGCCAGTGCAGCCCCCCCGATTAGCAACGGATTCATGCGCTTTTCAGCCATCCTGGTTTTCCTCTTTACCCGTTTGCCTATTTTGCAGAGCCCGGCTGTCAATCGGCAGGGAAAGGCTTTCCACGAAAGACCGATTCGAGACTAGATACAAGGTGGTTGTATCGGTTTCATCACCCATTGCCCCCAAGCGAACATGTTGCAATGTCGCTGTTAACCAATCTCCACGAACGAGGCGGCTTAGGTTCAGTACTTGGGGAGTATCGGATTGATCGAACTGTAGTTGCAGCGACTGCCGCGACAAATTACGCACTCTAACCGCTGTCACTGTTAATCCCATAGGTTCAGCATTAGTCTGCCATGAAGCTATTGGCACAGTTTCGATAAGGCCACCGCGAATCAATGGCACTGACGTTTTTGATTCAACCGGAATTCGTTTAATCGCGCTGTCACCATCGACTAACCGCTCCGGCGCATAGAGTTGTTGTGCAGCATAACGGGTCAATCGAATACGCCAATCCTCTATCGTTTTGTACGCAGTTGTTTCCTTACTGCGATTCCGAGTGTTTTCCTTTGTCATCACAATCAGTTCATCACTAACTGCTGCAGTTTCACTGACCGTTATATCTAACAAATAAACTTGCTGATCATTCAGCCCCTGAACACGGATACGGGTTGTCGGAAACGGCTCAGTTGCCCTGATATACAACACACCGTTTGCCGCCAGGGCTGACACTTGGTGTTTAACCCTATCAGGCAGCCAATAACGCACATCATCAGGGAAATGAATAATACGTTCATGACCCACTTGTAGGTGAATGCTAATGGGGCGCTTATCCCAAAGTACACGCTGTGGGGCGTCGGCTATGACCGTAGCAGCCGCTACCGTAAGTAAAACCCCACAAAACCACTTAAAACAGATTTTCATAAATCATCTCCAGGACGCCGGAAGGGTTTGCCAAGCTGGTCCTCTTGTAACAGCACTGGGCGCATGGCTTCATTACAGGCTAATGCCAACCCCCAGGGATTAACCTCTTTATCGACATCAAAGCGAACTACACGTAAGTGATAACGCAACAGCACATCCTTAACCGGATGGCCTCCAATCGATTCCGTGACATTGACATCCAGCCAGATTCTCCACGCACTGCTGGTTTCAATCTGGACACGTTGACGGGAATAAGTTTGACCAAGAATTTCCTGTACTGAGCGAACCCGTTGACGCAACTCACCCAGTTCCTGTTTGGTATTCATATCTGCTTCCAGTGCTGCTCGACAGCCTGGCGTAAGAAAACCCTGGAGCGCGTATATCTGCTTGGGGTAGTCTTTCTCTCCGTCGCTTGGCCAGCGGTTCAATTGCTGGAAAATGTAATAGCCGAACGTATATACCGTCGGCGCTGGCACACTATCAAAATTGGTTACCAGCCCCTGAGTCAAATCGGGCGGAATATAGAGCCGCCGCGTTTCCTGCAATACGCCGTTACGCCACCAGAGCGCGATGACTGCAACAAGCAAACACACTAGAACGAGTCTCAATGTACGAATATGATCAGTGGCGGCGAGCAGTCGCTGTCGGGCCTGATTGTTTTTGATAGCCGCTGGTTTACTTATGGTTTTATTCATCACTTCATTCTCCGGCCAATATCCCAAACCCGGCTTTGTCGTATGAACGAGGAACGCAGCAAGTAAAGGTCTTCAAGCCATAGGCGTAACCGCAACTGGTAGTAGCCCAGCGGCCTGCCCCGCTTTAGCTTTTGTAATATCGTTGCGCCAATAACGACCCAGGCAATCACCAAGAGCAAACCGATTCCGACCCCCATCATCAGATAGCCAAATAAGCCACACACAATGACGCTACCGGGCACCAGGACAATACCACCCACAGTAACCAGCAGCATCAATTCTGAGAGTGAGCATCCCCTGAAGATCGACGGTTCAGCATTCAGGCGCACCGGCAACAGTTCATTTGCTTGTTGCTGCGATTCCATGCCTCAGATGATTCCAACGGCTTCGTTCAGGAAGAAAGACACGATGGCCAACAGCACACCAGCTATAACTGCAGTCAAGCCCACAGAGCCCCAATCAGGATCATTGGAGCTGCGCGCTTCATTGAATTTGGAGAGCAGTATCCAACCGATCCACAGGAAGCCAGCACCTGAGATAACCAGGGCGATATAGTCAATGGCATCTCCCGACCATCCCTGCATAAAGGCTAAGTAGTTGCCATTAGGCGCACCGCTCGACGGATCGACCGGTGTAGGCAGCTGTGCCTGAGCTGATATTGAGACCAGCCACAGGCAAAACATCGATAAGGGAACAATATTGCGCTTCTGTTTAATAGTAGATTCATGCATTACGGGGTTCATAGTCTTCCTCATGTTTCGTGGTAAAAACTTCGTGCTAAAAGCTTCGCATTGAATGTGTTTCGTTAGCGCTATCGCAGTAGGAAGCCAAGAACGAGGGTTAAAAATATCGAGCGGACTGATCGAGTCAGAAAATCATAGAAATTTATTTTTCGGTGCGACCAGGCTTTCCATTGAGTGACAATGACCCAGGCGACCCAGATATAGAGCACCGAATACAAAATCAAAAGAATCGTTAGGCTAAAGCTACCCATGGGTACACCTAACGTTGCTCCGGTGAAAGCTGCCTCTTGTGATGCTGAGACAGCCATCAGCGATAATCTCCTTCGATGGGAGGTAACGACCGAGGCTCGCGTCTCCGACTGTTCAAAATATCTTCAATTCCCTGTTGAATTTGCCCCATGTCACCCTTAAGTTGATCATAATCAACGAGATAACGGCCTTGATCGTTGGAATTTTGTTCAGCTGCTTTGATAATCTCTTGGATACTTGTAAGCTCACTGTGTAGCCGTTGAAGAGCCAAGCGCTCTCGATCAGTAACCGCGTAGGCTGGAAACAGATAAACAATGGTCAAAAAACCAACAGCAGCTATTTTTAGGCGCATAATCATCCCCTTTCGTTAAGGCAATGATCAGGGATAATCGAGATTTAGAGCTATGGAAAAGCTTTCTTCAAGACAAGTAAGTTTTCATCAAAAACTACTTCTAGCCAAAACGCACCATGGGTCTAAAAAGTCTTAGATTTTGGAATATCAAATGGAAAAGCAGCATCTGGAAAGCACATTGGCTACAGTTTACGCCTTACTTGAAGCAGAGGGCATGACCGAAGCAGCAAATTTTGTCCGCCTATACCCCGCTCGCGCTGAACAGACAGGATACGATAACTGGAATGGCGGTACAGAAATCTGGGAAATATTCTTTGATGTTCCTGCACGAGATTATGCTCAGTTAGGCCAACAGAGAGGACAGCTAGAAGAGCAGATTACGTCTCACTTAAAATCGGTCCTAGATGCAGAAACCCAAGATTGGTATTCGGCAAAAATAGTACCTGCGCGAGAACAACGATCTGACTGGAGAAAAAATCAGACCAGCGTACCACGTCAAGTTCGAACCAATATACTTGATGGCCTGAAGCTAGAAAATGTAGTGTGGCACGGTTGCCTTGATGGTGTGGAGTTCCTCAGCAGGTTATTTGATCTTAAGAAACTACCTTCCTTTGATAGCCGATTCGATGATGCGGCAGGCGATATTTGGCAGCACTGTATTAACAATGATGACTGGGAACTCGATTGGGTATTCACGGATGACCGTTTCAGGCTCATCGATGGCCCTTCCGAAACATTTCTACGCTTCTTGTGCGAAGTGGTTCATCCGATAGTTCGACCTGATAGAGATGAAGCCCTTAAGCTTGCTTCACAGTTTAATGATCAATTAAGACAGGCGGGATGGGAAGTTTATGAGGAGGAGCGAATAGCTGGTCGCCCACGTTTTTCCTATCGCGAGATCTCAAACCACGGATCTCATGCAGTGTCGCGGGCCCGAAATGTGGCCGATTCGCTGGACGCAGGTTGGATGGCAAAAGAGATAGAACGGCTTGAACATGCAGTTGACCGAGATCCAGCACTTGCCATTGGAACCGCCAAAGAACTAGTAGAAACCTGCTGCAAGACGATACTTACTAAACGCGGAGTAGCCATAAACAAGTCTGACGATTTGGGTGATTTAACCAAAAAGTTAACAAAAGAACTTCAACTCGTGCCTGATGGAATTACTGACGCAGCTAAGGGAGCCGAGAGTATCCGTCTTATTCTGCGAAATCTTACCCAGATAACTAGCAATCTAACTCGTCTAAGGGGGCTATATGGTACAGGTCATGGACGAGACGGGCATCACCGTGGATTACAACCTCGTCACGCCAGGCTAGCCGTAGCATCAGCAGTGGCATTCATAGACTTTGTGACCGAGACCTATCGCTATAGGGAATTGACAAAGGCGAAAGGCTAACGAAAATAATTTTGTGAGAATAGTAGATGGATGAACTTGGTTTTGATTTCAACAACGCTATACCCTGGTTTCTTCGCCAACAGGAACACCCTTACGAGCTAGTCAGAATGACTTCTGAGCAAGTCGATGAACTCCTCACCAATACCGCCGTCGCGGTACGGCGTTGTTACATCACAGATCAAATGCTTACCAAGGCTTCTTCACAATCAGGGCTTTCCAAAGCCGAAATTTTAGCATCGCGCCTTCCAGACCCTGGTTCAACAATGGCAGGAGACTTTGGCGAGATTCTTGGATACTTCTATCAATCTACAAAAGAGCTACCTAAAAATGCTATCGGCGCTAAGAAATGGCGACTTAAGCAAGACAGGAACAAACCAGCCCCAAAGTCCGATGTAGTCCATTTTTTGATGCCTAATCGGCCACACCCAAGCGAGGAAGATGCACTCTTATGTGCGGAAGTTAAAGTAAAATCGACCAATGGTGCCTCAACGCCAATTGCCTCCGCTATTGATGATTCAGCGAAAGATCAGACCAGTCGTCTTGCTACAACATTGGTGTGGCTTCGCGAACGCGCGATGACTGAGCCTGAACAGCTAGGGGACGTGGACATTCCCTTGCTAAACCGCTTTATCGACCTTGTTGATTATCCACCCATAGCGCGGAGGTTTCACGCAATCGCCGTGATATGTGAAAGCTTAGCTGAACAAGAACTTACGACAGCACCTGACACCTCTGATGCTAATTTTACACTCCTAGTAATTGTAATCCCTGACCTTAAGCAGACCTACGAGTCCATGTTTTCTTCACTGAACAATACGCTAGTAGAGGAATAAGCATGAGAGAGCTGTTACAAAACTGGATTAACGATGCTGACAACATTCGCCACCTCAGACTCTTTGCAATTCCTCAAACACCTATCAATATTGCGCATGTTGCAAATCGTCCTCAGGACTTTTATATCTCTCTGGTTGGCGAGCTATTCAGTTGCCTTCATTCACCCGATACATCTCGATCCGACTGGGCTCAGCTGGGCAATGCATTTCTACAATTTGCAACGGAAATGTCTGATGATCAGTTAGGTCAATATGGTATTAGCAAAGAAGACTCAATGTTATTTGCAGCAACGTCTTTCTATTTCGGCAATTATCCTGCATCAGCATATCTAACAATGCGCAGATGTTCGCGTCCAATGGACAATCAAAGCTTGCTTTCAGGCTGTTTCGATTTTCTAGTTAGACCTCCGGAACTGCAATCTACAATAGCCTTAGAAGCCCGATCTGCGATTCTCTCCGGGGATCAAGGACAAATAGACACCTTGATTCGAGCCTTAGATGACACAGCAAGAAATGCTCTAAATGAAGGCCCAAGAACCTGGGTCGTTGCAACACTACTAAACAGACTAATCCAGAATTTTGGTACTTCCAACCTTCGTGCAGTACTTCCAGATGGAAACAATGGATTTTGGACGCCACTTGTAAGCTCTTTAGTCAACAGGCAACCCCCTACATGGGAATTTTTCCCGTCACAAATCGAGGCGATCAACGGAGGGCTACTTTTATCCGGAGATACATTCTCACTACAAATGCCTACAGGTGCAGGAAAAACTACTTTATGTGAAGTTCTGTTGTACTCACATCTAAAGAGACATCCAAATGATGTCGCCGTAATGTTGGTTCCCTACCGGTCACTTGCGTCAGAACTGCGCGGAAGTCTTGTTCCTCGATTGAATGCTCTAGGTATCGCATCACGTTGCGCCTATGGAGGAACCGTTCCTGTCGGAGACGAACTTCACGAACTTGATAACGTACAAACTATCGTCGCCACTCCAGAAGCCCTATCGGGATTGCTTGGAGCAGATCCCGACTTTGCAGGACGTATTGGACTAACCATTATTGATGAAGGTCACTTGTTAGATGGAGCCGGACGTGGAATTAGTCTCGAATTGTTATTGGCCCGTATGAAGGGCCACCCTGGCCGAGCTACCCGATTTGTATTTATATCTGCAATCGTGCCAAACGTCGAGGAAATAAATACCTGGTTGGGCGGGGAAGACCAAACCGTGATCCGAAGTACCTACCGACCTGCACTAGCTGAATTCGCGGCATTACAAACGGAAGGCCGAGGGGTCGGCAGAGTTATCAACTTAAAGATGCACCCGCAAGAGTCAGCTGACAGGCAGTTCATTATTGATGGCTTTCTGGGTCGTAGCGACTTTTTGTATATAAACCCAGAATCAGGGCGGCAAAAGACTTATGACTTTAATTCGATCAAAACCCAAGCTATTGCTGCTGCCCGTAAGGTACTTCCAATGGGGTCAACGGCGATTTTCGCTGCAAATAAGCGAGGAAGCCAAGGAGCTATTGGAATCGCTCAATCCCTTGTAGTACAACTTCAAATTGATCTTCCCATGCCAAGGCCCAATGACTTCTCCAGACAGGATAAGTTAATACAGTCTATAGCATATCTTCAGACTGAGTATGGCTCGGACTGGATAGGAACTCAGAGCGTTCAGCATGGCTTTGTTCTTCATCACGGTGATATTCCTCAAGAGTCCAGAGAAGTTCTTGAAGGACTCATCCGTGATCAGGATGTGAAACTAGTTATTTGTACAAATACGCTTGCAGAGGGTGTCAATCTTCCCATTCGCACACTGGTTCTTTATTCAGTTCAGCGTAGATATGGGAATGGCCAAGTGCAAAATATGCTAACTCGCGATATTAAAAATCTTGTGGGAAGAGCTGGTAGAGCAGGAGCAAATACCAAAGGTCTTTTGATCTGCGCAAATCCAGATCAGTGGGAACTTGTTCAACCTGTTGCTATGCAAAGTCCAGGCGAGCCAGTTACAGGCTCTCTTTACAGTTTAATTGAGTTAATGACAGGTTTTATTTCTCGCAACAATATCGCTTTGGACAATCAATTTTTGGAAAATAACACCATAATCCACCCGCTAGTTGATGGCATTGATTCAACTTTAATGGAACTGTTGTCTGATGAAGTTAATGAAGACGAGTTTATTGAGTCCGCTAAACAGCTTGCGGCGCAGACATTTGCAGCTGCACAGCTTACCAATATCCCTTCCGACAACCTACGTAAAATATTCTCGCTTCGCGCACAACGTATTGTAGCGCTTCAATCATCTGGAAGGGCGGCCTGGGCACGTGAAACAGGCGCAAAGATCCGTTTGATCGACAGTGTCGAACAGACTTTACTTCCTATGCGCGACAACTGGAGCGAGGACATAGAACAGATAGTTGATGATATTCGAACCTCTGTTTTTCAATGGGCATGGACACATAGAGAACTTCGAGAAACTGTGAAAGACTGCTTTCGTTTAGGTGAAAATGACGATGTTGAGAACTATAGGGAACGTTTTTTTGCAATAGCACAACTCTGGATGTCTGGCATGAGATTTAGAGATATCGCAGAAACGCTAACGTTACAGATGGATGATCTACTCGGCATATATACCACCGGAATTTCTTTCTCACTCCAAACATTAGTCGAACAAGGAATCAGCCTATTGGCCAAGCGGCTAGAGATAGAAGAAATCGAGATTTCGGAAGGAGTCCGACTGTTTCCCGAAAACCTGAGGTTTGGCGTTCCAAATAACGCTTCAAGAATACTTGCAGCAACCGGTGTACGCCACCGCAGTGCTTGCGTTGCACTTGGAACTGCTCTGGAGAATAACAATCTTGCAGGAAACGACAATGAAACTCGACTAGCAGCTGCCCAATCACTGCGAACCTATGCAGAACAATGGCGCTCGACCTTGGGTGAGCTGGTCTACCAGAATACACTTTCAGACCTCGCATAAGTTAGAAATATTATTAGTCTCTCCAGAATGGTCTCAGCAATACATTCCCACCTTTAGCTAGATGGGATCAGATCAGAATAATCGACTACCCAATTCATGATTGACCAACCCAATGCGCACTGCCGCAATGTAGTTCATGGCTTCATCTATTTCGCCATTCAGGGCATTTATGCTTGAAGCAGAAAGATTTGGACAAAAAGAATCTTCTTTAATCTCACCATCTTGCTGCTTAGCGACACAATCACGTAACTCTTCAAGAACTGCTAAGGCATCGTAGACAATATCGTTATCATCCTCTTCGATATAACGCTTAAACTTCTCTTGAATTCGATCACAAGTCTCAACCGCCCGATCAAACTCATCCCCTTCATCCTGCTTCAAATTTTGTAGATCACATACATTTATCATGGATGAAATAATCCCCAATGAGCCAATCCCTTGATCAAACTCTTTTAATAAGAGCCCATCGAATGACTTTCCAGCAATAGCTTGATTTAGGGCCTCGCTCTTATTAACCAATATATGTGGATTTTCAAATAAATAACTAAAGCCAAATTGTGGGATATAAGTGCCATCGATTTTCGGCATCAAATAGACTTGGCGGCTAGTATTTTTATGCTTTTTAACAACCGATAGAATCTCATCAAAAGAATGAAAATATGACTCTACCGTTTCCACATCTATTGCGATTAACAGCTCATCACTTGGCCATACCCCTCTGTCATTTCCACCCTCTCGAATAACTAATATCTCTATCTCCAAACCAAGATTAGTGATGCCCTTTTGAATTGCCGCTTTCTCTTTCTCCAGCCTACCTTTCAGCTTTTCTTTCGCGTTTGCCGAACAGAGCTGTAAAGCCTTTCCTCTAGATGCCTTTTTTGAAAGAGAAGTAACTGCCTCAACGAAACGGCTGTTTTGAGCACACTCGCTAAGAATCCATCTCAGCATACCTAATAACGCTTCAATACTCGAAGCAACAGGGCTAACATCCCAGTCAAGTACTGCCCAATATGAAGCGTCACTCGCCTTTTTTACCTGTTCACAGAGGCTCGACGAAAAAGCCGACAACGCGCCATAGTTGTTTTCTCTATTGTTAAGACGGGGAATCAAATTCCCACAGATACCAGCAATCAACGATGAAACCGGCTCCGTAAACTCCACACCACCTTCAATAGGATGTGGACCATAGTTAATAGACAGTTTTTGGTGCATAACATATCGGTTTGCCGCATTCGCCGTCTGCTCAATAGCAGCCGAATGCTTCTTAATAAATACACCTTCCTTACCACGGCACCATGCATCCACGTAGCTTTTTAGGTATCTATCCGCATTCACTAACTGCTCTTTCATCAACTTGGCATAATCAGTCTCCGTTGGTGACAGTGATTGATTCGCCACCAACGCAATGAAGTTTTGGTTCCAGCGTTGAACAGCGAATGAAGGTAAATTTTTTCGAGGGATTGCCTTTGAAGCGATTGGGTAGTCACCGTATTGTAATGCATTACCGTCCCCTCCAATTGCCCTCGCCTCTACTTTGCCTGCATCGGGAGCTAAACTCACCAACTTGTCACACAACTGTATAACTGATTGTTCTGCATCGTCAGTCACGTCATCACTAACAACGAGATAATCAGCTGAGACAACTTTTTCACCATCATCGTTAACGAAAACGACTGGCTTAGAAATCCAAGGAGTTACCGAATAATATTTGTCTAGGACAGTCCCCTCTCCCCCGAGGCTAGCAATGATCGACTGCGCCAGCTCAACATCAACTGCGGAGGCCACTTCCAATAATGGGCATATCTGGTCAAAGTCTCCGGAGATATTTCCACCAAATTGTAATTTCTTGTGTTCTGTAGCCCCTATAGAAGGAATGGGTCCCATGCTGGAAAACAACGCTACGAGCTCTTCAGTCTCTTTAACCTCATCAAGTTGGAACGAATCGTCGAGTACATCCAGAAGTTTTTTCCTATAATCCACGCACGCAATATTAGAAAACTCTTTCACAGCAAGATTCACTTGGCGCATAGCCATTGAATCGCCTGATGGCATTTCAGCACCAGCACACGCCATCATCGTCGCCATTGGCCAGTGAGCACTATCCAACGACTGTTTTTCCAGAATGGCTATCCATGACTTAGTCATTTCCTGAAGCGATACGATCCCCATTCCTGTCAACGCTAATGCCCATTCGGTTGCGGTAGGGGTTTCTTGTAATCTTCCAACAATCGACTGAATTAACGACTCACCATGATCGACGTTTACTAACTTCTGTATAACAACCGGTAGTGCCTCACTCACAACACATTGAATTGCCAAATTATTGGATTCTTCCTTTAAAAAAACCAATTCATCATGGCTATGTAAAAACAGTGCTTCTGAACGAATATCATGAATACCAGCAATAACCCCTGGAGCCGTATAACGAATCAGGTGCTCATCCAGCAACCGACCTAAAGCGCTTCCTAGGGAATTTTGATTGAGACCGAGAACAGTAGATAACCGATTAACCTGTAATGCCCCACCAACTCTGAATGCAGCAGAACAGACTCTGACTACGGCCAGTTCTTCATTTCTCGCTTGTTTTTTTCTATCAGTGATCTGTCCTTTTATTACGTCTTCTAACCTTTTTCCCTGAGTGAGGATATGCGTATATTCAAGCAGTAAACCTTGACTCAGCCGATAAGGCTCCTTCCAATAAACCCACGTCGTCCTTTCTTCTTGTTGTAATTTCTCCCATAGGCCAACAGCAAATTTTTCATCAAGCGCAGAATCAATAAGACTTACATGACTAATGTCACCAAGAACGGCAACATCTTCCTGCCGGACAGAGCCTATAAAGAACACTCCTGGTTTTGTGCGCGTTTCTCTAGTCAAAGCCTGAAATAGCGATGCGTCAAATTTTCCAACATCATCTAGCACGATGCCTACGGGGCGCATTAAGGAGGGTTGAAGTGCTTCTACTAAATTTAATATGGCCGCTATATCACCACTTTGTGACATTGTGGAGACACGAAACCACCTCATATAATGTGATAGTTCATGAACACTCATCCACTGTAGGGCTGACTTTCCCGAACCAGATGGACCAACAACTAAGACACTGCGCGTTTCCTGAATTTTCTCTACAACTCTCGCAACCGAATCAGGCCTATCCATGACCAATCCAGCTGCAATATGTCCCGGCTGAACATCAACACCGCCGTAAAACTCAGAGTCCATGAGCGGATCGTCAAACGTAACAGGGAAACAGACACCTCGCTCTATAGCTTCATTGATTGACGACGGATCGATACTCTTAAGAAGACGAGAGACTAAAGCTTCAATTGTTTGGACAGATATTCGAGATCGGAGGTTGTAAGGCTTACGGGCGTTTTCTGAAGCCACAAAGCCACAGAATGCCAGAACGCCATGAAAGATTATCTCGGCTATGCCCGAAACAACACCCAAACGATCTTCCAGCTCACCCACCGCCAACTGCTTGGGGTCTGGGATAACTAGCGATCCGCTTTCATTCTTCGATTCTTGATCAACAAAACCATCCCACTTAAGAAAATCACCTACAGCTGCCGGTTTCTCTAGAAATAGCCAGCGCCCATCAATAACCATCCCTGCGGCCCCAAGGGTTTTAGCACCCTCATTTAACTTTTGTTCATAGCCCTTAATTTCAGAGTTAGTAAACGGTGGCCTATGAGCACCCCGTGATTTCACTTGGATCAGTGTTAGGTTATCTTCTTGCTCGATAACAATATCATCAAATCCCTCAGGAACGACTACACCCGATGAGAGCCTATTACTCCAAATAGAAATAGCTAACAACGAGGCTACAGCGTCCTGAAACCTAAAGCCTCGGCCAGCCCATGCTCCAGATCGGCTATCTTTCCAGAACTCTTCTAAAACTGGTAATTTCTTATCTTTATCCATGTACAGCTATTCCATTAGCTCCTGCACTACTTGCAAGAAGCGCTAGTTTAGAAATAGGATCAAAAATACTTTTTCAGCCGCTCGAAAGCAACACGCGTCGCCAAGCCTAACAGAAAGGCAAAAGGCAGGATAACGGCCACCGGATTAATGCTGAACGGCAGGCTGATATAGACCACACAAGCAGCTACAAATGAAGGTACGACGGATCGTCTGGCCAGATTGAAGACATTACTGCTCTCGCGCCCCCCGCCCCACCGCCTGAGGTCGCGTTCCACCAGCCCGTCAACACCACCCACGAGCGCCGCAACGAAGAAGATCGGCAGTGAAAATAGGATGAGCGCTAAACGGGTGACGAATGTTTGTGTAACGTAGGTGGATGCTTGAAGATAGTCATCGAATCGTTGATATAAGCCATATCCCCATGCCTGCAACGATGAAAAAAAACTGGCGTCAGGAACATCAGGCGCGTTATGCAGAAGCGTTTTAATCCAGGATTGACGGGATACCCATCCTACTGCCTCGCCCGTTAACGCAATAATATCCTTCCTGATAGCTAACGATTGATCATAGAGCTGCTGGTTGAGATAAGCCTGGTCAGCCGCCAGAACGGCTTTTGCGTGGTCTGCCCCTTGTTCTGGCCAGAACCAGATCATGCCTAGCCATTCAATGATGATAGACAGCATTAAACTGATCACCAGCCAAACAACTAACTGAACCAGTGCAGAAAACAGTTGGCCGATCAGGCCGGGTTCTTTTCTTCTGGGGGGCTGATACTGCTGTGACTTGGCCATGGGCTTATCAGCCTTGCCTATCGACCATAATAGCTCGGCCAGTCCACGACTGACGTATAACTGCGCCGCATATGCTGGAGCATGTCGCCCAAATCGTCGGGCAGCTCCTGATCATCCATTTTGGATGGCATGGGGATGCGGATTTTCCACAGTTCACTGCCCCTAAGCAGGACGAATGCCTGCCCTTTGGGGAGCGCCACAATATCGGCGGGGGAGATCATAGGCACACGGCTGATGCTCACCCGATCCTGATTATTGGAGGTAAAGCCAATGCCGGCAGAGGTATCGACATTGTCGGTGACGCCGGAAACCGCCATGATTTCACTGACGCTGACTTCTGGCAGCTGCTTGGTGAACATTTCACAGGTCGCCACCTCCTTCACACCCATGATCAGCATGGTGCCGATGTTGCCAGCCAACTGCCCGGCTTTGGCTTCACTACCCAGTTCGGCAATCGGGTCGCTCCAGGTCTGGGTGTACAGATTAAGTTGGTAGCCAGCCCCGCCACTTTTATTGATCAACGTCTTGAACTGCGGCCCGATCAAGTCGGAGAATTCGTCCCCGTGGATCACAATATCCGGTGGTTTCCTGGCCTGCTCGTTCGTATTGCTTGGTGCTATACCGTGCTTATAGATATGACCTGCCAGACTGGTCAGGTCACTGAACATGGAAGCGCCCACCGCACTGGCCACCTCTGGGTCGGTGAGAGCATCCAGCCCCACATAGACGACAGCGTTGGATCTAATCGCTTGCGCCCACTCCAACACCGGACGTTGATCGTCGGTTTTCGTCTTATCAGGTGCCAGGATAGAAGCGATGTTGCCCGTGGTGAGCTTTTCCAGGAAGGGCTTGATGGACACCGTGATTTTCAAAAAATACTCACGGTCATAACGAAAAGCAGACATCAGCCCTTCTAACACCTGATCGAAAGTCGCATGAGTATTGAGATAGCGCACCATTGCCAGTGCCTCAGGGTCTTTGCCCTGATCGATCCTTGGCAGCGACTTTATGTTAATACTGTCTTGCAGCTCCCCCAGCTCATCCTGCCAATCCTCCGGACCATGTTCAGCCAACCAATGGCGACCATACAGAATCAGCAGAGCATCGATATCGGTGATATAGCGACGAATTTTGAGGTAATCCGGTATTTCACCCATCGCCACTAGCGCCACGGCGATAACATTGATGAATTGCCAGGCAAATTCTTTAAACGCACTGGCCTCACCTTCGCCCGGTAGCTGGCTGGCGATTCGCGTCGCAACTTCTGTAATCCGCGAAAAAGAACCAATGGCGTTGTAGCGGGCGCTCAGCTCGGGATAGCCCAGATGAAAGATAATGAGCTGACGCCCTGCTTTCTGGGATTCAACATAGATGCGCTTTAGATAATCGGCATCTCCTTTCGGGTCTAACACAATGACACAGTTATTGCCGCGTCGAATATCCTGGGTCGTCAGCACTTCGGCCAGCCGGGTTTTGCCATGGCGAGTTCGGGCGATCACCACCATATGCCCGACCCGGTCACTGAGCGGCATTGTGGCATTGGTTTCCCCTCTGATCCCGACACCGTGTATGACAGCATCGCCCCCGATGGCAGGCGGGGGACGGACGGGATTCAGAGGGGAATCTAGTGCGGTCCATCGCATGATCGTTCGCAACAGGGGCGTATGCTCCCATTCGATCTCTTTGCGACGAACCCATTGTTTGATGGCGCTGGGCTGCAGATAACGTTCAGCGCGTTTATCGCGGGCAGCGTAGAGTCGTTCGGTGTGTGTCTGGTTCCAGCGAAAGCCTCGCCCTAAGAACAACACCGACTGACTCACCGGCACTTGGGATGATGACATGACATAGCGCGGGCTGCGCTTGAGATGGCGCTGATATTGAATCACTCGCCAGGCCTGGCGACCACGCCATACACCGACCCCGCCCAGACACCCGGCGCTGAACAGGGCAACCGATGGGGTCATCATCAAAGTGTGTGGTGCAGCTAACACGATCCCCGCACAACTCAACGCCACTATCGCCGAAGACAGTTCCACAGGGGGACGTAATAACACTTCGACTTCATACCGGTCGGTCACTGCTCCCAACCCTCTTTTGATAGCAAGATCGGGTAGTGGCTCAAACCCAGCTTAGTGGCGAAACCCTCCGCTGATGCGGGCACCAGACGAAGCCCTTCCGCGATAGCCAAAACCGCCTCAATCTCCTGACGATCCTTCGCCTCAACCAGAAGGCCAACGGCTCCGATACGGATAAGCTGCTCGCGCTTTTTGGCCAGCCAGTCTCGTGATTTCTGATCAGACCCCACCAAAAACAAGGGCCGCTGCAAATAACGTAATGCTTTTGGCGTGACTGTGACCTTACCCGGCTGCATTGAGGGTGTGGTGATCGGCAGCTTGAATGGCGATTGATGATTCGCGTCCTGAGTGGTGGCCTTTTCTTGTGGTGCTCGTTTCGGCAGATAGGGTTCAAGCGGTAAGGTATCGCCTGAGTCATAAATTACGGTTAATGGTTCTCTGGCGTGAGCCTCTAAACAAAACAACAGGCACAGCAGTCCGAATAGCCCTCGCATCAGAACCACTCCCGCCAATACTGCCTTACACGCTCTCGGTAACGCTGAGCGCTGTCGAGCGATTCCGCGTCCTGACCGGGGTCGTGGTAGCGCCCAACCGCCTCCCACCAGTCATTAGTCTGCTCAAACTGCTCGTGCAGAATCGTAGCTCCGGCACTGAGGTTTTTAATCGGCACCAGCGATTCGTCAATCGTGGCAAACCGTTGCCCGTGCCAGCGCCAGTTAACCTGCATCAACCCGATATCAACTGACTGCTGTTTTCGAATAGCTTGGAAAACTCGGTGAATTGCATCTTGCTGGGATTCACAAAAAACGCTTTGGCCATCGATATTCAACGCCCAGGGCCACGGTACCCGCTCACCGCGATAATGCGTACCACTTTCTGTCATTGCTATCGCATAGAGAATATCGACAGGGACTTGATGGCTCTTGGCAACTATCAAATAGGCCACTGGCACCTCCTCCAATGCGACCGCCGCCACTGATTGCATCAATGTCACCCCGGCAATCCAAGGTTTAATCAAACGAGACCTCGTCAAATAAGGCTTCATATTCCCAAACTCTCTCTGTTCAACTGAAAGAAACGTCCATCGCGTTTTAAGAAGATCGGCATGGCATCTGCCGGTGAAACTGTGGATTGACTCTTCAATCGCTGTAGTAACCCCTCATCACGGTTCAATGTGAGATGCCGCCCATTGATCCAGGTCGTTTTTATCGCGTGGGCATTCGCCCATGCTCTAACAGCCCCATCATCTTGAGCATCGCGGACGTATACATCGACACCGCTTTGTTGAGTGCTCGGCAGCAAACCCATTAATCGGTTAATAACCGGCAAGCACTCACGGCAATTTGGCGGTACAAAAAGGAGCAGACGGTCACCATCAACAAAGCGCTTTTGCGCTAATCGTTTCGCGTCCTTCATTGCAGACTTCTGTTGTTGGTGCGCAAAGTAAGGAGCCAACAGACGGTGATCTAACATCTTTGCATTGGGGAACAGACGTTCGAAGGCAGCGCGGTAGGCTTGTTGAAATTGCAACGTACGCCCTGTTAAATCAAATTCCTGTTGCGCATACAGCTCAGCGTAACGCTGTTCTTCCTGCGGAGACTCTGCAAACATTCCAAGCGCTAATAATGGGTCAAGGCCAGGATTCCATTTTCCCAATGGACCACGCATTAAATCCAGATAACGTTGATACTCTTCTTCATCCAATCCCCATCGCTTTGCTAAAGTCCGTATTTCAATAGTTCGGCTGATCGGCGTTTCAGTACCAGGGGTTTGTGATGTGTGCGTTACAGCCTCATGCGTATCCGCAATCGCTGCGCCGGAAATAGACGAAAGTAAAATCAACCCTATCGCTAAAGTGCGCTGGTGATTCACTGTGTCACCTCACGCTGAATCCATAGACGCTTCTTCCATAGTCGATAGTGCTCGTCAACGAGCTGACTAGCTTCAAATTCGGTCGGCAAGGTTTCTGGATTAACAGGCGGGATTTTCAGCACCGCGCCTGCCAATAGATGATTCATGTTGGCATTCGCAAACTCATGGGGATTCGCACGAAAGAGGTAAACCAGCACCTGGTCTATTGTCATACCCGAGAGATCGAGCTGACTGGCGATGTGGCTTAAACTATCGCCCCGCTGCACCGGCCCGTAGGTTTGATGTTCTTGCTGTACCACCGAAATTACCTCTGGCTCTTTCGGTGGCAGCGAGGTTATTTCCTTCTGATCAAGCCACTCTTGTTTGGCGACCTCCATATCTTCAGCTGCAGCGAATCGAACAAACCCCTCACGCAACTGATAGCGCACTGAACGCTTAACCGGATTGATTAAAGGCCGAAAGCTTTGACCACCCAGGGTGGTCAAAGCATCCATTAACGTCATTGATCCCAAATTCCGATGCGGTTCGGGAAGTGTCAAAACCAACAAAAGGTATTGTTCATCTGCTTCTGGCCGTTCACCTACCTCATGAGAGTCGTCTAATTGAAACCCATAGGGTCTCAACAGGTAGTCCAGCGCCCCTCCTACCGTGGTAATTTTCTCTGGTACTCGTAGATCGACAATGCTTTTCAGCAGGTCGGTTTTTGCAACCTCAGGCCCCAACTGAACAGTGAGATAGCGACTCTCAAGGATACGACTATCCACCGTATCCGTAGTGTCTGCCTGCACCGTTAATGGAAGAGCGAAGACTATCGTCAGTATCGCCACCCACCTGCCAATCACTTTCTCTCGCATGAACACCACCATTCATCCAATCATTAAAAACGGTTACCAGATTAGTGATGGCAGCTTGCTAGTGGCAGCGAAAAGCTTTCATGGACAAAAGAAAGAATAGGATTGATCGATTTTCGAGGAGTGAGGGGGAAATGAAAATGATAAAGGCCTGACGGGAGTCAGACCTTTATCGTGGGTGCTACACAGCAGGTCAATTGGCAAAAGCCAGTTGATCGCTAACTTCTAGTCGCATAGCCGGTGTTGGCTGCCAGTGCTTCAGTACTACGAGGGTTTCCCACCGTACACTTGAGACACCTATCATCGACGTTTCTGTCAACTGACCTTGCAGCTGTGTTAACAACGTACGGGTACTGTAACTTTCTGAGATTGTGCCTTCGGCACTGATACTCAGGATATTTTCCTCAATGCCTATATCGATATAGCCTGCATCGACAAACTCGGTTTCTCGTAACTTGCTGAGAACAGATCGCACAACAGCATTATCGGCATCTGCTTTGAGTTTTACTGCACCTCGCATTTCCAGGTACTCCATCATCTTTCTCCTTATCATTGAATGAACAAGAGAAAGATGTCCCTACGGGAAATCATTCTCCCGTAGGGGTGGTATAACTGGCTAACGTATCAGCGGTTGCTTGCAACGTTTTCGAGCCATACCGATTGATTGGCAGCGTAACTGCCAGGTGCTATTGAGACTGCAATAGCCACAGTGTGATTCGTCATGAGGATTCAGCGTCAAGGAGGAACGCAGGCGTTAGCCGAGTAGTCCTTGGTGCGATTGACCATTCTCACCCTTTCAAAGGGGTTGCAGTGATACTGCAACCCCTGCTACCGGCGAGGGCGGGAAGGCCCAGCGGCCAGGGCAGCGCCCGTTGAGCGTGATCGTTAGGTTCATACCTTAACGCCCTAGATACACTGCTGTGATCTGTTCACGTTCATGACCGAGTTCCTGGGAAATTGCCCAGCGGGCAACCTGATCATTCGCGCGTTCCTCTTCACTAAGCTCACTGCTAGATGGGCCACCACAGGCCGGTGCCTGTTTTCCGGTGAGTTCGTAATACCGCTCTTGCGCATAGCGGTGACGCAAACCATGCAATTTGGATAGCCCTGCCTTTTGCGTCTCACGTTCATAGAGGCGCATTTGCTGAACATACATCAGGTGAGAGGGAATCAATGAGCCTTTCCCCGCCACCAACCGCGCGCGTCTTAAAACGTCCCGCTGCTCGTCGGTGCGTATAGGAATTTCCCGCGCCCGTCCCCCTTTACACCAGGTAGATTTCAGTCGAATGTAGGTATTTCGGTCTGCGTAGTCCGGACTGAACTTAATCGCTTCTTCCCGCCTCAGGCCAAAGGCTTTTTGCAATTCCAGGCTGATTCTTAAATGCGGGTCGCTGATTTTTTCAAGCAGCTCCTGATCCAGGTCACGCGCTTTCGACACGTTAGTAACAAAGACCCGAGAGTCAATGCCGTAATAGGCATTGTCCTTAGCCACGACATTTTGCTTACCGATTTTTTCAGCCCACCAACGCAATGCGGCGAGACGATTTTTGATCGTACCGGGAGTCAGCCCTTCTTCGAGATATTTGGCGACCAACGCATCAACATGCTTAGGCTTTAGAGATTTCGCCTCCATGCGCCGATAGCCCAATTCATTAAGATGGTTGGCCATCGTTTGTAATAACTGAAAACGTTCAGCTTGTGTGGCGCGACTGCCATCCTGATTACGTTGACATAAATCCTTTAATTGGTAATTGATATCCTTCACAGACAACTCCTCGTCGAGAAATAAAGCGTGTTTGCATTCTCGAAAAAAAAGAGGTGCTGAGTCGTTAGTTAACCTTTCAAGGCCGAAGGAAATAATCTTCAAGGACTTATTGATGCATCTATCTGATGCCAGTAGCAGACAGCCATGCGGAACAGGCATTGAATCAAGGAAATTCTGCCAATGGTTGGTGGATCGTGCGTTACAGATAATTTCGTTAGATTGTCTAATCGTTCCGGTCAGGTTTGTTGTCCGTTCCTTACCTGGGACGACTGTTCTGAACGGACAAGTTGCCCTATGGAACAGACGTGTGACCGTTCAGAACAGTCGTCTTCAAGCTGGAACAGTACGGTGTTGAAGTTTTGGTCAGTGTTTATGACTGTCCAGCCACCACGGTGGATGGAGAAGCAATATCAACAACAAATTGCTAACGTCACGGGACACCACTCCCACAAAACCTGAATAGCGGCATAACCAACAATGTCAATTCCCGGATGGGTACGACACGGTTTCGTTTTCACGCTTTAGACAGTACTACTGCTTTCGTTCTTTCTTTTGCCAGGCATTTCTCCTCTGTTAAGTGATAAGCCACTCATCGCGGTTGCGTGAGTCAACTTGAAAAGCCCTTTCGAGCTGGTTTGCTATTGAGAGTGCAATAGCCACACATGGAATCTTAATTATCAGTGAAGCGAAGAAAATCCACCCTAATAATGCTTTCATCATGTCAGTAATTTTTATTGAGGCCAGTTCTCATGAGGGTTAGCGATTCATCGCACCCCACGTCACTGCATTTATTTTGCAGTGACGTGGGGTACTAAATCCGATAAAAGCTCGATATCAACAGATAGCACTAATATTCGAAATATATTTCTTTATGGACTGAAACAAAAAGTGTGACTATCGACTAACCATGCCGCTAATGTGCTCGTGACTCTTTCGGGAACCAAAATATGAACGACACGACAGCGGCTATTACTGACCGTGAACTCACCACCAAAGAGGCAGCTTCGCTACTCGGCCTGTCGCCCAGCACACTGAGAAAATGGCGCTGTACTGGAGAGCGCCCGGAATTACCCTGGTGTAAGCGGTTTCGCAAAGTTTTTTACTTGGAATCCGAGGTCATTCTTTTCAAGGAAAAAAATACCACATCCAATTGCGAAGAAACTTATGTCTAGCCGTTATTTCAACAATTCTGAAGATACTCTGTTTTAAATCTGTTGGCGTTTTCCGGGCTTGGCCGGGTTCGCTAATCGCTCATTCCCCGTTGGGGAACTACCGCCCTCTCAATCCCTAACGCTTCAGCCCTCCGGGCTGCTAAATCATCTAACAGCATATTCTCCTACGCCGACATTCCTCTCAAGCATTAACTTATACCACCAAAATCACCTTACTAAGGGGCACTGCCCCTCGCGCATTGCAAGTGCAAGGCTTCGCGCTTCCTCACCCGTTCAGATTCCTTCGCGCTGCTCAGTCACTTAGCTGCGGCTTCCGGTGAGCCACTGGCAATTTGCTACCCCCACGCTTCGCCAGCGGGTCAGGAGCGCAGGCCGCAGACGCTGCGCTCAAATGAAATAGTTAAAGATCAAGGGGAAGTGAATCTATGAATACTGCTGAGGATATGAAACGGGCATATGAACAAGCTCAGGTACAACTACAAAGCATCATCGATATGGTAGGAGCGTTGAATACCGAGGAAGAAGCCGAGCTTGAACAAGCTAAGCAGAGAATATATGAAGATCCACTTTCTATTCAGGTGAGATCCGACTGGTACAACGCGGGCAATAGTTCTGAAATTGAACCAGCTGAGTTTATGATTTTGCTTTGCACTGGGGGACCAGCCACCAGGATCATCGGGACATTAGGCCAATTCAATGAACCAGTAGATGCTACTCTACAATTTCAGGATTGGTTCATGCCATGGACAGATTATGCCTGTGATACTGATGAAGCAGTGGCACTCGTTAAGTACGCCCAGGAATTTTGGTTTGGTGACTAAGAATCAGTGTTACGGGTGACACCAGCAACCATCGCTCTCGCTATCAAAAAATCTAACATCTACCTTTTCACATAGCTCATCCGCTATAAGCTGCGCCACACGTGTACAGTAGCCCTGATCATTTCCAAATACTGAAAGTGCTACTTTTTCGATCCCTGATTTAGCGATTCTACGCAAAATATGGAGGTCATGTTCTCCAAAGCCCCAACCATATACGACTAGCTCAGAGGGTAAATTGGCCAATACTTCGCGATAAACGGTGTTGAGGTAATAGCTGCCCTGAATGGATTTTATTTTCTGCTGGCTGGTCCCTTCACTAACAAATAGCGGGACATAACTACCGGCCTCCCATTTATTTAAAATTTGGTCGAGCAGACTAATCCCTCCTGAGGTTATTTTCCTTTCGTTTTCTATCTTGTCTCTGGCCAGCACGAAACTTCCATGGGGATAGAAAACTAAGGTGCAAGACTGTTCTCCACCAATAGGATCGCGAAAACGAGACCAATCATCGTCAAACTCTGACTGCAAGAAACAGTCTTTAAAAGCATGGCGATCCTGAATATCCAATCCATACATCATCGCCCAATAAACAATCAGGTCATAGTTCAATGGTATGACAGTGTTGAAACTTTTAAGAAAGTTATAGATATTCGGAATGCTTTCCGAGACATGCTCGTACTCAGAATGAATATCTCTAACTGCCGCAATTAGGCAGTCTCTTACATGCAGGTATGCTTGCTCTGTCTTTTCATCTTCAATCTTTAAGGATTTATTGACATTGGTCGCCTGCCATACAATTCTGAGAATAAGCTCAAAGTCATCTGTATGGAAAAAGTCGAACAGACTCTGTATATCGTCAGTTAGCAAGCCATTGTCAGTCGCATGCTCCTTCAATGACCCATAGGCAAAACTATCGTCAATCGCGATGCTTGCTCCGTTCCCCAGCAAGATTGCCCCGCCATTGAATTCGTCTTTGATATCAGACCACTGAAATATTTTGGTCGGCAACTGCACATCCTCCTGATCTATAAAGACAGCTTGTCCACAAATAATGCCGAGCGACAATACATTGATCTAGCTGTAACTGTCACCCTCAAACCCAATGCAAGAGGGTATCACCAGGTACCTTTTAGTGCTGCGGTGAGGTCGAAACCAGACTTTTTAATCATGTAATCAGCAATCCTCTGGCTTGCCTCTCGGAGTTTTGTCATGGAAGGGTGAATATAATGTGCATCCACGCCTTCCCTGGCATGGCTTAGTAATTCATCAATAAGGATTGGGCTGATTTCCAGTTCTGCTCCAATAGACTTGTAGGTTCGTCGCAAATCATGATTCGTAACAGATACTCCAGACGCGTTTTTAACGATCTTTCGAGCATCCTTTGTGTCCCTGTAATGCCCGCTGCCAGTAATTCCCGGAAATAGATACTCCGTCTGTTCAGGCAAATTCGCCAATCGATTACGAACAATCGTTTCAGTGGCAGTGTTCAGAGGTAATTCCACCTGCTTGCCGCCCTTCTTGATAATCTTGAAAGTATGCCTATTGAGATCAATACCGGCGATCCGGATAGTCACCGTACCCGTCAACCTTACACCCGAGAACAGCATAAATAACAAAGCATCCCGCCCATTCCGAAAGGCGGAAGTGTGATCATGCTCCCGGAGGCCCAGCACCGCTTTAAGATAGGGTTTGAAATCGCCATCATCCAGGCGCTCGGTGCGACGGTTAGAGCGATTGATGTTAACACCCAGTTGCTTCATCGCCCGGCTAACCGGATTTCGGAGAAAAAGGTCCGACTCGTCATATTTCGCCTGAGCCCAGTTCCATACTGATCTCAATATGCGCATCGCATTGTGCAATTGGGTTTCGCCTTTACCCACTTGCTGGAGGTATACGGCCTTCACCTGCTCTGCCGATATGCTGTACAGAGGCTCATCCAGTAAGTCCACCAACAAAGCCTCACATTTATTTTTGATATCTATCAAATAACGGTCACCGGGACGCCTCTCCGCAACAAAGCCATCGGGTAAATACTCCCCTTCCTGATCTGTTGGTGAGCCAAATATCATGTCTCTGAAAGATCGCTTAGCCGAGAATAGCTGTTGCTCATTATCCTGCTCTGCGGCTAGCTGCTGGGCAAGTAGCTGAGGGTCACGCCCTTCTTGTATTTCCAGGAAGAGGCTATCCGCTTTCTGCCTCAATTCCGAGATCGGCACTTCCGCGTTTCTCGCCTCGCCGACCTTCATAATTTGCCGTTTATACAGCTTACTTTTTTGCTGACCACGAATACGAATCCTTTCGTATAGACAAAAGGCACTATCTGAATATGATTGATTGGGCCTGACCCGTATAGCCAGATGGCTAACGTTGTCATAAAGGTATGACTCCTTGGTAAACTCACCGCTATTAATTCGGCGCTCAATTGCGGTTAAGCTTGGCTTGCTGAATTTGATCCGGTTTTCTGATGATCTTCCCATGAACAAGAACTCCTTTTCAGGCGATGATGGGGCTAGATTTGGGATACACCTGGGATACAAAACAGAGTAATTTTTGTATCCCAGAGGAAATATCGAGTAACAGTGAAAATTGACGAACCAGGAAAGAATAAGGCATTAAACCCTTATATATCAACCACTTGAGTAGCGTAAATCAACTTTAAGGGACTTCAATCAACACTGAGGAATGATTATACGAGAAGGATTCAAAATCCGGTTTCTTCGGAAGTGCCGGTTCGATTCCGGCCCTCGGTACCACTTAAGTTTTCAGTAATAGACTGAATCAGACCTCAAAGCCCATTACTAAAGGGCTTTGAAGCTCTTAACCCTCTCTTTACTTTCCGCAATAAACCGCATTAAACGGCATCTTTTGCCTTTCATTTACGCCATTTTTACGCCACAATTTACGCCAAGTTATTTTTAACGGGGGCTTTGATGGCTAAACCAAGAAAAGTTAATGGTAAATGGCGAGTTGAATTCAGGCGTAGTAGTTGTACTGAATGAGCTTATTGATCTGCTTAATAAGCGCTGGTGGGTATTGTGCTAAATATTCATTTATTGGCATCTGAGTTTATTGCATCTATTGCGCTGCTAAAGCAACATAGAACAAGCCAAAACCCGTGAGGTGCTTATTAAGATTAATACGCACCTCACGATCGTAACCAGTGTTACTTTTCGTTAAACACGTCAACCAGCTTGCTAACCTCAACATCGCTAACAATGCTGTGAGCTAACAATACAGCTTCAATGGCTGCTTTGTCTTCTTCAGTTGCTGAACCATAACGGTCATGTGAGGTAACAAAGCCTTCAAACTGCTCATCATCGTTATCCAGGCTAATTAACAAGTTTTTGTCTTCTGCTACATCCGCGAATGCTTCAAGAAATTCCTCGAATTGTGTATCAGAGTCGATATCAACTTTACAGGTGAACTCAAAACCCATTATAGCGAATTCGCCTACATATAATTTTTTGCGCAGACGTCTGCTGCGACCTATTTCTTTAGCCATGATATTTATTGCCTTTATTTAAGATGCGAGTTAAGAGTGTGTGATCCGTATTGCCCAAAATGCTTCGTTAGGAATCCTTCCAAGCTATTGGACAGAGCGCGCATATTAGCACAAACAAGAAGGCTAGAAGTGGTGTTAATGAGCATCCTTAATATTCGCACTGATAAAGTTTATAACTTACTTGAGAACACCTCGATAGCAACAAAAAAGCCATGCTTAAGTTAAACGCATGGCTTTTTTATGAGATCGTTTGTAATTAATTAAAATTAGCCACAAAGTACCCACGCTTCTTTCTCTGAGCTAAACATTTTTTCTTTCCAGTCATCACATAACGGAATCACTATTTCGGTGGTTACCCCTGATAAATAGTCTCGCGTATCAATATAATAATACTCAATCAACCCATCTATAGTACCGCCTTGGATTATAGGCATACCTAGCGCTTCTAAACCCGGCAAAAGAGCTTCAAACTCTTCCTTTGAGCACATTGAAGGAAAGAAATGATGCACGCCTTCACCCTGCTCTTTTAAAAAATCGTGATACACGCATTTATCTGACTCTGGGGTAATAAGCTCTAAAGCAAACTCACCCACACGGCCAACATGGTTATTATATTTATGATAAACCTGTTCACCAAAGAACGTCGTGTCGCTCATGGTGACACCCGATTCAATTTTAAATTCAATCCAATCTGTCATTGAGAATAATTTCGTTAAGCCTGCCTTGGCCACATCCCTATCTTTACAAACCACCCCAAGGTGTAACATATTGGCTGTTGGTAATAATTTTGGACCTAATAGCGTCAGGTCTATATCAAACACTTCATCAGGCGTCATGGATGCTTGCCAATTTTCTGTTTTTGGGCAAACCACTTCAAACATCACGTTGGACACCAATGAGCGCGTATCTAATAAATAAACATCTGCCACGTCGTAAATGGTGCCAGTTTGACGAATACTAATGTCTAGTTCATCGAGTGTTTTATTTAACGCGTCAACGTTAAAGGCCGTTGATTGAGTCAGGCTAACATGGTGTACGCCTTCGCCAACTGTGTCTAACATATGTTGAAAGCTAGATGGCCCGTCGATAGGCTGTATTAACTCTATCGCTAAATCTTTATTTCGCCCCATAACTCGTATAAAGCGGTGCTCAACCAATTCACCTTCAAAGCGTGTATTTGTTAAATGGTTACCGTCATAACGAAAAACCTCCCAGTGACTAATACCAAAAAATCGTGCGTAATTGGTTACCACTTGGCGGTAGTCACGAACCACTATGGAGGTACTATGCCAGCCGTCTATAGGTATGCTTAATGCCATTTATTTCCCCTTAAAATTATTATTGTTATTAGTCAAACGTAACATCTTCACCAAGGTCGGCAATTCGTGCGTATGTCGGTGGTGCAACCACTTCTAGAAACATGCCACCTAATTGCTCACGGGTGTCTAAGTAATAAAGTTCTGCAACCCCTGCAATATTGCAATAATTTCCAACCTTTACCCCTTGGCGAGTATATTCTTTAACTAACTCTAAAGGGTTAGGGTGTGATAAATCACCCACATGTTGCATGCCGTCCCCGTGTTCTTTAACAAAGTCATCAAACACAGTTTTACCCGAAACCGGCTCGCACAATTCGATCAAGGTATCGCCCATCCGTGCAAAGGCTGATATCCAAACAAATTCAGCTGGCTCACCATAGTATTCGGACGTTTCCATCATATCTGATGAAATTTCCATCACTCGCCATGTTTTTATACCCATTAACTTGGCATAGCTTTTTGCGGTTACTCTCCAGTCCTTTACTGCCATTGCCACATGGTTGATAGGCCCCATACTAATGTCTAAATCACTCATTCTTTGCTCCTATTGATTGCTATTTTGTTGTTCTTTTTGCTCGAGCATTTCTTTTATTTCTGGGCCCAAAACCTCATTAGCCACTTTTAAGCCCAATACCATTGCAGGTGCTCCTAAATAAAAGACGGTTTGGAATAAAACCTCAATAATTTGCTTAGGTTTCATCCCAGCATGCAACGCGACTTTCATATGGTCTTTTAACGGCCCTTCACGTCCTAATGCTAAATCAGTGCCCATTAAGATCAACGACCTTTCTTTTAACGTTAAACCTTCTCGCTCATATAAAGCTCCCCATGTTTTAGAAAAAACATAGCCCAGCTCATCACCAAACAGAGGGTTATCCAGCAAAGATTCAATATGCTCAGAGGATTCTTCTCCCAACACTTCACGCATCAACGATAGGCCTTGCTTAAAGTCCTCTCCTTCACGTGAAAAAGGAAAACCATCAGCATATTTATTGTCAATATCAGTCATTACTACCCCCTATTTATATTAAAAAACTTAAGTCGTATATTTCGCCATCACAATTAAGCAGTACTACTTTTTTGCTGGTCATTTTCCATTCACCGCCACGCTTAACTAATTTGTGCTCGCAATTAGCTGCCATTGTTTGTAATGGGTAAAACCGATCTTGCCGATTGGCACGGTACTCATGCAAGGTAAGGTATGAGTCAATAATGACGACTCCATCCACTGTTTTAACCCGTACGTTATTTACTGAGTGTTGCGTTCTTGAGCTAGGTATTTGTGCATGACAAGCTCCGCTTTGTAGCCGTTTAATGCGCTCATCAAGCATCTCCATATCATCATAAATAATGGATACATGTTTTGTTGGGTCAACATTTACATCACGGCTATAAGGTAACCAATATAATGCATCGGCAGTGAATAGCTTTCTCCACTCATTCACCTCGCCTTCGTCAAGTAAACATGCTTCAGCAAATAAAAAGTCTTCTGCTTCAGCTCGTGTCATTTGTTCTGAATTATTAGCACTCATGATTGGCTCCCTAACGTCATTAAACGTCTGTATTCAAAATAAGGTGCTCTTTGCTGTGTTTCTTGCGTATGCCCACCATAACGACGCCCGTGCTCATCGACCTCTTCAGATTTAATACCTCGATTAAATAAAATCCACGGTACCATCTCTGCCTTCATCCCCTGACCGGCTCTATCAAACATCGCATAGTCATCTGGTCCACCAAAGGCGGCAGGGCTATAAAAGAACTCATGCTCACGCACCCGTCGAGTATTAATCTCATCAGGCGCATCTTTTAGCATCGTGTGATACATACGCACTTCTGTTTTATCAACCCCCATAGGGCGAATAACTCGGAATTGATATTCAAGTAGGGCTAAGTTGGGAAAAATCACTAAATTAAAACGATGTCGTAACACATGCATGGCGCGCTCTTTGCCGTGTTTCTCGATCATTAAGTCTATATATTCAGCTGGCCAGCGTTTATAAACCGCTTCGTCGGGCAAGCTGTACACTTCCAGTAAATTATTGCCATAACCACAATCCATACCTTTAGTGTCATAGCCTTGATAATTAGGTGGCATGCCCATTTTTCTGATCATCACATCAAAGGCGGTTGAATGGGTAACCGGCGCATGATAGCCCTCAACACTGCCTTCTGTTTGGATTTTCCAGTTAGCATGATAGTAATGTTTATTCACCCCGCTATTACCGACGATGATTTCGCCAACAGGAGAAAAATCCATGTACATGTCGATGTACTCTTTCACGCCTCTTAGTTTCTCGTCTAATGAAATATCAGGAACAGATAGTAACGACGCGAAGATAATACCCCGATAACTTTCAACTTTTTTAGCCGAAACTAAGCCTAAACTTTTATAGTCTAATTCACCTTCGTTATAACCACGCGGCATCGACACCGCTAATAACTCACCGTCCATACCATATTCCCAGCCATGATATTGGCAAACAAAACTAGGTGTATTACCTTTTTCTAAAGGACACACTGCTACCCCGCGATGAGTACAACGGTTAATAACAACGTTTATTTCATTATTTTCTCCACGCGTTACAATAACTGGAACATCACCCATAAAGGTCGTTTTGTAATCACCCGGATTCGGGATTTCACTTTCGTGTGCGACATATATCCAGGAGCGATAAAAAATCCGTTCCATTTCATCGCTATACACCCCTTGATCGTTATATAAGCTAACATGTGTTCGATCTATTCGAGCCAAATCATCATAGTCACGTTCTACTGACATAATCCTATCTCCCCTAGTTTATTTATTCTAATTTTTATGATCGTGTTACTAGAAAAATAACATACATTAGAAAATACTAATTTACAATATGATTATATTGAATAGAGAAATTGTCTTACGAAGTATTTATTAGGTGTAGCAACAAGTTATGCAGAAAAAATCTGCATAACTTGTTTTAGGTATTAGGCAGGAATGGTTGTTATTGCTGTATAAAAAAGCCCCGCGCAACACGCAAAGCCCAAGCCAAAAGCACTGAAACGCAAGGTTGCCATATTGGTTAAATAGGCAATAAAGTAAACGCCGCGTATAACCACGAAAGAAATGCAGAGCATGGTAACCGTTTCATTTATCGCATTGGTGATAAAAACAGCCAATACAGCGGCTGAAAAAAGGCCTAATGCTTCCCAGCAATTGGCATGTAAATATTGTGAACGAGCCCCTGCACCCACTAGCGTTGCGGCTTGTACACGTGGGTTAACAAGGTCATATTTACCTGTTTGTGAAATTCGGTAATAACCACCAATTGATGAGGCCAAATAAGGCATAAAAGCAATACAAGTCAAACAAATCACAACGGTCAACATAAGAAATCTCCTCTCTCGATTATTTTTAAATTAGTACGTGTCGTACCCGAGTGAGTATAAACATTATTTTCTCGCTTAACACCCATCAACTGTGGCCATTTAATCGGCATCAACTGATAAAACTTCTCCACTTATTAACAATTGCTTAATGTCTTAATTTCTAAGCAACTTACTATTAATCGAGCATTAGAAAAATGATGTTATTAAAGATACTATCTACTTTCGATTTTCATTTACGACATTCGTAAAAAAACGGTTGCTTTGTATACAGTTAATCCAACCTAACCAAGCGCCTATCTTCATTCCTAGCCAATATCTTCTTCACTGCTATTCTTTATCAAAACCATCAACAATAATCGCTCCCATAGAAGCAGGCATCGTAATAATAATTAGTCGCTTCAAAGCTATCACCGGATCTAGCATTACAGGGAACTTATTTAATGACAACAACACCAAAGCAACCACACAAGCGGCTATAAAATAGGCAATAAATATTCTGCTTATAAATATTGATGTTCTATATTTTATATCGCCTTGAAATACAATTTGATAGGCAAAAAAGCTTAAAAATACAATCGACAAAATAAAAACAAGAAACAGGTTTGCAAAAGGAAGAGTTTCCCCTAGTTTCCAGGCCTCTTCGGAAAACGAAATAGGCACTGCCAAAGCAAAGGACCCAATAACTACCTGACTGGCGTCTTCTTTATTAAAGTTAAGATTCATAGCTAATTACCTGGCGGTTTGTTGACTGTTATGCATTACCGGCTGGCGATTCACGCCTTAACACCACCTTTATTGTTATCATCAGGGATGCTTTTTGCCTCGCTATTATGTCAGATCCTGATAAGGGTTGTAGGCCACCTCCCAGTAATAGCCTTCCGTATCTTGAAAATAACCGGAGTAACCGCCCCAGAAAACCTCCAGCGCGGGTTTAATCAGTCGAGCACCAGCAGAGACCGCTTGATCAAGCACAGCATCCACGTCTGACTTACTTACAACATTGTGGGCCAGCGTTATGCCAGAGAAACCAACCTGATTCGATTCCGTTAACCCGATATCTTTAGCCAACTCTTCGCGCGGATAGAGCGCCAACCACGTTCCTTCCAAACTAAAAAACGATATATTGTCACCTTCAACATTATGCGTTGGCAAACCAAGGCCCTCACTATAAAAGCGAGTCGCTCTTTCTAAGTCATCTACACCAAGAGTAATAATGCTGATTTTCGGTTTCATAATTCCCTTCCTAACACTTTAAATATAAGACGCACGCCTCCTTTTCCTATCGTCATTGTCACACTTACAAAAACACAATAGGTTTGCCAGCCACAACCATGCTACACATTAAATCCATCTCCACCCAATTCTTCATACTTATAGCCAACACTGTATACAGATTTAATTAACTCTTGGTCTTTATAGTGATGAGCAATCTTTTTTCTCAGGTTTTTAATATGGCTATCTACGGTCCGATCAGTCACTACACGGTTATCTTCATACAGTTTATGCATTAACTGCGATCGCGAAAATATTCGCCCCGGTTGTTTTACCAATGTGCTCAGTAAACGAAACTCAACTGGGGTTAAATCCAACGCCTGCCCTGCTACTGTTGCTAATATTCGCTGTTCATCCAAGGTTACCAATTGATTCTCAACGGTTGATATCTGTTGCCGGTAAGACAACGTACGAAACAAAGCCTTAATTCTTGCCATCACTTCACGAGGGCTAAAAGGCTTGCAGATATAATCATTAGCACCTATCTCCAAGCCCAAAACTTTATCAATTTCTTCTACCCGTGCAGTAATCATAATGATCGGGATACCAGAAAAATGTCGTATTTCCTGGCAAAGAGTAATGCCATCTTTACCTGGCAGCATTAGGTCTAATAAAATAAGGTCCGGCTGCTCTTGCTGCACCCAGTCAATAACAGCGTCTCCATGGTTAATCCAATGAGTGCTATAGCCCTCCTTATGGAGATAGTCTTGCAGTAATTGCGCTATCTTAGTTTCATCTTCAACAATTAGAATGGTACGTTCTGGTTCGGCAGTATTCATAGCGTGATTATCCTGATGAAATGGGTAGCTCCAAGGTGATTTTCAGCCCACCCAGTGATGAAGGCTCGGCTGTCAATTTTCCCTCGTGTGCTTCTGCAATACTCTGCGCAATAGATAAACCGAGCCCAGAACCACCGGAATCTCGGTTACGAGAATTATCTACTCGAAACAACCGTTCAAATAAACGTGGTATCAATTCTGGCGAAATACCGGGTTCGCTATCTTCAAAACAGATCGTTAACGAAGCTTCCTTTTTACATTGTATCTTTACGCGACCTCCTTCATGGGTATAACGAAGGCTGTTTTCTAATAAATTTGTGAACAGCTGAGTAAGTCGCTGAGGGTCAGCCAATACCATGGGGCAGGGTTCATCGCATGCTACGCTCAAAGTAATCTTCTTCTGCTGCATTGGAAGCACGTAGCCTTCCGCTACATTTTGTAGCAACAAAAATGGATTCACTGCTACCTTTTCATAGGTCAGCGAGCCTTGATCGGAAAGAGAAAGTTGGTACAAATCATCAACCAGCCGTTGTAAATGCTTAACCTCCAAAGAAAGGGATTGAATCGACTCGCTATTCAGCTCCCTAACATTATCTTCCATAGCTTCCAATTCACCTTTAAGGATGGTCAGCGGTGTGCGCAATTCGTGAGAGATATCTGCAATCCACTGACGGCGACTTTGCTGATTTTGATCAAGTGTCTCAGCAAGGGTGTTTAAATCAGTGGCCAAGTCTCCCAATTCATCTCTAGAAATTTTCTCCACACGGCTGTCAAATTGACCAGATGTCAGTTGCCGCGCTATACCTGTTAACCTAGTAATGGGCTTATTAAATGCACGTGCCAGCAATAAAGAAACAATAACAGCAATCACAAACGAGAGTATTCCTGTTAATAGTAAATTCTTAACTTGATCACGTTCAAACCGCTGCTCTATACCCGTACGCATACCTTTCAAACGTCGCATACTCAGATAACCGATCACCTCATCATCCAGCATTATTGGCAGTTTCCGATCATTTTTCGAAGCGGGCGGACCAAAAATGGACGTTTGAGCACTATCCTGCAAGCCTATTCGGCCGCGCAAATGGGGCGGTAAAACAGCTGCGTGATGACGTCGTTCAGAATACACACGGGCTGAACCAAGCCTAGCCGAAGGCTCTTGTCTATGATGCTCTGGCTGTTTAGCATTTCTTGGCGGTGGCGATGCCAGTTCATGTTCAAGCAACAATTGTTGCCACAAAAGAGGCTTATTTTTCAGAAAATCCCAATGGCCATATTGTCGGTACAGCCCACTTAAGGTTCGTTCAACGTTGTTCAGCCTTTTTAATCTAACGTCTTCAATATACTGGCCAAAACCCTGCTGGAAGCTATAACGAGTCACCGCCATATTAACGAGCAAAATCAGAAGTATCACCAATAGAATAGAGAAAAACAGCTTGTGCCAAATTCTAATTCGTATAGAAAACATGCTTTAAACAGCCCTTAGTAAGGATACATAGCCTGAAGCAGCCGTTTGCATAGTCTCTGCTAAATCTCTTCTAGGCTGTACACCTATTTGCTGAAAGGCAGATATGATCGCCTTAAATATGCCGGTAATAAATTCTGTGCTTGCTGTTACGTTTAGGTTTATCATCTTATCCCTACTCTTTATTCATTATTCCACCAACAATAAAATTGTAGCGACTAAATATGGATTAAATATGAAGATTAATCACTTAATCATCTTAGGCCATATCTCCACATTTTCTTCACATTCTCTTCGTAATTGCTACAACATTGCCCCCTATTCTATAACTCAAGAACAGAGACATTAACCGCCCTGTTCTGCTTATTAAATTTAGGAGAAAACCATGAATATTAAAGCAGCTTTATTAACATCAGCAATCGCCCTTACAGTAGCCACCAGTGCCTATGCAGAAAGATCTGACGACTGCTCTAAAGGCAAAATGCAAAAAAGAGGCCCATCAATTGCTCATTTGCAAGAAAAGCTTGATTTAACCGACAAGCAGGCCGATTCACTTAAAGTGCTATTTGAAGAGCAACGAGCCAAACAAAAAGCACTTCGAAAAACGCATAAAGAAAACCGAGACATCATGCATGAAAAAATCTCTAACATTCTAACAAAAGAGCAATTGGAAGAATTCAAAGAGATGAAGCCTAAAAAACCTCATAGATAACATTAACCACACTACGCACAACAGGCTACACAGGCTGTTGTGCGTAGTGTTTCTTACTCAGAATGCTAGCTTAAAGTAGCCCACAACAAGCCCCCTAAATATGGCAATTTGATTTCCAAAAATAATTAAATAGCCACACTCTTAAGCTTAGTCAAATACCATAAAACCAAGCTCTTTCGCCCTTTATGGCAAGCATAATACGAGACTTTTAAGTATCGTTTTATTCCACTGACGATTATAAAAAGAAGAAAGAACTAATCCCTTATTACGTTAAACCCTGATGCGGATTGTAGGCTACTTCCCAATAATGACCTTCCGTATCTTGAAAATAACCGGAGTAACCACCCCATTTATGAAACATTTATTGACCATGAAAATGGATAATGCCTTAGCGGGAGTTGATGATTTTCATCCGATAGGCCGCATCGGCACACCGGATGACATTGCCAACAGCATCTTGTTCCTTTTAAATGATTGCTCCAGCTGGGTAACAGGTGCCATTTGGGATGTGGATGGCGGAGTGACTGCAGGTAGAAACTAAACGATTAACTAGGTGCTTAAAATGACGACACAAATCAATACCGATTTTTCACAACGAATTGTAATTCAACCCGATGACTATCGCTGGGTTGACTCGCCCATGCCCGGCGTGGAACGCATGATGCTCGATAGAATCGGTGATGAAATCGCACGTGCAACCTCCATTGTGCGTTACGAACCCTTTAGTGAGTTCTCGTCACATACTCATACAGGTGGCGAGGAGTTCTTTGTGCTCGACGGTGTGTTTTCTGACGAGCATCAAAGCTATGGTAAAGGCTGTTATGTACGAAACCCCATTGGCACAGCACACACACCTAAAATAGGTAAAGAAGGCGCAACTATTTTCGTCAAACTACAACAGTTTGACGAAGCAGATACACAACAAAAAGTCATCGATACCCAAACACAATCATGGCACCCAGGGCTAGTGGAAGGTCTAAGCGTCATGCCGCTACATGAATTTGGAAGTGAGCACGTAGCGTTAGTGAAATGGGCGCCGAACACGCAATTCAATACCCACCAGCACTGGGGTGGAGAGGAGATTTTTGTATTAGAGGGTACTTTTCATGATGAGCATGGCAGCTATCCTCAAGGCTCATGGTTACGCAGCCCACACCTGAGTCGACATACCCCCTTCACCAAAGAAAATGGCGCATTGATTTACGTAAAAACCGGACACCTGTAAATACAGTGCTTTTGTCCGTTGTGTTTGGTCTGTAGTAGCGTTTTGGCTACAGTGGCGAAGCCACCCCAAAGCGGAGCGTAGACCAGAACATAAAACCAATAGGGTCCATTAATTGGTGGGAAGTCTCAGATCACGCTTGAACGACTGGTTAAGTATTTTATTTCTCTTTAAACACACCATTTTTTATAAATTCAATGGTTTGATCTGCCACTTCACTGTCATAACGCATCATCGAATGACCCGTTTCTATAATGATAAAATCTGTCATACCATCAATCTTGGTGGCTTCTACCGAAACAAGTCCATCATCTTTTCCTGGTATAACCGTGTCATTCAATTTACTCTTGAGCTCTCCTGCAATAATACCCACGGGATAGTATGGAGGCTTTAGTGATTTTGGAAAACTCTTATCATCGGTACCTAAGGCTTTAGCTGTTGGGCCGAGAATATCCATTAACCAACTGTTACTGAAGTGGTCAGCCGCTTTGCTGCCTTTATTTGGGGTGCCCAATAAAACGACTCTTCCCAGTTTATCTACCTTATTATTTTGTAGGTAAGCTCTAACCATCAATCCTCCGAGTGAATGCCCTACGAAATTAACGTTTTGAGTATGATTTTGGCAACATTGGTTAATTTGTAAACTGATATCTTGCAAGATTTCATCAGGCTTTTGATGTAAAGAACTGTACCCCACACGCTGAACATAATACCCGGCATCTTCAAGTCGAGAAGCTAGCAACCACATTGACGTATTGCTTCGACCTAGGCCGTGAAGAAGAACAATAATTTCCTTATTCTCAGCCACCTCATCATTGTGATTAAACCAAGCGTTGGCAGCTTTAAAAGTAACTAATGTTACTAGTAATATTGTAAAAATAAGACTAAATAATTTTTTCATCTTACTGTCTGTTAGATTTATAAATGCAAGTGTTCAGTTGATTACAGTTAGCTCTAAAACACATAACGCTCGGACTCTCTAGGGTCGGGAATCAATAGGGTCAGGATCTATTTATTTTTAAATTACTATATTTTTCAAGACCTTGAAGATTTTATTTTACTCTAACCCCAATTGTTCAAGGCAGAAACCGATCATTCACGTTCAACGATGGGACAGTTACTGCTTTTGAATTTTATATTAGGCTGTGGCCCCGGCATAGCTCGTGTCAAAAAGCTGGGTGTTTGCCGTTCAAAATGTGCTTCGCAGGCACGATCAAAAAAGATAGTCAGCGATATAAGGTCAATCTGTTTTAACGACTGAGCCACGCGTTGATGTGTTTTGATAAACAGCACCATCGTATCCAAGTCTCTCAAATTGACGGCGGAAGGTGGCAATGCTGCTTGCGTATAGCTAGCGCTGCTTAATAAAAGAAGACTGACAATACCGCGAATACTCTTCATGCTTTCTCTACCCTATCTCACATTTGGTGTGTTGCCATACAAGCGATATGACATTGCCCTTATATCAAACCGTTACTTTGGACTGATAATAACCTTTATTTTATTCGCTTGAGATTCAGGCGCACTAATATCAATAGTGTATTGATTGCCATAGGTCAACCAGGTTTCACCAACTTCATTCGCCGTCAAATAACACACTTCACTCCACTTACTTGCTTCGCAGTTCACACTGGCAATTTCAGGCGAGAATGAGACGATTGCAGGGTAGACTCCCCACCAGCCAGGAAAACCATTGCTAATGCTTAAAACTTCTTTGGTTTCGCCGACGGCTAAATAAATAGCCGAGTCATCGTCTCTCGTTTCAATTAAGGATTCATAACTCGTTCGAGCGCTTGCACACCCTTGAAGTAGTACGACGATGAAAGCGAAGGCGATCATTTTAAAATTCATCATATAAAATCTCTATGTAATATGGGCTCAAAACAAACCGCTTCATGTGTTGTCATACTCATTTAACACCCCATTGGAATGGCGATATTAATTACCGTTACGACCTGCCATTGTGTATTAATTAATTTTTCTATTTTAATGCGTGCCGTGCTAAGCGAAACCTCGACGGGACTGTAACCTTCTGGCCAACCATCTCCATTAAGTATCCTTACCCACTCCTCGCCGCCTTTCGCCAATACCGCTGCATTTATTTCATCATGCGTGACTTCTGGAAAGCAGTCCACATTCACCTCATCAAAATTCGGCAATAACACCGTATGGTTGTCAGCGATCTTAAGCCGATGCCATTTGGTCGTACAGTGTTTCCACTCCGTTAAGTCAAGATGTGGGCCTTCGGCATTGACTGATAAACTCGTTTCAAGCTGCAGAGCAACTCGATAGTTTTCGCGATCTTTGCCATGAAGCATGACCGTTGCTTGAGACAGGTTCTCGCCAGCCTCAAGCCCAGAAAAATACGCTTTTTTGAAAGGGGCATTATAATTTATCGGGTTCTGAAATGAAATCTGTCCATCGGGTATGAACGTGATTCTGTCGAATGCGTAAGAATAATTCGACAAACCAATCATTAACAATGCCACAAAATATTTCATCTTTGTACGTCCCTTCCCCATTGTTGTTTAGCCTATTCAAAATCAATAGTGTCAGACTCGATTGATTTTATTTTTAAACGCTTTCGATTTCCTATCACCCCCTTTGCTCCTTGGATGCATGGGTCTCTTGACTTTAGCCTTTATCGTTTCTTTAAAAGAATCACTGCCTAACACCCAAAGTTTGTTAGTTACCTCGCGTATTGCTTGAAGATTTTTTTGCAGAACCTCACCATCAAATAATGCACGGTACGCTTCACCACAGGGCTGACTGCTTTTCCCCTAAAGGTTTATATAACTCATGCTCTACGACTCATTCGTTTGCTTTACCCAATCGTTTTATACTTAATGATATTTTTATTATTATTTATCAATCGCTTTATAGAAAGCCTTAATAAATGCGTTATAGTTTTCATAATGAGGCATATGACCTACCCCGTCCAACTCAATAAGCACTGAGTCTTTAATCATAGCTTTAGTGCTTTTTCCAAGATCTTTATATTCGCCTAACTTTCTAGTGACACCTTCTTTTAACCAACCTCTACCTGGGCCCGTTTTATCTCTAGTACCAATGATTAAGAAAGTTTCATTCTTAATTTGTGAAAACCTACTCACTATATTTTCGGAGAAAATAGGGCCATAAGTTAAAGCATTATTCCAAGCAACAGTTTCCCAATCTTTCCCTGCAAGCATTCCTTTTAAAGGAATTAAAAGCTTCTCGTATTCGCTGGACCATTTCCCATCATAATAATTCTTACTTTGATAGCTTCTAGCTTTATCCAGTGTTGTAGCAAGCTCTCTTTTATAGAAAAAGTTAACATCTTTGAACTCTACATACTTTCCATAATCCTCTAAGCCAATAGGGTTAATCAGAATGAGTTTATTAACTGATGCAGGATAATTAACAGCAAATGTTGTAGCTAACATACCCCCCATTGAATGACCTACAAGATCAAATTTTTTGATATTTAAACCATCCAATAATGATTTAGTGTTTAATGCCAGCTGCCCAAAGCTATATTGATAGTAATCTGGTTTTGAGGATTTACCAAAGCCAATTTGATCCGGTATAAGCACTCTATACTTTTTCTTTAAAAGATCTTTTGCGACTTTTTCCCAATAGTAACCTGAGAAATTTTTACCATGGAATAAGACGATTACTTTTCTTGCATCTTTATCCCCAATATCCATGTATCGCATTTTTAAACGTTGATTTTGAGAATCAAGATCGAATGTCTTAACTTCAAATGGGTATTCAAACCCATCCAACTCTTTATTATACTTTATGTGATTTTCAGCAAATGCCTGTGAAATTAAGGCAAAAACTGAAACTATAATCAAAAAAAACTTTTTCATATTAATTTTATCTATGTAATGGTTATACTTTTTGTCCTTTTAAACGACTTGTTACATGTACGATGATAAACATTCCCAAATTTCACCAAGGTCAATCCAGACTGGTGACTTAATTAAACCAGATTGGAAAGCAGCAAAGAAAGCCAATACAGCAGTAAGTCTAAGCATCCAAGAGTTTGCAGATTTAGCAGACTTTGCTCTCGCAGTCTCAATTTGGTACTGCTCTAGAGTAGCAATAGCTTTACCAGTAATTATAAAGTCAAAGCTACCACCTTGATTTTTTAACTCCCCGATGATACGAAAGAGGATAAATATAAATCCATTTTCCTTCGTAGCTCTGTTTTCTGCGGATGTAAATACCACCTAATTGAATACATATAACTCATTAGATCAAGCGATGAAAATGATTTATGAGGTTCTTCTGATTGTTTAGCAATAATACTTTCTAGAACCTTCATTCTCTTCGGAAGTTGTAAGGTTTTCTTGTTGAAGAAGTATTGTGGAACAGAATTTTTTGCTAAAGCATAAATTGATTGCAGCTTATAAAACCAAGTCCACTCATGAAGGATATAATCCCAAACACCTTTATATGTATGTGTTACTAACCCATGATAATGCTCAACTCGTAAGTTTAAGCCAGAATAAAGTGAAAAAGGAATAACAGCATCGGTACGGAAACCACCACCTTCAAAGTGATTACCATTTAATCCATTTTCTTCAATAGAATTAACTAACATGATAGGAGCATCGCCTTCGTAGAGGCTTATAGAGTAGCAATTAACTTGCTTTCCTGACTCTCCGGTTCTAGGAATTTGAACAGGGCATGACTTTTTTAACAACCTACTCAAAATCCATTTCGTAACTTTATTCATGCCACCTCAAGTTGATAGTACATGTAACGTTTTAAATAAGGGGCGCGCGGCTCTTTGCGCGTCCTAGTGAGCACAGCGAGCGACTTAATTTTTTTGTTAGCCATAATTAAACCGGTGCTCCAAATATAAAACGCGTTCCATCATCGCGCTGTCCGAAGAAATAGCCGTATGCATCTTTAGGAACCGCAATGCCTGCACTCTTGGTTTTTTTGCGTGCTTCTTCAACAGTCCTACTAACCAGCTCTGGCATATTGCCTTCAATTTCGCCATGAGCGACAAGCTGCGCATAATATTCATTACCTAGATCAAGCGATGCTAGCCAGAAGCTTGGCTCAGTCTCGTGTATTAACTTAATATTTTTTTTTGTAACAAAGAGCGTTACGACAGTTAATTTGCCAATAGGAGGTGCTTCAATATACGTTACATTTTTCCATTTCTTAGGTGCGCGTTGATACGGGCTAACTACTAATTGAGGCCTGGTAAAAACTAATTGGAATGCTTGCACTGTGTTCGGGATTTTCTCTGGCGGCTTATCCCATACATCCCAAGCTCTATTCTGAACCTCGCCCACAAGCAATGGATTTTTATCTATCGCTTCAGTAGTAAACCCCATCCTCCAGCGCCCCGATGCATGAAGGCTTACTTTGGTTTCCTTGAAGTTATCGCGACATGCTATATATACATCACCTGCTTTAGACGCCCATATACGCCAAGCATTTGACGTAAGTCCGTTTGGATCGCCGACCGCAAAGCGAATGGGGCTTTTTGTATATGGAAGAACGCCCGCTTGCATTAATGCTTGAGGGGGAATCATTAGTATCCTTTATTTCATGGCTAACGCCGCGCTCTGCGGAAATTTAGGAGCGCCAGCGAGTAAATTTTTCGTAGCAGCGCCTTGTTATATTTTTTCTTCATGAGGCCGCATCCGGGATTGAAGATTGAGTTGTTGGTTGAAGCTTGGACACAGATCGTGGATTTAATGCTACTTTCCAAACCCCTATCAGCATGCCTAATACATCGACAAATAGTGCTGCGCCAGCGGCAGTAACAACTTGAACAGGGAAATCAGAGGCATTGAAAAGTATATAGCCTGATACAACCATTACAGCTACTAAAAGCACAACTGAGGAGAAACCCATTGCAAGTCGAAGGACAAACCACCAGTGGTCATGGGCTTTAGCTTGATCGAATGTTTCACGCTCCTGCCTTAGTTGCTCTGAGGCTCGTTCGACAATAACAGGGCTTAGTTCAGCATTATCCGTCATGACGAGCCTCCATTTTTTTAACCATTTCATGGAGATCGTCAATTTTTCGATTCAGTTCCTCCTTATTAGGTTTTTCTTTTTTCATATACAGAATTGAGCCGAACATTGAGGCCATTGATCCCACTAGAAATGCGATAATCCACTCAAAATTTGAGTACTCAATTTTTGCAAGCCACCCAAGCAAGCCTACAGAAACAACAATGGCTGAAACCAATGTGACTATCATCGACACAAAGAACATCTGCCGAGTTTTAAATTTTTTAAACTCCTCATGCTCTAGGCTCTTTATCTTAAGAATCTCTTTCTCAATTTCAATATTGGCTACTTTTGCTTCCAAGTCTTGTTTAAGAGATGTTTTTTGAACACTTACAATGCCCTCCATGAGTTTTTTCATTGATATATGAAAATCGTTTGATTTTGATATATCAAGATACAAGTAATCTTTTAGGAAGAATGGTATTTCAGCACTTTTATCCAATACCACAGGGATTAGCTTAACGTCTTTACCTTTTAGTCTATTACTAACAGCCAAAGACATTTCTTGTTGAACCCACTGACTCTTTTCTGAATTTTTTGAAATAAAGAAAAGCACTGCATCAGAGTTGCTGATAGCATGACTTATTGAAGCGTTCAGGCTCGCACCAGTCGCAATATCGGCCTTATCATCAAATACAGCCATACCATGATGCGCTAGGTAGTTCCGCACCTTGTGCGCTATATCATTGTCTTCATATGAGTGACTAAGAAAGACTCTCATTCATACTCCTAAAAAATATAACGACCAAGCTCACTTGCCGCAAAAAGCAGAGAGTAGCGTAGCGAAACGGCGCTTTTGGCGGTCAAGTGGAGTGCCTTGTTAGAGAATTTCTTTAGCAAAAGCTTCTGGATTATATATGCTTTCAAATTTTTCTCTTGGGATGGTTTTTGCGTTTTTAATGATTTCCGATACTTTCTTTTCTACGCTTTCTAAGTATTTCAGGTAATCCTCATGTGACTTTGTATAGACTGATAGGTCTGGTTTTTTGGGATTTTGTAAATGATACCGAATATGCCATATTGCTGATGCAACGTTGTTAAACTCACATATGACTTTCTTGCCCCAGAGATCTCCATTCTCATCGGAAATACTACTAGCACCTTTAATAATGCTTTTTTCTTGAAACTTTGAAGTAACTTCTCGAAGCTCTATCATTCCAGAATTTACCCCATTAACCAAAGTATGAATGAGTTGGTATGAGACCCTTTGCTCTTTATTTAACCCAAGAACAGCATCCTTATAGTAATTAGTGAAAATATGGTTTGATAATGGAGAAGGCACTCCATTACCAATTCCTTTTAGCGAATAAATCTGTAGCATTCTAGAATATATGAGCGCTGTTCTTTCTAGCTCGGATTTCAGCTCGTCTAATTCTTCAAGCAGACATTTTCTAATTTTTCTTAGGCGTAAGAAATCCTTCAAAATACTAGTAAATTGAGCAAGAAACCACCCAGCTAAAACTGAGGCTAGTCCAATTACTATTTTTTCGTACTCCATAACCATCTCGATTCTCTAACGCCGTGGTAAGGGGCAGCCGGAGCAACGCGTAGGCTGTCCCGCGCAGGCCGCGCTTTTTGCGGCCGGAGTGAACTTGACCACCTTGTTAGCCTTTTGCACTTGGCAACACTACTGGAACTGAAAACTTAATGCGTGAATGACTTGAAGTTTCACCATGAGACGCCCCCTGAGAACCAAGACCGACTGCACCCAAGTAAACACCAATGCCACCTTTTGTATCAGTACCTGCAGTTTCCGCTAGAGCGATATCAAAATCGATCATTGCCACAGGCATGTCATTTTCGTTGGTTACTACTTTATTTTCTTTGACGTAGCCATATAAGCGCATTGTGCCAACACTACCACCAAGTTCTGCTGCGGATTCGCTCGCTTCAGCCACTCCGCTAACTATTTCCGTTAATGCAGTTTTTATGAACTCTTGAAGTTCCATGCGATATTTCCCTTGTAAGGCTAACAGTATTAATAAGCGGAACCCATTATCCACGTATTAATTGTATATAGGTGGATAGTACTTCCATGTTTTTGCATATTAATGGCCAAAAGTGGATATGACTTAGTTAATACACATTTAAATCCGTTTGTTAAATATAGCATCTATTTCTATTAGGCACAGAATGGATCTCACCCTTTTTCTGGCAATGCTTTTGCAATAATCGCGGATAGTAATATAAAAGCGGCAGAAACCCATAGGCATATTTCAAAACTATAGTATTGGTACAACCAACCAGATAAAACAGTGCCCAGCAAGCGACCTGCTGCGTTAGCCATATAGTAAAAGCCAACATCTAGCGATACGCCATTGCTATTGGCATAGCTCACTATTAGGTAACTATGCAGTGATGAGTTAATGGCGAATAACACACCAAAAGCTGCTAAACCAAGCCATAAGGTGGTACTTATTTGGAATTCGTAATGCAGTGCTATTGCCATTAACAGAGGGATGATAAACAGAATAACTGCCCATTGATGCAAATGCTGGCCATCCTTTTTAGTAGCCTGTTGCTGGCCGGATAATCTTGGCGCTAGTGCCTGAACAACCCCATAGCCAATAACCCATAAGGCCATAACACTACCGACCTGCGAATAATCCCAATTAAACTGTGCCGTTAAATACACCGGTAAGGCGACTACAAACCACACATCTCTTGCTGCAAATAAGAAAAGGCGTGCGCCAGACAAGTAGTTAATGGCCGAACTTTTCGAGAACAGGTGTTTAAATTTAGGTTTACTGCTGGCTTTGCCCAGTTCTTTTTTTAATAAAACGCAGCTTGTTAGCCAAACTATTAGTAGGCCGACCACCATAATGAGTATCGCATTATGAAAACCAAATTGGCTAAGCAGTAAACCACCCAGAAAAAAGCCAACCCCTTTTAAGGTGTTTTTTGAGCCGGTTAATAAAGCTACCCACTTATACAGTGTATTGTTTGCCTCTTTGGGAACCAGTAATTTAATGGCGCTTTTGGCGCTCATTTTATTAAGGTCTTTAGCCACGCCCGATATTGCTTGCGCGGCCATTACCCAAACTATTGTGAGCATCTCGGGTGCTACTAATAACATTGACAAGGCCAGCACTTGCAAGACTAAGCCAATATTCATGGTGGTATTTAAGCCAACAATGGCCCCCAACCAACCCCCTAGTAAATTGGTGATAATGCCAAATACTTCGTAAAAAATGAATAATAAGGCAATTTCTAATGGCGTATAACCCAGCTCGTGAAAGTGTAAAACCACCAGCATTCTTAATGCACCGTCTGTTAGCGTAAAAGCCCAATAATTACCCGTAATAATGAGATATTGTTGAATATCACTAGACAGTGATTGCAAGCTACGCATATTAGTTTATTGGTTCCTTAGCTGTGGCTACCTTGCGAACTAACTCGATGGTTCGGTTAACGTAGCCCCATTCGTTATCGTACCAAGCGTATAGTTTTACCTGTGTGCCATTTACCACCATGGTTGATAGTGCATCGATAATGCTAGAACGTGGGTCTGTTTTATAATCAATAGACACTAAGGGGTGTTCTTCATACCCCAAAATACCGTTTAATTCATTCTCTGCTGCCGCCTTTAATAGCTGATTAACCTCTTGCACTGTTGTGCTTTTTTCCACCTCAAACACACAATCGGTAAGTGATGCATTGGCTAATGGCACACGCACTGCATGGCCATCTAAACGGCCTTTTAACTCTGGAAAAATATGCGTAATAGCCGTTGCTGAACCCGTTGAGGTAGGAATAAGGCTCATGCCACAGGCTCTAGCACGCCTTAAATCTTTATGTGGTGCATCCAGTATGGTTTGCGTATTGGTTAGGTCATGAATGGTGGTGATTGAGCCATGTTTAATAGCCAAATTTTCATGAATAACTTTAACCACCGGCGCTATACAGTTAGTGGTACAAGAAGCGGCGGTTACAATTTTATGTTCCAAAGGGTTAAACAGATTATCATTCACCCCCATCACTATGTTTAACACGCCGTCTTCTTTAACCGGTGCTGTTACCACAACACGCTTAACGCCCTGCTCAAGATACGGTTGTAACAATGCTTTGGTTTTCATTTTTCCAGACGCTTCAATAACCACATCACAGCCTGACCAGTCTGTATCGCTAATAGTTGTATGCCGGCTTGTAGTGATCTGTTGGCCATTAATTATTATGCAATCATCTAAATGACTCGCCTCGTAAGACCAACGGCCATGCACAGAGTCAAAGTTTAATAAATGCGCCAAGGTTGCAGCATCGCCCGCTGGGTCATTAATGTGCACAAACTCTATTTGCTCCGTGCCAAACCCTGCTCTTAATGATAAGCGCCCCATTCGGCCAAAGCCGTTAATACCTACTTTTATCGTCATAATTGTTCAGCCTTTTTTAACTATCGGTGTTAGAAAGAATATATGGAATTATACATATATGATTATCCATATATATAAAAATATTAGAATAAAAGCAAAATACTGATTCAGAAGATCAATTAAACGATTAACAGCAGGCTTGGTCGCGCTCAGGTCGCGATCGCATTAGGGATAAATTATTCAGGCTTTCTTTGATTAAAGGTGATTGAACCGCACCCGCTGTATTTAAAATATCTGTCGCCCAGCTTGGTAAAGATGGGTTAATACGATAAAAAACCCATTGCCCTTGTCGCCTATCGGACAATAAATTAAATTTACGTAGTTGCGCCAAATGCCTTGAAATTTTAGGCTGGCTTACCTGCAAGGCTTCCATTAGCTCACAAACGCACAGCTCCCCTTCTTGCTGAATAAGCATCAGGCAGGTTAACCGTGTTTGGTCGGACAGGCATTTGAAGAAGGCTAAAGGTTCCATAAACAAATTATAAAGCACGATATGATGATCGGCACGGCTGTGATGAATAAAAAAGGCCTTAGTAAAAGACTAAGGCCTTTTAATGCGTCCTACGTTTAAATTTAAGCCGTTGTTCCTGTTTTAACTTTAATGACTTTCATCGGGTTTTTAAAATGATTGTCTAAGGTTTTCCAGCGGCCTTCCGCCACTTCAACACTTTCTGTTCTTACATGGCCATAACCACGAACAAATTCAGGAACGCGCGCCATTTCTAGTGCAACCTCTTTATTTTCCTCAGTTAGGCCAGTAATAATTTGGTTTAACACCGCTTTATACTGTTTCAACAGCTCTTTATCTTCTTTTCGCTCTGCAGAATAGCCAAATGGATTTAACGGCGTATGTCTCAGGCCTTTAAATTTAGACGCTACTTTAAGAGCCGATAACATCCACCCACCAAATTCTCGTTTTTTCAATTGCCCCGTTATCGGGTCGCGTTTGGAAATAAGCGGTGGTGCCATGTGGAATTTAATTTTATAGTCACCCGAGAAGTTTTCCTTTACTTCATTCGCCCAGGTGCCGTCGGTATATAAACGGGCCACTTCTAACTCATCTTTATAGGCCATTAATTTATATAAGTACCGCGCTGCCGCTTGGGTAATCTCATCGCTATCACCCGCTAGTTTTGCTTCTGCTTCACGCACTTTATCAATTAATTTTGTGAATTTTTTAGCATATGACTTGCTTTGATAAGCCACCAAATCTGCCTCACGGCGACTAATCAACTCATCGGTAGTGGCAGATAGTACTTCCCACTCTGGCGTTGTAGCACCTTGTTCCAATAGTGTTTTAACCGCATCTGGGTCGTGCGCCATTAAACGGCCAATTTTAAATACCCGCTGGTTATAGGCAACCGCTACGCCGTTTGCTGTAATGGCATCTTCCAACGACTGACGTTTAACCGGCAACCAACCTTTTTGACAGGCAAAGCCTAATAACATCATATTGGCGCCAATGGTGTTGCCCGTTAATGTTTCAGATACTTTAGTTGAATCGAAGAAATCACAATTGCCTTTACCTGTGAAACGCTCCAACGCTTGCTTCATATCATCTACAGGAATACTAAAGTCACCATCGCGAGTAAATGCGCCCGTCACAATACCGTGCGAATTAACCACCCCTTTGGTATGCCCTTCACGCAAGCGCGACATGCCTTCATCACTCGCACTGGTGACAATATCTGCACCAATCAATAAGTCTGCCTTACCAATAGATAAACGGGTTGAATTAAGCTCTTCCACATTATTAGCGACTTTAAGGTGGCAATATACCGCGCCAAACTTTTGCGCCATACCGGTTAAATCCAGCACTTGTGAGGCAAAACCTTCTGCTTTGGCTGCTTCACCAATCATTGATGAAATGGTAACAACACCGGTACCACCAATACCACAGACCAAGGAGCCAAACACGCCATCGAGTGGCTTAGGTGTTGGTTCTGGCAAGGTTGCGAACACATCATCTGATAAGTTAACGGAGCTACCTTTTGCCAATTCCCCGCCTTCAATCGTTACAAAACTTGGGCAGAAACCTTTTACGCAGCTAAAGTCTAAATTACAGCCAGATTGATCAATCACACGCTTACGGCCTAACTCTGTTTCTAGCGGCTGCACAGAAAGACAGTTCGATTGCACGCCACAATCACCACAGCCTTCGCAAACACGTGAGTTAATAAAGGTTAATTTTTTCGGTGTTTCCACCAATTTACGTTTGCGGCGTCTACGCAGTTCTGTTGCACACGTTTGTTCAAAAACAAGAATCGTGACGCCTTTAGTGTCGGCCAATTCTTTCATCACCATTTGTAAATCATCGCGGTGATACAAATCAGTACCGGGCGCAAATGCGGCTTTATTTAATGCTTCTGGCTCTTTTGAAACGACAACAATACGAGCCGCACCTTCTGAGTGCATTTGCTGCGTAATACCTTCTACGGTTAACGGGCCATCAAACGATTGGCCGCCTGTCATCGCAACGGCATCGTTAAATAAAATTTTATAGGTAATATTAATGTTTGAAGCGATCGCCTGACGAATCGCGGTAGAGCCAGAATGATAGAAAGTTCCATCCCCCAAGTTAACAAAGGTATGGCGGTTACCCAAAAACGGCGATGCACCTGCCCAAGTAGCTCCCTCACCACCCATTTGTGTATAGGTAGTGCCTTTTCTATCCATTAACCCCACTAGGAAATGGCAACCAATACCAATTAACTGTTCTGTGCTGTCATCTGGTAATTTGGTAGATGAACTGTGCGGGCAACCTGAACAAAAATACGGTGTACGTTCTACCGTATTGCGTGGCACACTCAATTGTTTATCGGTATTTTCCAACACTTCAATCCATTGGGTCATGGAGTCTGTGGTTTTATACGGCTTCAACCAATTAACTAATGCTTTAGAGATCAGCGCTGGTGTTAATTCACCATTAGATGGGAACTGTGTTTGTTGGTCACGGCCTTTTTTACCCATCACCAACGGACGAATATCCATTGGCATATCAAACAAAATATCTTTCACTTGCGTTTCAAGGAATGGGCGAGACTCTTCAATTACCAGAATCTCATCAACCGATTCTGCAAATTCACGCACCAAGCTTTCTTCCATCGGCCAAATAACGGCTATTTTAAAAACCGCTAAACCCAGCTCATCGCGCATTGATTCATCAATGGACAAATCATCTAAGGCTTCTAGGGTATCTAGGTAACTTTTCCCGGCAGTAATAATACCCACACGGCGTTGTTTTGCATCCAGCGTTACTTTGTTTAGTTTGTTTGCTTTAGTAAACGCTTTAACAGCGGGCAAACGCGCATTCACAATACGTTCGTCTTGATCCACCGAGCGATCTGGCCAACGGGTATGTACGCCACTGTCAGGAATAACGAATTCACTGGCATCAGGCAGTACGGTTTCTGTGCGTTTAGGGTCAATGTCCACCATATACCAAGACTCAGCAATATCAGACACTGATTTAACCGCAACCCAGACGCCTGAATAACGCGACATTTGATAGGCAATTAAGCCAAAATCATAAATATCTTGCACCGATGAACAGTGCATAATCGGAATACATAAGCCCGATAAAACGTATTCACTTTGTTGTTGAATACTGGATGATCGACTCATAGGGTCATCACCCACGGCCATAACAACACCACCGTGTTTGCTCGTTCCCCATAAATTTGCATGATGAAGCGCATCGGCTGCTTGGTCTACACCCGGGCCTTTGCCATACCAAAGCCCAAACGCGCCATCGAAGTTATTACCTTCAAAGAAATCAATTTGTTGCGAACCCCAAATAGCGGTCGCTGCCATCGCTTCATTAACACCGGGGTTAAAATGAATATCGCGTTCATTCAAAGACGATTCCACCCCTTTACACTCGGTATCAAAATTACCAAATGGTGAGCCGCGATAACCTGAAATAAAACCACCGGTTTTTAGACCCGCTTCACGGTCACGACGTTGTTGCTCAAAGGCTAAACGTAAATAAGCTTGGTTACCTGATAAAAAAACAGGCCCATCTTCCCGTACAAACTTTTCTTCCTTAGATGTTGACATAAACCCTCTTTAATTAGTTTTTGCTTTTAATTTAGCCGGAATAGGTTTTACAACCGCCTCACCTGTAATGATTTTATTACCTTCCTGATCAAAACATTCTGTACTAAACGTTACCGTATTATTTTCTTTATTAATAGCCAAAACCTCTACAACCGCCCGGTATTGGTTACCAAAAAAAGCTGGCCTTAAAAATTCTACACTTTGCTTAAGCCAAAGTGTTCCCAAGCCAGGAAGGTCCATGCCTAAAATACCTGAAAATTGAATCACCGAAAACATGCCATGCGCGACACGTTGTTTAAAAATGCTTTGTGCTGCGTAATCCTCGTCGTGATGAGCAGGATTCCAGTCACCCGACATTTTGGAAAATTGAACCGCATCCTCGTGTTCAATCGTATAGGTTTTTTCTTTACGCATACCAATGGATAAATCATCGATACTCATGCAATTGCTTGGCACTGGAATACTCATTACGCTCCTTTTATTTATACTACACATATAGTCATCACAACTACGTTACCAAACCAGTGTATCGTTATACACTGCTGCCTCAAATCACATTATGTTAGATACTTAATAAATGATGACTTAAAACAAGCTGTACTCACTTTTCTACTGATGACAACCACTCTGGTATTTTATGATGCCATTGTTTTTAACCAACTATAATTAAAAAATACTCATTAAACCCTATGATTCCTTCTAAGCCGCCTCAAGATTTAACCATAGGGTCTATTTATCAGCACTTAATTCGCCTTGCCATACCCGCGTCAATGGGGATGTTTTTCAACACGTTATATAACCTTACCGATAACTGGTTTGCCGGTAAAGTATCTGATGACGCTTTGGTTGGATTGTCCATTTCAAGCATTGTCTTTTACCTTTTTATTGGACTTTTGGCTGGCCTACAAAACGGCACGTCAGTCATGGTTTCAACAGAACTTGGCCTAAAGCAACCTCAACAATTAAAAAACATTATTAGAAACTGTCTAGGCCTAGGCCTTGCTTTTTCTTTAGTGATTACAGTTGCGGGGATTCTATTTGCAAAAGATGCCATCCACTGGCTAAGCACTAACGACATAATAACTGGGCTAGCATGGGATTATATTGAAGTCTTAATCCTCGGCAATGTCGCTTTTTCTCTAAGTGCTGTTGGCGCTGGCGCGCTGATGGCCTTGGGTGACACAAAGTCTAACCGTAATGCGTTAGTTGTAGGTTTCTTTGTTAACTTGGGCTTAAACCCATTATTAACCTTTGGGCTAGATATGGGCGTTGCCGGGCTCGCTTGGGCAACATTAATTATTAAGTTTGCATCGGCGCTTTATTTACTCAACATTTTATGTAAGAAATTGGGTTACAGACCCCTGCCGTGTTTGAACAAACTTGTCTCTCTGGCTATTTTGAGACAAGTGTTACCGGCTAGTTTTAATTTTTTCATTATGATTATTGGCAGCTTGATGATTACTGGTTTTGTTAGCCGCTTTGGTGATTATGCAATAGCCGGTTATTCGGTTGGTTTACGGCTTGAACAAGTTTTATTGCTCCCTGCCCTAGGTCTCAATGCCGCCGTTTTAGCTATTGCAGGACAGAACTATGGCGCTAAAAATTACCGACGCATCGCTGAAACTTACCGTAAGGGGTTAATACTTAGCTTATCTATTTCTCTTGTTTGTATTCCCGTTATGATTTTTCTCTCACCCCTGATGATGAGTTTTTTTAGTCAGCAAGATACTATTATTGATATAGGTACCACTTATTTAAGAATCGATGCATTGGCTTTTTTTTGCTACGTTTCTCTGTTTATTAGTGTGGCAACGCTTCAGGCTATAAAACAACCGGACTTCCCCGTTGTCATGGGTTTTTTCAGGCAATTATTATTACCTTTTATCGTCAATTATTTACTCATCATAAAATTCGACTATAGCATTGAATGGGTTTTTGGCTCTGTCGCCAGTATTGTTTTTATTAGTATGATTGTGACGCTGATCTATACACGTTCTCAATTAAAAAAACTGCCGCACATCAACTAGTTAACCTATTTGGATAGTCACTAAAAACCCCATCAACCCCGAGTTCCTTCATGCGCCTAATCTGCACGACTTTATTAACAGTATAAACATACACCTTAAGTCCCAAATCGTGCGCCCTATCTACCCATTTTGGCGTTACCTTTTGTAACCTTATGTGTATTGAAAAGGCCTTTAATTTAGTCGCCCAGGCAATAGACTCATTGATATTATTACCAGCCAAGACACCTATCTTAACGTGTTGGTTTAACCTAACTACTTGTTCAAGCTCAGGCATTAAAAATGATGAAACAAGCATTTTATTTTTGTAAGTTTCCGGTGTATTTCTAAGCAAACTGGTTAACACTTTACCTGTGCCTAGGCCCTTCAGTTCAATATTCAAGCCGACTTTACCTACGGTTACCTCAAGCACTTCTTGTAAGGTTGGTATTCTTTGCCCAAGACCTGCATCTAAGGCTCTAAGTTCTTCAAACGAATAATCAATTAATTTGCCACGTCCATTGGTTGTTCTATCAACTGTTTCATCGTGAATAACCAACAGTTTATCGGCGACACAATGTACATCAATTTCAACCCAATCTGCGCCTAACTCGATTGCTTTATGAATAGATAAGAGTGTATTTTCAGGTGCACAGCCCATTGCGCCTCTATGTCCAATCATCAACATAACACACCTCTTTTAAATTTAATCTGGCAGATAAAGTCAGTCTATAAGGAACTTTTAAAAAAGGATAGAATATTCATTTTCTTAAGGGGCAATGTAGATGACTGATCGATTTAATAATGAATTTAATTTAGACGATGATGTAATCTACCTTAACCATGCCGCAGTTGCTCCGTGGCCCGTTCGTACCGAAAAAGCCGTCAATGCTTTTTGCCGCGAAAACGTTACTATTGGCTCCAAGAAATATGCGAATTGGCTCAACGTTGAAGCCCACTTAAAAAACCAATTAGCTCAGTTAATCCAAGCTGATAATGCCGACGAAATTGCCTTAGTTAAAAACACCTCTGAAGCCCTTTCTTTTGTTGCTTATGGGCTGGATTGGGCTCATGGCGATACTATTGTTACCAGTGATGAAGAGTTTCCCTCAAATATGATTCCGTGGGAGTCACTTGAAAACCAGGGTGTTCGCGTCATAAAAACACACTTGAAAGACACAGAAGACCCAACTGCTGAGCTAATTAAAAATATTGATAGCCGAACTAAACTGCTAACCATCAGCTCAGTTCAATATGCCTCAGGCTTACGTGTTGATCTTGAACGTTTAGGCGAAGCCTGCCAGCAACGAGGTGTTCTATTCTGTATAGACGCTATTCAATCGGTTGGTGCATTCCCTATTGATGTAAAGAAGTATCAGGCCGATTTTGTGATGGCCGATGGACACAAGTGGATGCTTGGCCCTGAGGGCTTAGGCTTTTTTTATTGTCGGCAATCTAGTATTAACACACTCAAACTCACCCAGTATGGCTGGCATATGGTTGAGGATATGGGCAATTATGACGCCCTTGAATGGAGTACGGCAAAATCGGCAAGACGATTTGAATGTGGCAGCCCTAACATGCTGAGCATACATGCACTTTCTGCAAGCCTTAGTTTACTACTGGAAGTTGGTATGAATACGGTTGCCAACAACCTTATTGAGCGTGGCCAGTATGTGATTGATAAGGTACAACAAAGCCCCTCATTAACCTTGTTAACCAAGCCAGACGCACAAGGCAATAACATTATTGTTTTTAAGCCCACAAAGCATGACACAAATGAACTTTTTGACTACTTAACCTCACAGCAAGTGGTTTGTGCAAAGCGCGGCGGTGGGATTCGTTTTTCACCACACTTTTACACACCGTTTAGTATTATTGATCGTGCCTTTACTTTAATTAATCGTTTTTTAACAGATACATAAACACACGCATCCCCTTCAGTTTGCCAACGGTTTTTAAATTACTTCAGCAAGATTATCTTGCCAGCACATTTAAGTAAACGAACAGCTCCGTATTGAATACATTGCTCTAAGCCACTTTGTTGATTTCGTACGCTCGATTACTGTTACGACCCCTATCTGAACTTCTTGCGCTCTTCATTAACGGATAAGCCATACAAACATATATAATGAAGCAGATATATTTACAGATAAAATGAGAAAAACAGCGATGACACGCAATGCTATAACCGTAAAGGTCGGATCCGTTTCAATAGGTCATGAACACCCCGTGGTTGTTCAATCTATGACGAATACAGATACTGCTGATATTGAACGAACCGTCGAGCAAGTTTATCAGTTAGCAAAAGCAGGCTCCGAGTTAGTGCGTATTACCGTGAACTCAGAGGCCGCCGCCGCTGCAGTCAGCACGATTAGAGAGCGACTTGACGCGTTAGATTGCGATGTACCCTTGGTGGGGGATTTTCACTTTAACGGGCACAAACTGTTAGAAAAATACCCGTGTTGCGCGCAAGCATTGGCTAAATACCGTATTAACCCCGGTAATGTTGGCCGTGGTAGTAAGCGTGACCCTCAATTTGCTCAAATGATTGAATGCGCTATTCGCTATGATAAACCTGTACGTATTGGTGTTAATTGGGGCAGTTTAGATCAATCTGTGTTGGCCCGTTTGATGGATGAAAATTCCAGATCCAGCACACCTCGCGATTCTGTTGCCGTTATGCATGATGCGGTTATTACATCGGCGCTAGAAAGCGCAGAAAAAGCCATTGAATTAGGCTTAGCCAAAGATAAGATTTTACTATCTTGCAAAATGAGTGGCGTTCAAGATTTAATATCTGTGTACCAAGACCTTGCCTCTCGCTGTGACTTCCCGCTTCATTTAGGCTTAACCGAAGCCGGAATGGGAAGCAAAGGTATTGTCTCATCCACTGCTGCCCTTGCGGTATTGCTTCAACAAGGCATTGGCGACACTATTCGTATTTCTTTAACACCTGAACCCGGCGGAGATAGATGCCAAGAAGTAGTTGTCGCACAGGAAATATTACAATCCATGGGCATACGTTCCTTTACACCAGCGGTTATCTCATGCCCCGGATGCGGCAGAACCACCAGCGATTATTTCCAGCAGTTAGCACAAGATATTCAATCATTTTTGCGCCATAAAATGCCGGAATGGAAAACTCAATACGCTGGTGTAGAAAACATGAAGGTAGCCGTCATGGGCTGCGTTGTGAACGGCCCAGGTGAAAGTAAAAATGCAAACATCGGCATTAGCTTACCAGGCACAGGCGAAAGACCCGTCGCACCCGTTTATATAGATGGACAAAAAGATGTCACCTTAAAAGGTAACGATATCGCAGAACAGTTTCAGAAAATTGTTGAGCAATATGTCACTAAGACCTACCAACAATAAAAATAGACAATCTATCTTTATTGAAAGCAGGAATCTTAATGTAGCGCTAAGGCAGCAAAAAACTGCCGAGACTTCGCTTATTCTAAACCAGTAACTTCTTCTGCTTGAAGCCCTTTGTCGCCTTTAGTAATTGTAAATTCAACGGCTTGATTTTCTTTTAATGTACGGAAACCGTCACCTTGAATTGCTCTAAAATGAACAAACACATCTTCACCACCAGCATCTGGTTGAATAAAACCAAAGCCTTTTGAATTATTAAACCATTTAACAATACCGCGTACTCTTTCTGACATCTCTTTTCCTCATTATAAATAAACAAAAAAATCAAGCAGTTAGAACATATCCTTTATGATAATAGTTATTAGTTATCTAGCAAGCTTGAATCTTGAGTATACTAAAATCATTTGAAATGTCCTAACTTTTCCTTATGTTGCGTAATTTAATTTTTTTTAATCGTTAGAACCGCTTCTTTTACTTTCTTCCCAAAGCATCATCAGTGTACTTGCGGAGCATTCTTCAACACCCTTTCCAGCTTGCTCTACTGATTGTTCAATATATGAAAATCGTTTTGTAAAACGCTCATTAGCCAGCCTTAGTGACCACTCGGGGTTGATGTCCAAATGACGCGCTAAATTTATACAGCTAAAAAATACATCCCCTAGTTCTTCCTCTATTCTTTTACGATTATTTGCAAGCACCATTTCATCTTTAAGCTCATCAATTTCTTCGTCTAATTTATCGACAACAGCGCCAACCTCATCCCAGTCAAACCCTACCGAGGCTGCTTTTTTCTGTAATTTGTAGGCTTGATTAATTGCCGGTTGATTGGAACTGACACCGGACAACACACTGCTGCGTGTCTCATTTTTATTTTCTGCTCGTTTTTGTATTTCCCATTTTTTTGCTAAATCGTCTTTCGAGGTTATTTCATTATTAAACACATGCGGATGACGTCTGGTTAACTTATCGCAAATTGCGTCAACAATATCGGAGAACTCAAAACTCTGCTGCTCTTTAGCTAACTGTGCATGAAAAACCACTTGGAATAAAAGGTCGCCTAATTCATCCTTTAAAGCAGGCAGGTTTTTTTGCTGAATTGCATCAGCAACTTCATAGGCTTCTTCGATTGTGTATGGCGCAATCGTCTCAAAACTTTGCTCCACATCCCAGGGACAACCGTTATCAACATCTCTTAACTGAGCCATAATTGTTAATAATTTATTCAAGTTATCATTAACGTTAATATTCTTATCTGCCATTGTATCGGTATGTTACAGTTTAATTGACTAAGTGAACGTATCACTTAGGGAGACACCCTACCCTTTGATTGCTGATTGTTTAGACAAGGTTTGCCCTTTATTTTATGTTAAATATTATTTGGCTTGGCTTTTTTTTCATTGCCTTTCTAACCGGCCTTTATCGCCTTTTTATACTCGGCGATATGAACATTTTTAATGATATTACCCTCGCCACATTTACCTTATCCAAAACAGCATTTGAAATTTCTCTCGGCCTGACCGGCGTTTTATGTTTTTGGATGGGGATTATGAAAATTGGCGAAAAAAGTGGTTTTATTAACCATTTAACACGCTTTTTAAACCCACTTTTAAAACGCCTAATGCCCGACATTCCAGATAAGCACCCTGCCTTGGGCGCTATGGTGATGAACTTGTCTGCCAATATGTTAGGGCTTGATAATGCGGCAACGCCCTTAGGTATAAAAGCCATGCAGCACTTGCAAACCATAAACCCATTAAAAGATACGGCCAGCAACGCTCAAATTTTATTCTTGGTAATCAATACCTCAGCTGTCACCCTATTCCCTCTGACCATTTTCACATATCGTGCACAAATGGGCGCTGCTGACCCAACCGATGTTTTTATCCCTATTTTAATTGCTACCTATGCCTCGACGATGGCTGGGCTTATAGCCGTTGCTAGCATTCAACGTATAAAACTTTACGAGCCAGTTGTGCTTTGCTATTTAGCTGCTTTTAGCACCGTTATCGGCTTAATATTGTTCTATTTTTCAAGCCTTGACCAAGCCAGCATGCAACAACAGTCATCACTGGCGAGCAATTTTATTATTTTTAGTTTGATTATTGTTTTTATGAGTGGTGCTATCAAACAACGTATTAATGTTTATGATGCATTTATTGATGGCGCTAAAGAAGGCTTTCAAACCGCTGTAATGATTATTCCTTACCTAGTAGCAATGTTGGTTGCTATTGGTGTTTTTAGGGCATCAGGGGCACTTGAAATAACGCTGGATTACGCACGCTCGTTGTTAATCCATTATTCGCTGGATAGCCAATTCCTCGATGCGTTACCAACAGCGCTGATAAAACCGCTCAGCGGAAGTGGCGCTCGGGCGATGATGATAGACACCATGCAAACACACGGCGCAGACTCTTTTGCCGGCAGGCTTGCCTCTATTGTACAAGGCAGCACAGAGACAACCTTTTACGTCTTAGCCGTTTATTTCGGCGCAGTGGGTATAAAAAAAGCTCGGCATGCGGTTGCCTGCGGGTTATTTGCAGACTTGATAGGTATTATTACCGCCATCTGTATTGGCTATGTATTTTTTGCCTAAGAAGCGCAATAGCTTTGGTAGAATAGAGAGTTTTTAACCCTACTGATTTTTACCTAGATTATGGCCAAACACCGGCAACCCTTTAGCTCTCGCTTTTACCCATTGCTTGGAAAACTTCCATTGCCGATGCTGCACGCACTTGCATATCCCGTTTACTTAATTGGCTATTATCTTGTTGAGCGCAAACGCAATGTTATTTATTCGAACATGCAAAACTCTTTTCCAGATACCCCGAGCAATGAGCTTAAAAAACTGGCTAAATTAAATTTTAAACATTTGGTCTATGTAATATTGGAAGCCAGTAAAACCCGCACCCTCACGGAAGAACAAATTCGTCAGCGTGTTACCTTAAAAAACCCAGAAGTGATAGAAAAGTTTGCAAAAAACGACCAATCTGTCTTGATGCTTGCCGCTCACCATTGCAACTGGGAATGGATGCTGGCTGGTTGCAGCTTACAGCTTTCTTTTCCTATCGATGCTGTGTACAAACCTTTGCACGATAAAATTGTTGATGACTATATGAAAATCTCTAGGTCACGTTTTAACGCTCGCCCAATACCTAACAAAAATGCATTAATTGAAATTATGCAGCGTCGTAAAGAGGTCCGTGGCTTTGCGATGGTTGCTGATCAATCGCCTGTCAGAAAAGAAGAAAAATACTGGACTCAGTTCCTTAACCAAGACAGTTCATTTGCAGTCGGTGCTCAGAAGATTGCCAAGCTCACCAAATACCCTGTTATTTTTGTTGGTATGAAGCGCCTAAGTCTTGGTCATTACGAAGTGTTTTTTGAAGAACTTGGACAAGCCCCCTATGAAAAAGAGGGTCACGAAATCACCGAGAAATACGCTAGAGCAACCGAGCGAATGATTCTCGATGCGCCTGAAGATTGGATGTGGTCTAACCGTAAATGGAAGAGAAAGCGTGGTGTCTACGATTAAACCACTATCGTTTAGGGAGTTGTTTTATGCGCAATAAACCCAGCTAACTGTTCAATTGTTGGGTAATCGAAAAAATCTGTTAACTCAACAACCTCTGGATACTCCTCGTCTATCTTCTCGTGAATTTGTGCCAACTTTAACGAGCTTGTTCCCATTTCAAAAATATTATCTTTCAAGCTGATTTTCTGATCGGCTACAACAGAGTGACAAATATCTAATAATATTCGCTCTATGGAACTACCCGCTGCAATAAACTCAGTTGATTGTGTTTCAGACAGCTCTGTTAAAGCCGCTATAATCTCATTAAACGCCCCCGCTTCAAATTGTTCCGCTAATGCAAAACGTTGAACCTTACCACTGGTGGTTTTAGGTACTTTTTTTATAGGTAAAACATGCGCCACATCTAAGCCAGATTTTTCATTTAATTGGCGTCTAACTTCTATCGTAGTTTGGTAAAAGTTTTCTAGCTCACCTCGATATAAAACAAAAACAACCAATTCATCCAGTGCATCTTCAACGTTACGAATACCACAGACGACCACTTTTCCTAACTCAATACCATCAACATGCTCACAAACAGACTCAAGGTCAGGGGCATAATAGTTTTGCCCATTAACAATGATTAGATCCTTGGTTCTACCTGTAATAACCAACTGCCCCTCGTTTAACAAACCTTGGTCACCTGTATCTAACCAACCCTCATCATTAATCAGTTTTTCATTTAACTCAGGCGCGTGATAGTAACCTTTTGTTACATTTTCGCCTTTAATTAACACTCGGCCGATTACATTATCAGCAACAGCTTGCCCACTGCTATCTGCAATTATCATTTGCGTCCCGATAATAGGAGTTCCTAAGCGAACCAACTCTATACTTTGATCGGATGCCTCGCTAACGACCTGTGCTGGCTGCCCCTCTACTAAAGAGCTGCGCAACACATGAAGAGTAGAAAGTGGTTGGGCTAATTCAGGGAAGCTAACTACCAAACACGCTTCCGCTAAACCATAAACCGTAAACATCGCTGTTTCTGCTAGACCGAACGGTTTCATTACCGCGCTAAACTCTCTACATAGGTCTGCAGAGATAGGTTCTGCTCCGTTAAAAAGCAGGCGGACATGTGATAAATCAAGATTAACTTGGTTTTCTGGTTTAAAGCGTTTTAAAACATGTTTATAACCAAAATTTGGTGACGATAAAATCGTCGCTTTTTTCTCACTGGCTTTTTCAAGCCACAATGCCGGACGACGAACAAACAAGTCGGTTGGCATAATATATTGATTTATATTGACGAATAAGGGTGTCAAATGAAAACCAATAATGCCTAAATCATGAGTCAATGGCATCCAGCTAAAAAAGCTGTCCCTATAATCAAATGCACTGCATTCAATAATGCCATATAAATTTGTTACTAAATTTTTATGTGTTAATACAACACCTTTAGGGTCGCCAGTAGAACCAGAGGAGAATTGAATAAACGCTGCTTGCTCAGGGTTAATATCTGCCAGCGCTCCTAAAGTATCAAAGGTTTCAATTTTATCGAGCATCAGTGCTTTTTGCTCAATCACTTTGTAAATAGACTCTTTTCCGTGTTCTTCAGCAAAAACTTTTAACCGCTGCAAAGCCTTTCTAGTCGTTGCGATATACGGTGTTTTAAGCTTTTCAAAAACATTAAATACTTTTTCACGGTGTCCATCACTGGTTCCAATCGCTAATGGCACAGCGACAATACCGCCATATTGGCACGCCCAAAACGCATCAATAAATTGTTCGTTTTCAGCTAAGTGAATGATTAACTCGTTCCCTTCAGACGCTCCTTTTTGCTGAATATGGTGCAGCAAGCCTAGCGCCCGTTTTTTTAAAGCGGGGTAACTCACTTGGCGCTCGTTGTCTTTACTACTGATATAGGTAATGGTTTTACTGGCATCTTGGTTGTTATCAAGTGCTTCAACCAGTGTTTTTGGAAATTGATTCATAACGTATGTAAGGTCGTATTTAATAACGTATATTTGATGGCAGCGCGTATTTTATAGCGATTAAATAAATTGAGGTGGATTTTCATGATCAAATGTAGAGATAATTGGTTCGCAATGCTTAGACCGTAGCATTAACGATGCACTGACTTTTTCACCTACCTTTAAAGATACACATGACCAATCTGCTGCACTCCCATACTCAACTGGGCACTCTAAGAGCCTATTTGGTGGTGTCAAACTAAAACCACAACGAGACACACCCATTCCCAGCCCTCTACCCGTTGCTTTGATAAAAGCTTCCTTACAGGTCCAAATGTTAAAAAAAGTCTCTTCGCGTTGTGCTGCGCTAATATTGACCCATTGAGCTTGTTCACTGCTTGAAAAGTTACGCTTTACTAAGCCCTCTAAATTATCTAAATAACGCCAATGCTCAAGATCAACACCAATATCTTCTTCTAAGGTCATTGCCACCAGGGCCTGCGAGCCAGAATGTGAAACATTAAACGATAATGCTTGATTTTTTAGGTACGGTTTACCAAATTCAGTTGTATCAAATTGCAGCTCAACTGGGCTGATACCCAAATAGCATGACAGCAATCGCTTAAGCTGTACTCTCATCGACAATGCTAATGCTCTATTTTGTTGATGCTTTAATCGATTTATTTTTAGCCACTCAGTTTCACTCACTATAGTGTGAGCCTTGCTAGTTATTGGCACCATCAGGTCAAACACCCACACATGTACCTCTCCTTGCTTCAAGTAAGGTAACTGTTGCCTATTTTTTGGAGTAAAACTAACCATAATGAACTACTATGCATTTAAACGTTAAGTTTTTAATTAAAACACGGGCATGAGCGACGACTCAAAAAATAAAATAGAGACGCAGCAATATACGATAAACCCAGGCACTTACCACTGGACTTATCATGCTATGAAAGCCTTATTTAAGGTTCTTAGCCTGACGGTTCGCACTCATGGCAACCCATCCTCTTGGTTAGAAGGCGATATCTTTTTATTCAATCACTTTGCTCGATTTGAAACCTTTATTCCACAATATTTAATTTACGAAAAAACAAAACACTACTCTAGGTCAATTGCTGCAAACGAGTTATTCGCTGATAATGTTTTCGGTCGTTATTTGATTGATTTAGGTGGTATACCAAATAACATTGATGGGCTTTTGTTTCATATAGCAAAAGATATTTTACACCAACAAAAGCTCGTTGCCTTCCCCGAAGGTGGTATCGTAAAAGACCGACGTGTGCTTGATAAAGAAGGCCGCTACAGTATTTATTCACGTTCACATAATGAGCGGCGAAAACTACATACTGGGCCAGCAGTTATTGCCTTAGCAATCGCTATTTTCAAACAAACTGTTCGTGACCTTAGTGAACAAGAAAACACAGAGACCCTCTCTTTATGGGCGAAAGAATTAGGCTTTGAAGACAAACAGCAATTGCTGGAACTGTGCAAAAAACCCACCCTTATCATCCCCTGCAATATTACCTTTTACCCCTTACGAATTGGTGAAAATGCATTAAGCAATACGGTACGATTTTTTGTTAATAACTTACACCATCGTATCTCGGAAGAATTATTAATCGAAGGTAACTTTTTATTTAAAGATACCGATATGGACATTCGTTTAGCTAAGCCTCTTGTCGTAGAGGATTACTGGACCAGATTAGAATCAACGATTACAACCACCTTTGTTAACCACTCAGATTTAGCGCTAAAACAACTTTTAAATAAAGTTGAGCATAACGGTAATTTGAACAACCTATTGTTTCGTCTGAGTTATCAACGCAACGCTAATAGAATTCGTGATGATTACATGCATGCTATTTATGACAATGTCACTATTAACATTGCTCATATTGCCGCAACGCTGATCATGCATTTTGTTGCCGAAGGAAAGACCTATATTAATAAAAAAAAGCTGCATCAATTGATTTATGGAAGCATTAAGGCGTTACAAAAAAGCGACACGCTAAGCTTTCATCGAACGCTGCAAAACCCCTCTATTTATCGCAATTTGTTAATGACAAAAAGCGAGACTTTTGACCTGTTTTTAAAAAGTGCCTACGAGGCAAACTTGCTTGAATCATCGGGTGTGTACTATAAATTTACCGAACACCTTTCCGCCGAACAAGATTTTGATAGCATTCGATATAAAAACCCTATTGCTGTAAATGCTAATGAGGCTGCATCCATTCCTCAGGTCAGAATAGCTATTAAAACCAGCTTAGCCTTTAAATTTGACAAACAATCCCACCGGTTTGCCCACCTACTATTTGAAGATGAGTTACTTGAATACCATTGGGATATTTCACAGTTTAAAGACCCAAAACACCAAGTAATCAATCAACAACAACACATCAGCGAAAAGTCCGCCCTTCCCTATCTGTTAATGCCAAAAACATATAATGGGCAGTGCGTCGTGTTTGTTCACGGTTTGCTTTCAACGCCTATTGAACTTAAAACATTGGCTGAAAAATTTGTTGCCCAAGGATATATCAGCATCGGTTGCCGCCTAAAAGGCCATGGAACATCACCATGGGACCTACACAAAAGAAGCTGGCAAGATTGGCGTCAATCTCTTCAACAAAGTATCAAAATAGCACATTGTTACAGCAAAGATGTACACCTCGTTGGTTTTTCAAGTGGTGGCCTGTTGGCTCTGATGGTTACTGCGAGTCATCACCTTAATATACGTTCAGTTACCGCGTGTTCAGCCCCCGTCAGTTTTAAAGACCCTTTATCTCAACTGGTAAAAATCACTCACTACACGAATAAATTTATACAAAAAATCAGTAACTCTGATGGTATTTTGCCATTTAAAGCCAATCTACCCGAACACCCCCACCTTAATTACCACCACACCCCAATTGCAGCCATTAATCAGCTCTTAATTTTAATTAAAAAAACCCTCCCCAGATTAAAAAAAATTAACTGCCCTGTCTTCCTGATCCAAGGTGATAACGACCCTGTAGTTGCCCCATCCAGTTACCAAACACTTGCCAAACACATACCAACTAAACTATTACACTATCAATGGGTTAGCTCTAACCGGCATGGCATTTTGTACGAGAATACAGAGGGCTGCCAACAAAAGGTCATTGACTTTATCTGTCAGCAAAACAAATAGCGTAAAATAAACGTTCTTTAAACCACTAGTACTTTCCAATGCGCGTTCACCTTAAAACATTAGGCTGCCGATTAAACGAAGCTGAAATAGAATCTTGGGCAAATGATTTTGTTGCCGAAGGGCACCAGCTTGTTAATCAAGAAACTGAGGCCGATATTTTGGTACTCAACACCTGTGCGGTCACGCAAGGAGCCGTAAGAAAATCTCGCCAACTTGTGCGAAAAACACATCAAAAAAACCCGAGGGCAAAACTTGTTGTGAGCGGTTGTTATGCCACCTTAAATGAGCAAGAAACTGTTACCTTAGATGGCGTTGATCTACTCGTTAATAACCAACAAAAAGACCAATTAGTCACCTTAACACTTAATGAACTAAGTGAAGAAACAATGCCGAGCATTGCAACTGAACCTAATGAGGTTGCGTTATTTTCTAGGGGACGCCAACGAGCCTTTATCAAAGTGCAAGATGGCTGCCGATACCGTTGTAGTTTCTGCATCGTCACCATTGCCAGAGGTGATGAGAAAAGCAAATCTATTGACAGTATCGTCGCCGAAGCCAACGCCCTCCACCAACAAGGCATTTCAGAGATTGTTATTACAGGCGTACACCTAGGTGGTTATGGTAGTGATACAGGTAGTAATCTATACAATTTAGTAACAGCCTTATTACAACAAACAAGTATTCCAAGAATCCGTATGGGGTCTTTAGAACCATGGGATTTACCGCAAGGCTTTCTTGAATTATTTAAAAACCCAAGGTTAATGCCACATATGCATTTACCAATACAAAGCGGCTCAGACACGGTACTTAAAAGAATGTCTCGGCGCTGTAAAACAAGTGAGTTTCGTGCGCTTGTATTAGAAGCACGTAAAATAATGCCGAACATCAATATCACATCCGACATCATTGTTGGGTTTCCCGGTGAAACTGATGACGAGTGGCAACAAACGCTAGATTTTGTACAAGAAATGCAATTCGGTGACTTACATATTTTTACCTACTCAACTAGAGAAGGCACCAAAGCAGCCTCTATGCCAAACCAAATTAGTACGCAGATCAAAAAAAGCAGAAGCCAAGCTCTTCATACCCTTGCGGCATCAGCAAAACGCGCCCAAATGGATAAACTAGTCGGTCACACTGTTAATGTTTTATGGGAGGATAGCCACCAAGTTGAGACTGACGGTGTCAGCACATTATTCGGTTATAGCCCAAATTATTTACGCGTTAAAATCACTAGCACAGAGCCTGAAAAACTCAGTAACCAAATCATTCCTTGCAAGCTGACTTCAATTGAAAATAATGTATTTAATGCCGAATTAGCCTAACTCTCCTCGTTCATAAAATAGTTTAGTGGCACCTGCTACTGCTACTGCAGGTGCAAACAAATTGATGACAGGAATAGTGGTTGCCAACAAACTTATACTGCCAAACGTCATCGTGTTGACACGAGATCTGTTTAGCATACGTTTTTGATCACTAAATAAAATCTTGTGGTTTTCAAATGAATAGCCTGCATATTCAAATGTTAAAAACCAAGCACTAAATAATAACCATAGCGGCAGGCTAATTACATTAATGCCAGGTATCACCGACAGTATTAACAGTGGAACCGCACGAAGTAAATAGTATGTGATCTTACGTAATTCCAACCCTAACATCTGAAACATTTCTTTAAGAAACGTGTCAGCATTTACTTCAACATAAGGCTGCCCCTTTAGATGCGCTTCTACGCCTTTGGATAACTGGCCATAAAAAGGTGCCGCAATAATGTTAGCAACCAAGGTAAAGCAATAATAAACAATCGCTAAAATACTGGTCATAAAGATAGGCAAAATCAACCACGCTAACCAAGATAACCAACTTGGCAACATAGAATCGACCATTGTTGATAAATAGTGCCACAGCAGCCAACTTGCCACACTAAAGAGCACCACATTAATCATTAGGGGAATAATAACGAAACGCCTTAATCCTGGCTGGCGGATTAAGTGGAAGCCCGCAATAAAGCTGCCAATACCATGAGAAAATGATGTTAGGTTTGTTTTCATTTTATAGATTATAAATTTTTAACTTATTGGGAAGGTATTTTGATAAAATCAAAGTTACTTTAACTTAACGTTTTACAGTAACGGACTAGCGATTGATCAAATGGAATTAGCTTACACTAACACAAGTATAAACAGTATGAGCCAGCCAAAAGCAAAAGTTATCACAGTCACCAGTGGTAAAGGGGGCGTTGGTAAGTCTAGCACGGCCACTAATCTAGCGCTTTCTCTTACCGCGTTAGACAAAAAAGTGTGTGTATTTGATGCTGATGCTAGTTTGGCCAACATTAATATTCTATTAGGTATTCAACCAACGTATACCTTACAACATCTTTTAAACGGCGAAAAAAACTTAAAAGAAATTATTATTGATGGGCCACGCGGCTTAAAAGTTGTTCCCGGCGCGACCGGAATTGCTGAATATGCGCAATTAACAAATGAGCAAAAACTGATCTTATTAGCGGCTTTAGATAAACTCCAACAAGATTTTGATTATCTCATTATAGATACGGCTGCAGGCATTGGGGATGATGTTCTTGATTTTATTAGAGCCTCACAGTTTTCAATTATTATTATTACCCCCGAACCCACTTCTTTAACCGACTCCTTTTCATTACTTAAAGTTTTAAAACGCTCAAACTATAATCGAACTTCATATATTCTCGTGAATATGGCTTTAGATGCCGAGAATAGCCAAGCAATATATAAACGTTTTGAGTCGGCTGTAAAAAAATATATTGATGTTGACATTAACTACCTGGGCTATATTCAAGTAGATGAAACCATGATTTCATCCATCAGGCTTCAATGCCCTGCTGTATTGTTAAGTCCAGACTCTAATGCAAGTGGCTGCTTTAAAAAATTGGCTCAAGAATTAGACAAAGAGGTTGCTGAACAAACTGTCGACTCATTCAGTGAGTTTTGGCGCCAGCAAGATGGCATTGACTCACGTGCTCAAACACCTTCTGAAACACCAGTCGTTACGTTTAAAGAAGACACTTTACCTAATACTGTCACACCGCCTGCTAGTGTAAAAACACCGCTTAGCTTTAAACAAGCCGCCGATTTTTGCATTGCCCAATTATCAACGGGTGATGTAACAGAAGAAGATTCAGCCGCTTTTTTAGAGCAACTTGCCCAGTTTCAACCACAAGTACCCGAAGAGCCCACGACTCAAGCAGATCAAGCACCCTCTTCGTCATCTATCCGAGAACTATACAATTACCTTGAACAACGCTCTTTTCCTAAAGACGAACTGCGAGAAATCGTCACAACACTTGAGCAAGTATATTTTGAAAAACACGCAGAAAGTCTTAATAGTTTTGAATCGAGCAGCTTAAAATTATTTGCTCAGTTCAGCGGAAATGAAGACGACTTACACTATCTCAATCAGCAACTTAGTTCATGTTTCCAACGCGAATTTAAGAAGCCGCTATATAATGTTCTTGAGCACCTTGAAAGTTTAGTCAGCTCAAACAATTTTAGCCAGCAAAGCTTTGACGACCTGTTAAGTGAATTATTATCCAGTTATCAGAAAAAATTTAATGAGGCTTATAAAACCATGGCTGATGAAAACCTCAAATCCGCAAGGGAAGAAATTTCAGTTTTACAAAAGCAATTAAGCGACATTAATAACGAACTAAATGACACAAACAACACGCTAACCGAAAAAATAATGCTGTTAAATAAGATCCAAGCACTTCTACCCTCTTCCTAATTTCTTAAGATGGCGCAAAGCCTCGCTAGATTAACGACCAAACAAAGTAGAATAGTTTTTAGCACTCATTTGTGCTGTGGCGTCTAAGGATAAACCTCTTAATTCTGCCATTTTTTCTGCCACATATTTTACGTAATTAGGGTAATTTGGCTTTCCTCGCATCGGAACAGGCGCCAAATAGGGAGAGTCTGTTTCTATTAAAAAACGGTCATTGGGCACTTTTTTTGCCACTTCTTGAACTTGCTTAGCATTTTTAAATGTAACAATGCCTGAGAATGAGATATAAAACCCTAAGTCCAGTGCTTGTTTTGCCATCTCCCAATCTTCAGTAAAACAATGCAAAACACCAGCACACTCACCAGCAGATTCTTCCTGCATAATTCTAATTGTGTCCTGCTTTGCATCACGGGTATGGATGATAATCGGCTTATCAATTTTCTTTGCCGCCCTGATGTGATGACGAAAACGTTGCTGCTGGGTAAGTACCTCAGTCTCTTTTTCAATTCTAGAATAATCTAAGCCGGTTTCACCAATGGCCACAACCTGATCTTTCAAGGCAATATCCACTAATTCATCAACACTTGGATCATGGCCATCCATCTCATTAGGGTGCACACCGACCGATGTAGAAATATTTGCAAAACCGTTCACCAAATCTCGCATTGCAGGGTAATCTTCCCAATTAATTGACACACATAACATATGCTCTAATGAATCAGCTTTCGTAGCTTCTAAATATTCACTAAGACTATTTGAGAAAGGGCTTAGATCAACACGATCTAGGTGGCAATGTGAATCTATAAACATAGGTATTATCCTCTATAAATAAAAAACGGCCTTAAAGGCCGTTTCAAGAACATTCATCAAGTAACATTACATGGTGTGTGTAGGTCGCCCAGTTGCAGAGGTTCCTGCCAAATATGTTTCTATTTTTGCTCGCGCTGCACCACCATCTTGTTCATTAAATTGAACACCAACACCGTTCGATCTGGAGCCTTCTGCGCCCACTGGGGTTATCCAAATAATTCGCCCAGCAACCGGAATTCTTTCTGCCTCGCCCATTAGACTCAACAACATAAATACTTCATCACCTAAGCTATATTTCTTATGGGTTGGGATAAACAAACCGCCCCCCTCAACATAATCCATAAACGCCGCATACAATGCATTTTTATCTTTAATCGTTAAAGATAAAATTCCTTGGCGAGACTCTTTTCCTGTAGGGGTCATTTAACTAGCCTTTATTTACGTGTTAGTGAATAACTTTGTATCGCGAACTCTTCTAGCATTAACTGTTGGTTAACTTGATTAGACTCTAACGATGTTAAATAATTTAACTGCTCTAACAAAGTATGCATTCCTTTTAAGTGTAGCGTTTCTATAAAAACTTTCAAGTCAGCTCTCAGGTCAGGGTTCATTAGCTGATTATCTAAGGCACCATGAGCGCACTTGATTGCATCAGATAGCCACGACATCAGCCATTTTAAAACAGGCAAGCCTTTTAGGCTAATACATTTTTCAGCAAATAGGACTGGATCTAAACGCCCTTTCAAAAGCTCTATAAAGTTATTCAGTAACAGCTTTCTGATCTTCAAGGCCTCTTTTTGCCATAATTCTTTAGCATAAAGAGGCGCGTTGTTAGCTAAACTCAAATATTGTTCTGGCTCCTTACAGCCCAAACCAACTAACCAATCCTTTGCCTCAGTCAGCTCAATACCCTTAACGGTTATAAGCTGACAACGACTTCTTATTGTTGCGGGTACTTTCGACAGTTGATTCACTATCAAAACCAGGCAGGTATTTTCGCTAGGTTCCTCTAAGGTTTTCAGTAAACTATTAGCCGCTGAATGAGACATCGCATCGGCTGGGTCAATAACAACAATTCTTGGTTTAGTATATTGATTGCTTAATGCTAATGATGACATTAACTGCCGGATGGGTTCAATTTTAATACTCGTTTTGCCCTCTTCAGGTATTACATGAAAGAAGTCTGGGTAATTATCAGCTTTAAACAATAAACACGCTTCACATAAACCGCAAGCAAACGGCTCATCAAGAGATGAAGAACAAACAGCTCGATGGGCAAACGCGATAGCCAACGATGACACCCCTAACCCTTCGTTGCCAACTAAGATCAAAGCACTGGGTAAGCGGTCTTGCTTTAAGTAACGAGATAATGGCCTCCAATAGTTTTGTAACCAAGGGTAAACTGCTTGTAATTGATTACTCATCTAGCAATATTTTGTCTAAGTAAACGGCTATATTTTTCTGTACTTGTTGCAAAGGGTCAGAGGCATCAACAACACCAAAGCGTTTAGGTTCTGCCTTTGCTCTATCCAAATATACTTGCCGAACATTTTCAAAAAATACTTTTTTTTCAGATTCAAAACGGTCAGGATCACTTCTATTCGCCGCGCGTTGTAAGCCAATATCCACCGACAAGTCTAACAAAATGGTAAGGTCGGGCAACAAGCCCTTTTGAACAAATTGTTCTAGCCAGCTAATATCAGCAACTTTAAAATGACGCCCGCCCCCTTGATACGCATACGTAGCGTCCGTAAAACGATCACACACAACCCACTTGCCAGATTCTAAGGCCGGCATAATGACGTTTTTAATGTGTTGAGCCCGTGCCGCAAACATTAAGAGAAGCTCAGACTCATCACATAATAACTCATCATCATGGTCTAATAACAAGCCTCGAATTTTTTCGGCTATTTTTGTGCCACCAGGCTCTCTCGTTGTAACAACCTCTTGCCCGGCTAATTTTATATAGTTAGCAATGAACTCCAGATTTGTTGTTTTACCAACACCTTCAACGCCTTCAAGGGTTAAAAACTTTCCCACTTTCATTATTATTGCTTCCGTTGGTATTTGTTAACCGCTGCATTATGTTGCTTCAACGTTTCAGAAAATATATGCGTGCCATCACCATTCGATACAAAATATAAGTTTTTAGTGTCTTCTGGGTGTAGAACTGCGTCGATCGCCGCCTTACTAGGCATTGCTATTGGTGTCGGTGGAAGCCCATAACGTGTATATGTGTTATAGGGAGTGTCCTTACGTAAATCTCTATACCTTATATCACCGTCATACCCATCTCCCATACCGTAAATAACAGTTGGGTCTGTTTGTAGTTTCATACCTATTTCAAGTCTACGGATAAAAACACCCGCTATCTGCTTTCGTTCGTGAGCAGCCCCCGTTTCCTTCTCTACAATAGATGCTAGAATCAGTGCATCATAAACGCTTGGTATCACTGTTCTTACATCTCTTTTAGGCCATGCTGAATTAACGAAAACCTGCATCGAACGGTATGCACGACGAAGAATATCTACATCAGATGTATTTTTAATAAAAAAATATGTTTCGGGTAATAGCATCCCCTCTAAATGTTTTTCCGGAATATTCAATAACGTTAAATACTGACTGATACTCGCTTGTTCAGGCAGTGTTTTTTTAATCGCTGGATGCTCTCTAATGTCCCTTAAAACTTCCTTAAACGTTTGGCCTTCAATAATTGAAATAGCATATTGATTAACCTTGCCTTTGACTAGAAAATTCAATATTTGCACCGGTGTCAAACCTGGAGAAAATTCGTACTCACCTGCTTGTATTTTATTGGCAGCTCCTTCAAACCGTACATGCCATTTAAACCAAGGTCCATCTACCACGCCTTTCTTATCCAGCGTTGAAATAATTTGATTTAGGTTTTGACCTTTTTCAATGTTCACAACAACAGAGCCCATCTCGTTAGAAATAGACGATTCATTCATTGCATAGTTGTACATCATCCAAAACCAACCAAATAATAAACTACAAACAATAATTGTTATTGCTAATAAGCGCCGCATTAGTTTTTTCCCGCGTGTTGATCGACTTGATGCTGAATATCAGCCAGTACGCTATCTAACGCCCAGTGTGCATACGGACCCACCTCTTTAATAAAGGCTTTGTCATCAATTCTAAGTTGTTTAATAGCTCGTATAGGCATTAAACTATTTGTCATAAAAACCTCATCTGCATCTATTACGTTCTCCACAGACAGCTCCATTTCTCTACAATCCATTCCTTCTTGAGTCGCTTGAGCTATTAAGTAATCACGAATGATTCCTCTAACTCCCGCATTTTCTAATGTAGGCGTCATTAAAACACCCTTGCTAACAATAAAAATATTACTCATTGTTCCTTCAATCACTACGCCCTCAACATCGAGCATTAAACCTTCGGTTGAAACAGTATCGCCAAATTCACTACGTGCTAACACTCGTTCTAATTGATTCAAGTGTTTAAGCCCAGCCAATAAGGGTTGGCGGCTTAGCTGAGTATGACATAAAACAAGGTCTAAACTAAGCAGTGGATTTTTAACCGTTGCCTTAGTTGCAGAAAAAGACACTAGCCGTGTTACGTTAGGGTTTTTTGGCGGCAAAAAACCTCTTTTACCGACACCTCTTGAAATCAATAATTTTATAACCCCACATTGATTTGTCTCGATGAGCTGAAAGATTTCTCTTTCTAAAATATCCTTATTAAGAGGTGGAAAACCCAGCACTTCGCAACCTTTTTGTAAGCGCTGCAAGTGTTCTTCAAGATAACAAGGGCAACCAAACTCCACTAGAATGGTTTCAAACAGGCCGTCACCATATTGTAAGCCCCTGTCTGAAGCATTAATTGAGTCACCATATTGACCATTAATTAGGGTCTTATCCATTACTAATATTCAACGCTTGTAATAAAGCTTTGGCTTTATGTCGTGTTTCTTCAAGTTCTTTTTCTGCAATTGAATCCGCCACGATTCCTGCCCCTGTCCTCAATATTAACTGCCTATCATTAATGGTAAAGGTTCTTATTAATATGTTTAGGTCTAAGTTGCCATTACGATTAATGTAGCCCATCGACCCGGTATAGGCACCCCTTGGCGTTTTTTCTAGTTCATTAATGATCTCCATACAACGAACTTTAGGACAACCCGTTATTGTACCGCCCGGGAAAACTGCTTTAATCACGTTTGAGGGCGACATGCCCGAGACCAATTTACCAGTGACGTTTGAGACTATATGATGCACTTCTGCATAAGATTCCAAGCTCATTTTCTCATCAACCTTTACCGTACCGGTTGTACAAATTCGCCCAAGATCATTACGAATGAGGTCAATCAACATAATATGTTCTGCGCTTTCTTTTGCATTAAAAAGTAACTCTTGCGCAAAACTATTGTCTAACAGTTCATCTTTATCTCTGGGCCTTGTGCCTGCGATAGGTCGCATTTGCACAACATCGTCAACACAACTAATTAAACGCTCCGGAGATGATGAACAAATAACCGTCTCGCCGAAACAAGCCAACCCAGCAAAAGGTGAAGGGTTATGTACCCTTAGTGAACGATAAACATCTAAATAATCACTCTGACCAGCAAACTCACCGGCCCATTGCCTAGAAAGATTAACCTGTAAGGTATCTCCTTCAATTAGATATGACTTAATCTTTTTTACACCCGCTAAAAAGGCGTTCGACGGGTCTTCTTTTAACTTGACTGTTGGATAGTTAAATCCACTCTTTTCCAGGGTCTCTAGATCAACCAATACTTGTTTAATTAAAGCATCATGTCCCTTTTCGCACACAATCCAGCAACGGTTATCCTGATGGCTTCTTATGATGGCTAAAGGGATTCTTACAGCACTCACCACCGGTAAGCTTTTATCTACTTGCAGATCGGAAAGTTTTTCTTCAATAACACCAATAAGTTCATAACTTAAAAAGACAAACCAGCCCCCCGTAAAAGGAAGTTTGTCAGCCTTGCTTGGTACTTTCTCTCGTTCAAAAGCATGATCAAACTTAGCGAAAAATTGATTATTTTTTATGCTTGATGATTCAATTTTTTCGCCAGGAAAACCGAACAATATATCGAAAGCATTGGCTGAATGACTTGCATCATTACTTTCTAATAAAAATGGATAGCGCTGAGGATTCGCCGCATGGCAATCTAATAGGTCGAAATCTGAAGCAATTTCGATTTTAAGGTAATCGCCACAGTCTTTTATATCCAGTGTCACCTGGCAGGGTATAAGCTAAAGTCGTTTAAAGACGAGCGTGCCGTTAGTACCACCAAACCCAAATGAATTTGACACAACAACATTCATTTCCATTTGACGTGCTTCATTTGGCACATAATCTAAATCACAATCAGGATCAGGCGTAAATTGATTAATGGTCGGTGGCGCCACTTGATCACGCAACGCTAAAACAGAAAATACTGCCTCTGCGCCACCGGCTGCTCCTAGCATATGACCAGTCATGGACTTGGTTGAACTCATCGGTACTTTATAAGCATTATCACCTAATAAAGTTTTAGCTGCGTGCGTTTCAGCAACATCCCCAGCAGGTGTCGAGGTACCGTGGGCATTGATATAACTGACTTGTTCTGCATCTAAAGAAGCGTCTTTTAAAGCATTTCGCATGCAACGGTATGCGCCATCACCATTCTTTGATGGCATGGTCATATGAAATGCATCGGAGCTCATTCCATAGCCGGCTAATTCTGCATAAATTTTTGCACCGCGTTTTTTAGCATGCTCATATTCTTCAAGCACCAAAACACCGGCACCATCACTTAAAACAAAGCCATCACGGTCTTTGTCCCAAGGACGACTCGCCGTTCCGGGTGAATCATTCCTACGTGACAAGGCACGCGCAGAAGAAAACCCACCATAAGACGTTACTGACGTGGCCATTTCTGCTCCGCCAGCCACCATCACATCAGCATCACCGTATTGAATAATGCGCATTGCATCGCCAATATTATGCGCACCTGTTGTGCATGCCGTTACAATGGCGAAATTTGGCCCTTTCAATCCACGTAAAATTGAAAGGTTTCCTGAGATCATATTGATGATGTTTGATGGCACAAAAAACGGTGAAATCTTTCTTGGCCCACCTTTTTGAAAGCCTTCAAAACCAGCTTCAATGCCTGAAATACCACCAATACCTGCACCAATGGCTACGCCGATTCTTTCAGCATTTTCATCCGTCACCTCAAGACCAGAATCATCTAAAGCTTGGATTCCAGCCGCAACACCGTAATGAATAAATGGATCCATTTTTTTTGAATCCTTACGAGAAAGATAGTCATTTACATCGAAATCTTTAACGGCTCCACCAAAATTTGATGGAAAATCAGTTGTATCAAACCGAGTTATCGGGGCAATACCACTTTGACCATTTAAAATATTTTCCCAAGAATCTGCAACATTACCACCAACTGGTGACAACAAACCCAACCCTGTAACTACTACTCGACGTTTAGACACAATATGAACTCTCTAACATAAAACAAGCACGGCTTACGATAAAGTAAGCCGTGCTTGATAAAAAGAAATTGATTTATTCTGCGTTATTATTAACGTAGTCAATTGCTTGTTGAACAGTTGTGATACCTTCAGCTTGTTCATCAGGAATCTCACAATCAAACTCTTCTTCAAGAGCCATCACTAACTCAACCGTATCCAATGAATCTGCACCTAAGTCATCGATGAATGATGCTTCGTTTGTTACTTCTTCTTCCTTCACACCAAGTTGTTCTGCAACGATTTTTTTGACGCGCTCTTCAATATTACTCATTTTTCTATTCCCTCTGTATTTTTGGAACCACAAATTTAATTTGTGGTGTTCATATTATATTGCTAAATTTGTGGTCTTCTTATTATATTGCTAAATTAAAAAAGTTTAAACAATTCTATATATCAAACCAAGGACTACTACTAAAAACTTACGATCAATTATTCATTACCCCATATACATGCCACCATTAACATGTAAAGTTTCCCCTGTAATGTAAGCCGCTTTATCAGAACATAAGAAGGAAACAGCATTTGCTATCTCTTTTGCATCACCAAGACGCCCAAGAGGAACCCCTTCCAATAATGAAGCTTTTTGCTCATCTGGTAAGGCTTTTGTCATATCTGTGTCAATAAAGCCTGGAGCCACCGTATTGACTGTGATATTTCTTGAGCCAACTTCTCTCGCTAACGATTTACTAAACCCGATAATCCCTGCCTTAGCAGCTGCATAATTTGCTTGCCCAGCATTACCGGTTACACCAATAACTGAGGCAATACTAACAATCCGCCCTTTTTTATTTTTCATCATACCGCGCAAACAACCTTTACTAACGCGGAATATTGAACTTAGATTGGTTGAAATAATATCATCCCACTCATCATCTTTCATTCTGAGCATAAGATTATCTCTGGTAATCCCAGCATTATTCACCAACACTGTAGGCGCACCCACGGTAGATGTAATGTCTTTCAAGACCGACTGAATTGAATCTGTGTCGGTAACATCTAACGTCATTCCTTTACCTGAATCAGATAGATAATCTGATATAGCCGCCGCGCCGTTATCAGAAGTGGCCGTTCCAACAACATAAAAACCATCAGCGACCAGCTGTTGCGCAATGGCTTTACCTATCCCACGACTTGCTCCAGTAACCAATGCAATTGGTTTATTATTCATCATAATGCCTCTATCGTTTTATTAAATGAGCGCTCATCACCTAACGAGTAAAGTGCTAATGATTTATTAATTCTTTTATTTAATCCACTTAGCACTTTACCTGGACCACACTCAATAATGGTATCTATTCCGGCATCAGTTAACATCTCAACTGTCTCAACCCAGCGTACCGGCGTGTGTAATTGTTTCATCAGAGCCTGCTTAATATCAGATGCATCGTTATGTTGCGCTACATCCGTATTGTGTATGACTGAAATGGTTGGTATTGAAAACCTAACTCCGCCCAATACAGCCATTAACTTTTCAGCAGCTGGAGCCATCAACGCACAATGTGAAGGTACACTGACTGGTAACGGCAACGCTCTTTTTGCGCCCTGTTCTTTCGCCAACTCTATTGCTCTATTAACTGCGTTCGTATTACCTGCAATAACAACCTGACCTGGTGCATTAAAATTAACAGCCGAAACAGTTTCTCCCTCAGCCGCTTGATTACAAATATTTACTAAGTCAGCTACTTCAAGACCTAATATTGCAGCCATCGCTCCCTCACCTTCAGGGACGGCTTGCTGCATAAACATCGCACGTTGCTCAACCAATTTAACTGCATCAACAAAGTCCAAACTTCCCGCACAAACAAGCGCTGTATATTCACCCAAGCTATGGCCAGCCATAAACGAGGGAGTAACTTCCGCTGTAGATTGGAGCACGCGCCACATGGCAACACTTGCTGTTAGTATCAAAGGTTGTGTATTTTGTGTTTGGTTCAACTCTTCAACAGGCCCATTTTGGGCTAACGCCCATAAATCACGGCCTAATGCTTGTGATGCCTCATCGAAGGTTTCTTTGATTTGATTATAGTGAGCAGACAGATCACCTAGCATACCGACAGCTTGGGACCCCTGGCCTGGAAAAACAATGGCTATTTTGTTTGATGACATAATGTATTAAATGATTTGAATTTACTGAAGACTTACATTTTTACAAGAGCAGAACCCCAGACAAAACCACCACCAAAGGCTTCCATCAAGACTATTTCACCTTTTTTAATTCGCCCATCTCTAACTGCTTGATCTAATGCAAGAGGCACTGAAGCAGCAGAAGTGTTGGCTTGATTTTCTATCGTGAGAACAACCTTTTCCATCGGCATATTCAGCTTTTTTGCAACCGAGGAAATGATTCTTATATTAGCTTGGTGCGGTATTAACCAGTCAACATCTGATTTATCCATGTTGTTGGCTTCAAGTGTTTCATCCACAACACGGCTTAATGTTTTAACCGCAACTTTATACACATCATTGCCGTGCATCGTCATGAAAGCCTGATCACCTTCTTGTTTTTGGTCTTTGATTGGATTGTTCACATACAGCAGATCTTGATATTGACCGTCGGCGTTCATATGCGTTGATAAAATACCGGGCTCTTCTGATGCTTCTACCACAACTGCGCCCGCACCATCACCGAAGATCACACACGAGCTTCTATCTGAATAGTCAAGAATCCTTGAATTCGCTTCTGAACCGACAACCAGTGCTTTTTTTGCGCCCCCAGCTTTTATAAATTGGGTTGCAATGCCCAAGGCATAAATAAACCCTGAACAAGCCGCCTGAACGTCAAAAGCTGCCCCACCGTTTGCGCCCAGCCTATTTTGTAAAATACACGCCGTACTAGGAAAAACCCTATCAGATGAACTGGTAGCAACAATAATAAGATCGATTTCAGAGGCATCTAACCCCGCTGCTTCAAGTGCGTTATTAGACGCAATCTCAGCCATACTGGAGACAGACTCTTTTTCATCGATAACGTGTCTTTGCTTTATTCCCGTTCTGGAATAAATCCACTCGTCAGTCGTCTCTAATGTTGATTCAAAATCTTTATTAGTAACAACTTTTTCAGGCAAATAACTACCTGTACCGGTTATTTTCGCATTAAACATAAACTAATGCCTTACCTAACAACACGAAGCTGAACGGCCCGAAGATACGTTAAAACAAAAACCTTATTAATCTTTATCAGCGACAACTTGTTCGCCGCGGTAAAAACCATCCGCACTCACATGATGACGCAAATGAACTTCACCAGTTGTAGGCTCAGTTGATAATGTTTTCGCTGTCAACGCATCGTGTGAACGACGCATACCACGTCTTGAACGTGATTTTTTACTTTTTTGTACTGCCATCTCAAATTCTCCAGAGAATTAATAACCCTTATCGCTTTTAAGCCATAAGTCTTTCCACAACAAAACACATTTGTTTTGCTGACATTAGTTTTTGCCCATTGGACATTATTTCTTGAGTAGACGCTAAACCTTCTGTCTAATTCAACTTTAACTTTTCTAAAACCTCAAACGGATTCTTCTTTTTTTCCGTTTCAAGCCCATAATCTTTGCTTGCGCTACTTTTAGGCAACTCAACCGGACACACTTCGTGCCTTGCTATGGATGGAAGCACTAACACCACTTCTGCCTCAACGACATCGCTGATCAGCAAGCGCTCACCATCATACAAGTAAGGCTCACAATCATCTGGTATTAATGATGCTCTAGCCTCATCATTGATAATCGCCAATTTCACATCTATATTGACCGGAAAATCAGTCAATTCTAAACAAGCGGCGCATTGTAACACGAGATCTGCTGAAATCCGACCTGTTAAAACAACAAATTTTCCGGCTTTTGAAAATGTTAAATCTGCCCTTATTGAAGAACTAGACGGATCAATATCAGCCTGTATTTGCTGTAATTCATCGTAAGGCAGTTCGCCTGTAATGTTTCGTTCTTGACTGGCGCACAACGATGGGTCAACTTCTATCTGCAATGTTTTGGTCATATTAGGTAAAATGATCTTAATTCAAATTAACTATATTATATGAAAAATCATCCGACATTAGTATTAGCTTCTAGCTCACCTTTTCGTAAAACGCTGCTAAAAAAAATTTATCCTAACTTTGAAACCGCCTCACCGAATATTGATGAATCGTTTAAAGCCAACGAAAGCCCTATTCAACTTTCAAAGCGTCTCGCGTTTGAAAAAGCGACCGCGTTGACGCCAGACTTTCCTAACCACCTCATTATTGGCTCTGACCAAGTCGCCATGCTTGGGGATCAGCAACTTACTAAGCCCGGCGAATTTAACAAGGCCGTACAACAGCTAACACGCTCATCAGGGAAAACCATTGTCTTTTATACCAGCTTAACGCTTCTAAACTCTAAAACTCACGAGAGCATCACCGAAACAGACATCTGTAGAGTGCATATGAAAACCCTATCTCTTGGGGAAATAGAAAACTATGTACTCAGAGACAAACCATATGGCTGCGCGGCTGCTTTTAAATCAGAAGGCCTAGGCATCGCTTTATTTGATCGCATTGAAGGTGAGGACCCCAATGCACTTATCGGGCTGCCTTTAATCAAGCTGACTAATATGTTAACAGCAATGGGCGTTAAAATACTTTAATAGTCAGGCCAGCAACTCTATCGAATAGCCATCAGGGTCTTTAACAAACGCTAAAATACTGTCTGTGCCCTTCATCGGCCCTGCTTCGCGTGTTACCGCCCCGCCTTTTTGACGAATTAGCTCACATGCTTCATAGACATCAGCAACTTGTATGGCAATATGCCCAAACGCATCCCCTAGGTCATAGGCACCTTTATCCCAGTTATGCGTTAGCTCTATAACTGTACCGGCACTTTCAGGCTGATACCCGACAAACGCTAAGGTAAAACGGCCCTCAGGAAACTCCTTGCGCCTCAATAGCGTCATCCCTAACACCTCTGTATAAAATTCAATAGAACGGTCTAAATCTGCGACACGAAGCATCGTATGTAATAAACGCATATTTCTCCTTTAGAAAGTCTTAATAGTTAAAGCACCTTATGACCATTTAAATAATCTTGGTAATAAGTCACCACTTTTTTTACATACTGTTCTGTTTCCGGATAAGGTGGCACCTTATTTCCATATTTCAAAACAGCTGATTCACCTGCATTATAAGCAGCTAGGGTTAGTTTAATATTAAATTTAAACAGTTCTAATAAATACCTTAAATACTGAACCCCGCCACGAATGTTTTGCACTGCATCAGTACGGTTACTGACTCCATATCGTTTTGCCGTTCCAGGCATTAATTGCATCAAGCCTACGGCTCCAGCTCTTGAGACAGCCTTTCTATCATAAGCTGATTCAGCATGAATAATAGCCATCACCAACGCAGGGTCGACCTTATATTGCCTAGCTTGCTGTTTAATCAGCGGTGTCAATTGACGACGATTACGCTGAAAGTTTTTATACTCAATCGTGCCTTTTTTAGGCGTCCGCATAATAAGCTTAAAACCACTCCCGACGGGGTTATCTGTAAAATAAACATGGCCGTTTTTATCGACTTTTTTGTACAGGTCGGCCTGTGTTACTGGTATAGCAACCAGCAACAAAATAAGCAAAATAAAATGATTAACACAACCCATATATTTTCTCAAAAAGCCAAGGAGATTCAAAAGCTCTTTATAACACAGCTTCTTACCCAACTGCCTCGAATAAACCTTTACTGACAGTTACAAAACAGGCAAATAAAATGAGACCTCCCTCACAAATTTAATCATATAATGACTAAATAAAGCAGATAAACTCACCAAACCCCAGCTGTTTACATCTGGCTTCAAATTTTGTACTAATATAAATACAAACCGTCAAACAGAGGAATTAAATGTTACAACAAGACGAACCCAAACAAGCCGCCGAATATTTAAGGCAAGCGATCCCAATGTTGTCACAACATAACTTACCTCCCACCCCCATCAACTACTCTATTTTTTACAGTTATTTATCTGGTAATTCCCAGACCCTTAATGACGTCATCGATAGCATTATTAGTGAAAAAAAACCTTTTACATTAGCTATCATGCTGGAACTTTATGAAAAATACATCAATGGTGGAGCAACCCTAGAACAACAAGAAAAAATACAGCACTCCTTAGAAAAAGCCATGTCTTCAGCATCTGAAGAAGTCCAACAGGTCAGCAGTGGTGCCGGAGAGTTTGACAGCACGATAAACAAACATGCAGAAACTTTATCCTATACAACTGACCCACAAGCTGCTGCACTTGTGCTCAAACAAGTCATGCAGGATACACGAGAGATGGTTAAGAACAATCAGGCCACCCAAGCAAGGATGCAAGAAACAAATGCTGAAATTCTTAAAATGAAAGCCGAATTAGAGGCAGTAAAAGCAAGCTCTGAAAAAGATGCGTTAACAGGCCTTAAAAACAGAGGCGCGTTTGATAAAGCGATAGATAACGTTGTTCATAGTGAAACCAATTTAAGTGCAACCCTGGTTCTACTTGATATTGATCACTTTAAGCGTGTAAACGATAATTTTGGCCACCTTGTCGGCGATCGAGTTATTCGTTACGTTTCCGCACTTTTAACCCAGATTGTTGGCTCAGAACACCATATTGCTAGGTATGGTGGTGAAGAATTTGCAGTTATTTTAACCGGCCTGGATATTGACAACGCGAAGCAGCTGACGGAAAAAATACGTATTGCAATGAGTAACAGTAAGCTGCAACGAAAAGAAAGTGGTGAAGCCATTGGAGAGGTAACAATCTCCGCAGGTATCGCAACAGTTAAAGCAACCGATAGTGTTGAACTGTTAATTGATCGCGCCGATAAAGCACTGTACCAAGCAAAAGAAGCAGGCCGAAATAAGGTTGTTATAGCCGCATAATTATAACGATTAATTCTTACCTTCAATCACAAAGGCTCATTTAATGAGCCTTTTCTTTACCCTATAGGCGGCTAAACTACCCGCCGTTATACTAAATACCAACAAGACCAATACATGCAGCAGAACCAATGACACTTCTCCACCTGTCATTAACGGGCGCACCAAGGAAATAGCGTGATACAAAGGTAACACGGTAGCAATCCACTGAACCATTTGCGGCAAGGTATCTATAGGGAAAAAGACGCCACTAACTAAAACCATTGGGGTAATAAATAGCGTCGTGTAATAAAGAAAAAAATCATAACTTTTGGCGCTTGAGGTCATTAACAACGCCAATGATGAAAAACACAGCCCCGTTAGAAAAGCAACGGGCAACACTAATAACGCCCAGCCATTTTCCACCAACCCCAAGAAGGCAGCGACAATTAATATAGCACTGACACTGATAAAACTCTTAGTCGCCCCCCAGAGTATTTCACCAAAAACCACCTCGCCGACATTCACCGGTGTCGTCAGCATGCCTAACCATGTTTGCTGCACTTCCATTCGAGTATAGGCGGAATACATGCCTTCAAAACTTGCCGAATTCAACGCGCTGGTGCAGACAACCCCTGAGGCCAAAAAAGCCATATAGGGCATTCCCTCAACCTCGCCCACAAATCGGCCCAAGCCATAACCCAATACGATTAAATATAACAAAGGCTCACCAAAGTTACCCAGCAATGAAGGCCCAGCAAGCTTCCCCCAAACGCGAATATTTCGCGACCAAATTGACCGACTTCTGGATAAAAATAGTTTCAGTTTAGCTAGTTTATTCACGCAAATCTCGCCCAGTTAACTTGATAAAAACATCTTCTAAATTCGCGGGACGAAACAGATAATCATCATGCGTCCCTTGCTCTAACACAGCCAAAGCATGGTTCATTTTCTCGCCATAAAAAAAGCAAATATCCCCTGATTTCTCAAACCGAGCGAGCGTTTTATCCTGCTTTAGCACCGATATTAAATCGTCCGAAGCTGCATGAACTTCAAGAACATGTGATTCAATTTCATCCTTAATCAACTCCTTAGGTGGCGAATCGGCCATCACCTCGCCGTAGTCCATCACAATAACCCGATCACATAAGCGCTCCGCCTCTTCCATATAGTGCGTCGTTAAAATTAGAGTAAGCCCCTGTTTTTTTAACTCGCGAAGCTTTTGCCAAATAGCTTGGCGTGCTTGTGGGTCTAGCCCAGTCGTTGGTTCATCCAGAATCAATAATTTAGGCTTATTAATCAAAGCCCTTGCCAATGACAGACGTCGTCTCATGCCTCCAGATAACGCTGATATTTTACAGGCCGCTTTATCTTCTAACGATGCAAATGCAAGAAGCTCTTTTGTTCGTTCTTTTAATGTTTTTTCGTCGATACCAAAAAAACGTCCATAAACGCATAAATTTTCTTCAACGGTAAAATCAGGGTCCAAATTATCCATTTGAGGTACAACACCGACAGATTCCCTGATAAGCGATGCGTTTGCAGGCATCGGCAACCCTAAAATTGACAGTTCTCCGGTATCTATCGGACAGTGACCAACCAACATCCTTAACGTCGTCGTTTTACCTGCGCCATTTGGACCCAATATTCCACAAAAACAACCCGCTTCAATATTTAAATCTAGCTCATTAACCACCTGTTTATTATTATAAAACTTGGAGATTTTTTTAATCTGTACGATGTGCGATGCAGAATTGACAGCATTCATTATTAATAACGATAAACTTTTTATTGGCTAGATATTATAACTGGCTGGCTATAAAAAACAGTTATTATTCTGGGTGCCTGATGCTCATAAAGACTGAACTTTTATCATTAAATATAGACTAACCTTTTATCTACATCATTGTAGGGATACATTTTAGATGAGTGAAAACAATGGAACCAACATTGAATACCTAAGCTATCTTGATGAACACGGAGCGTTATTACAACCTCTTCCAACGCCACTTCAAAACCGCGAAACGCTAACCCAGCTCTACCGCACACTCGTTACATCAAGACTTTTTGATGAAACGATCATCAATCTACAGCGGGTTGGAATCATCGGCACCTATGCCTCGAATAGAGGGCAAGAAGCAATAGGAACCGCTATTGGCAAAGCGATGCTTAAGGATGATGTCTTTATCCCCTATTACCGTGATATCTGCGCACAAATTCAACGAGGTGTACAGCTTGAAGAAATTTTGCAATATTGGGGCGGCGACGAAAGGGGCAGCCATTTCAAACATCAAGCTCACGACTTCCCCCTCTGTGTACCAATCGCCACTCAACTCTGTCATGCAATAGGGGTTGCCTTTGCCCTAAAGTACAAATCCACTTCAAAGGTGGCGGTTGTAACTTGCGGAGATGGCGCCACTTCTAAAGGTGATTTTTATGAATCATTAAACATCGCTGGCGCCATGTCGCTTCCAACACTATTTATTGTTAATAACAACCAATGGGCCATCTCCGTGCCCTTAGCTCAACAAACCGCTTCAAAAACGCTAGCTCATAAAGCACTTGCAGTTGGAATTGATGCAATACGTGTTGATGGTAATGACGTGCTCGGCATGTTAATTAGCATCGAAAACGCGCTGGAAAAAATACGAACTAATCAGCGACCTTTTTTCATTGAAGCCATCACGTATCGAATTTGCGATCATACAACGGCAGATGACGCGACACGTTATATCAACCCTGCATTATTCGAAGAAGCTCAACACAAAGAACCCCTAATTCGTTTTAAAAACTACCTAACTGAACAGCTTTCATGGACAACAGATGAAGACCAACAATTATATGCCGCAGCACAAAAGCAGATCAACATAGCAGTCGCTAATTACAAACAGCTCCCTGCTCAACCCGCCGGGGAGTTTTTTGATCATATGTACGAAAAAATTCCTGCCGATCTGGCCGAACAAAAACAACGCTTTCTCTTGGCGCTTAAACATCATGAATGAGTGGACGATGATTGATGCGGTCAACCGCGCAATGGCTAATCAAATGCGAGTTAATGACAACATTGTTGTATTAGGTGAGGATATTGGAGCCAATGGCGGTGTTTTTCGCGCCACAGATAAGCTGCAAAAAGAATTTGGGAGCAAACGCGTTTTTGATACACCCCTAGCCGAGTCAGCCATCGTTGGCATGTCTATTGGTATGGCCAGCCAAGGCTTAATTCCAATTGTTGAAATTCAGTTCATGGGGTTTATCTATTCCGCCATTGATCAAATTCTTAACCACGCTGCTCGCCTACGTAACAGAACGAGAGGCCGCTTAAGTTGCCCGATGGTTATTCGAGCACCCTTTGGCGGCGGCATACACGCACCTGAACACCATTGTGAAAGCACCGAAGCTCTTTTCGCCCATATTCCAGGCTTACGTGTGGTTATTCCCTCCTCGCCAGCCCGTGCATACGGCCTATTAATTGCAGCCATACAAGACCCCGACCCCCTTTTATTTTTAGAACCAAAGCGTATTTATCGTGATGGAAAGCAAGCTATTAAAGATAACGGCCAACCCTTACCTTTAGACACTTGTTTTGTGCTCCGTGAAGGTATTGACCTTACACTTATCAGTTGGGGCGCCATGCTTAAAGAAACCCTTGCTGCGGCAGAGCAATTAACACAACAGGGTATCGATGCAGAAGTTATCGATGTTGCGACCATTAAACCGCTCGATATTAGTAGCATAATCGATTCTGTTAATAAAACGGGCCGCTGCATTATTATTCACGAAGCCGCTAAAACAGGCGGTGTTGGTGCTGAAATAGCCGCCCAATTAGCTGAAAAAAGCATTACTTCTTTACTCGCTCCCGTTCAGCGGGTCACTGGTTACGACACCGTTATGCCGATGCTCAAAAATGAGCATTATTATATGCCCAGTGCTCAACGCATCATAAACTCAGCAATACAGATAATGGAGTACCGATGAATATATTTCATTTACCTGACTTAGGCGAGGGACTTCCAGATGCAGAAATCGTAGAATGGCATGTTAAAGTTGGCGATAGCATCTCCATAAACGCTCCACTAGTCTCTGTTGAAACCGCTAAGGCTATTATTGATATACCGTCACCTGTCTCAGGTACTGTTAGCCATTTATATGGTGATATTAATGAGGTGATAAAAACGGGTGACCCACTTGTAGAATTTGAAGGTGATACAGAGCACGATAGCGGAACAGTTGTCGGCGAAATGGAAACCAGCGATGTTTTAATAGACGATAAATCGAGCAGCAACAAAAGCATACGCTTTAATGCCAAAGCCACGCCTGCTGTTAGAGCACTTGCTCACCGCTTGGGAGTTGATCTATCGATGGTCACGCCAAGTGGCCACGACGGCTTGATACAATCGGATGACGTTCGGCGTGTTGCAAGAATTCTATCTGCTGTCGGCCCAATGGAACCTTTACGAGGCGTACGTAAAGCAATGGCTAGGAACATGAGCCAATCACATGCTGAAGTAGCGCCTGCTACGGTAGTTGATGATGCCGATATCAGCCTGATCAAAAACACCGCCGATATCACCCCCAGGTTAATTCGTGCCCTTGTTGCAGCTTGCCAGACAGAACCAGCTTTAAATGCTTGGTTTGACTCACATGCTCTTGGTAGACGCCTATTAAGCTCCATTCATCTCGGTTTAGCAGTTGATGCACCACAGGGTTTATTCGTTGCTGTTTTACGCGATATTGAAAAAGAAAATCTAAACGGTATTAAACAAAAACTGGCAACTTTAAAAAGTAAAATTGAACAACGAAGTTTTTCAGCTGATGAATTACGAGGCTACACCATCACCTTGTCAAATTACGGCAGTATTGCAGGGCGCTACGCAATGCCCGTTGTATTGCCGCCCACCGTTGCGATTGTTGGCGCAGGTAAAGCTCGCGAAGAAGTTGTTGTAATAGAGGGAAAAATGCTGATTAGAAATATCTTACCACTGGCCATCACCGTTGATCATAGGGTCGTTACAGGTGGTGAAGCCACGCGCTTCTTAAAAGCTTTCATGGAAGACCTTCAACAGCCCCATTAACTAGCCTGCCATCGCTTTAAATCGCTTAACGTATCGACATCCCAAAGCATCGGCAACAAGCTATATGTCAGTTTTGCACCTGTCAATGCCTTCAAGGTCTGGCTTAGTACCGTTGCTTCACCCCAATCAACCTGACTAAACATATTGTCGCGCACCTTGGTGCAACCAATTAATACAAAACCACCATCTTCTGCCGGCCCCAAAACCACCTTCGAGTCTGTCAGTAACTGAAATGCTTCCATTAAATAATTGAGAGTAAAAACTGGGCAATCGGCACCAATCAACACAACCCTATTTGCCTCGTGAAGCCCTTGCTCAAGAGCATACTTCATCTTATCACCCAGGTTAGCGCCGCGTTGTTTGCGTAGGGCAAATTTATATTTCTTAGCAACCTGCTGAAAAAAGTCATGTTGTAAATCAGGCGCACACCATAGTTGGACGCTGTAACTACTGCTAGCAGCTAACTCAACAACACTGCTTAATAACGTTATATATACATCAGTTGCTGCCTTCACACCTAGTTCGGGTATCAAGCGCGTTTTTACAAAACCGTCTATAGGTGCCTTCGCAAAAATTTGCAGTACTGTATCAGCCATCAGATTTGCTATTATTGTTAGCTTGGAGCGTTTTATCCTAAACGCTAATCACCTATACTACCACGCTACAAAAAATATCCTTTCGTTATGAACCCAGATTTAGCTTCTCTTCAACCGTACCCATTTGAGAAACTCGCTAAACTCAAGCACGGTATTACACCACCCAATCAGTTAGAGCATATCGCTTTATCTGTCGGCGAACCTAAGCACCCTACGCCTCAAATAATTACCGATGCGTTGCTAAAACACTTACATACCCTTGGCCAATACCCAACCACAAAAGGGCTAGACGAATTACGTCAAAGCATTGCCGCATGGCTTTCTCAACGTTTTGATATAAACCCTAACGCGCTTGACCCAAACACACATATTTTACCGGTTAGTGGCACACGAGAAGCCCTCTTCTCATTCGCACAATGCGTTGTCCAACGAAGTGATAAGGCCATCGTTGCCATGCCAAACCCCTTTTATCAAATATACGAAGGGGCAACTTTATTAGCCGGTGCAAAACCATTCTTCATCAATTGTGATCAAGAAAACAATTACCTGCCCGATTACGACAAAGTAAGCACAAAAACATGGAAAAACTGCCAACTACTTTATATATGTAACCCTGGCAACCCCAGTGGTGCAAACCATACCGAGGCACAACTAAGACAACTTATTGAACTAGCACACCGTTATGACTTCATCATTGCGGCGGATGAATGTTATTCAGAGATATACACCACTGAACACAATAGACCATTAGGTTTATTAGAGGTCAGCCAGAACATGGGCAACACAGATTTTTCACGTTGTGTTGTTTTTCATAGCCTGTCCAAGCGCTCAAACGCGCCGGGTTTGCGATCAGGGTTTATTGCTGGCGATGCTAAGGTTCTAAAAAGCTATTTTAATTACCGTACTTATCACGGCTGCACCATGCCAACGCCGACCCAACATGCCAGTATTGCCGCTTGGGGACACGAAGAACATGTTAATGAAAACCGCATTCTTTATGCTCAAAAATTCAAAGATGTGCTGTCTATAATTGACGATAGCTTGGATGTAAAAGCACCCGACGCGGGCTTTTATTTATGGGCAAAAACACCTATTTCTGATATCGACTTTGCACAGCAACTGTTCGAAAAACAACATATCACCGTGTTACCTGGGCAGTTTCTAGCCCGCAATACAAACGACGGCAATCCTGGTTTAAATCATATTCGTATGGCGCTGGTAGCACCAGTGGGCGAATGTTTAGACGCCGCACACCGAATTAAACAATTCATACAAACTCTTTAAACTATCATTAAATTATAGGATTAACACATGCAAAACCTTGAAAACATTATCAATGAAGCTTTTGAAAACCGCGCTGACTTTGATTCAAAATCAGTCTCCTCAGAAATTCGCAGTGCCGTTGAACAAGCACTTGCTATGCTAGACAGTGGCGAAGGTCGTGTTGCAGAAAAAAAAGACGGCGACTGGGTGGTCAATCAGTGGTTAAAAAAAGCTGTTTTATTATCGTTCAAGATCAACGACAACCGCGTCATGGACCGTGATGAAAACCGCTTCTACGATAAAGTAGAGACTAAATTTGCTAACTACACTGAAGAAGATTTTAAAAATGGCGGTATGCGTGCTGTACCAGGTTCAGTGGTTCGTGCAGGTTCATACATTGCACCTAATGTTGTCCTCATGCCCTCTTTCGTTAATATTGGCGCCTATGTAGATAGCGGTTCCATGGTTGATGGCTGGGCAACAGTTGGCTCATGTGCACAAATCGGTAAAAATGTTCATTTATCGGGCGGTGTTGGTATTGGTGGTGTTCTAGAACCATTACAAGCAGGCCCTACCATCATTGAAGATAATTGCTTCATTGGCGCACGCTCTGAGATTGTTGAAGGCGTTATTGTTGGCGAAGGTTCCGTGATTTCAATGGGTGTTTACATCGGCCAAAGTACAAAAATTTACAACCGTGAAACAGGCGAAATTATGTATGGCCGTATTCCTCCTTACTCTGTGGTTGTACCGGGCAATTTACCATCAAAAGACGGTACACATAGCTTATATGCGGCCATTATTATCAAAACGGTGGATGAAAAAACTCGCAGTAAAACTGGTTTAAACGATTTATTAAGGGATTAAGATGCCCATCGTTATGTATGGTATTAAAAACTGTGACACCATTAAAAAAGCCAAAAAATGGCTGACTGATAATGGGATCGAGTTTACGTTTCACGATTACCGGCAAGATGGCCTAAACGAAGCTCTTTTAAGCGCTCTCGAAGGCCGCCTTGGTTGGCAAGCGATGATTAACAAACGAGGTACAACATGGCGCAAACTTGATGATGAGGTAAAATCATCAATCGATAGGGAAAAGGCCATTAGCATCATGTTAGAAAACCCCGCGATCATTAAACGTCCTCTCTTAGATACCGGCAAAACCCTAGCACTTGGCTTTTCCGCTGATCAATACCAACAACTATTGTCTACATGAGTGATACATTAAACCTCACCCTTGCCTTACTTAAAAAGCAATCACTTACGCCTAACGATGCAGGCTGCATGGACTTGATGGCAGAGTACCTGCAAGAACGTGGCTTCAAAATAGAGTGGATGAACTTCGGCGAAACACGCAATATGTGGGCAAGAAAAGGCAGCGAAGCGCCGTTATTTTGTTTTGCAGGTCATACCGATGTGGTACCCACGGGTCCACTAGAAGAATGGAGCACTCCACCTTTTGAACCTACCATCAAGGATGGCTTGGTCTATGCCCGTGGTGCCGCTGACATGAAAGGCAGTTTAGCGGCAATGATGACTGCTTGTGATCGTTTTATTACCGAACATAGCACTCACAACGGCTCTATTTCGTTCTTAATCACTAGCGATGAAGAAGGCCCCGCCCATGACGGTACTGTTAAAGTCATTGACACACTGAACCAGCGCAAAGAAAAAATCGATTTTTGTATCGTTGGTGAACCGTCGAGCCATAAACGTTTTGGTGATATGGTACGCGTTGGTCGACGTGGTTCGATCAATGGTTATTTGACCTTATTTGGTAAACAAGGCCATGTTGCCTACCCCGAATTAGTCGATAACCCTATCCATGCCCTAGCCCCTATTTTGTCAAAAATAACGGCAGAAAAATGGGATGAGGGTAATGAATATTTCCCACCGACTAGCTTTCAAATCTCTAATATTAATGCTGGAACCGGTGTTGAAAATGTTGTTCCTGGGCAACTTAATTTAGTGTTCAATCTACGTTTCTCGAGCGAATTAACACCCGAAGACATTAAACGGCGTATCACTTACATAGTGGACCAAAATTCAGATAATTATGAGCTTAGTTGGCAGGTATCGGGTTTACCATTTCTGACAGAGAAAGGAACATTAACCAACGCTGTTGAACAAGCCATTTATGAACTAACCGGCAGCACACCTGTTTTATCGACTGGCGGCGGCACATCTGATGGTCGCTTTATTGCCCCAAGTGGGGCCCAGCTTATTGAGCTAGGCCCCATTAACGAAACAATCCATAAGGTTAATGAATGCGTCCGTATTGACGATTTAGACACATTATCACTGACCTACTCTAAAATACTAGAAAATATTTTACTTTAACTACAAAACATAACTGGCTGATTTATATGAACTATGACTTTGATTTAATATCTATTGGTGGTGGTAGCGGTGGTATCGCTGGTGCGAATCGAGCAGCTTCTTACGGTGCTAAATGTGCGGTTGTTGAGCAAGCTAGGCTCGGTGGAACCTGCGTTAATGTTGGCTGCGTTCCTAAAAAGGTAATGTGGTTTGCCGCCTCGACAGCAGACATTATTCACTCGGCTAGCGATTATGGTTTTGACGCTTCACTCAATTCCTTTAACTGGCACTTGCTAAAGCAAAATCGAGACGCCTACATCAAACGCCTCAATGGAATTTATGGCAATAATTTACATAACAATAACGTCGAACATATTGAAGGAACCGCATCGTTTATTGATAGTCACACTATTCAGGTTGGTGACAAACAATATACGGCTAAACGTTTCCTCATTGCCACCGGGGGTAAACCGGCTGTCCCCAATATTCCTGGTGCGCAATACGGTATTACATCGGATGGTTTTTTTGAACTTGAAAAACAGCCCAGCAAAGTGGCCATCATTGGTGCAGGGTTTATTGCCGTTGAGCTCGCAGGTGTCTTCCAAGCCTTAGGCACTCAAGTAACACTTATTATACGAGGTGACCACGCTCTTCGATCATTCGATAGTATGTTAGGTACTGAGTTAATGAAAGCCATGCAACACCAAGGTATTCAAGTTGAAACTCAAACCACACAAACGTCTATTGATAAAAGCCCAGAAGGAAAATTAACCATCAACACCACTACTGGCGTCGTTGACGGCGAATACGATGAAGTTATTTGGGCAATTGGACGTGAACCAAACACCGATTCATTATCTATTGAAAAGGCAGGTATTGAACTTGATAAACGTGGCTTTATCACCACCGATGAGTGGCAAAAAACATCTCAAGAGCATATTTTTGCCGTCGGCGATGTGACTGGGCGAGCTGCCTTAACACCCGTCGCTATTGCAGCAGCACGCCGCCTTTGCGACCGATTATTTAACGGCCAGCACGAGCGTAAATTAGATTACAACCTGATTCCTAGCGTCATCTTTTCACACCCGCCGATCGGAACAATTGGCCTCACACAAGAGCAAGCCATCGAGCAATTTGGCGATGACGTAAAAACCTACACCTCCACCTTTAACCCTATGACACAGGCGCTATCAGTTGATAAACAGCCCACCACTATGAAACTGGTAACCACAGGAAAAGAAGAAAAAGTGGTCGGTTGTCACCTGTTCGGTGAAAGCTCTGATGAAATTCTTCAAGGTTTTGCTGTAGCTATCAAAATGGGCGCAACCAAAAAGGACTTTGACGATACCGTTGCCATTCACCCAACAAATGCGGAAGAGTTAGTGACGATGACCTAGCCTTTAATATCAATAGGCTCTTAGTCATCAACGGTCTTGTCACCCAAAAAACACTAACCTAGGTGACACCGGAGCAGCATGAAAGGAGGTTAGCTCTAACCTCCTTTACGTCTTGCCTCACCGGCTTCAAATTCTGCTAACTGTTCAGGTGTTGCTGGTAATTGATATTTCTCTTTCCATTCGGCAAACGTCATGCCATACACAACCTCTCTAGCCGCTTCATAATCAATATCAACATCTCGTTCTTTCGCTTCAGCCATATACCATTTAGAAAAACAATTTCGGCAAAAGTCTGCCAAATTCATCAAATCAATATTTTGCACATCTGTCTTCGTTTGTAAGTGTTTAAGAATTCGCCTAAAAGTGGCGGCTTCAATTTCTAATTGTGTTTGTTTATCCATCATTATTCTCCTTTTTAGGGTAAGTGAGGCCTTTCTAAATATTCATGTGATTGCATTTCAAGCAAACGACTGACTGTACGTTCAAATTGAAAAGCCAGCTTTTTACCTTGATACAACTTCTCAGCAGACACTTGTGCTGACATAATTAATTTAACATTATGAGCATATAACTCATCGACTAAATTAACAAAACGGTTCGCATGGTCATTACTCATATCATTCATTACCACAACGTCTGATATCAATACGGTGTGAAAACAGCGCGAAATTTCAATGTAGTCAGCTGAACCACGTGGAATATCACAAATGACTTGATAATCAAACCATACAACCCCTTCTGAGCAATGCTTTACATCAATAATCCGCCCCTCTATTTCAAGTGCTGACTCAGGTTCAACATCTGCAACGGTTAAGTGTTCAAACAACTCATTTAATATTTTGTCTGTTTGATCATCCAAGGGAGAATGATAGATTTCCGCCTGTTCTAATTCTCGCAATCGGTAATCTGTTCCACTGTCTAATTTTCTAACCTTACAGTTGGCCTTCAATGCCTCGATAGCGGGTAAAAACCTTGCCCGTTGTAGTCCATCCTTATATAAACCATCCGGCTCGATATTAGACGTTGCAACTAAACAGATACCACGCTTAAATAAAGCCTCAAACAAGCGGCCTAACAGCATTGCGTCGGTAATATCGGAAACAAAAAACTCATCAAAACACAACACCCTACAACGTTGTGATATTCCATCGGCCACCTTTTGTAGTGGATCTTCAACATTTTTTATCTCACCGAGTTGTTTATGAACTTTTTGCATAAACCGATGAAAATGTGTTCGCTGCTTTTCTTTAAATGGTAAAGAATCGTAAAAGATATCCATAAGATAGGTTTTGCCCTGCCCTACACCTCCCCATAAGTAGAGCCCTTTGGGCGCCAATAAAAGAGGTTCTGATTTGGCCTTAAATATAGAAAAAAAACCTTTCTTTTCAGTTAGCTGGGAGGGTGTATTGAGCAGCTCTTTATACAAATCATTTAAACACTGAATAATGACTTTCTGTGCATCATCTTTAATAAAACTTTTTTGCGCCAGATCAAGTTCATAGCGTTCTAATGGGCTCATAGTGAAATATCAATAATTGTGTTAAATTGTTAATTTGAAGATATTGAAGTCGTTACCAAGCCAGCAACTTAAATTAAGTATATTGTAGCAATTATCCCTCATGAACATTCAAGCAAATTTAACCGGTGTTAGCCTAATACCAAATCCTAAAAAGGCTGCCAACAAACCGACTGGCACACAGGAAGATTTAAATGAAAAGCACATAGCAAGTCAGGAGAAAAACAGCCCGTTAACAACTAAAAACATTGAACGCGCTGAAATAATCCAAAAAATTGAAACGCTAAATGACAGTCAAAAAGCCAATATTCATATTGACAACCTAGACTACAAAAACCAAAAATCAATCCAGTCATACCTTGATCATCAGGCTCTAGAAAGCCAAACTCTACGCGATGAACTTCACAGTCAATTAGGCGTAGATTTTTCTGTTTAAATATACACCTCCTATACCATGAAACTTCTGACTGATTTTTTTCCAATATTACTATTTTTTATTGTCTACAAATGGCAAGGCATATACGCTGCAACAGTTGTCGCAATTATTGCGTCTGGCCTTCAGGTTGCTTCATTTTGGCTTAAAAATAAACGAGTCGATTCAACACATATAATGACTTTCTGCCTTATGCTTCTTTTTGGTGGCGCAACACTCTACCTACAAAATGAAACCTTCATTAAATGGAAACCCACAGTGATCAATTGGCTTTTTGCCTTTGCTTGCATTTCCACGCACTTTATTGGTAACACCCCTCTTGTTAAACGCATGATGAGCGGTGGATTAACACTTTCTGACAAAATTTGGACAAAACTAAATGGCATTTGGGCTCTTTTCTTTGTAGTACAAGGGCTTTTAAACCTGTATGTTATGTACAATTTCGACACAGATACTTGGGTAGATTTCAAATTGTTTGGAATGCTTGGGTTAACAATAATGTTTATTGTGGCTCAAGGCATTTACCTTACCAAGCACATCGAAGACCCTATAAACCAACCAGATAACCATAACTAGGAATTTTTCTACAGATAAAATGACAAACCGTACAGATATAATAAAAGACACTTTAAATAAGGCTATTCAGCCCGAGTTCATTCAAGTATTAGATGATAGCCAATCTCATGCAGGGCATGAAGGTGCTAAATCAGGTGGTGGGCATTTTTACCTGACCATTGTTTCTAATAAATTTGAAAATAAATCAAGAATTCAACGTCACCAGCTTATTTATCGAGCATTAGGTGACATGATGAAAAGCGACATTCATGCACTTAGCATTAAAGCCTTTACACCAGAAGAAAAACCGACAACAGGAGATTTAAATGAAGGGTAAATTAGTCATCATTGGTTCAATTTTACTAGCATCTATCGCCCCACAGGCATTCGCAAACGAAGACCCAACCATCGCTATTGTTAATGGACAAGAACTCAAACAATCAACCTTACAGTTTTACGCCCTAGAAAGGCGTCAAATCGATTCAAAAAACAATGTCCCAATGAACCAACTGGTTGATGATATCGTTAACATGCAACTCCTAAAAGAAGAAGCTCATAAGAATAAGTTAGACAAATCTTCTGACTTTAAGGCACGCATGAAGTTTATTAATTTAAGCATGCTTTCTCAAGTCGCTATGATTGACTTTCTTGACAACAACCCTATTCCTGAAGAGCGTCTAAAAGAAGAATATGATGCTAACATTAACGAAATGGATGTCACGGAACTTAAAGCTAGCCATATCTTAGTATCAGAAGAAGCGCAGGCGAAAGAAGTTATTGAGAAACTCAACAAAGGTACTCCATTCGCTACACTTGCCAAGGAATACTCAACAGGACCAAGCGGCCCAAAAGGTGGGGATTTAGGTTGGTTTGCTCCGCAACGAATGGTACCTGAGTTCTCGAAAGCCGTGCTTTCTTTGAAAGATAATGAATACACTAAACAGGCTGTACAAACTCAATTTGGTTGGCATATCATTTTACGCACTGGGAAACGTGATGGGACGCCGCCAACGTTTGAACAAGTCAAACCGAGCATTACGGCTAGTCTCGAACAAGAACATATTCAAAAACACATTAATGATTTAAGAAAAAAAGCAAAAATCGAAATCACACCACAAAAACCTCAATAGCCCTAAACACAACAGCATAGAGGCCATTTATCAAGGGCCTCTATGCTGCCCCCTACCTTTCTACGTTTACCCGCACCTCATCAATTAAGACGTGACCAGTTCACCTTATAAAACGCGTACTGCTCATCCTCTCACATCAGATAGATCTACTTTGTTTTAAATAAAAAACATACCCGCCTTCCCGCTCTCCCATCAAAAACCGAGCTGATCAATGATGGTATACCTGCCCATTGAGAAGCTTAAAAATCACCACCCCCTAACGTCTATAACAGCGCTAACAACTGGATTAAAACCTCGTATTATGTTATTTTGCGCGATTAAAATAACAATGGTTTTGAGGACAATTAATGCGCATAATTTTATTGGGTGGCCCTGGTTCCGGTAAGGGGACACAATCGCAATTTATCACTGAGAAGTACGGTATTCCTCAAATCTCCACGGGAGATATGTTACGAGCTGCCGTTAAAGCTCGCACACCATTAGGTATTGAAGCAAAAAAGGTTATGGATGTCGGCGGCCTTGTCTCTGATGAAATTATTTTAGGCTTAATCAAAGAACGATTAACAGAAGATGATTGTTCAAAAGGTTTCTTGTTAGATGGTTTCCCACGCACAATCCCACAAGCCATTGGCCTTGCAAACATGGGCATAGAGGTTGATCACGTCATACAAATTGCTGTCGATGACGAAGAAATCGTCCGTAGAATGGCTGGAAGGCGCGTGCACTTGGACTCTGGCAGAACATACCACCTTACTTATAACCCGCCTAAACAAGAGGGACTTGATGACATTACTGGTGAGCCATTAATTCAACGTGCCGACGATCATGAAGACATTGTTCGCGATCGCTTAACAACTTACCACTCCCAAACAGCGCCACTTGTTGACTTCTATTCAAAGGCTGCTGAAACATCTGCAGTTAAATTCAGCACCATTGAGGGTGTTGGTGGTGTGCAAGACATTACTGCAAAAATATTCGCAGTACTCGACGACTAGGTGTTTGCCGAGCAAATTCTCGGCGATACAACAATAAAGCATCAGCTTAACTTTTGATTAAGCTGATAATTTCACTTAAAACTTAATGATTTTGCAAGGAATAACCTAAATGAAAACATATGATATTGCTGTTGTTGGCGCTACAGGCGCCGTTGGTGAAACGATGCTATCTATCCTTGAGGAAAGAAAGTTCCCTGTTGGAAATATTTACCCTTTAGCAAGCAGTCGCTCTGCTGGTGGCACTGTTCAATTTAATGGCAAAAACGTAAAAATCGGCAACCTCGCCGACTTTGATTTTAGTCAAGTTCAAATTGGTTTGTTTTCAGCAGGCGGTTCTGTTTCTGCAGAGTATGCGCCTAAAGCTGCCGCTGCCGGTTGTGTTGTTATAGATAACACATCACATTTCCGCTATGACGAAGACATCCCTCTCGTGGTGCCCGAAGTAAACCCAGAGGCCATCGCGCAACATACCAATAAAGGCATTATTGCAAACCCAAACTGCTCAACCATTCAAATGTTGGTTGCTTTAAAACCCATCTATGATGCGGTCGGTATTGAGCGTATAAATGTTGCCACTTACCAAGCCGTTTCAGGCACTGGAAAAAGCGCCATTGAAGAACTAGCTGGGCAAACAGCAAAATTATTAAATGGCAAAAATGCTGAGGCCAAAGTATACCCAAAACAAATAGCCTTTAATGCTTTACCCCAAATTGATGTCTTCCAAGACAACGGCTACACCAAAGAAGAAATGAAAATGGTTTGGGAAACCAACAAAATTTTTAACGATGATTCAATCAAAGTTAACCCAACTGCTGTCAGGATACCTGTTTTTTATGGCCACTCTGAGGCATTGCACATAGAAACTAAAGAGAAAATCAGCGTCGAAAAAGTCCGTGAGCTAATGTCCTCATTTGACGGAATTACACTTCTTGATGAACGCATTGACGGTGGTTATGCAACAGCAGTTACCGAATCAGCAGGTCATGATGATGTTTATGTCAGTCGCATCAGAGAAGATATCTCTCATCCTAGAGGGCTTAACCTCTGGGTCGTTGCAGATAATGTTCGTAAAGGCGCTGCATTAAACAGCGTACAAATTGCCGAAGTACTAGTAAAAAATTATCTTTAGTCTATAGTTGATATTAATAATATATTTCACTAATTTATGGATAGACGACTATCGTTAGTTTAGGAGCAACAAAATGAACAAGCCTACAAAAACTATTGCCGCACTTTGCCTGTTAAATTCTGCAAGTGCCCACGCATTAGGTGTCGGGGAAATTACAACGTATTCTGCCTTAAATCAGTTGTTAAAAGCGCAGATTCCGCTTGTTGGCTCCAAACAAGAAGACCCCAGCAATATAAAAATAGGCATTGCTTCAAGAGAGACTTTTGATAAAGCAGGAATTGATAGGCCACACTATCTAACCCAATTAAAGTTCACCCCTGTGCTAGGTAAAAACGGTGAAATTACCGTTGATGTTCGTTCGACTGCAACCATAAAAGAACCTTTCGTAAACTTTATTCTCGAAGTTGAATGGCCCCAGGGGCGTACATTAAAAGAATTTACTATTCTTTTAGATCCGCCCATCACAATGTCTGATGTTAGAACCAACCCACTAGAACTACCTCAAACACCCAGCATTACACCAGTAACACCCGTAAACGATGCATCGGTAACAACATATACACCCCCTACCACTACTGTGCAAACTGCACCTGCCAGTGAATATGGCCCAACAAAAAGTCGCGATACTATCTGGGGTATTGCTAAAAAACTCATTACTAATAATCGTACTGTCACTCATCAACAAATGATGCTGGCCCTTTATGACAATAACCCAGAAGCCTTCTACAAAGAAAATATCAATGCTTTAAAAAAAGGAGCGGTGCTTAAACTTCCAAGCACTGAACAGGCAGAAAGCCTCAGCCCTACACAAGCCAGCAATGAATATATTAAACACAATACACTCTGGTCTTCATCAACTACCGTCTCCAGTACGCCAGCGGCCGTTGCAAAACTAGACCAGAAAGACCAAGCCCTTGCAGCGACATCCGACGTTAAAAAAAAACTTGAAAATAACCTAGATGAGGCAAAACTAACCTTATTAACACCGAAGCAAGATACTGAAAAAAATATACCTATAGAAGGCAACACCACTGATACCCCAATAGGTTCAACAAGCTCTACAGAGCAAGCAAACATTGCCATTGAGATGGCTACAACCCTTGAAGAAGAAAACAAAGAGGTTAAATCACGTCTCAATGATTTAGAAAAACAAGTAGACAAACTACAACGTTTATTAGCTTTAAAAGATGAGCAGCTAGCACAATTACAAGCAGCAAAACCTGTCGTTGCTGAATCAACAGCAACAACTGTAAAGCCAGCCCCTATTGACACACCTGTCGAAAAAAATGATAGCAAGGATAATGATAACACCCTTGCCCTTTATGGCGGCGGCGCGCTCCTTGTTCTACTTGGGCTATTTTTAGCACGTCGAAAAAAGCAACGTAAGGAAACACAGCCTGAGGACGTATTTTCTGATACACCAGCTGTTGTACCAACTATTGATACAGACAATACTGATACCTCATCTACTATACTCGAAGAAGAGCCTCTTTTAAGCGAATTCATACCCAGCGAATTCGGCAGCAGTGAACATACCCAAGAAGCGGACCCTCTAACAGAGTGTGATGTCTATATTGCTTATGGTCGATTCCAACAAGCAGAAGATCTTATCAAAAGCGCGATAGAATCAGAGCCAGAAAACCTAGCTCTTAAATTAAAATTGCTTGATGTTTACTTTTCATCCAATAACGCTGAAGCTTTTGAAGAACAGGCCAGTTCATTATCAGACCTAAAAGATTCAGACCCTGACGCATGGAATAGCATTGTTGATATGGGCATGGACATCTGCCCTGACTCACCACTATTTCTAGCACCAGCAGAAGAAAACATTGAAATTCAAGCAGCACCAATTCAAACTGATGACCTTGACCTTGATTTAGAAATACAACAAGACATTGAGCCTGAAGAAGCTAACCACGACGAAGAACCAAAGAGTGAGTTTGAATTTGATTTTGACCTAATCAAAAATCAAGATACACCACAGGATCTGAGCAACCCTACCAGTGAGAGTATTGAAACCATGTTTTCATTAGCACAAGCTTCTCTCGAAATGGAAGACACAGAGTCGGCTCGTCAAACATTAGAAGAAATATTGGAGAACGGTAACGATTCCGACAAAGAAAAAGCACAAAAGATGCTCGATAGTTTGTAAAAAACCACCTTTAATGCGATCGTAAGCATAAAAGCTGCACCTCCCTTTTATGCTATAAAATGCTCAATACGAACGTACGTAGACAAACAAAACCGACCCTTTAATAAAGGCACCTTGCTCATTTGCAAAGAGTCTGCTGCTTGATTGTCATAAAGAACCCTACTTGAAAATACGTTTAATAATGACTAAGACTAGCGACTGCGCAAACGAAGGCTCCATTACAGACGGTTTTCCTTTATAGGTTTTAATCATAAGGCAACTATAAAAGAGATGATTATTTCACGTAGAAAATTTCTAAAATTATTAGCGGTGGGTGCCAGCACTTGTTTAACCTTGATATCTCCCCTCACTAGTTGGGCGGCATGGGCTAACGATGCCTTTAATGCCGACACTCTTAATAAGGCATACCAACATTTATTTGGCTCATCGACCCTCATTAACAGTAACGAGGTAAAGCTAAAGGCGCCTAAAACAGCAGAAAATAGCGATGCTGTTCCTATTTCGATCAAAACCAAGCTAAAAGGTGTCGACTCAATTAGTATTTTTGTACAAGACAACCCTCAACCTTTAACGGCAACCTTTCAAATCCCACCAGATACATTAGCATCTGTGTCGACCCGAATTCGTTTAGTTAAAACTAGCACCGTCATCGCTGTTATCAAAGCAGGAGACAAGTTATATAGTAGAAGCCAAAAAGTAAAAGTCTCATCAAGTGGGTGTACTCGTTAGCAACTTAATAATTCGTTATTAATCTCATCTTATTTGGAGATATAAATGAAAGTGAGAGCAAAAATAATAAATAACATCACTCATGTTAGGGTATTAGCTATACACCCCATGGAAACAGGTGAACGTATTGATAAAGACTCAGGCGAAAGGATATCCGCGAAATATATTCAAAAACTTAGCTGCGAACACAACGGTAAAGAAGTTTTTCTAGCACAATTTGGCACATCAATATCTCAAAACCCTTATCTGGCTTTCTCATTTAAAGAGGGTAAAAAAGGCGATATTTTATCGTTACGGTGGAATGATAATACCGGCGATGTAAAAAAGACTGACACAACCATTAAATAGCTTATTTCTAACTATTAACCTGTTGTTAAATAGGCATTAATAGCTTTATGTGCATGCCCTGCTTGCGACATTTCCATACGAAGGCTATCACGCTGACTCAATAAAAATTGAGTTAGGATTTTATTTTTATCTAGCACCAATTGAATACTTTCTGCCAATACTACAGCTTCGATATCTGGCGGTGTTTCAAACAAATGCTGTATGTCTGTATCACGTGCTTTTTCAAGCTTTACCACTGCATCCCATTCACCCTCTTGAGCTAGCTGAATGAGTTTTTCAGTATCCGCAAGAATAGAGTCAAGGCGTTGTAAATCACTTAGCATAAAAATTAACGTTGCGCGGCATCAGGGCTTATTGCATCCCACCCCATTTTGATCTGACTCAAAAGCTTACCCGCTTCATCAAGCAAGGCAGCATCATTCTTAATATTCGCCTGTAATAAAACGTGATTAATATATTCATAAAGTGCATCTAAATTCTTTGATATTTCACCACCTTGTTTGAAATCTAAACTCGCTCTAAGTCCTTCAATAATTGAAATAGCACTTCCAATTTGCTCACCTTTCTTAGCAACGTGCTGTTGCTTTAAAGCGCTTTTTGCAGACAATATTCGCGATAAGGCCCCATCCAATAGCATTTGGATTAACTTATGTGGTGATGCGTCCATTACACCACCATGTACGGATGTTTGTTGATACTGTTTTAATGCAGTTGCGCCATTCATAGGATTCTCCAATTATAAATGTACTTTAATTATTACTATTTGAATTATAAGCACCTGGTAAATTAGCCAGCTGCTGTGTTAAAAAATTACTCTGATTTTGTAAAGAACTTACCAGTATATCCATGGCGGTAAATTGACTTAATAGCCTACTTTCTAAGGACACTAACCGTCTATCTAGTGCTTCTCGCTGATCGGCAATATCATCCACGCTGACTTGTATACCGGCTGTTCTAGAATCAATGATTCCATTTGAGCCAATATAACCCTCAATAGCCATATCTAACGTATTGGCGATGCCATTACTCGCAGCAAATAATTGTCCAACTTGATCAAAATTACTGTCCAAAGCAGCGTTTAACGTCTCGCTATTTAAGGATAGCTTACCCTCTTCATCTGTTGTAATACCTAGCTCTGCTAACGTGCTAAAAGGACCTGTAAGCCCAGTCACAGAAGAGGAAATTTCTTGTCTTATTAATGTACTAATACCGCGCAAAGTAGAGTCGCCCAATAGCAATCCTGCTGATTCTGTCGCCGCATCGTATGAACCCAGTGTATTAAAGGTATCAACTAAGCCGTTATAGTTGGCAATAAAGGTATCAATCTTAAACGTAATCGCCTCACGGTCTTGCGCAACCGTTAACTGCTCACCTGCACCAACTGAAACAGCATTAATCGTAATACCATCCAGCACATCCGAAAATGTATTGTTATTACTGCTGATTAATTGACCATCCACTTTTATTTGGCCATCTTGAGCTGCGCTTGGTGTATTTAATTGTGTATTGACTAAACGTGACAAACCAAATTCATCTGAATTTTCGCCATCACTATCGACTGCTGTTATTGTTATTGCATTATCTAAACCACTAGATGTTGCTGTAAAAACTAATTGTTGCCCCGAATCGACATTAATAATAGAAGCTGAAACACCTGTATTATCATTGGCAGCATTAATCGCATCTCTAATATCCGTTAGGGTATCTGTTGCATCAATCGTTAAAGAAAAAGAATCAGCACCCTGGGTAAATGTTAGGGTGCCGTCTCCTATTGTATCCGTATCAGCAAAACCACTGGTTGTTATCAACTTGTGCGCTTGTGCTAACTGAACAACTTCAATGCCATATTGCGAGACATCCGCTGTTTCATCAGCCGTCGCAGTAAAAACCTCATCATTACTGGATAAAGCAGACCTGAGTTGAAAATCCGCTGTATCTTGCAAGTCTCGAACAGCCCCTTGAAAAATAGATAAAGCACTTTTCAAAGAACCAAACGCTGAAATATCACCTAAATATTCAGCTTCATTAAAGTCAAGCCTGTTTGATTTATCGACACCCTCTGCTTCAACCAACTGAGTGATCAATGTATTAACATCTATTCCAGACCCGATACCTGCTGATGAAATTGACATAATGGTTTCCTTATTTACATAATACTGAAATAACTATGCAAAAAGCTTGCCTCCTACGCACTTTCGTTTACCAACAAACCACGAGCCGCATCTTCTGATTGCGCCTTGTTTTCAGCCAAATACGCTGCCATTGCTAACACATCTTCAGACGGAAAAGTCCGGATAACATCACCCGACTCCTTATCTGTTACCGTTATAACGGAACGACCAGTATCATCATGCACACTAAATTGTATAGATCGTTGAACGTTTTGAACAAAGCTATTCAAATCACTCACCGTTTCTTCAATTTTTTGTGCAGCTGATGACTGGCTACCGCTTACCTCTTCCGGCAAAGCTTGACCACCCATTGACTGATTACTTACCTTCTGTGCAATAACACTATCAGTTGATACGGTAACATTAGACGCCTTAGACGTTACCGCCTTTGGTGCCGAACTAACTAAATTTAATGTTTCCATAACTACCTCCTGTTTAGATTAATACTGGCTCTATTTTCATAAAGCCAGTATTTACCCTTAACGCCCTATTGCAACAAGGCTAATACGTTTTGTGGTAACGAGTTAGCTTGAGACAAAATTGACACACCTGCTTGCTGCAGAATTTGCGCTCTAGTCAACGCTGCAGTCTCTGCTGCAAAATCAGCATCTTGAATACGTGAGCGCGCTGCACTTAAGTTTTCTGAGGTAGTTGCTAGGTTAGCAATAGTAGATTCAAAACGGTTTTGAATCGCACCAAACGTACTACGCAAAGAACTCACAGCCGTTAATGCAGAATCAACCTGACGAATGGTCGTTTCTGAATTAGCCACAGTATCCACAGCAGCTGTCGATAAACTTCCAGATACATCTGTTGATGAAGCTAGACCCAATGTTGTCAGACCAGTAGTTCCCGTCACTGTGATGCTTTCGTTAGAAACAACGTTCAAGGTACCATCAGTATTAAGCGCCGCAGAACCCTCACCATTTAACGCTGTATTAATAGCGTCTACCAGGCTTTGTGCTGTGGTATATGTACTATCAGCAACTGTAAAAGCTGTCTGAGTACCTATTTGTATACTAAAATCACCTGCTACTGTCACTGATGTGCCAGCTACCCCAGCTACATCACCGTCTGTGATTGCAGTTACCGTCTCTGAACCCGCCAATGCAAAGTTACCAGTAGAAGCATCCTCATCGGTAAAAGTAATATTAGTACCATCACTTTCTGCCGTAAAACCTGCGCTAGCATAACCTGTTGATCCAGTTATGGCTGCCAACAAATCAGCCGCATCCGTTATGTTTGTATCCAGTGTTACTGTGAACAAGCTTCCACCTGGTGCCGTAACAGTAAAGTTACTATTTGCTGATGTGTCAGCATCTGAACCAGTTACATCTTGCACAATTGCAATGTTGCCCGGTGTTGCAAATGAAGCGCTAACAGTACGTCCGACTGTTGCTGCTGTACCTTCATTTACATCTGACAATGTAACGGTATCAGTATTATCCGACTCTGTCGTTAATCCAGATAGGGCAGATGTAGTTAACGAATCTGCTTTTGCTGCAGCAAACGCTGCGGCAAAGGAGTCTGCATTTGTTGCAACCGAATCAGCTGCAAAATCAGTAGCAATTGTTACATTATTAGCATCAACAACAGTATAAACATCAGCGTTACCAGAGCCTGCATCTTGGAATGTAAAAACTACGCCTTCGACAGTGATCGTATCATTTGCCGCCGCAGGAGCATTTGCAAATGTGATTGTATCTGAACCCGCAGTGGCCGGTACCGTAGAGTAATCGGCAACAAGACCAGCAGCAGCCGTTGTAAAGGTTGCGGCAGTACCATCAATTAGATCAGTTAGATTAGTCGATGATGTTGCTGTTGCTACCGCTCCAATAGAGTCCAGACGTGTACTTGTTGATAAGTCTAAGCTGATCGTTTCGCCTACATTTGCACCCACTTGAAACTGGGCGCTACCAAACGTGCCATCAAGAATTTTTTGACCGTTAAATGATGTTTGTCCTGCGACTCTATCAATCTCAGCTAAACGTTGTTGCACCTCTAAGTTTAACGCCGCTCTATCTGATGATGAGTTTGTTGAGTTAGCAGACTGAATCGCTAGCTCACGAATACGTTGCAAGTTGTTACCAATCTCACCCAATGCGCCTTCAGCTGTTTGAGAAAGAGAGATAGCATCGTTTGCATTTCGAGACGCTTGGTTTAAACCACGAATTTGTGTGGTAAAGCGCTCTGAAATGGCAAGGCCGGCCGCATCATCTTTAGCACTGTTAATACGTAAACCGGAAGAAAGTCTTTGTAACGACGTGTTTAACGAACTTTGTGATGTATCTAAGTTACGTTGTGCCGTCAAAGACGCAATATTACTGTTAATAAATTGAGGCATTTTATTGCTCCTATGTAAGCTTAATGCTTACTTTTTCTAAAACATGACGGATATATCTTTGAGTATGACTAGATATTCACCGCCTCCGCTTAAGGTATCGGCGCTATAAAAATATTCTTTAGGATTTATTTTAAGTTTTTTGTAGGTTACAACTAAGTGGCATCACCAAGCCCCAAACATCGACTCTATGAGTCAAAAATATTGACACCACATTTATAGAGTCGACCTAGAGTTTATTTAATTATAATAAATTAAATAATGATAAATTTTGCACTTTAACGAATGACTGCTGTGCTGCCTGCAAACTCACTATTTGAAGATTAAATCGACTGATCGCTTCTGCCATATCAAGGTCTTCAACCTGTGACTTTGCGCTTTGAAGGTTTAATAAGAAGTCTTGATTGGTTTCTTGTTGGCTATCTAGTGCATTTAGCCTTGCACCAATTTGAGAACGCACATCTAAAACACGGTTCAACGCGGTATCTAACTGATCCAAGTGATCATATAAAGGGATAGAAACATTCGTTGCACTGGTAGCGCTTGTAAGCGATACATCAATTGCCAGCTCTCCTTCACCTGGCGTGTTAGCAATGATACGGAGTGTATTATTAGTTTGATCGAGATCAACTGTTGAATCATTACTGGTAACTGCCGCATTTAAAAGAGCAGCTACGTCATCGCCCGTTACAGCAGCAGAAATATCCACCGCTATGCTTGGTGGTGCAATCGCTGGCCCCGTCCCATCATCAAACTCATAATTAATACCGTTGATAGTCATTGACTGCGCATCTAAAGGCACCGAATTAAAGGTTAACTCTGTTTCTTCTACCGCCGGTCTATTGGTCGCTAAATCCGTCGCTAAACTGTATAACGTAGTGAACACATCCTCTGCATTGCCATTTTTATCTTGCAGATTAAAAAACAATTCTGCACCTGAATTATTGTCTGACACCGTACGGTTTTCACCAATCTGTATCAAACGCTGACCTTGATCGCCTTGAAAACTAAATACACCCGTGGCAGCCGAACCGGTAACCGCCTGTGTTTGTCCTTTAAAACCTGAATACAGGTAATCACCATTAGCATCTTTGGTATTGGCGAGCGCCACCATTTCGTCAAGACGCTGAAACATCTCGTTTGCTATAGATTGTCGGTCAGCTGCCGTATTTGTATCGTTGTACCCCTGCACGGCTAATTCACGGACACGGTGTAAACTATTGGTTACACTTTGCAAGGTTGTATCAGACAACGACAAACGATTTTCTGCGTAATTTATATTCGTTTGAAACTGCGTGATTCGGCTGATGGATTGGTTAAAGTCGAGGACCTGAGCTGCACCCGACGGGTCATCAGATGGTGTAAGTATCCGTTTACCTAATGAGATTTGTTGCTGCGCTTGGTTAACTTGAGCCTGCTGGAACATAATCGCATTAATACCCAATTGTTGAGCAAGGCTTGTTGAAATTCTATCGACCATTATCTGAAAGCTCCTAATAGCGTTTCGAAAATTGTACGAGACGTTAACACAACTTGACTAGCGGCTTGATACGCTTGTTGAAAACGAATTAAATTAGCCGCCTCCTCATCTAAATTAACACCACTGACAGCATCTTTGGAGGCGATGGTTTGCGCCAAAAGACCATTTTGTGCAGCCGCATTAACTTCAGCCGACTGTGTCCGGCGACCCACATCGGCAATAACTTGACCGTAAACATCTTGAAATGAGGCGGTACCACCGGACAAACTCAAATTCGTTTGCAACCCAGCAAGGAAATGCCCATTTCGGTTATCACCCGTGCCACCTGAATTATCAACCAATGAGAAGGTATCACCCTCATCAGGCTGACCGGTTAGGGTAAAGCTAATATCGCCAAAACCAGCGACATTAACCGTATAGCTATCGCCGTTATTTGTTGCTGCATCGTAGGCCAAGGGCCCTCCCGTAGCATTACTAACCGTATATTGTTTTAATGTATTGTCATACGTTAAAACAACACCAGCCGGTAACGATGATGCTGATAAACCAGTCACCGCCACATTACTTAAACCGCCAGTTCCAGAGTTGCTGACGGTTTGCTCTGAGACAACCGGAAGCGCAACAGCAATATCTTTAGGGTCAGTTAACGCTAATGAGAAATTTTCAGCCGCATAACGTGTTGGGCTGATCACTCTATACTCATTATTAACATTTGCCGATGATAAATCGAAGGTTAGCCCATCGTAATCAACCGATGCTCCAGACGATATAACACCACTGATAGAGGTATTATCAGATAACCGTGTAATGTTATAGGCTGTATTTGGTAGCGCCGTCCCATCCGTTGTAACACGATAATCGCTATTAATTATTTGTGATGGATCGGAAACACTGACAGCCAATGAGCCTGCGTTGGCATCGGCCTTAACATGGGTAATATTTGCTGTACTAAAAAAGTTTAGCCCCTGTTCGCCCTCTAGGTCGATACCATTGGCATGTTGATTATTTACTGAGAATGACAGACCGATAGCTATTTCACCTAAGGCATGAACCGCTTCATCTAACACCTCATCTTTAAAACGTAAGGCTCCCCCTATTTCACCCCCTGTCATAAACTGGGTAATAGCTGTATCAGCGCCGCCCTGCTGAAAAATAACATCAACTCTAGTAGGGTCTAATGTAGACGGCTGCAAAGCCAGTGTATTGTTCGTATTACCTAAGACTAAAGTTTGCCCATTACCAATAAAAACATTGACCGCGCCATTTTCTTGCTCATTGGTTTTTACATTCACTAACTGAGACAAATCATCAATTAATTTATCTCGTTGATCCAATAAATCATTCGGCAAGTTACCATCCGAACCACCTAATGCGCTGGCGATCCTGTCATTAATCAGAGCAATATTTTCAGATAGGCTATTTACCTCGTCTATATTTCCCTGTAACGAACCGTTAACTTGCGTGCTAACACCATCAAACAATCGGTCTAATGTAGCAAAACGGTTTTCCAACACCTCGCCTTCAGTTAATAGCACTTGGCGTGCTGGAATAGATGTTGGATCATCTGCAACAGCTTGAACCGCATTGAAAAAATCTTGTAAGGCCGTACTTAACCCAATATTTTCATCCGCTAACACACCATCAATTTGGTTAGCAAAGTTTAAATAAGTCTCTAATTCAGACACAGCAGTACTACTGCTTCTATATTGTGTGCTTAAAAAAGCATCATAAAGCCTACTAACATTAGTCGCACTAACACCCGAACCAATATACCCAGCACCAGCCAGTTGTGGATTATTAGCATCTAACTCGACCCGTTGACGGCTATAACCTTCTGTTGAAGCATTGGCAATATTATGACTGGTCGTGTCAAGCACACTTCTAAAGGCAGTTAAACCAGACAAGCCATTGAGTAATAAGTCACTCATAGGGCTGCTCTTTTTAAATGTTGATATGTCATATTATGTCTTCCATTGTTAACGTATCGGCCTAACTGGCAAAACCTGAAGCTGGAACGGTAAGACCACTAAGCTGCGCACGATTAAGGATCGATAGTATTTTTTGGGCATACGCAGGATCGGTTGCATATCCTGCTTTTTGTAGGCCTTTTACAAACCCTTCGTTTGAATCTACTTGAGTTAACGCCTGCTGATAACGTGGGTTTTGTTGCAAGAACTGCACATAATCGTTAAAGCTCTCTTGGTAACTATCGTATGCTCGGAAAGTTGCTTGACGTTTTTCTGCAATACCATTTTCGTACTCAACCGTTTGTACTGAAACAGTTTTGCCTTCCCAGCCATGCGAGGCTTTTATACCGAATAAATTATGACTACTTTGGCCTATTTTATTTCGCATAATGTGTTTACCCCAGCCGGTTTCTAGGGCAGATTGGGCTAATAATACTTTGGCATCCACACCCAGCTCTTGCGCTGCTTGTTGTGCCTGCGGCCACATTTTATGAATAAAATCTTCTGGTGAGTTAATGGCTGTTACGTTACTTGAAGGCTCAGCCGTTTTCACTTCTTGTAAGGCCCCTTGAATTCTTCGTACCGAGGCTTCTCGATAATCAGACAACCCCTGTGCCGCCACCATGTTTTCGCTTTTTACTTGGCCACCCATTTGCTGAACAATCATATCCGCCAACCCCAAATGCCCCCGTTTGGATAAATCTAGAGAAATTTGATCGTCATACATCGATTCATAAAACTTTGTTTTTTCACCATCAATTAACTCGGAATCAGGCACCGTATCTCGCATGCTTTTAAGCATCATTTTTAAAAACACGGTCTCAAATTGACGCGCCACTTGCTCTAGGGCTTCTTGTTTTTCACCCTGCCCGCCAGTGGCCTTAGCTTTTAATTGCGCTAAGCCATTAAAGTCTGCATAAACATCTGCTTGTGAGCCGTTTATATTCATTAGATAACAATCAGCTCTGCAGTTAATGCGCCCGCGCCTTTTAGCGCCTCTAAGATCGCCACCAAGTCACTTGGACCCGCACCCACTTGGTTAACAGCCCGCACAATTTCATCCAGCGATACACCAGGATCAAAAACAAACATGCGTTTATCTTCTTCGGTAACGGTTATATCTGTTTGTGGCGTGACAACTGTTTGCCCATCCGAAAACCCGCCTGGCTGGCTAACATTTAAATTCTCGTTAATGGTCACTGTTAAATTACCGTGAGAGACCGCCGCTGGACGTACTTTGACCTGATTGTTTATGACAACCGTACCCGTTCTTGAGTTAATAATAATACGCGCTGCTGATTGTGCCGGCTGCACTTCTAAATTTTCAAGCAATGACATAAAAGCAACCCGTTGAGCTGGGTCACGTGGCATATTCACTTTAACGCTGCCACCGTTTATTGAATGTGATGTTTGCGGACCAATAGCTTGGTTTATCGACATTGCTAAGCGATTAGCAGTTGTAAAGTCAAAGGTATGCAGGTTTAACGTTAAGGAATTACCATCATTAAAGGGGCTATAAACAGAGCGCTCTACCGATGCACCATTAGGGATATTTCCTACGGTGGGTATATTCACACTTATTTTAGAACCATCATTACCCGATGCACTCAAACCACCCACAACTAGATTACCTTGCGCTATCGCATACACTTTTCCATCAGCACCTTTTAAAGGAGACATTAATAAGCTACCGCCGCGTAAACTTTTCGCCTCGCCAATCGCATTAACGGTCACGTCAATCATTTGCCCTGGTGTTGCAAAAGCAGGTAATGAAGCGTGAATAATAACGGCTGCAACATTTTTAGATTTTATTTGCACATTTGATGGGATTTTAACGCCCATTTGACTCAACATACTGCGCAAACTCTGGGAAGTAAAATCCCCCGATTTCACCTTGTCGCCGGTTCCATTTAAACCAACCACCACACCATATCCCACTAATTGGTTTGAGCGAACACCTGTAATAGAGGCTAGGTCTTTAATTCGCTCGGCATTAGCGTTTGTGATGCTCATTGCTAACAAAACCAATACTATTTTAAAATATCTCATCACCTTCTCCTAAAACGGGAACACCGCACTGATAAAGAAACGTGCTAACCAACCAATTTTATTAGCATCTGCCAGTGCACCTTCACCTGTATACATGATAGTGGCATCGGCAATTCTTGTAGATTCCACACTATTATCGGGGTTAATATCGGTTGGGCGAATAATGCCCGATAAGCGAATATACTCATTACCCTGATTCAAACGTACACGCTTTTCACCACGAATTTTTAAATAGCCATTCGGTAAGACATCTATCACGCTAACGGTAATGCTACCGCTGAGGCTATTATTTTGTGTGCTTTCTGTCTCACCTGCAAAGTCACTCGCTGAAGCCAAACTGCTATCAAGATTCAAACCAAATTTAGAGGGGTCACTCATACCCAAGATGGTAGGCGTAGAAATTGAGGTACTGTTATCTTTTTTGATATCAGTATCGGCTTGTTTCTTTGCATTGGTTTTTTCAACCAAATTAATCGTTAAAATATCACCGATTCTTCTGGCTCTTATATCTTCAAATAAACTCACCTCATAACCCGCTTGATAGATAGAACCATTATTGCTTTGTGGCACTTGATAAGAGGTCGGCTTAGCAGGCACATACTCCGGATCGTGGCGAGGTTTACTCATATTATCCATCATCGCGCAACCGGATAGCATGAACACTAAGACAAAGAGTTTAAGGGTTTTCATTATCATGATTCCTTGTTTATAAATCCTGCATTAAACGTTGTAGCATTTGATCTGAATTTGAGATGGCCTTTGAGTTCATTTCATACGCACGTTGAGTTTCGATCATGCTGACCAACTCTTCTACAACGTTCACGTTAGAGGTTTCTAATGAACCACCTGATAACAGACCCACGCCTGTTTCGCCCGGTGTCGTTACTGTTGGGCTACCACTGGACAAAGACTCCCTAAACTGATTTTCACCAATGGGGTCTAGACCTGTTGGGTTAATAAAGTCGGCCAGTGTAATATTGCCTACCTGACTTGGCGTAGAATTACCGGCTTGTAAAACTGACACTGTGCCATCCACACCGACAGTAACACTTAAGGCATCTTCTGGAATGGAAATAGAGGGCTCTAATGGGTAACCGCCTGATGTTACCATTTGGCCATCGCCATCCAGTTTAAAGCTGCCATCACGTGTATAGGTAATACTGCCATCAGGTCTTAAAATCTGGAAAAAACCACGGCCATTTACCGCAATATCAAGCGAGTTTCCTGTTTGCTGAATAGTCCCTTGGGTATGCGTTTTTTCAGTAGCAACCGTACGAACCCCTGTACCAATCTGCAACCCCGTCGGCAAGATATTATCTTGTGACGATTGCGCTCCAACTTGTCGTACATTTTGATACAACAAATCTTCAAACACCGCTCTCGACTTTTTGTAACCGGTTGTATTAACGTTGGCTAGGTTGTTTGAAATAACCGACATCCGCGTTTGTTGCGCTTCTAGTCCCGTTTTACTAATCCACATTGCTTGCGTTGACATTTAACTCTCCTAACTGACGCGCATCAATTGAGCGCTTGCTGCTTCGTTTTCACTGACTGTTTTCATCATTTTGACCTGTAACTCAAAATTTCGAGCCAGCTCAATCATGCTGACCATCGCGTTGACAACACTCACATTACTACCTTCTACAGATCCTGATACCAAACGCACTTCGGCACTGGGTTGAGCATCTAGTCCGCTTTTTAATCGGAATAAACCATCCTTACCTTTTTCAACATCTGCTAGCTCAGGGTTCACCAATTTAATTCTATCGATGGTTGATAATGTTGCCGCACTATCACCCAGTGGAATAATACTAATCGTGCCATCGCTTCCAATTTCCACCTTGTCAGCCTCTGGTATCGCCACAGGACCACCGCCACCCATCACTGCTAAGCCTGTACCGGTTGTTAGCACCCCATTGGGTGTAATTCTCAAATCGCCCGCACGGGTATAGGCTTCGGTGCCATCTTCTGCCTGAACAGCTAACCAGCCATCACCATTAATAGAGACATCTAAGTCTCGGCCTGTTGACTGTATGGTGCCGTGGTCAAAGTCTATTCCAGGGCGCTCAGCCATCGCATAAACATTCGACGGAAGCCCTGCGCCATATACTGGCATGCTTCTAAATTGAGACAAATCGGCTTTAAAGCCCGTGGTATTCGCATTCGATAAATTATGTGAATTCACCGCTTGCGCCAACATTGCTTGCTTGGCACCGCTCATTGCTACATAAAGGCTACTGTCCATTTAATTTCTCTCTTCTTGAATCAGTGATTATCGAATATTAATAATGGCCGTTTGGATTTCATTCTCAGTTGAAATCGCTTGAGCATTCGCTTGGAAATTACGCTGAGCAGTAATCAAACTCACCAACTCCGTTGCAATATCAACATTAGAGGCTTCAAGCGCACCAGATTGAAGTGAGCCAAAGCCTGCCGTACCAGCAGAACCAATCACTCGGTCTCCAGCAGCAAATGTATCGGCCCAAGACGTATCGCCTAATTGACGCAAACCATGTGAATTGGGAAAGGTTGCCAACGCTACCTGACCTAACTCTGTGGATTGACCATTGGTGAACGTTGCAGAAACAATACCTGCCTCATCAACACTGATGCCGCTTAGACGACCAGATGCAAATCCATCTTGACTCAGTGAGTTAACAGCAAAATCGCCGCCATATTGGGTAGTATCCGAGTAATCAAAGTTTAACGCTAAGTTTGCAGCCCCATTACTCATTGGCAATGCATCAAAGGCAACATTGCCACTACTGGGCGTTGCCGCCTCAGCAATACTTTGAAATGAACCGAGGCTATCAAAGGTCATCGTCAAAAAGTCATCGGCTCCCGCATTTAATGTTAATGGGTTACCATCTACATACGTATGCACTTGCCATTCATTACTACTGGGGTCACTTGCAACGTAATACATCGTGGCAGGAAAATCATTGCCTAATGAGTCAAAAACCGTTGTTGATGTTGAATGGTTGTAACTATCCGCATCTGTTGCACTAAATTCTGTTGGATCAATCGGGAAAGTCGTATACGTTGATGGAACAGTTTGTTGAGAATCCAGGTTTAATGTAGGTTCAACACTGGTTGTTGCCGACGGTGCAGAGTCACCCGTACTTAACTGTAATGAGGCTAGGTTCCCAGTATTAAATGTACCATTACCATTTGATGGGAATGTTTGTAACTGTCGTCCAGAACTATCAACAACAAAGCCATCTTTATCGGTTGAATAAGCACCCGCCCGAGTATAAACATTAGTTCCATTATCACTTAGAACAAAAAACCCATCACCGTTGATCGCTAGATCTAAACTACTGGAGGTAAATTCAACATTACCTTGGCCAAACTGCTGCGACACACTGGCAACACGAACACCACTACCCGGTGTATTACCAGACACACCTGTAAAAGAGGTAGCAAACACATCTGCAAACTCTGTACGGGACTCTTTAAAACCATTTGTAGAGGCATTGGCAATATTGTTACCAATCACCGATAAATCAGTTGCTGAGGCATCAAGCCCACTTAATGAAGTACGAAATGACATAGTATTCTCCTAAACGTGTTTAAAATATTCTTGAAACATTGCTAAATGGCACACTGCCTAGACCCGACAGGTTCAGTTGCAATGGTTTACCTAGGCCGCCCAAGGTAACGCTGTCAACATCTGCCGAAATTTGTGTATCCAATTCAAAATTTTGACCGTCGATACGCGCTTTAGCATCAACGTTATAAAGCCCCGGAGACGCCACCGTTCCATCTGAACGTTTGCCATCCCATGAGAAAGCAACAGGGCCTGCAGATTGTGTTCCTAGTGGAATGGTCTGCACTATCTGCCCTGCTTGGTCAGTAATATTGATTGAAACGTCTGGTGAACTGGTCGGTAACGTCAGCTCTCCATCAATTGAGCCCCCCGCTGTTAAGACACCTGCCTGTAGCGGAACATTAACCCTTCTTCCCACTAAATTAGCTGCCTGTAGAGCTTGGTCATTTGATACAGATGACGCAAATTCTGAGAAAGAGGTATTCAATCCATCAATGCCAGTGACTGTACTAAATTGTGCTATTTGACCTAAGAAATCACCACTTTCCATTGGCTTCATGGGGTCTTGGTTATTTAGCTGTGTAACCATCAGTTTGAGGAAATCGCCCTGCCCTAGATCACTGTTTGATTTACTGGTATTTGTCGCCGTACTTTGTTGAGCAAGGCCTAAACTTTGTAGCGTATTAAAATCGACTTCTGACATGGTTATTCTCCGTTACTGACCAATTTTTAATGTTTGTTGTAAAAGTTGCTTTGCCGTATTTAGCACTTCAACATTATTTTTGTAGCTTTGACTTGCAGACATCATGTTGGCCATTTCTTCAACCACATTAACGTTTGGCTTAAAAATATATCCGTCTTGATTCGCCATTGGGTGTTGCGGCGCATATTCGCTGCGAAGAGGCGACTGGCTTTCGACCACGCCCAATACGCGAACTTTTTTTGCGGCCGATTGTTGGTTAGCCATTGCTCCGTCTAGCACTTCAGCAAAAATTGGCTGGCGCGCACGATATGTCTCACCGGTACTGCTGCTTACCGTTTCAGCATTCGCCATATTGCTGGCCACCAAATTTAAGCGGGTTGTTTGTGCGCTCATTCCGCTACCTGCCACATCAAAAATATTATATAAAGACATGCTTATTCACCCCTTAGCGCTGAAAGGTAACTGGAAATTTTGCCGTTCACAAAACGCAGAGACGTTTGATAGTCCATTGCATTTTGCGCATACTTTGCTTGCTCAACCTGTGCATCCACCGTGTTACCGTCTAGCGAAGCGCTTAACGGTGTACGATAAGCAAGAGCAACCGTCGCTGGTGTTTTATCAAACCCAATATGCTGATGATGTGTTTGTTTCACATGACCTGCCGCTGTGTTGAGCCTGTTTAAAACTGACTTAAAATCAAAGTCTCTTGCTTTATAGCCTGGCGTATCGGCATTAGCCATATTAGAGGCTAATACTTCAGCGCGTTTAGAGCGATAAATAAGCGCTTGTTCGTGTACACCAAATAATGAGTCAATCGTTGTTGCCATCTGTCACTCCTGTTTCGTTGAAAACAATAAAGCAGAAACCATGCCATTTTTTTAATCTAATTAAATCAATAGGTTATAAAAATAAAAGGGTGGGTAAATAGCGGCAAGAACGGCAAAAAAGCGGCAAAGCGGAAAGCATTGGGGACAAAATTACATACTTTTAATAACGGGGTAAGCTTGTACCAAGCACCCCTTCCTCTGCATTACCTTATATAGAACTATCTAAACGGTTCGTTATTATCATCTCCGATTCCATTTACAAATGTCTTTATTACGGCATATTTAATGCATATATATTTCTAACCTATACATCGTCACGATATTGCACATAACGTTTATGAAATCATTGTTAACACTAATCACTTTATTACTGCTGTTTTCTCCGCTGCTCTTTGCAACAGAGCAACCGTTTGAAGATCATCAAAATATTCTGGACAATGCACATACCTATTTAACCGACAGACTGGCTAAGCAACATTTAGAACACAATATTACCGTTCAAAACATAGACTCACGGCTCAAACTCAAAAAATGTTCTTCAGAGATTGACATAAGCCTCACCCAAGCGCCTGTAAAACCAGGAAAAAATACATTAAAAATTGAATGCATATCGCAGACTCCTTGGCGAATATTTATGACGGCACAGGTTCAACTTTTCAGCCATGCTTTGGTTTTTAACCAGCCGTTCAACAAAGGGCACCTTCTTAAAGAATCTGACATTACATTAAAAAAAATTGAACTGACAGGACATCGATCCGCTTACTTATCAGAGTCTAAACATGCGATAAATCATGTCTTAAAAAGGCGAGTTCGCCGAGGCGATCTTGTCAGTGTCAATATTTTGTCAACCCCAACCCTTATTAAAAAAGGTGACAACATCACAATCATTGCAAAAAACAAAGGCTTCCAAATCAGCATGAAAGGCATTGCATTGATGGCCGGAGGCAAAAATGACAAAATCAAAGTGAAAAACATTAAAACCAAAAAAATCATCCAAGGAATTATTTCTGATTCGCAAACTGTTAGAGTAAGCATATGAGAGCGTCTATTAACCATCAAGTTTCCTTACAAATCGCCGATACAGGTGATGCATAGCCACAGGAATTATTATGTCTATTAATATCAAAAAAACCGGCCATAAATCAGCTCAGAGCCCTGTTAACAAAGCAAATAACACCAAGAAAAACACCAAAAGTAGCGCCAAAAACGCTACTAAAACAGCTGATAGTGATAGTATTGATTTAACTGAAAACGCATCCAAACTCCAACAAATTGAACAGTCTCTTCAAGACATTCCTGTTATTGATACCGGTCGTATAGAGGCCATTAGCCAATCCATTGAAGAGGGTCAGTACAACATCGATAATGAAAAAATAGCTGATCGAATTATTAAAAGTGAAACAGCGCTTCACCTTAAAAAGAAATCATCATGACAAAAAAATCATCGGATCAACTTATTGAACTAATACAACAGCTTGAGCACATCTCAGGTCAATTAAACAGCACCTTAAAAAAAGAACAAGCCGTTTTGAAGCTGAAAGACAGTCAGCAATTATTGGAACTTTCTGACGAAAAAAAAGCCTTAGTTACCCACCTAGAAAACCACACCAAAACCACGCATATTTTTTTAAGAAACATGAATATCAACAAAGGTCTTTACGGTTTTTCAGATGCCCTTTCCAGCTTAGCGCCTGGAGGTATCAAGACATTACTAGAAAAAGCCTGGTCCAACATTCAAGCTTTAGCGGAAGACAATAAAGAACTGAATCAAATAAACGGCTCCATTATTGAGCTTAATCGTCGACACACCCAACGCTCACTGGATGTTTTACGTGGACAAGCGAGCACAACCACTTCTACATACGGGGCAGACGGGCATGCCGCTAACAGTAAAGTATCAAGAAACATCTCCATTGCTTAATTACACGTGAACTTTATATCCAGTCTAAAGTCATTATTGCGCTCAGAAGAAGAGGAACAAACACCCAACCCTAACCCAAATTTTATCGTTCGGCCCTCTCGCATTAAACACATGTTGCAAATTCTAATGGAATCGCATGTACAAGTTTCGCTGGTATTCGATAATCAATTAGAGTGCACCAGTAGATTACTTGACGTATCAACAAACGAATTAATACTCGATCAATTAAATAACCGAACCGCTCATCTTAAAATGCTACCCGGCACGGTTATACAAGTTAACGCCAAGCATCACGCCGTTCCTTTTAATTTTAGCTCAACTATTACCGGCACATTGCACGATGGCAGCTACCTGATGGCGATGCCCGAAAAAATATATCACCCCCAAAAAAGATCCTTCTTCAGAGTACCCATTGAGAATATCGAAAAGTATAAATTTACCGCTGCCATTCAGTTTTCTGAAAACCTTATTTCAGGCTATGTTTACGATGTTAGCTTCGGCGGTATTTGCATTGCGGTTTATTCAAACTCTTATGTGAAAAAAGGCTCTATTCTAACGCCTGCCAGCATGACCCTTAAAGACGGTAGTACTATTCAGTTAGATTTAACCGTTTGCTCTGTAAAAAAGTCTCCGTTAGAAGGCTTTACACGCGTCGGCTGCGAATTCCTTAACTTGGCCAGCCAAGAAAAAAGAGAGATCCATAAATTTATTACAGCATGTGAACGCGAACGCGCAAAAAAATAGTCTCCCTCAAGTTCACAAAGCTATAAAAATAAGCGTTTTGCGCTATCCCTAAAAAGCCCAATAGTGATATTATTTGACGCGAATTAATCAGGGTTCCATTTTTAAAATACATTTGACAATTCTTTAATATGGCCTCGGTAGCTCAGCTGGATAGAGCGCACCCCTCCTAAGGGTGAAGTCGCAGGTTCGAATCCTGCTCGGGGCACCACTATAGTGCTAAATATTAAGCATTAACAAAATGAGTAATTTAAACCCTTATCTTTTCTTAAAACTCGATTACACTTACAAACCCCTACATAAATTTAGACAGACGGAATATTTTAATGAACAATTTAATGCAGTTATTTAAAAGCACTTCCGCCCTAAATGGTGCTAATGCAAACTTTGTTGAAGACCTATATGAGCAATACCTCAATGACCCAGAATCAGTTGATGAGCAATGGCGAGAAAAGTTTCATTCCATACGATCGAATGCTGAAACAGTTGATATCCCCCATTCATCTATTAAAAAACACTTTTCTAACCTCGCCAAGGCTCCCACCGGAGTTCGTGTCATTCAAGGCGGCCTTTCTTCAGAGCAATTAGCCAAACAAGCTGCTGTTTCAAGACTGATGAATTCATATCGAATTAATGGTCATAAACAAGCTAATGTAAACCCACTAACACCACCAAAATCACAACTAATTGCTGAATTAGATATCGCTTTTCATGGGTTAAGTGAGCTTGACCTTAATACGCAGTTTGACACAGGTACCTTACACAACACGCCTGAACAATTAGCACTGAAAGATATTCTGCCAATACTCAAAGAAACCTATTGCAACAGTATTGGTGTTGAATACATGCACATTAGCGACACTGAAATGCGCTCTTGGGTAAGACGCCGTATGGAAGGCCCACGCGCTCGCCTAAACCTTGAGGCCGATCAGAAAAAATGGCTACTAAAGCTACTGACCGCCGCTGAAGGCATTGAAAACCACCTGCACAGAACCTATGTTGGGCAAAAACGTTTCTCACTAGAAGGTGGGGAAAGCTTAATTCCGATGCTTGACGAAATGCTTCAACGACTAGGTGAGCATGGCGTCAAAGAAACCGTTATAGGCATGGCTCACCGTGGCCGGTTGAATGTTCTCGTCAATATTTTCGGTAAAAAGCCATCCATTCTTTTTGAAGAGTTTGAAGGCAAGCGTTCTGCCTCTCCAGCCAAAGACGGCTCTGGCGACGTAAAGTATCACATGGGCTTCTCCTCGGACATTAATACGCCAGGAGGGGAAATGCACCTTGCCTTGGCTTTCAACCCTTCTCATCTAGAAATTATCAACCCAGTTATTGAAGGCTCAGTACGTGCAAGACAAGATCGACGCGGTGAAACAGGCGAAGATGAAGTTGTTGCTATTCAAATACATGGTGATTCGGCTTTTTCTGGTCAAGGCGTGATCATGGAAACGTTGCAAATGTCTCGTACCCGTGCCTATGGCACAGGCGGCACGATTCACATTGTTATCAATAATCAAATCGGCTTTACCACCAGTAACCCTGCTGATACACGATCAACATTGTATGCTACCGATGTGGCTAAAATGCTGGAAACTCCTATTCTGCATGTTAATGCAGATGACCCAGAAGCCGTTTTGTTTGCAGCTCAGCTAGCCGTTGATTTCCGTCATGAGTTTAGACAAGACATTGTTTTAGACATGGTTTGTTATCGCCGACGTGGCCACAATGAAGCGGATGAACCGGCTGTGACTCAACCATTGATGTATAAAACTATTCGTGAGCTACCGACTACGCGTAAAATTTACGCCGATCGTGTTGTTAATGAAGGCTCATTATCTGCCGACGTGCCGAAAAACTTAGAGTCGGAGTATCGTTCTTCTCTAGAAAAAGGTGAAATTGTCTCACGGCCAATTTTAGAACATAAAGTTAACCCGTTTGTTGCCAAATGGAATGCCTTTTTATCAAGCAAGTGGGATGACCCGTGCGACACCACGGTACCTGCCAAAGAGTTTCATGAGATCTCCGACCTCATGCTTACCTTACCGCCGGAATTTTCACTTCAAAACCGAGTGGAAAAAGTACTAGAAAGCAGAAAAAAAATGTCTGTTGGCGCCTTACCTATCGACTGGGGTTATGCTGAAAACATGGCCTATGGAACATTACTAAGTAAAGGTAGAAATATTAGAATGACGGGGCAGGACGTAGGCCGCGGAACATTTTTCCACCGCCATGCCGTTTTGCATAATACGCAAAATGGTGAGACCTATACCTCGCTAAGACATATGTTTCTAGAACAAGGTAGATTCTCTCTCTATGATTCTTTTCTATCTGAAGAAGCGGTTCTAGGTTTCGAGTATGGCTACTCCACAACAGAACCCGATGATCTAGTTATATGGGAAGCACAATTTGGTGATTTCGCCAATGGTGCACAAGTGCTGATGGATCAATTTATAAGCTCAGGTGAAACAAAATGGGGGCGCATCTGTGGTCTTGTTATGTTATTACCTCATGGTTACGAGGGCCAGGGCCCTGAACATTCATCAGCCCGCTTAGAGCGTTACCTACAATTATGCGCCGAACATAATATGCAAGTTTGTGTTCCATCGACACCAGCACAGATCTTTCATTTATTACGCCGCCAAACATTGAGTTACTTCCGTAAACCACTGATTATAATGAGCCCTAAGAGCTTACTGCGACACAAACTAGCAACATCTACCTTAGAAGAGCTCACTGAAGGCAAGTTTCACCCACTGATTCAAGAAGTGGATGATATTGATCCTAATAAAGTCACAAGACTGATCGTCTGCTCTGGAAAAGTCTATTATGATTTACTCGAACAGCGCAGAAGCGATGGCCTTGAAAACGTTGCTATTTTCAGAGCCGAACAGCTTTACCCATTCCCTATCGATGAGCTACATGAGTCTTTTGAGCAATACCCTCAATTAAAACAACTCGTTTGGTGTCAAGAAGAGCCCAAAAATCAAGGTGCCTGGTACCAAATTAGACATCGGTTTTTTGATTTACTCAGCGAGAAGCTAGAACTTAAATATGCAGGTCGGCCTATGTCAGCATCACCAGCCGTTGGTCAATTTAGCCTACATGTTGAACAGCAACAAAAATTAATCCATACAGCACTTTATTAAAAAATAGACTTTAAAAAAAAGGAACAAACATGAGCATTGAAGTCGTAGTACCTAGCCTTCCAGAATCCGTTGCCGATGCCACTTTAGTAACTTGGCATAAACAAGCCGGTGACACCGTTTTAAAAGATGAAAATCTAGTTGACCTCGAAACAGATAAAGTAGTTTTAGAAGTCCCTGCACTGTCAGATGGCGTGTTAGCAGAAATCATTGAGCCAGAAGGTTCTACTGTATTAAGCGGCCAATTGCTGGCTCGCATAGAAGCTGGTAGCGCCAAACCAGAAACCCCAAGCCCAAAAGCAACACCGGCAAAATCAGAACCAGCAACAACGACTTTACCTGCTGAAAAAAATTCAGGTTCAACTGAAGCACTTAGTCCTGCTGTTAGAAAACTCGTTGCTGAGCATGGATTAGACCCCCAACAAATTGCAGCCTCAGGTAAAGGCGGCAGAATCACCAAAACCGATGTGCTAAACCATATCAAGCAACAGTCTAGTAATGGCGTCACAACAGCTTCAGCAACCATGAGCAATTCGGCACCGAGCAAAGCGGCTAAGGCAACACCAATGCCAACCTTACCAACAAGTGAGCGTGCAGAACAACGCGTGCCGATGACACGCCTTCGAGCAAAAATTGCAGAGCGCTTAATTCAAGCTCAGCAAAACACGGCTATGTTAACAACGTTTAACGAAGTAAACATGCAGCCTATTATGGACATTCGCAGTAAATATAAAGATCAATTCTCGAAAGTTCATGATACAAAATTAGGCTTTATGTCATTTTTTGTTAAAGCAGCCGTTGAGTCACTTAAGCTTTTCCCATCAGTCAACGCCTCTGTTGATGAACAAGATATTATTTACCATGGTTATTATGATATCGGCATTGCCGTTTCATCACCTCGCGGCTTAGTAGTGCCGGTACTGAGAGATGCAGACCTGAAAAATTTTGCCGCCATTGAAAGCGGTATTGCTGAATTTGGTATCAAAGCCCGTGATGGAAAATTAGGCATCGATGATCTAACCGGCGGTACATTTACAATCACTAATGGTGGTGTATTTGGATCAATGATGTCGACTCCTATTTTGAACCCACCACAAAGTGCTATTTTGGGTATGCATGCCATTAACCAACGAGTGATGGTAGAAAACGGTGAAATGGTTATACGTCCTATGATGTATCTAGCCTTATCTTATGATCATCGAATTATAGATGGTAAAGAAGCAGTGTCCTTTTTAGTCACTATAAAAGACTTCTTAGAAGACCCCGCAAGATTACTGTTAAACGTTTAATAGGGAGCATCCCATGAGTTTAGATAATAAATTTGACGTTGTTGTCATCGGCGGTGGACCGGGTGGTTATGTCGCCGCAATTCGTTGCGCTCAACTTGGCCTAAAAACAGCCTGCGTTGATGAGTTTACTGATAAAAACAATAAAGCATCCCTTGGTGGCACCTGCCTAAATGTCGGTTGCATACCGTCTAAAGCTCTACTTGAGTCCTCACATCATTATGAACAGTTAAACCACGGCTTAGATGAGCATGGTATCAAAGTAACTGGGCTGAAGATTGACGTGCCCACAATGATCAAAAACAAAGACGATATCGTAAGTCGTCTTACCGGTGGCATCAGTGGTCTCTTTAAGGCTAATAAAGTCACCAGCTTTCATGGTCGCGGAAAATTACTGGCTGGGAAGCAAGTCGAAATCACTAGCAACACTGATGATGTTTCTGTTATTTCAGCAGACAGCATTATCTTAGCAACCGGCTCACGCCCTATCGATATCCCCTCTGCCCCTGTCGACAACATAAATATTGTCGACTCCACTGGCGCACTGAATTTTGATAAAACACCTAAAAAATTAGGCGTAATTGGGGCCGGTGTCATTGGCCTGGAATTAGGCAGCGTATGGAACCGCTTAGGGTCGGATGTTGTGTTACTTGAAGCCCAAGATGAGTTTTTACCGGCAGTAGATACAAAAATAGCAGCAGAAGCCAAACGGCAATTTAAGAAACAAGGACTTGATATCAAAATGGGTGCTCGCGTTACCAAGGCGACCACAAAAGCTAAAAAAGTAACTGTCAATTATGAAGATGCTTCAGGCGAACATACCATAGAACTGGACAAATTGATCGTATCGGTTGGTCGCAGGCCCAACACAGATAATTTATTTGCTCCAGAGTCTCCAATTGAACTTGATGAACGCGGTTTTATTGAAGTTGATGAGATCTGGCAAACAAGTCAACCTTGTGTTTATGCGATTGGTGATTTGATTCGTGGGCCGATGCTTGCTCATAAAGCTTCTGAAGAAGGCGTTGCCGTCGCTGAAGTCATTTACGGTGAAGAACCTGAAATAAACTACGATGTTATTCCAAATGTTATCTACACTGGTCCTGAAATTGCGTGGGTTGGGCAAACCGAACAACACCTTAAATCTGCAGGTATAAAAGTAAAAATAGGCACGTTCCCTTTTGCAGCGAGTGGTCGTGCTCAAGCCCTAGGCGATACCACGGGTATGGTCAAAATCATCTCTGATGAAGAAACAGATCAAATTCTAGGTGTGCACATTATCGGCGCACAAGCTTCTGAGCTTATCGCTGAAGCAGTATTGGCGCTAGAGTACTCTGCTAGCACTGAAGATCTCGCATTAACCATTCATGCCCATCCAACACTTTCTGAGGCTCTGCATGAAGCTGCCCTCGCTGTTGATAAGAGAGCATTGCATATCCCTAACCGTTAAGTTGTAATAGTTAAGGTTGTTTATAGAAGTACGTCAATACCATCACCAAGACGATGTTGACGTACTTCAACACCTTCCCCCAGCACCAATCAAATAGCACATTATTTAATTATTGCCCATTGGCTAGGCTCATTAAGAATATGATTTTTCAGAGCATAAGTTTTTCTCTTCTCCCAAAATTAAGGCTTTACAAACAGGGACAATTATACTAATTTTATTAACTTAATATAATAATTTAAGTTAATCTACTAACTTATTGATTATTAGGTATTTAAAAATCCAATGGAGAACCGGATGAGTTTAACCCTAACACAAGCAGTCCCGCAAAATGAAATCGCCACATGCGAGCTTCTCCTCGATTATTTAGAAAAAATTGGTGTTGAATATGTTTTCGGCATTCCAGGTGGTGCTATCGAACCACTCTACAATGCCTTAGCTAAAAGTGAGAAACGTGGCGGCATAAAAGCTATCACCGCTAGACATGAAACAGGGGCTGTTTTTATGGCCGACGCCTATGCAAGAAATACCGGGAAACTAGGTGTCTGCTGCTCCACTACCGGCCCAGGTGCAACAAATATGATCACCGGTGTTGCTTCCTCATTTGAAAATAACACCCCGTTACTTGTTATCACTCCTCAAGCATCTCAGGATAAAGTAGGTAAAAAGGCTCTCCAAGAATCTGGAGATACAGGGGTTAATATCCCTGGAATGTTTCAGTTTTTTACCAAATACAATAGTTATGTAACGCATGTGGGGCAATTTGAGCATAAACTTGTATCTGCTATCATGTCTGCTTTTAGTATGCCAGGAGGCCCAACACACCTGAACATTCCAACTGATGTATTAAAAAGCCATATCCCACCTAAACAACATCCAGTCAATATAAATAATTTATTAAGCCGCCCCTACTTAAAAGACGAAAAAGCTATACAAGCTCTTATAAGTGAACTTCGTCATTCAAAAAAGACTATTTTCGTAATCGGTGCAGGCGCTAAAGGTTGTAGCCGATTAATAACCGATTGCATTAATGATTTAGGTATTGAATTTGTTGCTACACCTGATGGTAAAAGTTTTATTAATCCTTACCACCCATCCTATAAAGGTGTTATTGGTTTTGCCGGACATAAGAGTGCGAGTAAAGCACTTCAATCCGATGCCGTTGACTCTATTGTCCTTATTGGTTCTTCTTTAGGTGAGTTTAACAGTAATGCATGGGACCAATTATCTTTATTGAACAACAAATTAATACATATTGATAATAACGAAGATAACCTAACAAGATCTTCTATGGCGAAGCTCCAAGTAGGCGGTCACATTCCAACTATCTTAGAAGCCATTTTAGAAAATAATAGAACGCAAATTAAAAATAAAGAAAAAATCTCAACCAAGTCCGTTATAGATAAAACTCAATTATTCGCTGATATATGTATAGATAATCAAAAAAAACTCCATTTTGAGCTTGATGACTCTACAAAAACCAAAGATCGGTCTAGCCCATTAAAACCACAGTTTTTAATGGCGCAGCTAACTCAACTTTTCCCACCTAATACCCGTTACTTAGCTGATAATGGCAATAATATGGCTTGGGCAGTTCATTATTTAAACCCCTATGACAGGCGCTTTAGTGGCCGCCGATCTTCACAAAGAGACCAAAAAGATAGACGAGCATTTAGCGCCGGGTTATTACAAATTAACACTGAGTTTTGTTCAATGGGTTGGTCAGTTGGAAGCGCCATCGGTACTGCACTAGCGCACCCAAATGATCCCGTTCTTTGTATTGTTGGTGACGGCAGCTTCCTCATGTCAGGTAACGAAATAACAGTCGCATTACAAGAAAAGTTAAATATTATTTTCCTTGTGATGAACGATCAACATCTTGGTATGGTTAAACATGGTCAACGATTAAATAAATCAGCCGATATAGCCAACACATTACCGAATATTAGTTATGCTTTAATGGCATCAGCCATGGGCATCATGAGTCATACCATTGAAACAGCCGATGACTTACTGCAGCTCGATACCAATAAAATTTGTGAACGTAAGGGGCCCACTCTACTCGACGTTAGAATAGATGCAGAAGAAGTTCCCCCTATTGCTACGCGCTTAAAAGGGATGAAGTAACAATGGAACAAGAAAAAATAAATACTAAAATTTGGTTTGAAGAAGAAGAACCTGACAACCCATTTGCCGCCAAAACATCTTACTGTTCTGGTTACGATGTTTATGGTGATTTATTGGGTAAAATCTCTTGGCCCGAATACATTTTTTTATTATTTAAGCTTGAAAAACCCTTACCCTGGCATTCTAAACTATTAGAGGCTATCGCTATTGCTATTGCCAATCCGGGCCCTCGTGATTTAGGTGTCCGTGCTGCTATGAATGGTGGTGTAGGCGGTTCAACCGCCGCTTCCTGTTTAATGGCCGCCTTAGCACCCAGTGCTGGCAAAAATGGAGGGGCAAGGGAAGTTTATCAAGTGATGCGCTTATGGCAACAGTGTGAATTTGAATTAACTCAATGGAAACAAAGTTTATCCAACTATCAAGATGAAGAAGAAATTGAAGTTTGGCCAGCTAGTGAACACACCCCTGGCTTTGACCCGTATGGGGCAAGTTGTGCCACCCCCGTTTTACAAACATTGGATCACTTAACGTCCATATACTCTGACGGAGCTCTCAGCTATTTATCAGCTAATCGACAGATATTTGAAAAAGTTGCTGATGCGCCATTAGGCATGACTGGTGTCATAGCCGCAGCCTTCACCGACTTAGGTTTTACGGATGAACAAGCAGAAATGCTATACCTTTTACTTCGCCTTCCGGGCGCTGCAGCACACTCACTTGAACAAAAAAAGCTTGGCTGGCGTAAATACCCATTTTTTGGAAATGGCTTAACCCTCACCAACGACCCTGGCCCATCAAACTCTAACCAAACATCCCAAGACGAACTATGAAAGGTCCGATAACACTTAAGCAGGCTGAAGATAATTGGCAAACCAACATGGGCGTTTTCGTCAATGGAGAACGTGCTATTTATCGTGGAAAAGATATATTTAACGAATTGGCCGATATTAATTGGTTTAAGTTAATTATGTTTGGTATCACTGGACGTGAATTTAGCAACCAACAAATAAAACTTTTTGAAGCCATTCAGGTAATCACCGTTAGTTACCCTGAGCCAAGGCTATGGAATAACCGCATCGCCGCCTTATCAGGTAGCGCAAGATCTACGGGTATATTAGGCTTATCAGCGGCCACTGCATGTTCAGAAGCAAAAATTTTTGGAAACCAAGCAAATATTATCGCCATTGACTTTATTAAACGTGCAAAAAAAGCTATTGAGGCAGGTGCAGATTTATCTGAATTTGTTATTAGTGAGCTTAAAAATAAACGAGCTATTGGTGGTTATGGTCGCCCCTTAGTTGATTCTGATGAACGAATCGCACCTTTATTAAATAGAGCTAAAGAGCTTGAACTTGCTAATGGCCCACATGTCAAGTTGGCCCTAGACATAGGTAATATTTTATCTAAAAGTCGTTATCGGCAAATTTTAAATGCAAGCGGTTTAGCTGCAGCATTAATGGCTGACCAAAACTTTGGGCATCGCGAATACTATTACGCAACCATGCTAGCTTTTTCTGCCGGTATTATACCCTGCTATATTGATGCAGCGAATCACAAAGAAGGCAGTTTCTTCCCGCTAAGCTGTCAACGACTAAACTACAAAGGACATGACGTAAGAAGCTGGTAATTTTTAAAATATCCGCTAACCTTAAATAAAATAATATTTTTGTTCCCCCCATGAAAAAAACACATGCTTGGTTACTATTAACCTTCCTCTCCACCTTTGGAACTAATTCATACGCATTTGATGAGAGCGAGAATGCCTTAGCAGACATATATGGCGATGAGGATTATATATATATAGCCACAGGGCGAAAACAAACAGTATCTCAAGCACCTGCTGTTGCAAGCACAATTACTGCTAAAACAATTCGTCAAATCGGCGCGCGTGATATTGATGAAGTATTAGAAACAATACCAGGCTTGCATGTCTCTTATACTGCCGGTGGATACAACCCCATCTATCAAATACGAGGCATTACATCAAACTTTAACTCCCAAGTTTTAGTGCTTATCAACGGGATCCCTATCACCAATATATTTACTGGGAATCGCTCTCAAGGGTGGGGAGGTATGCCGGTTGAAAATATATCTCGTATCGAAGTTATCAGGGGACCAGGTTCTGCTATTTATGGGGCTGACGCGTTTGCTGGAACTATAAATATCATTACTAAAAATTCCACCGAAATAGATGGGCTAGAAATAGGCGCGTCCGCAGGAAGCTTTGATGAATATCGAGGTTGGATACAATACGGTGGTTCGAAAGCCGGTTGGAATACGGCTTTCTCTGCTCAAGTGATGGATACACACGGTCAACACGAAAAAGTAGGAGCAGACATCCAAACAACCCTTGATACCATTACTGGAACCTCTGCCTCTTTAGCACCAGGTAATATTAGCTTGGGACGCCGATCATTAGACACCCGACTTGATCTCTCTAAGGCTAATTGGCAATTACGCTTAGGGTATCAAGCTAGAAGAGACGGCCAGGTAGGTGCAGGGCTTTTTCAGGCACTTGACCCCGTTGGTGAAGCTGATACCGATCGTTATAATGCGGATATCACATACAAAAACACTAATTTATCTGAGAATTGGGACTTTAAAGCTCAATATAGTTTTTTTAACAGCATCACTCAATCCAACTTAGTATTGCTCCCACCGGGTGCTAATACAACAGGAATTCCAGCCCATACTTTTCCAAATGGTGTTCTGGGTAAGCCCAATATATATGAGCGCCATAACCGGGTTGATTTATCTAGCTTTTATACTGGCTTAAAAAAACATGATATTCGTCTCGGTGTCGGCTTTCACCATCAAGACCAATATAAAATTGAAGAAAAGAAAAACTATTTACCGTTTGGCCCAGCCTTAATCCCTCTTGGAGGACTTGTTGACGTCAGTGACACGATCCCTTTCAACCAAGAAAAAACACGCAAAATTTATTATAGTTTTGTACAAGATGCATGGGACTTTGCCCCTGATTGGACTTTAACTGCTGGTCTACGTTACGACCATTACTCGGATTTTGGCGACACACTTAACCCACGACTGGCCTTAGTCTGGCAAACCAGTTATCGCTTAACCAGTAAGCTTTTATACGGGCGCTCTTTTCGTGCCCCTTCATTTGTTGAACAGTTCAATATTAATAACCCTGTTGCTTTGGGCAACCCAGATCTAGACCCTGAGGTTATTGACACCTATGAGATTGCCTTTGATTATAATACATCCAACAACCTAAAACTTAGTTTGAATTTATTCTACTATCAAATGGATGATATTATTCGTTTCGCCCCTACAACAGCTAGCAATACTGGCAAACAAACAGGGCACGGCTTAGAAATGGAAGCAAACTGGAATGTAACAAACAAGCTTTCCATCTATGGTAATTATGCCTACCAGTCTTCTGAGGATAAAGACACTAATAGCGATGCCGCAGATGCCCCTCAACAACAACTTTATCTGAGAGCCAATTATGACATATCGCCCATGTGGTCAATCAACTCTCAACTAAACCATGTCCGTGATAGGCAACGTGCTGCAAGCGATTTACGCCCAGACATAAGCAATTACACCACCATTGATTTAACTCTACGTGCAAAAGGACTTAACCCTGACATAGAACTTGCTTTATCGGCTAGAAATTTACTCGATGAAACAGTCAAAGAGCCATCCGAAGCACCTGGAAGCATCCCCGATGACCTGCCTCTTGCTGGCAGAGCTTTTTTTGTTGAACTGAGAAAATCTTTTCATTAAACCGATAAAGCTGTCGATAATGGCAAATAAACAATAATCAGGGATGATTAAACAACATGATATATTTTAAGATATTTTATAGTACCGCTCTACTTGCCATACTTTTTTATACAACGACAATACTTGCTGATGACACATTAGAAGCTAGCGCTACCTTCAACATCACTGTTGTTTACCCTGATGTTAGAAAACCTTATAGTACACTTTTTGAATCTATTATTAGTGGCATTAAGGAACAGCCTAAGCTAAACGTACAAACACAATTAATGGATAACTCAATGCTGGAGACAGATATCCTAAATTCTCTTAGACAAGAGAGCCCAGACGCTGTTATTTTATTAGGTGGCGGCAGGCGAGCACTACAAGAAAAAATAAACTCTCTTTATAAAACAACCTATGGTGCCTTATTTCTTTCTGACCATGATATCAACAATGGCCGTTATGGCATTTCTATGACCCCAGACCCCACTCTTCTCTTTTCTGAATTAAAAAAAATACAACCAACAGTCAAGGAAATTCATGTTGTTTTTGATCCAAAAACTAATGGTTGGTTAGTTCAAAGAGCCATTGAAAACACCCCGAACACAGGAATAACCGTCATTCCATACGAAGCCTCAAGTTTGCAACAAGCGGCCCTAATTTATAAAGAGATTGCTCGCAATAATGACCATACTAACAGTGCTTTATGGCTTATACACCATGATCCCACCTTTGATAGTAAAAGCTTATTACCACGAATTTTATCGGACGCTTGGAAATATCAACAAGTCGTCATATCCACTAACCCCTCACATGTACGAAGAGGGGCTTTATTATCACTGCTACCAGATAGTCAACAAATAGGAAGAGATTTAGCCACCACCACAGTTCGATTATTAAGTGGGCAAAAAGCATCGCCCGTTACGCCAATGCAGTCATCCCTAGTTGTTGCGAACCTTAGAACAGCCAAACATCTTCCAAACACCATTCGTTTAGATCAAAAAACCAATTTTGCTTTGACCTACCCAAGAGCCTCAGCAAATGATTAAAACGTTTTACAAATTTTTAACACAACGTAGTTTTAAAAACCTCCTAACGACAACCTACTTTATTGGCATCATACTTTTAATATCCATTGCCACTTTAATCACCTCCAATTTATCGTCTAAAAGTGTTCATGACAGCCTTAATCAAACTGGACTCCAGCTTGTTGAGTCATTAGGAAATAACAGTCGCATCGCCCTTCTCTATCTCAGTCAGGATGAAGCTGAATTAGTCGTAGAATCAATCCTCTCCTTCCCGGATGTTAAAGCAGCAGGGATCTATGATGACAAAATGCAAGTAATCTACCAAAGTAGTGACCTGTTAAGTGCAGGCACTAACACCTTACCAGTAGAATCAACGTCTTTAGATTATGAAAATGAGCATGAGTGGAGCTATAGCTCACCTGTTTATAGTACGCTCGATGAAGAAACATTACTTTATTCAGATAGTGAATTTAAGCCAGAACTTCTAGGTTACGTGCGCCTAACGGTTGGAAAAAATGTACTCAGGTCGCTTAAAAGTGATTTTTATAAGTACAACTTAATGGTGATAGGTAGCTTAGCCCTATTATTATTGTGGGCTCTTTTATTCATCACAAAACGTATTAGCAAACCAATCGATAATTTAGCTAAAAATATGCTAAATGCTGCTCAAGGCAAGCGAACTGAACGCAAAGGTATCGGTAGCACAGAAGACATTATGCGCATGGAACAAGCCTTTACAGACATGATGCATATTTTGGAAAATCGTGAACAAGAACTCATTACTACGCGTGACATCGCTATTGAGGCAGCTAAAGTCAAAAGCGAGTTTGCCGCCAATGTCAGTCATGAACTGAGAACGCCTTTAAATGGTATTTCAGGCATGCTAGAACTATTATCTGATATGGACCTTAACGTCCAACAGAAAGAATACCTAAAGGTTGCCTCTAGCAGTGCAAATTCATTACTAAGCCTTATCGATGATGTTTTAGATTTTTCCAAATATAACCAACAAGATGTCGACTTACACGAAGAATCGTTTAATTTACGTAACACGTTGGAAAACTCCATTACCCTACTCAGCGCTCAAACTCAGCACAAAAACATTTCTATCGCCTATTTTTTAGATGCCGATGTACCTCTTCATCTAATTGCTGATGAGTTGAGGCTCCAACAAATCATACAAAATTTACTCGGTAACGCCATTAAATTCACTCCGGCTGGTGAGGTGAGCATTTCTATCTCAACCTCAGCATTGAATGAAAACAACCTAACCTTATTATTTGAAGTAAAAGACACCGGCGTTGGTATCCCTCAAGAAGTTCAAAATAAAATTTTCACTGCCTTCTCTCAAGCCGATAACTCTACTACTCGAGAATATGGTGGAACAGGCTTAGGGCTTGCCATCAGCCGACAGCTAGTCACTATTTTTGGCGGTGAAATGGGCGTAAAAAGCAAAGTTGGTAAAGGCAGCACTTTTTGGTTTACTGCTAATTTTACTGTCGACATGCAAGCCGAAGCCTTTGAACTATCAAGCACTCAAATATCACCCACTCAACCTAATGTTTTAACGGTTAGCGATGATGATTTTTCTCACCGTTTTATCGTTCAACAATTTCAAGCATCACCTTTTCATGCCGACCATGTCACTGATGGGATGACAGCTATAAAGAAACTGCGTCAACACGAAACTTTATCAAAGCCTTACGATTATATTTTAATTGATAATCTTCGTTCAAACATTAGCCAAACAGCCTTAATTCGTATGATTAACGCTGACCATACTTTAGCCAACACAAAGATAATTGTCCTCATCGCTAACCAGTCAAGTCAGCTTAATGCAACAAAAGAGCTCAACGTATTTGGGCATATTACTAAACCAATTAAACAATCTGATTTATTATTGCATTTACACTCAACCGTTGAATCAAAACCAACATTATTACCTGAACAGCAAGCACTCAAAGAACCCCTACCAGACTATTCATTTAAGAAAATTCTTGTTGTTGAAGACAATAAAGCGAATCAACTGGTTGCTAAAGCCATGCTAGAACGCTTCCACTGTAATGTAACCTTGGCTAACGATGGTCTTGAGGCATTAGAGCTTTTTTCCAGCCAGTCCTTTGACCTTATTTTGATGGACTGTCAAATGCCAGAGATGGATGGTTATGAAGCAACATTCCAAATACGTGAACTTGAAACTGTCGACAAACACACACCTATCGTTGCACTAACAGCCAACAAACAAAACGCTGACCGAGAACAATGTATCGCGGCGGGAATGGATGACTTCATGTCAAAACCATTAACACTGCCCACATTAAAAACCACCTTACAGAAATGGGTTACGCAAGAAGCTGCACAAACCAACCCTATCGAGGACAGTGAAGACAAACCTCTCATACAAACAGTCTTGGATGAAAAAACATATTTAAAACGGCAACAAAACCTTGGAGCTGAGTTCAAAACTACTTTACAGTCTTTCCTTGAGCAAACCCCTCTCAGCTTATCCCGCTTAACAGATAGTGTCTCAAAGCTCGATAGGATTGCTATAAAACGTCTTGCAGAATCTGTTAAAAATAGCGCTTTCGATATTGCTGCACTACGCCTTTCACAAGCCTGCAAGAAATTAGAAAGTGCTTGTGATGATGGAGAAGCTAAATTTCTAGGCCTTCAACATAAAATAATTCTATTTGAGGCTGAGTTAGTTATCAAAGAAGTCTCTATAAGACTAAACAACAGTGAGACTGAAAACCCAGTCGTCAGTCAACACCTTAACCCTGCTAGGGTTTTATTAATAAACGCTGACAAAAGAGACCGCTTTTTAATCAAAAATGCCTTGGAAGATAGTGGCCACAATGTAGATGAAGTAATTAACAATTATCAGGGGATGCTTTATTGCGAACGAAATAAACCTGATATCGTTATTTTAAATCATGATTTATCTCATGATGACATTGAGCTTGTCAAAACGTGTGAGGTTTTTAATAGCAGCGGTATTCCTTTCACTATCACCTCAAACTTAGAGAGTGAAACCTCGATTAATAATGCATTTAAAATGGGAGCACTCGATTATTTTTCAACACCATTAAACTTGTCTCTTTTTATTCATCGGATTAATCGAATATTAGCCACCAAACAAACTGAAAAACAAATATTTAACTTAGCGCATAAAGATCATTTAACAGGCCTAATGAACAGGTCTTTATTTACTAAGAAAGTTTCTGAGCTGATCAACAAACACGAGCGCGAGCATAAAATAATGGCCGTTATTTTCCTCGATTTAGACCGTTTCAAATTAGTCAATGATTCCTATGGCCATGAAGCCGGCGATTTACTGCTTAAAATTGTTGCTGAGCGCCTCTCAAGAAGTGTTAGAGATGTCGATATCATTTCAAGGTTTGGTGGTGATGAATTTGTTGTCGCTTTAACCGATGTTAAATCACATCAAATAATCGAAACCCTAGCACGTAAAATACAAAACAACCTCTCAAGGCCCTTTGTTTTCTTAGAGAAAGAAATGCACGTTAGCGCCAGTCTTGGCATCAGTGTCTATCCAAGTAGCGGCAAGACGGTCAGTAACCTGATAAAGAACGCCGATATTGCCATGTATTTATCCAAGCAATCAAAAAGCCCTTACGTCTTCTTTGACGATACGATGTCCGAGAGCATTAACCAACGTTTAGTCATAGAAAATGAACTACGTAATGTTATTTTACGCGATGAATTAAAGGTTTTTTATCAGCCACAATTTAGCGCCACAAACGGCGAGCTTATCGGTATGGAAGCCCTCGTCCGCTGGCAACACCCTAAAAAAGGCCTAATTCCACCGAATAACTTTATCGGTTTAGCTGAAGAAACAGGGCAGATTCATATGATTGGCGAGTGGGTTATGGAAACAGCCTGCAAAACGTTAAAAAACTGGATTGACCGAGGGGCAAAACCAATTAGAGTTGCCGTTAATTTATCTACACTTCAGCTAGAAGATGACGGCATCGTAAACAAAATATCGTCTATTCTAGAAACCACTCGGCTTCCACATAAGCTTCTTGAATTAGAAATAACTGAAAGCTCCGTTATGAATAACGAACAACTGATGATTGAAAAGCTAAACACATTAAAAGAGTTAGGTATCAAACTTGCCATTGATGACTTTGGAACGGGCTACTCTTCTTTAAGTTACTTAAAACGTTTGCCAATTAATTTATTAAAAATTGACCGCTCATTTGTTAATAACTGCCTGCTTAACTCAATAGATTCTGACATTATACGGACGATTATTATTTTGGCTCACAGTATGGGTATCGATGTCATTGCAGAGGGAGTTGAAACAGAACAGCAAAGCACGCTTCTAAAAAGCCTCAATTGTGATTTCGTACAAGGCTATTTATTTGGCAAGCCAATGCCTAGTGAAGAGTTCGAAAAGCTTATTTTCAACAACGTAAGAGATAACGTATACCCGATCACTTTGTTACAATAAGTTTTTTAACCAAACAGGGTGTTTTAATGACCATTATCAAACAAAATGACCTTATTGAAAGTATCGCAGCTGCTTTTCAATTTATCTCTTATTATCACCCAAAGGACTACATTCAAGCGTTAGGCCAAGCGTATGAGTTAGAAGAGTCACCCGCTGCAAAGGATGCAATGGCACAAATTCTTCTTAATTCACGCATGTGTGCGATGGACCACCGGCCCATCTGTCAGGATACCGGTATAGCAAATATATTTTTGGAAATCGGCATGAATGTCCAATGGGACAGCAGCATGAGCGTCGAAGATATGTGTAATGAAGGAGTAAGACAAGCTTACCTCCACCCCGACAATGTATTAAGAGCCTCTATCGTCTCTGACCCATTAGGCGCAAGAAAAAACACAGGCGATAACACGCCCGCCGCTATTCACATGAAAGTAGTGCCGGGTGATACCGTCAGCATTCATGTTGCCGCTAAAGGCGGTGGCTCTGAGAATAAATCTAAATTTGTCATGCTGAACCCGAGTGACAGCCTTGTAGATTGGGTACTTAAAACGGTACCTACCATGGGGGCTGGCTGGTGCCCACCTGGCATTTTAGGTATTGGTGTTGGTGGCACTGCGGAAATGGCCATGAAACTAGCCAAAGAATCGTTAATGGAGCATGTTGACATTCAAGAGCTTAAAGACCGTGGCCCCAGCAATCGTGCCGAAGAACTTCGCCTAGAGCTATACGAAAAAGTTAATGCTCTCGGTATAGGTGCACAAGGCCTTGGTGGTTTAACAACAGTGTTAGACGTAAAAATCAACCATATGCCCACACATGCCGCGTCTCTACCTGTCGCAATGATTCCAAATTGCGCGGCAACTCGTCACGCACACTTTGTTCTCGACGGATCTGGCCCATCCTATATAGAACCACCCAAGCTTGAAGATTGGCCAGAAATTGCCTGGGCACCCGATGCAAAAACTAAACACGTTAATCTGGATACTGTCACTGAAGAAGAAACGCATACTTGGCAGCCTGGCGACCGTCTACTGTTAACTGGTCACATGTTAACCGGCCGCGATGCTGCACATAAGCGCATTGCTGACATGTTTGCCAAGGGTGAAAAGTTACCAGACGGTGTTGATTTCAAAAATCGTTTTATTTACTACGTTGGCCCAGTTGACCCTGTGAAAGGTGAAGTTGTTGGTCCAGCAGGCCCAACAACAGCAACCCGTATGGATAAATTTACCGAGATGATGCTCGATAAAACCGGCTTACTGGGTATGATTGGAAAAGCTGAACGTGGTCCTGATGGTATTGCCGCCATTAAAAAACATAAAGCCACCTATTTAATGGCTGTTGGAGGCGCTGCTTATCTTGTCTCTAAAGCAATAAAAGAAGCTAAAGTTATCGCTTTTGATGACTTAGGAATGGAAGCTATCCGAGAGTTTTATGTTGAAGACATGCCCGTAACCGTAGCAGTCGACTCTACCGGTGAATCAGTACATAAAACAGGCCCTGCTTTATGGCAGTCGAAAATTGCTGGTATTCCGGTCGTTAGTGAATAAAAAGTTCGACACACACAAAAAGCCAAGCGTTATGCTTGGCTTTTTTGTGTTTTCTCTTTTTTCTATCACTTAATTCTTGTTAAGTAATTCAATGGAACCTGGGTTTTGAAAACCACGTGGTAATTTAACACCACGCTGGGCCCGTTTTCCCTTATAAGCATCTAAATCAGATAATTTCAAATTAATATGTCGTTTACCCGCATTAATACGAATAGCTTGCTGCTCATTGACCACACAAAAACCGATCACTTTATCATCTCCTGATTTTAAATCTTTAGTCGGGATTTGAATCAGCTTATTTCCTTTACCACGGCTTAATACCGGCACTTCACTCACAGGGAATATTAATAACCGGCCTTGTTTACTGACAATCGCAACCCAGCCCTCTTCAGCCTCGTATAACGCTGGTGATAGTAGCTTTGCACCTTCTGGTATCGTTAATAAAGCCTTACCTGCTTTATTTTTAGTTTGTAAGTCATTCAGCTTTGTAACAAAACCATAGCCAGCATCAGATGCCAGCATAATATGCTCATCTACACCTGCAATAACATCCGTAAACATAGAACCGGCAGGTGGTTTCAAACTACCGGTGATCGGCTCGCCTTGCCCACGCGCTGATGGCAACCCATGAACTGGTAAGTTATATACCCTGCCTGTTGAGTCTAAAAAGTAAACCCAGTGATTGCTGCGGCCTTTTGCCGATGCTAAGTATTCGTCACCTGACCTAAACGTTAAACTCTTTGGGTCAATATCATGGCCCTTAGCGGCACGAACCCAGCCTTTTTGTGAAATAACAACCGTCATAGGCTCATTGGGAATAAGCGCTCGCTCATCTAACGCCTGTGCTGCTGACCGATTGACAATCGGCGAGCGCCGAACATCTCCATACAATTGAGCGTCTGCCTGAATTTCTTTTTTAACCAATGTCCGCAAACGTTGTTTTGAGCCTAGAATTTTTTCTAACTCATCACGCTCCTTCGTCAATTCTTCCTGTTCTGCACGAATTTTAAACTCTTCTAACTTTGCTAACTGACGCAATTTAATCTCAAGAATCGCATGTGCCTGAACATCAGTAATATTAAATTGCTGCATTAATGCATCTTTAGGATGATCCTCTTCTCGAATAACCCGAATGACTTCATCAATATTTAAATAGACAATCAATAACCCATCTAAAATATGTAAGCGATCATTTACTTTATCTAAACGATGCTCCAAACGTTTTCTAACGGTTTCAAGCCGATAAGTTAACCACTCCGCTAATAATACTTTCAAGTTTTTAACTTGCGGTTTTCCACTTAAGCCGATTACATTGAAATTGACACGGTAGGTTCGCTCTAAATCGGTTGTTGCGAAAAGGTGCGACATTAATTGTTCGACACCGACTCGTTTAGAGCGCGGCACAATAACTAATCGTGTTGGGTTTTCATGGTCTGATTCGTCTCGTAAATCTTCTACTATAGGTAGCTTTTTGGCACGCATCTGTGACGCAACTTGTTCCAGCACTTTCGCCCCAGATACTTGATATGGCAGCGCAGTCACAATAATTTGACCCTGCTCCATTTCATAACGCGCTCTCGCACGTAGACCACCTGAGCCTTTTTCATACATTGCACGAATCTCATCACGCGACGTGATTATTTCGGCCTCTGTCGGAAAGTCCGGTCCTTTTATATGTTCCATCAGCGTATCGATATCTGCCTTTGGTTCATCCAATAGGCGGATACAAGCGCTCGCCACTTCATTTAAATTATGTGGCGGTATATCTGTGGACATCCCTACGGCAATCCCTGTCACACCATTTAATAATAAATTGGGTAAGCGTGCGGGTAACAACTTAGGCTCTTGTAAAGTGCCATCAAAATTATCGGTCCACTCAACCGTGCCGTGCCCTAACTCGCTCAACAAACTGTTTGAATAAGGCGCTAAGCGTGATTCTGTATAACGCATCGCCGCAAAAGACTTTGGGTCATCTGGTGAGCCCCAGTTTCCTTGCCCATCTACCAATGGGTAACGGTAAGCAAACGGTTGCGCCATGTGCACCATCGCTTCATAGCAAGCGCTATCACCATGCGGATGGAATTTACCCAGTACATCACCCACTGTTCGCGCTGATTTTTTAAATTTTGCGTTATTAGATAAGCCTAATTCAGACATCGCATAGACGATACGGCGCTGAACAGGTTTAAGACCATCTGCGATATGTGGCAATGCACGGTCTAAAATAACGTACATGGAATAGTCCAAATACGCTTTTTCAGTAAATGTTTTTAATGGCAGCGTTTCAATGTTTTCAAAAGATGTTGTCGTCATAATGTTCTCTTATATATCTGCCAAATTACCACTTTCTTCTAACCATGCTTTACGGTCTGAAGCACGTTTTTTTGCAAGTAACATATCCATTTTGGCATGGGTTTGATCACCCGATGTCATATCTAGTCTCACTAAGCGACGTGTATCCGGGTCAAGTGTAGTCACCCGAAGTTGAGCAGGGTTCATTTCACCTAAGCCTTTGAAACGTTGTACATTAATTTTGCCTTTTAATTTTTCAGCCGCAATACGATCTAACACACCTTCTTTCTCGGCTTCATCTAGGGCGTAAAACACCTGCTTACCCACATCAACTCGGTATAAAGGCGGCATCGCCACATAAATGTGCCCTGCTTCGACCAATGCCGAAAAATGCCGAACAAATAAAGCACATAACAGAGTGGCAATATGTAGCCCATCAGAGTCCGCATCGGCAAGAATGCAAATTTTATTGTAACGTAAGGATTTTAAATCTAAGGAGCCGGGCTCCACACCGATTGCTATTGAAATATTGTGTACTTCTTCCGAGGCTAAAACATCAGCAGGGTCTACTTCCCAGGTATTTAAAATCTTTCCTCGTAACGGCATAATAGCTTGAAACTCACGATCACGCGCCTGTTTAGCAGAGCCGCCTGCAGAGTCCCCCTCAACTAAAAATAGTTCAGAACGATCGGAGTCTTGGGATGAACAGTCTGCTAACTTTCCTGGCAAAGCTGGGCCGCTGGTCACTTTTTTACGAATAACTTTTTTACCCGCACGTTGCCTATTTTGTGCACGTTGAATAGCAATCTGGGCAATTTCTTCACCTATAGCGGGGTGTTGATTTAACCATAGACTAAAACTATCTTTAGCCGTTCCCGAGACAAAAGCTGCACATTCTCTAGATGTCAGCCTTTCTTTTGTTTGGCCTGAAAACTGTGGGTCTTCTAACTTGATAGATAGCACATAATGACAGCGCTCCCAGACATCATCTGGCGTAATTTTAACCCCGCGCGGGAGTAACGATTGGAATTCGCAGAACTCTCTGACCGCTTCGGTCAATCCTGTGCGTAAACCATTAACATGCGTACCACCTTGTGATGTAGGCACCAAGTTTACATAACTTTCAGTAATCCCTTCACCGGCATCGGTTGACCAAGCAACTGCCCACTCAACCGATTCGCGTTCGCTACTCGCACCCGACACAAAGCCTTCTGGCGGCAATAAAGTTAAATGTTTTAATTCACCTAATAAATAATCGGTTAGGCCATTTTGATAAAACCACTCTAATTTTTCAGCATTGATTTCATCCTTCAAATAAATATGCAAACCAGGGCAAAGGACGGCTTTGGCTCGAAGTACATGTTTCAACTTAGATAACGAAATCACAGCCGAGTCAAAATAAACAGGGTCTGGCTTAAAATGAACAGATGTACCGGTGTTTCGCTGTCCTACTGTTCCAAGCTCTGTCAAATCTGCTACTTTGATACCATTCTCAAAAGCCATGTGCCAACGCTTACCAGTACGCTTAACTTCCACATCAACCCGAGATGACAACGCATTAACCACAGAAATGCCGACGCCGTGCAAACCACCAGAAAATTGATAGTTTTTATTTGAAAACTTTCCGCCAGCGTGCAAACGGGACAGAATTAATTCGACACCTGGAACACCATGTTCTGGGTGAACATCCACTGGCATCCCTCGTCCATCATCGTCAATTTTGACCGAGCCATCTTTATATAAAGTTACGACTATTTCACTTGCAAAACCCGCAATTGCTTCATCGACACTATTATCAAGTACCTCCTGTACTAAATGATTAGGTCTCACCGTGTCGGTATACATCCCCGGTCTTTTTTTAACTGGGTCGAGCCCCGTTAGGACTTCAATGTCAGAAGCTTCGTATTGACTATTCATAAACTGGGTTAATGACTCGTTAAAGTATAAAATGAAGGTCGGATTCTAACCACTAAGCCCACTTCTAACAAGCTCGCTTGTCGTATCTAACCATATTACTGATGCTAATACTCATACACGCTATTGCTTTAAGCGCTCACTTGAATAATAAATTTTTTAAACTAGTATAAATATGATAATTATAAATATAATGACGCTAAGGAAATGGCTACTTTGAAAGATAGAATTTTACTATTTAACAATATTAATGACACGCTGACCCTACCCGTCTCAGCGTATCATCGATTAACAAAATCACTCAACTTAGTTTTAGAGTTCCTAGGTGCTGATCGTTGCTCACTGATTTATCCTTGTACAGCCAATGCTTCAACACATATCATCCCCATTGAGGTAACCACAGCCAACTACCCTGGTGCCAATAAATTAAAAACCGACCTCTCAACAACCTCACTTTTTAAGCATATTAGCCAAACTGTTGAACATACAACCGAGCCGGTCTCCTTTGACCTTAACAATATCGAGTCAACTCAATTATCAAACGTATATAAAGACTTCTCTATAAAAGCACAAATCGTTAAGCTTATTGAGCTACCTGACGGTGAAAAGTGGGGTCTCTCACTTCATCAATGTAATTCAACACGGATTTGGGACGCTGAAACGAAAGATATAATAAATTCAGTCGCCGAGATGATCTGTCCTATTCTTTCAACGCTTGTAGATATTCCAACACTCTTAAGCCTTGTTGAGTCTGCAACAGAGGCGATAGACAACTCCTCATTGCCGCAAGTGCTATACAACATGGATAGGAAAATTGCATATGCTAATGAGGCCTATTGCCAATTGCATAAACGCGATTTAAATGATTTGCTACACCAGCATGGTAAACAATTTTTCTCCGAAGAAGAGCACGATAGGTACGATCAGCTTTTTGACGATATTTTAAAATACGGTAACGCAAACAATAATAGTACAAAAACCACAGGGGATGGTGAAACTATTCACACCGAATTTCACGGCTCCTTATTGAATTATAATGGTAGCCGACACTATCATGTTTCGCTCTATGACCAGACCGAAAAAATTAGAAACCAGCAACAACTCCAATCATACAGTGATATCCAACACGCTATTATGGAAGCCAGTGATGACGGTATGCTGGTCGAAGATACTGATAGAAAAGCTATCGCCATTAACCAGACTTTTTTTAATACCTTTGATATTCCACCCAGCTTACTAAAAGAAAAGAACAACCAAACACTAGAAATGTTAAAGGCTGGCATGGATAAAATGCAAGACGCTGAAAAGATCGCGCAAAATGTGTTGTCCTTAAGCCCTTCTTCAGAGGTTAAGACATCAACACTCATTTATTTAAAAAATGGCACGATATTAGATTTAGCGTCTTTCCCTTTAATTCACGACAAGACCATCAAAGGGCGTGTTTGGTACTTTAAAGACATCACAGAAAACACCCTGCTTACACAAAAGCTAGGCTTCGAAGCAACACATGACCCCCTAACAAAACTCGTTAATCGTCGTGGTTTCGATGAAGAACTTAGTCGCTCTATTAATGACTTAAAAGACAGTAATGCCGTTCATGCTTTACTCTACCTTGATTTAGACCAATTCAAAATAATCAATGATAGTAGTGGCCATGCAGCAGGAGATATGGCACTTATTGAAGTCAGTCAATTACTCTTAAAACAAGTCCGCTCGGCCGACCTGCTCGCAAGAGTAGGTGGTGATGAGTTTTGCATTTTATTAAAAGACTGCCCACCCGATGCAGCTCATGCATTAGGTGAACAAATCAGACAAGATATCGAAGACTTTATTTTCATATCCGGCGATAAAGAATATAACCTAGGCGTCAGTATTGGCATTGTTACCATTGATAAGAGCTTTAATTCATATGAAGATGTTCTCAAACTGGCTGACACATCGTGTTACCTTGCTAAAGAGGCAGGGCGTAACCAAATTCACATCCACACGAATGCAGATCAAGCAGTTGCGTTACGATTACAACAAAATAATATAGTCAGTCAAATAAATGATGCACTTAAGGCCAATCGTTTCGAGTGTTATGTACAAAAAATACGCACTGTTTCTAACGAAGACTCCAATACCAAAAATACGCTCTCAAATTATGAAGTATTGGTTCGTATGCTCGATGCAGATGGCAGTATTATCGCACCCAATGTGTTTTTGCCTGCTGCAGAACGCTATAAGTTAATGTATAAAATTGATCATTGGGTTATAAAAAACTCTATTCAGGCAATGGCAACCATTCAAGAGCAAGTCGACTGGTTTAGCATCAATCTATCAGGGCAGACCATCGCCCACCAAGGTAGCTTTGAGCTCATCAAAAAGTGTATCGATGACGCCAACATCCCTCCCCAAAAGATTTGTTTCGAAATAACTGAAACAGCCGCTATTACTAACCCTGAGTTTGGAGTGAGTTTCCTAAATAAATTACAACAACTAGGTTGCTTAATTGCCTTGGATGACTTTGGCTCCGGTCTATCATCGTATGAGTACCTCAAGCGATTGCCCGCTGACATTCTTAAAAGTGATGGTCAATTTATTCAAAACATGCTCTACAATCCTTTGGACCTTGCGATGGTGAAGTCTATTAACGAAATTTCACACATCATGGGGAAAAAGACTGTAGGAGAGTTTGTTGAAAACGAAGCAACGCTCAAAAAAATAAAAGATATTGGGATTGATTTTGCACAGGGCTTCTATCTTGATACCCCAAAGCCTCTTCGCACCATATTAGAAGCCCACCCCATGCAAATCACTCTAGAGTAAACGTAGCGTTTACTTATTAATCCAAATCACTCGCCAACGAGTTTCGTATATTATCAGGCACCGTCACCTCATGTTTATATGCTGGGTGATCAACACCTGCATTGATAATCGCACCGTTTTGCACCGCTTCCACCATCGGTCGGGTCAACTCAAAGCGTAAAAAATGAACGGAAGATGTTTTCTCATTCGTTTCACGTTCTAAGTCTTCATTAGCAATGGGGTGAACCTTATCAAAACCCGCTACTTGAATCCACGTCGCACGTTCAATACCAATCATTTTTTCCAGCGCCACTTTACGGTCACCAGCATTATCAAACTGAATCATCATTGTTGCTTTCCAGTTTTGCCCGTCAGGAATCAATGGGTTATAGGTTTCAATTTCTTCGATAATGCCCGCCGAGTCAAAGATTTTTTCGGCACGTAACATTTCTTGAACCTGGTAGCGCATGGTTAAATAGTCTTCAAAATGTAGGCTGACATTCTCCCCGATTCGCACTATTCGATTAAGTTTATGAGCACGAACCTTTTGCCTATATTCATCACGTTTATTCGAATACTCTTCAAGACCATACAGTTCTTCTTTAACTAGCTTTTTCATTTTCAACCTCTAATGTTCAAATGCCGTACGCTTGCTTTAGCAAACTAATAGGGCTCTTTACGTTTGACTCATCTTCCAAACCACTTGCAATGTGATCAGCTGCCATAGGGCAATCGCTTGAAAACACATCCGCTTCAGCCTTTTTCACTCGGTTTACAACCGGCTTTGCAATTTTTTTAGCTATATCATGGAACTCACTTTTTAGCGCATACGTTCCATCATGCCCAGAACACCGTTCTATCGCATTTACTGATGTATTTGGAATTAACTCTAATACCTCTTTCGTCTTTAATCCAATATTTTGAACCCGTAAATGACAAGCAACTTGATAAGAGACCTGCCCTAATTCACCTTTAAATTCTGTTTTTAATAAGTTCGATTTATGGCGAAGCATCAAATACTCAAATGGGTCGAAAATAGCATCACGCACTTTTGCTACCTCTTCATCATCTGGAAACATTAACGGCAACTCTTGTTTAAACATCAAAACACATGATGGCACAGGGGCAATTACATCCCAGCCCTCATCAATCAATTTAACAAGTTGTGGAATGTTATTGTTTTTTAAACGCTCTACCTCTTTAAGATCACCCAGTTCAAGCTTAGGCATACCACAACAGTTCTCTTTACTTGCCATCGTTACCGCAACATTATTATGCTCTAGCACATCAACCAAATCATTTACTAAATCTGGTCGATTATAGTTACCATAACAGGTGGTAAAAATAGCCACTTTTCCGGTTGTTTCTCCGCAAGCTTGCACACCCGAAGCATCATGTTTTTGCTGGGCAAATTTTTTCCTTGCTGTTTCGGTATGATAGGCTGGGATAACCGCTTCGTTATGAATCCCTAATTGGCTGTCTAAAACTCGTCGAATTGTCTTGTTCTGGTTCGCTGCATTCACCACATTAACAACGATGGGGATAGACGCTAATTTACCAATTCTATCGGTAGATGTAATTAATTTATCGCGTTGTTTGACTTCATTTTTTTCAAATTTAACGGCCTTCGCACGAAGCATTAAGTGTGGAAAATCCAAGTCCCATTCATGAGGAGGCACATAAGGGCATTTTGACATAAAGCACATGTCACATAGATAGCAATTATCGACCACATCCCAATAGACTTTTTTATCGACGCTATCGAGTTCCATTGTTTCTGACTCATCAATGACATCAAACAATAATGGAAACGCATTACATAAATTAAAACAACGACGACAACCATGACAAATATCAAACACACGATCTAATTCGTTGAATAAATTAGCCTCATCGTAAAAACTAGCGCCTTTCCAATCTATTGGATGCCTTGTGGGGGCCTCTAAGCTGCCTTCTCTCATTTATTTATCTCCAAAAAAAAGGAGAGCACATGCGTACCCTCCTTTTGATCTAAATCAACACTTAAGCGTTTAAGCTATCTAACGCTTTTTGGAAACGGTTCGCGTGTGAACGCTCCGCTTTTGCCAGTGTTTCAAACCAATCAGCAATTTCATCGTGACCTTCGTCACGTGCTGTTTTTGCCATACCTGGGTACATATCAGTGTACTCATGCGTCTCACCGGCAATCGCTGCTTTTAAGTTATCTTCAGTTCCACCAATTGGCAGACCTGTTGCTGGATCACCAGTTTCTTCTAAATATTCTAAGTGACCGTGTGCATGGCCTGTTTCACCTTCTGCAGTTGAACGGAAAACAGTAGACACATCGTTGTATCCTTCGATGTCTGCTTTGTTTGCGAAGTATAGGTAACGACGGTTTGCTTGTGACTCACCAGCAAACGCATCTTTTAAATTCTGTTCTGTTTGAGAACCTTTAAGTGACATAGTAATTCCTCTTAATAAGTTGAATGATATCAATTCTACCTTTAGACTGGGTCTAATAGTAAGCTCAAGATACGTTACCATCTATTTGATGTCAATATGATTGCTTCGTGCTAACTAACACGACAAGCATTTTAAAAAAATAGTGACCCTATCCAGTCTAGTTAAGGTAACGTATTTCCTTTTACAAAATCAACGACAAAACTAATGGCCAAAGCAAAAAAACTCGATTTAGAATCATCACTTCAATCCTTAGAAGAACTTGTTGACCGTATGGAAAATGGAGACTTGAGTCTCGAAGAATCACTAAAAGAGTTTGAATTAGGCATCAAGTTAATTCAATCCTGTCAAAAGTCACTTACAGACGCTGAACAAAAAGTTGAAACTCTATTAAACAGCTCCGCCTTGGCAAAACCCGTCGATTTCGATTAAATATTTAATTTACCCACAGCCATGACTGCTTTTAAAGACTTCCAAAGCGCCAAAACACAACAAATAGAAACCGCGCTAGCGCGCTATCTCCCCGCGAGTCACATTGAACCCAAGCGATTGCACGAAGCCATGCGTTATTCAACTCTTAATGGTGGCAAACGTATTCGAGCGATGCTCGTCTATGCGACTGGGAACTTACTTGAAATACAACAACCTATATTAGACAGCATAGCTAGCTCAATTGAGCTTATTCACGCTTATTCACTCATTCATGACGACCTTCCATCGATGGACGACGACGATTTACGTCGTGGCAAACCGAGTTGTCATAAAGCCTTTGACGAAGCAACTGCTATTTTAACCGGAGACGCGTTATTAACACTCGCCTTCAACGTGCTGGCAAAGGCGGATTGCAGCAATGAACAAAAAATAACCTGTATTCAACTGTTATCACAAGCTGCCGGTTCAAGAGGCATGGTCGGCGGCCAAGCCATTGATCTGGCTAATGAAGGAAAGTCCATTTCCATTGCTGAAATTGAAAACATGCACCTACATAAAACAGGGGCCTTGATCTGTAGCTGTATCACTTTAGTCGCAAGTTTAAAGTTTCAAACAACAGATAGCCAGTATCGCCACCTAAAACATTATGCAGAATGTATCGGACTGGCGTTTCAAGTACAAGATGATATTCTTGATGAAACCTCATCTACTTCAACACTCGGCAAAACACAAGGTAAAGACCGGCAAGCTGAGAAGTCCACATATCCTTCTATTTTAGGCTTAAAGGCTTCGAAACACTTAACCAAAGATTTGCATGACGAGGCTATACAAAGTCTTTCAAATTTTGATCACCGCGCTAATTACCTTAGGGATATCGCACAGTTCACTATCTCACGGATATCTTAAGTACATGGTCCTTAGACCAGTATTCACTTGCATAGTCTTTGCTTGCAAACGATAATACGCAACCTTAACCTAACGTATTATGAGCATTACGTGACGCCACTGGCAAAATACCCTATTCTCGATAAAGTTGATATACCAAACGACCTTCGTAACCTTACGGAAGAGGAGCTTATTGGTTTGTCACATGAGCTACGTGAGTTTCTAATTTCCTCCGTCAGTAAATCAGGGGGACATTTATCAGCAGGGCTTGGTACCGTTGAACTGACCATTGCCTTACATTATGTTTTCGACACCCCTACTGATAAATTAATTTGGGATGTTGGACACCAGGCTTACCCACACAAAATTTTAACTGGGCGTAAAGATAAGATTTCAACAATTCGTAAAAAACACGGCGTTACCCCTTTTGTAACACGTGCAGAAAGTGAATACGACGCATTTGGCGTTGGCCACTCGAGTACATCAATCAGTGCCGCTTTAGGTATGGCCATTGCCGCCGCTATAAATAACGATGAAAAACGCACAGTTGCTATTATTGGTGATGGTGGAATAACCGGTGGTATGGCTTTTGAAGCGCTAAATCACGCCGGTGCCTTAGATGCAAATTTACTGGTTATTTTAAACGACAACGACATGTCTATTTCGCCAAATGTCGGGGCGATGAAAAACTATTTAGCTAAAATCTTATCCGGAAAATTCTACACAACCGTAAAAGAAGGTAGCAAAAAGGTGATGGCTAACATGCCCAGTGTTTGGGAGTTGGCAAGACGAACTGAAGAACACGTAAAAGGCATGGTTATACCGGGGACATTATTTGAAGAGATGGGCTTCAACTATATTGGACCTATTGATGGTCACGACCTCCCCACTTTAGTTAAAACATTATCCAACCTAAAAGACTTACAAGGCCCACAATTCTTACACATTGTGACCCAAAAAGGTAAGGGCTACTCCCCTGCTGAAGCGGACCCAATTGGATACCACGGCGTTTCAACCTTTGACCCAAGTAAAGAAAAGTTACCAGAAAAGGCACCTAGTTCAGCCACTTATAGTGAAGTTTTTGGCCAATGGCTTTGTGATATGGCTAAAGAAAATGACAAACTCGTTGGCATTACCCCTGCCATGCGTGAAGGCTCTGGCATGGTGACATTTGAACAGCAATACCCAGAGCGTTTTTTTGATGTTGGTATAGCTGAACAACACGCTGTTACCTTAGCGGCGGGAATGGCTTGCGAAGGCTTACAGCCTGTTGTTGCTATTTATTCAACGTTTTTACAACGTGGATATGATCAACTTATTCACGACGTTGCCTTGCAAAAACTCCCTGTTCTTTTTGCTATTGACCGTGCAGGCTTAGTTGGCCCTGATGGCCCCACTCATGCTGGTTCGTACGACTTTAGCTACCTGCGCTGCATCCCAAATATGGTTATCATGGCGCCCGCTGACGAAAACGAATGTCGACTTATGTTAACAACAGGGATTCAACATAAAGGACCAGTTGCAGTACGTTATCCACGCGGTAAAGGTCCTGGGGTCACTATTAATAATACACTTGATAGCATTCCAATTGGCAAAGCCGTTACTCTAAGGGAAGGCAAAGATATCGCCTTATTAGCATTTGGCTCATCGGTGACACAAGCACTTGAAGTAGCCGAGGAATTTAATTCAACGGTGATCAACATGCGCTTTATAAAACCCTTGGATGAAGACATGATCAAACATATTGCTAGCACTCACAACACGTTGGTGACACTGGAGGAAAATGTTATCAAAGGTGGCGCAGGCAGCGGTGTTAACGAGTTTATTAACCAAGCTTCAATCGATACCAAGGTCTTAAACATTGGCTTGCCAGACCTTAATCTTGAACACGGTTCAAGAGAAGAACTATTGCAAGAAGCAGGTCTCGACACTCAAAGCATAAAAAACTATATAAGCAGCAGCTTAAATAAAACAAACACCTGATACAACACAGCTTACTTACTAAATATGACCATCGAAGACGTACAAAACCACCCAGATTCTAGAAATATGCCCATTAATAAAGTCGGCATAAAGGATATCCGCCACCCATTTGTTTTTGTCGATAGGGACGGTCACCAACGAGCAACTGTTGGCACCTTTAACATGTCTGTCAACTTACCTCATCATCAAAAGGGCACTCATATGTCACGTTTTGTGGCCCTTTTGAATGAAGATTGCCAGCAATTATCTATTAAGGGGTTCAGTGCATTATTAGAAAAAATGACCCACACCCTTGAAGCGGAAACAGGTTACCTAACCACAGAGTTCCTATATTTTGTTAACAAGTCTGCCCCTATTACTGGCGTTAAAAGCTTATTAGACTATCAAATAAAGCTTGACGGGCACTGGTCAAAAAGTGATCACAAAATCAAAATTTCAGTAGTCATCCCCGTTACCAGCTTATGCCCTTGTTCAAAGAAAATCTCTGAATATGGCGCGCATAACCAGCGTTCTCATATCACCGTTACCGCAGAAATTGGTGACAATATTTGCGCTGAAGACATTATCCAGCTGGTTGAAAAGCAGGCATCGAGTGAACTTTTCAGCCTATTAAAAAGGCCTGATGAAAAATACGTAACAGAGCTCGCCTACGACAACCCTAAATTCGTAGAAGATGTCGTAAGGGATATTGCTAGTGCACTTAACGATGACCAGCGAATTTTAGCTTATACCCTAGAAGCTGAAAACTTTGAATCCATACACAATCATTCTGCCTACGCAGTAATCGAAAACAACAAATTAACTTAATAATACCGGAGCTCCAACAATGTCTAACACCATAGACCTCACCCAATACGGGATAACCAACCCTAGCGAAGTTATCTACAACCCTTCTTTCGACCTTTTATTTGAAGAAGAAACTCGAGACGATCTAACAGGCTATGAAAAGGGAACTGTAACTAACTTAGGTGCTGTTGCAGTCGATACCGGTATTTTCACTGGACGCTCACCAAAAGATAAATACATCGTGATGGATGACGTATCACGTGATACCGTTTGGTGGTCTACCCAAGGCAAAAATGATAATAAACCCTTATCAGAAGAAAACTGGGGACACCTTAAAAACATTGTCACTAAACAATTATCTGGTCAACGATTATTTGTTGTAGACACCTACTGTGGTGCCAATAAAGATACCCGTTTGGCGGTACGCTTTATTGTTGAAGTCGCTTGGCAGGCACATTTTGTAAAAAATATGTTTATTCGCCCAACAGAAGAAGAATTGGTTGATTTTGAACCAGACTTCGTTGTTTTAAATGGTGCCAAAACAAATAACCCCGATTGGCAGGAGCACGGCCTTAACTCAGAAAACTTCATTGCTTTCAACCTAACCGAAAAAATGCAGCTTATCGGTGGCACTTGGTATGGTGGTGAAATGAAAAAGGGCATGTTCAGCATGATGAACTACCTGCTTCCACTGCGCGGTATAGCCTCAATGCATTGCTCTGCCAATGTTGGTAAAGATGGCGATGTTGCAGTGTTCTTCGGTTTGTCTGGAACAGGCAAAACAACACTATCCACCGATAAAGACCGTCAATTGATTGGTGATGATGAACATGGCTGGGATGATGATGGCGTGTTTAATTTTGAAGGTGGCTGCTATGCTAAAGTTATCAATTTAAGCGAAGAAGACGAACCTGAAATTTATGGTGCTATTCGTCGCGATGCTCTTTTAGAAAACGTTACTTTATCTGAAGATAACGTCATTCAATTTGCTGATAATTCTAAAACCGAAAACACGCGTGTTTCTTACCCAATTGATCATATTGACAATATTGTTAAGCCAGTTTCAAAAGGTGGCCATGCTAAAAAGGTTATTTTTTTAACCGCCGATGCGTTTGGCGTAACACCGCCGGTCTCAAAATTAACAGCCGCGCAAACTAAATATTATTTCCTATCTGGCTTTACTGCAAAGTTAGCCGGTACTGAACGAGGCATTACAGCGCCAACGCCAACATTCTCAGCGGCCTTCGGTGCAGCATTTTTATCATTACACCCCACCAAATACGCACAGGAATTAGTGAAACGTATGGAGGCTGTTAATGCCGAAGCCTACTTGGTTAATACTGGATGGAACGGCACGGGAAAACGAATTTCGATTAAAGATACCCGCGCTATCATTAATGCAATCCTTGATGGTTCAATTGAAGAAGCAGAAACAACACATATTCCCTACTTCAATTTAGAAATACCAACCGCGTTACCAGGCGTTAACACGGACATTCTTGACCCACGAAACACCTATGAAAATGAAGCTGATTGGGAAAAACGCGCCCATGAGCTTGCTCACTTATTTGAACTTAATTTCGAAAAGTACACAGATAACGAAGAAGGAAAATCTCTCGTAGCTGCTGGGCCGCAACTAAAATAATAACGTCAATCATAAACGTCAACCTCAAAGGCCATGCTCATGCATGGCCTTTTTTGTGGTATCTTTGATAGCTACGTCACCACCGATCTCATCATTATTTATGCCCAATGATCCAAGCCATATCGTCAGACCTGGTAATAAAAAAAAACGTAAAGGGAAGTTTACTGAGAAAGGACGTCAACTCGATGCCAACGCTCAACAAGCGATAAAGCAATTACTTGCTAACAAACCACATCGAAAAGACCTTCTTATTGAGTACTTACACCTTATACAAGATACTTGGTCCTATATCAGCGAACAGCACTTAATGGCCTTGGCAGATATACTAAAATTACCTCAAGCGGCGGTCTATGAAGTTGCCACTTTTTATCATCATTTTGATGTCATCAAAGAAAATGAGGCCGCACCACCACCTATCACAATTCGTGTTTGTCAGTCCTTAAGCTGCTGTCTGGCCGGTGCTGATAATTTAATACTAGAATTAAACAAGCAAAACCCAGAAAACATTCGAATAACATCCGCCCCATGCATGGGTTTATGCAACCAAGCACCCGCTGCTGCTGTTGGCAAAAATTATCTCGGTCAGGTAACCTCCAGCTCGCTCCTGTACGCTGCACAGAACAACCAGACACAGGCCAATGTGCCTACATACCAACGTTATGAACAATACATAAACGCAAACGGGTATCAATTACTCGCATCGCTGAGCAAACAAACTCTCAGCGTCACTGACGCTATTAACGAAATTGAAAAAAGCAATTTAAAAGGTTTAGGTGGGGCGGGGTTTCCTACTGCCAGTAAATTACGTCTTGTAAAAGCCGAGCCCGCTCCTAAGTATTTTTGTGTAAATGCCGATGAAGGCGAACCCGGCACATTTAAAGACAGACATTACTTGTCCACCGCGCCACATCAATTTTTAGAAGGCCTGCTCATCGCAGCATATATTATTGATGCTAATAAAATCTTTATTTATTTGCGCGACGAATACCCCGCCATCCATCAATTATTGCACAACGAAATTCAACTCCTCATTAACCATAAGATCATTAAAGAAGATTATATCGAGGTTAGGCGCGGCGCTGGCGCCTACATTTGCGGCGAAGAATCTGCAATGATTGAATCAATTGAAGGTAAACGTGGCATTCCCCGCCAACGCCCGCCTTATGTTGCCCATCAAGGCTTATTTGGTCGGCCGACCTTAGTACAAAACGTTGAAACCTTGTACTGGATTCCCACAATTTTAACTGATGGCGGTGAGCACTTTGCACAACAAGGTAAAAATGGGGCCAGTGGCTTGCGCACATTTTCAGTATCAGGTCGTATCAATAAACCCGGTGTCATTGTTGCCCCCGCTGGCAGCAATATTCGCGAATTAATTCATTTAGCAGGCGGTATGCTTAAGGGGCATTCATTTAAAGCTTACCTACCGGGCGGTGCCTCTGGTGGTATCTTGCCTTCATCCTTAGACAATATTCCGTTAGATTTTGGCAGCTTAACAGAGTACGGCTGCTTTATAGGTTCGCATGCCATTATTGTTTTATCAGACAAGGATAGCATCAAGGCAACGAGTCAAAACCTACTTGCATTTTTTAATGATGAAAGTTGCGGTCAATGCAGCCCCTGTAGAGTTGGCTGTGAAAAGGCCAGCTCCTTGTTATCCGAACAGCAGTGGAATAAACCACTATTAAAAGAGTTATGTACAACAATGGCTGACGCATCAATCTGCGGACTAGGCCAAGCCGCTCCAAACCCAATTTTATCGAGCATTAAATATTTCGGCGATGAGGTCTAAATGAGCAATTTAGTTTCATTTGTAATAGATGGCAAAAAGGTTTCTGCTGAACCTGAAGAATCAATTTGGCAAGTCGCTAAACGACTCGGCACCACTATTCCGCATTTATGTTTTAACAATAAGCCCGGTTATCGCTCCGATGGCAACTGCCGGGCCTGCATGGTTGAAATTGACGGCGAACGCACACTCGCCGCTTCGTGTTGCAGACACCCTAGCGATGATATGGTCGTTCACACACAGAGTAAACGTGCCACAGCAGCTCGTCGGCTTGTCATCGAATTATTAAGTACCGATGTAGATGAGCAGACGATTGCGGGATCAACTTTCGATAATTTGGTGCAATCCATGGAGATTGGGCCTTCACGATTTCCAAAAAAAGTAACTAACACCCCCGACTTATCTCACCCAGCCATCTCTGTAAAGCTTGATGCCTGTATTCATTGTACGTTGTGCGTTCGTGCCTGCCGAGAAATTCAAGTTAATGGTGTGATTGGTCTAGCTGAGCGAGGTCATGATGAAAAAATAATTTTTGATTTTGACGACCCAATGGGGCAATCCACCTGCGTTGCTTGTGGTGAGTGCGTTCAAGCCTGCCCAACTAATGCACTCTCACCTGCTTCAGCCAAAGTCACTAAGACAGACAAACAAGTACAATCCGTTTGCCCCTATTGCGGTGTAGGTTGCCAAGTTAACTTAAAGGTTAACGATAACAAAATCTGCTCTGTCGAAGGTGCTAATGGCCCCTCTAACCAAGGCCGTTTATGCGTAAAAGGCCGCTTTGGTTTTGATTACATTACATCTGAACAGCGACTTACCGAGCCGCTAATCAGAAAAGAGGGTATCGAAAAAGGCGTTAATATCGACCCAGCTAACCCCTACTCGCATTTTAGAAAAGCCTCTTGGGAAGAAGCACTTAATCTTGCTGCGAAAGGTTTTTCAGACATTAAACAACAGCATGGTGCTGATTCCCTGGCTGGCTTTGGCTCTGCAAAGTGCTCTAATGAAGAAGCTTATATTTTTCAAAAACTAATTCGAGCCGGCTTTGGCACTAATAACGTCGATCACTGCACACGTTTATGTCATGCTTCCTCCGTTGCCGCACTCATGGAAACAATTGGTTCAGGGGCCGTTACCGCACCGTTTATGGCTGCTGAAGACAGCGATTTGATCATCGTTATTGGCGCGAATCCAAGTGAAAACCACCCCGTTGCAGCAACCTTTTTTAAACAAGCTGTCGAGCGCGGTACCGAATTGGTTGTGATGGATCCTAGGGCTCAAGCGTTAAAACAACAAGCAACGCATATGCTACAGTTTACACCGAGCACAGATGTTGCCTTACTGAACGCCATCATGCACGTGATTGTTGATGAAAAACTTTATAATCAACATTATATTGATCAACACACCTCTGGTTTTAAGCTGTTTGCTACACACCTTAAAGACTATGCGCCTGAAAAAATGCAGAGTATTTGCGGCGTAACTGCCGACACCATCAAAACAGTTGCAAGGAAATATGCAACCGCCAAATCTGCCATTATTTTTTGGGGTATGGGCATCTCACAGCATACACACGGAACAGACAATGCGCGTTGCCTTATTTCATTAGCCTTAATGTGTGGTCATATAGGACGCCCCGGCACAGGCCTCCACCCTCTACGCGGCCAGAATAATGTTCAAGGCGCCTCGGATGCTGCTTTAATCCCAATGTTTTACCCCGACTACAAGCCAATAAGTGACTGTGAAACACAAACCTTTTTTGAATCCCTATGGGACACACCCTTGAACCCCAAAGAAGGCTTAACAGTCGTTGAAATTATGCATGCGATACATCGCAACAGCATTAAGTCCATGTACATCATGGGGGAAAATCCCGCCATGTCAGACCCTAATTTAAACCATGCCCGTGCAGCACTGGCTAAATTAGAGCACCTTGTTGTACAAGATATTTTTCTAACCGAAACAGCTATGTTTGCAGACGTTGTTTTACCTGCTACCGCGTGGCCGGAAAAAAATGGTACTGTAACAAACTCAAACAGACAGGTACAAATGGGGCGACAAGCTGTTGAACCACCAGGCAATGCAAAAGCTGACTGGTGGATTACACATCAGATCGCTAAGCGTTTAGGTTTAGAGTGGCCCTATTCAACACCAAAAGATATCTATCAAGAAATGCTGTTAGCCATGCCCTCATTAGCTAACATCAGCTGGGAACGTCTTGAGCAAGAGCATTCCGTCACCTACCCTTGCCCGTCCCCTAAGGAAGCTGGTCACGATATCGTTTTTGCCGATGGTTTCCCCACCGAAGACGGACGCGGAAAATTTATCCCTGCAAGCTTTTTGCCGGCTAATGACAAATTAGACACCGAATACGACTTTATTCTGACAACAGGCAGACTACTAGAACATTGGCACACTGGCGCAATAACTCGACGTAGTGAAGTACTCAACACACTCGAACCAGAAGCTTTTGTTCAAATGAGCCCCACCGATTGTTCAGCGCTTAAGGTACAAGCAGGCGACATGGTTTGCATTTCAAGCCGCCGAGGATCTATTAACATCAAGGTTCGTGTTGACCATAAAGTACAAACTGGCCTCATATTCATCCCGTTTTCTTACGTCGAAGCAGCGGCTAATTTATTAACCAGTCATGATCTTGACCCCTTTGGAAAAATACCTGAATACAAGTTCTCAGCTGTCAAAGTAGAGCCAATTTAATGCCCAACAACTCAAATAAAATTATCGGCGTCATCCTATCAGGTGGCCTCTCGAGAAGGATGAACAACCAGGACAAGGGCTTCATTCAACTCGCTCATAAGCCTCTTTTTGAACACGTATTAGAGCGATTGTCTCCTCAATGCGACTCAATTATTATTAGTAGTAACAAGGAGAGCCAGCAACTGTCTTCTTATGACTTACCTATTATTAAAGATTCATTAGAAGGGTTCTTAGGACCTTTAGCCGGGCTTTTAGCCTGCATGCAGTGGGTAAGAAAGCATCAACCCGGTGTACAATGGATTGCCTCTGTGCCCGTTGATACGCCTTTTATACCCCAAAATTTAGTCTCCACGCTTTATCAATCAATGCTTGAAAACACCGCCGATATTGCCTGCGCCACTTCAAATGGTCGCACACACCCCGTTATTGCCTTATGGCCAATTAGGCTACTTGATGACCTGGAAGCTGCACTAAGCAAGGAGAATATACGCAAAATTGATTTATGGACATCTCGCTACAAAGTCTCCCTCCCAGACTTCAGTGATAGCTTGCTTGACCCTTTCTATAACATTAATTGTCATGAGGATTTAGTGCACGCCGAAGCGTTGCTACGTAAGCCGAATGAAAATACAGCCTAAACTTAAGCTGTTACATCAAACACTATCCGCTCGGCCCCATTCAAAACTTGAAAATGTTGCCCTTTTGCTCGCGAAATTAAAGTTACATCAAACTCGCAGGCAAGCTCAAACCCCATCTTAGTGGCCCCAGAACGAGACAATAATATAGGCACCCCCATTTGCGCGACCTTGATAACCATTTCAGAGGTTAAACGCCCTGTTGTGTAGAAAACACAGTCATCACCTTTAATACCCTTCAACCACATATGGCCAGCAATTGTATCAACGGCATTATGACGCCCTACGTCTTCAACAAAGAACAATACCTCCTTACCTTTACAAAGCGCACAACCATGAACAGCACCCGCCTTTTTATAGACTTGGTTACGTTGCCCAAAATGATTAAGCAAATAATACAATACAGATTGTTCAATACTACGTTTGGCTAACACCTGCCCCTTTAAACTCTCAACAACATTACCAAACATCGTGCCTTGTCCACACCCTGAAGTAATTGTTCGACGTGCTTTTAATTTCTCAATATTAGGCTTATTTTTACTCGATACAATCACTGCAGCATTGGTTTGCCAATCAACTTGAAGTACCTTTATATCGCCGATAGTCTCAAAGAAGGTTTGATTTTTAAGGTAACCCAACACCAACAATTCAGGAAAAGAGCCCATCGTCATTAAGGTTACTATTTCTTTTTTATCGATATAGATGGTTAGCGCACGTTCTTCAACCAATTCAATTTCAATCGACTGCCCCTTTTCATTGACGGCAAAAACACAGGATGAACCCTTAATTTTTGACGCTGTCATCTCGATCATTATGTTTTCTCTTCTAAAATTAACCCCTTATAACACGCAAAAAAAAAGCCATGCAAATGCATGGCTTTTTTTAAACGCATAGAACAATTAAAGCAGGTGCTTTACACCATCACGTTCTTCTTTAAGCTCATTTTCCGTTGCGGTCATTCTTTCGCGACTGAAATCATTAATTTCAAGACCTTGAACGATTGAATAGTCACCGTCTTTAACAGTCACAGGGAATGAGTAAATTAAACCTTCTTCAATACCATAGCTTCCATCACTTGGAATTCCCATACTCACCCAATCGCCGTCTGCTGTTCCTTGCACCCACGTACGCATATGGTCTAATGCAGAACTGGCAGCAGACGCTGCGCTTGATAAGCCACGTGCTTTAATAATGGCAGCGCCACGTTGTTGAACAGCAGGAATAAAGTCATCGGCATACCAGCTTGCATCGACCTTAGATAACGCATCTTCACCGTTGATTAAGCAATTGTGAAGGTCTGGGTATTGTGTTGCTGAGTGGTTGCCCCAGATTGTCATCTTAGTAACGTCCGTATTATGATTACCCGTTTTTTCGGCCAATAAGCTCATCGCACGATTATGGTCTAAACGTGTCATTGCTGTGAAGTTACGTGGGTCAAGGTCTGGTGCATTATTCATCGCAATCAATGCATTTGTATTTGCAGGGTTACCCACCACTAATACACGAACATCACGTTTAGCAACTTTATTTAAGGCTTTACCTTGTACCGAAAAGATGGCCGCATTTGCTTCCAACAAGTCTTTACGTTCCATACCAGGACCACGTGGACGAGCACCCACTAAGAATGCAAAATCGATATCTTTAAAGGCAACTTCAGCATCATCAGACATTGAAACACTTTGTAATAAAGGAAATGCACAATCGTTCAATTCCATAACCGCACCCTCAAGCGCACCTAAAGCAGGTGTAATTTCTAATAGGTGTAAACAAATTGGCTGATCTGGGCCTAAAAAGTCGCCAGATGCTATACGAAATAATAATGAGTACGAAATTTGACCAGCGGCGCCGGTAACGGCTACATGAACAGGTGCTTTCATTTCTAACAATCTCCTTAATAAAAAAGATGAATTATAGCTGATATTCGACTTTTTTTACTTAAAAACCACCATTCCTTATTAGTTATAAGGTATTAAGCTATTCTTTTTCTCGAGATTTAAGAATTTTTTTTAAATCGTAATGATAGATAAAGCTCGGCAAAGCAAAGACAACAAATAAACATACTGTAACCACGTAGAACTCCCAGTTCTGCGCAGTATTTGTTCCCATTATTTTGTATTCCAAAGCAAAGCCAACACTGAACGTCAGCACATACCAACATAGCCATTCAAACCAGCGAAACCAGCCTGATTTATGCGCGATTTGTCTAATACAAAAAAGTTTATCGCTTAACCATGGCAAATTAGCCATAAGAATCGAAAAAATCAGAAAGATAACAATTGTAAATTGATTACTCATCAATGAATTTTAATGCTTATAATTATTGGTGCCGAGAGCGGGATTTGAACCCGCACGTCCATAGGACACTACCCCCTCAAGATAGCGTGTCTACCAATTCCACCACCTCGGCAAATCCATTCAGTTAATCAGGAATGGGCAGGTCATCAGCAAGCTTCATACCATTTTGCTTAACCAGCTCATCTGTTGGTTCCACAAGGTTGTTGATTAAGTCCGCAGGCGTAGCTTCTGTTGATTTTGCTGGTTGTGAAACCGTCAAGCCATCAATAATATCTTCAGGTGCTGCTCTATTGCCTCCTAGATAAGCAAGCGCTAGACTTGTTGAAAAAAACAATGCGGCCAAAATAGCTGTCGAACGACTTAAAAAAGAGCCGGAACCTTTAGCACCAAATACCGTACCGGATGCACCACTGCCAAATGCTGCGCCAGCATCAGCGCCTTTACCATGCTGAATCAAAATCAACCCTATCATCAATGCTGCAATAACCACATGCACTGATAAAACTATTCCAAACACACTCATTCTCTTATCCTTCTATACCTAAACGGTATGAGTTTTATTACGGCAGAACTTACCTACCAAGTTTATTTTTACGCTTTTTGGCAAATTGAGACAAACGCTTTTGCATCCAAGGATGCGCCACCTATCAAACCACCATCAATATCTTTTTGTCCAAACAATGACAATGCATTATCTGGTTTTACACTTCCGCCATATAAAATGCGAAGCATGTTAGCTGCATTTATATCTCTCTCGCTAACCAATGCTCTTATAAAAGCATGCACCTTTTGAGCTTCTTCAGGGGAGGCCGTTAACCCCGTTCCAATGGCCCAAACGGGTTCATAAGCCAGAACCAGTTGCGTCAAATCTACAGCGCTATTATTTAATAACGCCTCAACCTGATCTTTAATTACATCAAATGTAGCACCAGACTTGTATTCTTCCTGTGTTTCACCAACACAATAAACAGGAGTAACTCCAGTCATTTGGGCTGCCAGCACTTTCTTAACCAGCTGCGCATTTGCTTCATTAAATAGTGTTCGCCTTTCTGAGTGACCTATTAGTACCCAGCTACAGCCAACATCTTCCAACATATGCGCCGACACTTCACCGGTATATGCCCCAGACTGATACTCTGAAACAGTTTGAGCACCTATGGTTATAACTGTCGGTTTAGTTATTTCTTGTGCAGCCGTTATATAGACGAAAGGCACGCAGACTCCTATATCGCACGTTATTTTATCATCAATTGTCGTTTCAATTGCACGTAAAATTTCACTTGTTGAGTCAAGTGAACCATTCATCTTCCAGTTTCCAATAACCAGTGATCGACGCATCAAACTTCTTACCTTAAAAACGAGCAAGGTTAGCGGCTATTCAGCAATAAATCAATCTTAATTAAGCGAGCACTCACGCCCAATTCACCCCTTAAGCGTCAAGTAGGCTTTCAACTGTTTTACTAAGGTCCATTGCCAGTTTTTCCACTAACTTCACATCTTCGCCTTCTACCATTACCCTAACTAATGGTTCTGTGCCAGAAGGCCTTAACAATACTCTTCCAGCGCCTTTTAAAACCTTCTCGATAGAAGCAACGGCTTTATTAATATCATCCGTCATCGCAAACTTTTTAGCACCACTTAGCTTCACATTAATCATACATTGAGGATACTTTTGAATATCACTTTTTAGTTCATTCAAAGAGGTGCTCTCGCGCATCATAATCTCAATCACTTGTAGAGCTGAAATAATTCCATCACCTGTTGTCGTTCTATCAGCACAAATTATATGCCCAGACCCTTCACCACCCAAGATTGACTCTGATTCATTCATCAACTGAATAACATGCCGGTCTCCAACTGCTGAGCGTAATAAGTCAATACCTAATCTATTGAGTGCGTGTTCAACGCCTAGATTAGTCATCAATGTTCCTACAACAGATGAACCTGAATAACCATTTGATTGACGACCTTTGGCTAAAATATACAAAATATCATCACCATCCAACACTTCGCCTAAGTGGTCAACCATGATTAATCGATCGCCATCGCCATCTAATGCCACACCAAAGTCAGCATTATTGGATAAAACCGTCTCGGTTAACGCCTGAGGGTTAGTTGCTCCGCAACCATCATTAATATTAATGCCGTTTGGCTCAGCACCTATTTTAATCACCTCCGCACCTAATTCACTAAACACATAAGGAGCAATGTGATAGGTAGAGCCGTGTGCGCAATCGACAACCATTTTTAAAGAAGATAAGTCGATCATTGAAGAAATTGTGCTTTTACAAAACTCTATGTATCGACCCGCCGCATCATTAATACGGTTAGCTTTACCTAACCGAGACGATTCCACAACGATGAGTGGCTCGTCCATTTTTTGTTCTATCGCTTGCTCTATCTCATCGGCAAGCTTTTCACCTTCACTAGAAAAAAACTTTATACCATTATCATAATGAGGGTTATGTGAAGCACTAATGACTATTCCTGCATTGGCACGGAGCGTTCTCGTTAAATATGCAATTCCTGGGGTTGGCATAGGACCTAATAACTGAACATTTGCGCCTGCTGCAACTAAACCAGCCTCTAATGCTGATTCAAACATATAACCGGAAATACGAGTATCTTTACCAATTACAATTTTACAATGCCCTTGTTGCTCGAACACTCTCCCGGTCGCCCAACCCAGCTTTAAAATAAATTCGGGAGTAATGACCCCTTCCCCAACTAAGCCTCTAATACCATCGGTACCAAAATATTTTCTTGTCATAGTTTCCTCATTTGGCAGCCTGAACAGCCATATAGACTTTTAACGCATCAGCTGTTTCAGCAACATCATGCACACGAACAATAGACGCACCATTAGCCACTGCTAACAACGCGGCACTAACACTGCCAATTAATCTCTCATCGACTTTTTTATCTAATAACTGACCAAACATTGATTTTCTTGATAGGCCAGCCAATATTGGGCAGCCATGGCTCTCAAACTCTTTAAGTTTCGCCAATAATGTCAGGTTATGTTGTAAGGCTTTACCAAAGCCAAACCCTGGGTCTAATATAATCTTCCCTTTAGCAATACCGACTTGCTCACAGGCCGCTATACGCTGAGCAAAAAATTCATTCAGCTCTTCAACCACATTAAGGTAATATGGTTGATCTTGCATCGTGGTAGGGTCTGCTTGCATATGCATTAAACAGACAGGCACTCCTAAAGAAGCCGCCATATCCAGTGAACCCGGTCTCTGTAAGGCATACACATCATTGATAAAGTCCGCTCCGGCCTCTATGGCAGCCTTCATAACATCAGCTTTGCTGGTATCAATTGAAATGGCAATATCCGATTTAAGTCGAATCCCTTCAATAACAGGAACCACCCTTAGGATTTCCTCGTGTGTAGAAACAGGTAATGCATTAGGCCGTGTAGATTCACCGCCAATATCAATAATTGTGGCGCCTTGCTCAGCCATCTTCAAGGCATGTTGCACCGCTGATTCTATCTGTGTAAAAGAACCTCCGTCAGAAAAAGAATCCGGCGTAATATTAAGAACCCCCATAATTTGGGGGCTCTTTAGATCAAATATTTGGTCAAGACGACTCTTCACAGCATTAAGGTTGTTCAGCAGGGCCTCCAATAGTCGGCTTTGACTCCTTATCTGTAGCGTCTTTATCTTCTATCGTCGCTTTCCCTGAACCAGATTGATCATCATTTTCCCAATCTTTAGGTTCACTCACTGGCTGACGAGCCATTAATTGGTCTAATTGATCGCTATCAAGTGTTTCATACTTCATTAACGCTTCTGACATAGAGTGTAAAATATCAATATTTTCAGTCAATAAGCTCTTAGCACGCTCGTAGTTTCTATCAATAAACACTCTAACTTCTTTATTAATAAGCTCGGCTGTTTCATCCGAAATCATCTTAGTTTGACCACCAGAATGCCCCATTGCATTTTCATCTTCTCCGTAATTTAATGCGCCAAGTTTTTCTGAAAAACCCCATTGAGTTACCATATTTCTAGCAATAGCGGACGCTCTTTCAATATCGTTTGATGCACCAGTTGTTACCGCTTCTTCACCAAAGATAATTTCCTCTGCTAAGCGACCACCATATAAGCTTGATAATTGACTTTCTAACTTCTGTTTACTGATACTAATTTGATCTTGCTCAGGTAAGAACATTGTGACACCTAACGCTCGCCCACGTGGAATGATGGTCACCTTATAGACAGGATCGTGCTCAGGCACTAAGCGACCAACAATTGCATGACCTGATTCGTGATATGCCGTGCACCTTTTTTCGTCTTCACTCATCACCATAGAACGACGTTCTGCGCCCATTAACACCTTATCTTTAGCGTTCTCCATGTCGTTCATATCAACTAACTTCTTATCAGCTCTAGCCGCAAATAATGCCGCTTCGTTTACCAAGTTAGCCAAATCTGCACCTGAAAAGCCCGGTGTGCCTCGTGCAATCACATTAGGGTTAACACTGTCACCGAGAGGCACCTTTTTAAGGTGCACTTTTAAGATTTGCTCGCGCCCTCTAATATCTGGTAAAGGAACAACCACTTGTCGATCAAAACGACCTGGGCGTAATAAGGCCGGGTCTAAAACATCAGGACGGTTAGTCGCGGCAATAACAATCACCCCTTCATTACCAGAAAACCCGTCCATCTCAACCAATAATTGGTTCAAGGTTTGCTCACGCTCATCATTACCACCACCAATACCAATACCACGGGCACGGCCAACCGCATCAATCTCATCGATAAAAATAATACACGGTGCGTTTTTCTTGGCTTGTTCAAACATGTCTCGAACACGTGAAGCCCCTACACCAACAAACATTTCAACAAAATCAGAACCCGATATGCTGAAAAAAGGCACTTTAGCTTCACCAGCAATCGCCTTCGCTAACAAGGTTTTACCTGTACCAGGCGAACCCGACATTAAAATTCCGCGTGGGATTAAACCACCTAATTTTCGAAACTTACTAGGGTCTGTTAAAAAATCAACAACCTCTCCAACCTCTTCTTTTGCTTCTTGAACACCCGCCACATCAGCAAACGTTACTTTTATTTCATCTTCACTTAATAGTTTCGCTTTGCTTTTACCAAAGGACATTGCTCCACGACCACCGGCACCGCCTCCGCCACCTTGCATTTGGCGCATAAAGAATATCCACACACCAATCAACAAGAGCATCGGGAACCATGATATTAAAATTGACATAAGCACCGATTGCTCTTCAGGTGGTTTGGCAATAATTTCAACACCATTTTTTAGTAAGTCATCAACAAGGTGAATATCACCAGGACTACGTGTTGTAAAACGCTCACCTAACGTAGTTTGACCACTAATATTAGGCCCATCTATGGACACTTTACTAACCTGGCCTGCATTAACAGCACTGATAAACTGCGAATAACTTAAATTACTAGTTGATGATTGTTTTGATCCACCAAAATTATTGAATACGGACATCAGCACGACGGCGATTACCACCCACATAATAATGTTCTTAACCATTTCGTTCAAAGTGTTACTCCCTCGTGATGTTTATGACAGTGCTCAATTAAACTGTTATTTTTAAAATTCATTCAGTAATTTATGGGGTTAGATTACTACAATTTCAAGCCCTTTGCCAAAAGGTAAACCTCTCGACTACGTGCGCGTGAAGCTTTGGGTTTTCGAATCAGTACTGTCGAGAAAACTTTTTTAGCCTCTTGAAGATACTGGTCAAACCCTTCACCTTGAAACAGCTTTATCAAAAACGAGCCCCGGCTATTTAAACTGTTTTTTGCAAAATCTAATGCCAATTCTGCTAAATACATGGATTTTGGTTGATCAATCGCCTTACTACCACTCATATTAGGCGCGATATCAGACATCACTATATCGACTGCTTGATGACCGATTAAGTTTTGTAAGCGCTCAAAAACCTCGTCGTCACTAAAGTCACCTTTAATAAAGTCAACACCATCAATAGGATCAATATCTAATAAATCTAACGCGATGACTCGCCCATCGCCTGTGATTTTTTTTATGGCATATTCTGACCAGCCACCCGGCGCGGCACCTAAGTCCACCACAATTTGTCCAGGCCTCAATAACCGGTCTTTTTTGTCAATTTCTTCTAATTTAAATACGGCGCGCGAACGAAGCCCCATTTGTTGAGCTTTTTTTACATACTCATCGTTAAAATGCTCATCCAGCCACTTTTGTTTGTTTTTATGCTTGGTCATACCTTTGCATTATTATTTGTTTACCCACTGTTAACATAGGTACATCTACAAAACAGACGCACCTTCTTGTATCTTTTAAGTGTAGAATGCGCGACCTAACTTAACAGAATTTAATGAAACACTATGGCATTATCAAATCAGCAAAAAAAGAAACTAAAGGCACACGCACACTCTTTAAAGCCTGTTGTTCGTCTAGGTCAGTCTGGCCTAACCAGTAATGTATTAGACGAGATTGAGTCTGCGATCACGCACCACGAGCTGATTAAGGTAAAAGTGTCTGCTGATGATCGAGACGACAAAAAAGCGATCATTCAAGAGATTGCTGATAAAACCGCCTCAGAACTCATTCAAAGCATTGGTTTTATGGCTGTTTTTTACAGAGAAAACCAAGATAAAAAAGCTTATTCGTAACGAACATCCAAAATTTCAAACTCTGTGACTCCACCAGGCGCTCTTACCTCAGCAACATCCCCTTCTTCCTTTCCTATCAATGCTTTTGCAAAAGGGGATGCATAGGAAATTAAGTTTTTCTTTATATCTGCTTCATCTTCGCCAACAATCGTATAGACAACTAACTCTTCTGTCTCGATATTTTCTAGCTCAACGGTACAACCAAAAATAACTTTACCGTTAGCGTCCATGGTAGAAACGTCTATAATTTGTGCATTTCCTAATTTGCTTTCAATATCACGAACCCGTGCTTCTATTAAGCCCTGCTCTTCTCTGGCCGCATGATATTCAGCATTTTCTTTTAAATCACCGTGCGCGCGAGCATCAGCAATCGCTTCGGTCACTTTAGGACGCTTTACATTTTTTAGCTCGTCCAATTCTTTTTTAAGGCTTTCTGCGCCTTTTTTAGTTAATGGTACCTTACTCATAAATAATCCTTAATTTTTACAACTTAATGACGTGCTTGCAATGCGTGAAGCTCTCTGACTTCTTTCACAGTAATATCTGCCAATGCATCAATTGTCGCTTTAGCACCCGCCATAGTAGTGCAATATGTCACCTTATTTTGTAACGATTCACGACGGATTGAAAATGAATCAAGAATCGCTTGTTTACCTTCTGTGGTATTAACGATTAGCTGAATAGGTTCATTTTTAACCACATCTACAATATGAGGACGGCCTTCGTTAACCTTGTTGACTAGCTCACATTCAACCCCAGCTGCCTTTAAGGCATCTGCCGTCCCTTTTGTAGCCAGTATTTGCTTCCCGCGTGAAACCAATACTTTGGCTAAATTAATCATTTTATCTTTGTCAGCATCTCTAACGCTAAACAATACTTTATCTTTATTTGATAATTCAATACCAGCAGCACGCTGTGATTTACCGAATGCCTCTCCAAATGTATCCCCTACACCCATCACTTCACCTGTTGATTTCATCTCAGGGCCTAATAACGGATCTACATTAGGAAATTTAACAAATGGGAAAACCGACTCTTTAACCGAGAAATACTTAGGAATAATTTCTTGAGTGGTGCCCTGATCCGCTAATGACTGCCCTGCCATACAACGAGCTGCAATTTTCGCTAACGGGTACCCCGTCACTTTCGATACAAAAGGAACTGAGCGTGATGCACGGGGGTTTACTTCTAAGATATAAATATCATCCCCTTTAATAGCGAATTGAATATTCATCAAACCGACAACGCCTAATTCACGAGCAAGGTCTTTAGCCTGTACACGCATTCTATCTTGCACCTGCTGACTCAAATCAAATGGAGGTAATGAGCAGGCCGAATCGCCCGAGTGAACACCCGCCTGCTCGATATGTTCCATAATGCCGCCGATTAACAACTCCTTACCATCGAAAATAGCATCTACATCGACTTCAACAGCATCATCTAAGAAACGGTCCAATAACACCGGTGAATCATTTGAAACACTAACTGCTTCTCGCATATATGTACGAAGTTCTGCTTCGTTATAAACGATTTCCATCGCACGACCACCCAATACATATGATGGCCTTACAACTAGCGGATAACCAATTTCTTCTGCATGAAGTACGGCTTGTTCTGGATTTCGCGCGGTTCTATTAGGTGGCTGTAAAAGCCCTAGCTTTTCAACTAATTGTTGGAAACGCTCACGATCTTCTGCCAGATCAATAGCTTCCGGTGATGTTCCAATAATTGGGACGCCTGCAGCTTCTAAATCTTCCGCTAGTTTTAGCGGTGTTTGACCTCCGTATTGAACAATCACGCCCTTTGGCTTTTCAAGGTGCACGACTTCAAGCACATCTTCCAGTGTTAACGATTCAAAGTACAAACGGTCTGAGGTATCAAAATCAGTTGATACCGTTTCAGGGTTACAGTTAACCATAATGGTTTCATACCCGTCTTCACGCATTGCCAACGCTGCATGGACACAACAATAATCAAACTCGATTCCCTGTCCTATGCGGTTTGGGCCGCCACCCAATACCATAATCTTCTCACGGTCACTTGGCTGTGACTCACACTCTTGTTCATAAGTAGAATACATATAAGCTGTAGAAGACGAAAACTCACCTGCACAAGAATCAATCCGTTTATAAACAGGGCGAATATTCATCTCGTGTCGGGCTGCCCTTACGGCACTTTCTTTAGCGCCCAGTAAAGCAGCTAATCGCGCATCTGAGAAACCTTTTCGTTTCAATCGATACATTGTTAAATTATCAATTGAAGCAAGCTCACTGTTTGATAAAACAGCTTCTTCATTTAACAAATCTTCTATTTGAATCAAAAACCAGCGATCAATTTTTGTTTGCTCAAAAATACTTTCTAAACCAAAGCCTTTCCTAAACGCATCTGCCAAATACCAAATACGATCAGCACCTGGTTGTTGTATTTCACGCCTTAAAATAGCATCAACCCCTTCTTCGTTTAAATCAACGATTGGGTCTAATCCATTCTTACCTGTTTCAAGCCCGCGTAAGGCTTTTTGTAGTGACTCTTGAAACGTTCGCCCTACAGACATTACCTCACCGACAGATTTCATCTGCGTAGTAAGACGGTCATCTGCCATTGGAAATTTTTCAAAGGTAAAGCGAGGAATTTTCGTAACAACATAATCAATAGACGGCTCAAATGATGCGGGTGTTGCGCCCCCTGTTATTTCATTACTTAGTTCATCCAAGGTGTAACCGATCGCCAATTTTGCAGCCACTTTAGCAATAGGAAAACCCGTTGCTTTTGAGGCTAACGCTGATGAACGGGAAACTCGTGGGTTCATTTCAATCACAATCATCGCACCATTTTCTGGATTGATTGCAAATTGAACATTAGACCCGCCTGTATCCACACCAATTTCACGCAATACATCGATCGAAGCATTACGCATAATTTGATATTCTTTATCGGTTAATGTCTGGGCGGGGGCAACCGTAATAGAATCCCCTGTATGCACTCCCATTGGGTCAAAATTTTCAATGGAACAAATAATAATACAGTTATCTTTACGATCACGTACCACTTCCATCTCGTATTCTTTCCAACCTAAGACGGACTCTTCAATCAACAACTCATTAGTGGGTGATAGGTCCAAACCTCGCTCACATATCTCTACGAACTCTTCTCGGTTATATGAAATACCGCCACCACTACCACCCATTGTAAAAGATGGACGAATAATTGTTGGAAAACCGATATCATCCAAGGCTTCAAATGCTTGCTCCATATTATGTGCAACAAATGAACGTGGCGTCGACAAACCGATTTTAGTCATCGCTTTTTTAAACAGATCCCTATCTTCTGCTTTATCTATTGCTTCTTTTGACGCGCCAATCATTTCAACATTATGTTTTGCAAGCACGCCATGCCTATCCAAATCTAGCGCACAATTAAGTGCCGTCTGCCCACCCATCGTTGGTAACAGCACATCTGGCTTTTCTTTTTCAATAATTTTTTCAACCGTCTGCCAATCAACCGGCTCGATATAAATTGCATCGGCTGTTTCGGGGTCCGTCATGATTGTCGCTGGATTTGAATTAACCAAAATCACGCGATAACCTTCTTCTCTTAGCGCCTTACAAGCCTGCGTTCCTGAATAATCAAACTCACAAGCCTGACCAATAACAATAGGGCCTGCACCTAATAGTAAAACGGATTTTATGTCGGTTCTTTTTGGCATAATTCTCTTTATAAATTTTTATGGCTAATTGCCAGGTGTACACAAAAGGGTGTCAACGTTTTCATTGACCGCTCGCTTAATTAAGCTTTATATGAGTCCATCATTGTCGTAAACCGGTCAAACAGATACACAATATCTTGCGGACCAGGGCTCGCTTCTGGGTGCCCTTGGAATCCAAATGCGGGGCAATCCGTTCGCTCTATCCCTTGTAGGCTCTTATCAAATAATGAAGTATGCGTTGCCTTTAAATTAGCTGGCAAAGAATCCGCATTCACAGCAAAGCCATGGTTTTGACTAGTGATCATAACCCGTTGCGTTACTAAGTCCTGTACCGGATGGTTAGCGCCATGGTGACCAAATTTCATTTTTACTGTTGAGGCACCACTGGCTAACGCCAACAATTGATAGCCTAAACAGATACCAAATACGGGGACTTTCTCTTTTAAAATAGTTTTGATGGCCTCAATGGCATAATCACATGGCTCTGGATCGCCGGGGCCATTTGATAAAAACACACCATCTGGTGACATTGCTAACACCTCTGAAGCTGGCGTTTTCGCTGGTACAACACAGACTTCGCAGCCCGACTCCACCAACAACCTAAGAATATTTCGCTTAACGCCAAAGTCATACGCGACAACCTTGTAGTTTGCTTTCTTCGTTGCAGTCTTGCTTGTTTGCCCTAACTGCCAAACTGGGCTTGTCCAGTCATAAGGTTTTTTGCAGGACACCAGCTGCGCAAGATCAAGCCCTTTAAGTGGCGTCACCTCTTTTGCTGATGCTAAGGCATACGCCTCATCAACTTCCTCTCCGGCTATGATACAGCCTCGTTGCGCGCCTTTTTCACGTAGAATTCTTGTCAACCTACGCGTATCAATATCAGCAATTGCAACGATATTATTTCTAGCTAAATATGCAGATAAGGACTCTTCTGAACGCCAATTACTATGCAGTAACGGTAAATCCCTAATAACCAAACCCTGCACATGAACTGCGGCAGACTCTTCATCTTCAGCATTTGCGCCGACATTACCAATATGCGGGTACGTTAGCGTTACAATTTGATGTGAATAGGATGGGTCAGTGAGAATTTCTTGGTAACCCGTCATCGACGTATTAAAAACAACTTCGCCTGTTGTCAGGCCTTGAACGCCAATTGATTGGCCGTGAAACACACTACCGTCTTCGAGAACCAGTATCGCTTTGTCAGACAAATTACACCACCTTTAGATATACAAAACGGGAAGAACCTTTACTGGCACCACCCGTTTTGATTGTTAATATGTATGACCGCGAATTTTACTGGATTAAGTGCCTCATTGTCCATTCCAACACGAGCATATTTTTTAGCAAATTATTTTGCGACATCCAGCGATTTCGACAAATACGCATTCATTATTAGCGTGGGGTCTTCTTTTAACCTTTCTTTCCATTCCCCTAAAGGTATTTCCGATTGAATCAATCCTCGCATAACACCAATAAAATCCGTACGACCAACTGTGATAGCACCCACCAGCAAATCATCTTTAAAGTTTAAACGAATATATTTATAGTTATCTTTATCTAGCAAAACTGCACTGTCACCACCTTCTACTCCGCCCCAACTGCCAAATGAAGTTGATACTAAACCAGATGTATCAAGAACATTCATGCTTAAACTACCTTTATAGGTAGAGTTACCACCCATCATATTAACCGCAGCTATCCGCCCATGATCAACGGCTGTTGGCTGAATAGCGTGCACTGAATTTCCACCTGTTGAAAAGTCTGGCCCCTGAGCAACATCACCAGCAGCAAAAACATCTTCAACACTGGTATGCAGCCCCGCATCGACAAGAATACCGTTATCCGTTTCAATACCACTGCCTTCTAAAAACTCAATATTTGAATAAACCCCTGTTGCAACAATAATCAAATCGTATTCAGTTAAGCTGTCGTCATCACGCTTCAAAGCTGGGCCAGGCTCAATTGATTTAATACTACTGGGCAGGATCATCTCCACCCCTTTTGCTTCACACCAAGACTGAATCATTTTGCCTGCGGTTTCATCCATCATCCGGCTAACCATAAAGCCAGTACGCCCCAGCATAACAGTCAGATTAACGCCTTTTTTTAGCATTGCCTCAATAATAATAGAGGCAACAAAGCCAGCCCCTAATAAAGCTACTTTAGAGCCTGGTTTAATTGAATCAAGTATTCGTCGACCATCCGCTAATGTCCAACAATTCACCACACCATCTGTTTCCGATCCCGGGAAAGGGCAATTTGCAGGACGCGAACCAGTCGCAATCATCAACTTGTCATACTCAAAGACATCGCCACTATCAATAACAACCTGATGGCTTTTAGTCTCTACCTTTTCAACCCTTGCAATAACATGGTTAATATTCAGATCATCGAAATGGCCCGCTGTTTTTCTAAGGTGCGTGCCCGTATCTTGTATCATGCCACTTAAGTAATATGGCAACGCCATACGGGAATATGGTGACTCTTTTTCTTGACCAATCATCGTGATTGAACAATTTGCATCGGCTTTTCTCAGCGTCTCTGCTGCCCTCACAGAGGCTGGCCCAGCACCAATCAGAACGTACTTTTTAATATTCGATGAAGCCTGCGCCGGCTCAACTGTTTTAACTTGTGACATTACTTTTCTCTCCTATGTGTCGGCATCCGGCTTTATACTTTTAATTACCAGTTCCCAACAGTATTGATGTCCTGCTTTATTACTGATTCTTATAACAGTATTTACATAAACCCTTACGTTATCTTTAAATATTAACAGAAAACTATCAATACAAAAGACGGCATTTAATCTTTCAGACCTAGTACGTCTTGCATGTCATATAAGCCAGGAGGTTGATCGGCAAGCCAACAAGCCGCCCTGATTGCACCAGTAGCAAAAGTCATTCGACTTGTTGCTTTATGACTGATTTCAATGCGCTCACCTTCATCGGCAAACATAACAGTGTGCTCACCTACAATATCCCCACCTCTGATGGTAGAAAAACCAATGGTTCCCTCTTCACGCTCACCAGTAATACCTTCGCGCGCATAAACTGCACACTCATCTAATGCCTTACCCATTGCATTTGCAACCACTTCGCCCATTTTTAAAGCAGTCCCAGATGGCGCATCCACTTTATGCTTATGGTGTGCTTCAATCACCTCAATATCAACAGATTGGCCGATTGCTTTTGCCGCCAACTCTAAAAGTTTTAACGTTACATTGACACCAATACCCATATTAGGCGCAAACACAATTGGGATATTTTTTGACGCTGACACTATCTGCGCTTTATCCGCCTCGCTAAATCCGGTCGTGCCAATTACGATTGCTTTTTTCTGTGACTGACAAAAAGACACCTTATCCAAACAAGCCTCAGGCCGAGTAAAGTCAACTAAAACATCAAAGTTAGGCGCTTGGTTTGAGAAATCTGAAACAACGCGAACTTGCTGCTGGCTCAACCCTGCCATTTCACCTGCATCTTTACCGATTGCAGGAGAGCCATCACGCTCAATAGCGACACCAAGTGTTGCCAACTTATTTTGTTGGCACGCTTTAATTAAGTTAAGTCCCATTCGGCCACTTGCGCCAGATACCGCTATTTTTGTCATCTTTTCCCCTTATCAACATCACCTAGGCTATACACATCACTACAGCCTTTATTTTACTTTATAGAAACTCTAAACCTGTTAAGACTTCATTTTGTCAAAAAAACTTTTAACACCACCTAACCACGAATGCTCTTGTGGATTGTGCTTAGTGCCACCCGTTTTAAATGATGCTTCTAACTGTTCAACCAACGCCTTTTGTTCAGCTGTTAAACTAACTGGCGTTTCAACATTAACGCGACACATTAAGTCCCCGACAGGTCCTCCTCTTACAGGCTTAACACCTTTACCGCGCAACCTAAATAACTTACCTGTTTGCGTTTCGGGCGGAACTTTTAATTTAACTTTTCCAGACAAGGTAGGCACCTCAAGTTCGCCACCAAGTGTTGCTGTTGCAAAGCTAATGGGCATATCGCAATACAAGTTTGCACCATCACGTGTAAATATGGCATGTTCACGAACATTAACTTGAACATATAAATCACCAGCAGGCCCACCATGATCTCCTGCTTCTCCTTCACCACCCAAGCGGATACGATCGCCAGTATCAACACCGGCAGGAATTTTTACCGATAATGTTTTTTGCTCTTTAGTTTTCCCTGTACCCCGACATTTACCACAAGGGTCTGTAATTTGCGATCCTGACCCATGACAGGTTGGACAAGTTTGTTGAACAGAAAACATCCCTTGTTGCATACGCACTTGACCATGACCAGCGCATGATGAACAAACACCTGACTTACCACTTTTAGAACCGGTACCCTTACAAGTCGTACAACTAACAGAGGTAGGGATTTTTATTTTGGTTTCCATACCAAAAACAGCCTCTTCTAAAGACAAATCCAAGTTATAGCGTAAATCCGCACCACGAGTCACTTGGCTACGATGACCGCCTCCACCACCGCCAAATATATCGCCGAAAACGTCGCCAAATACATCACTAAATGAATCGCCACCAGAGTGTCCTCTGCCGCCACCCATAGAAGGATCCACGCCCGCATGACCGAATTGGTCATAAGCGGCGCGTTTTTGCTCATCACTTAAAATAGCGTATGCTTCTTGAATATCTTTAAATTTAGCCTCGGCATCTGGGTTATCAGTATTTCTATCCGGATGATACTTCATCGCCAAACGTCGATATGCTTTTTTTATTTCGCGCTCACTGGCATTTCGAGCAACGTCTAGTGTTTTGTAAAAATCTGCTTTTTCCATGACTCTCAAACCTTTAATACGTCAAAGCCACCGATAAATCGGCGGCCATGTCGTAGCCCAACACGGGCTATAGTTAAGTAACTTAAAACTAATGTTTTAAGGCTTATTTTTTATCGTCTTCTTTTACTTCTTCAAATTCAGCATCAACGACATCATCAGCATTTGCATCAGAGTCAGACTTTGCTTCAGCAGAAGCGCCTTCAGCCGCCCCTTCAGCGCCTGCATCAGCGTACATTTTTTCAGCTAACTTAGCAGACAATGTTGTTAAGGCTTCAGTTTTTTGCTCAATCGCTTCTTTGTCGTCACCTTTAATAGCTTCTTGAAGGTCCGCAATAGCCGCTTCAATATCTGCTTTTTCAGAGGCATCAACCTTATCACCCATTTCTTCAATGGATTGTTCAGTTGCGTGAATCATGCCATCCGCTTGGTTTCTAACAGTCACAAGCTCATGCAATTTTCTATCTTCTTCAGCATGCGCTTCAGCATCGTTAATCATTGCTTCGACTTCCTCATCAGATAAACCACTTGATGCTTTAATAACAACAGATTGTTCTTTACCTGTGGCCTTATCTTTAGCAGATACATTTAGAATACCGTTTGCATCAATATCAAAAGACACTTCAATTTGCGGCGTACCACGACGTGCAGGCGGTATATCTTGAAGGTCGAAACGGCCTAAAGATTTATTGCCTGATGACATTTCACGTTCACCCTGTAGAACATGAATAGTAACCGCTGTTTGGTTATCTTCTGCTGTTGAGAATGTTTGACTCGCCTTACTAGGAATAGTCGTGTTTTTCTCAATTAGCTTTGTCATTACACCACCCATTGTCTCAATACCCAATGAAAGTGGTGTTACATCTAATAAAAGCACATCTTTAACATCGCCAGCTAAAACACCTGCTTGAATTGCAGCGCCCACGGCAACGGCTTCATCTGGATTAACATCTTTACGTGGCTCTTTACCAAAGAATTCAGCAACAACTTCTTGAACTTTTGGCATACGTGTTTGACCACCAACCAAAATCACGTCATCAATCTCAGAAGCTGATAAACCAGCATCTTTAACAGCTGTTGCACAAGGTGCGACCGTACGTTGAACTAGATCATTAACAAGAGACTCAAGTTTTGCACGTGTCAATTTAACATTCAAATGTTTAGGCCCTGACGCATCTGCCGTAATGTAAGGCAAGTTAACATCTGTTTGTTGATTAGATGATAGCTCGATTTTTGCTTTTTCAGCGGCTTCTTTTAAACGTTGAAGTGCTAATGGGTCGTTGTGTAAATCTACGCTGTTTTCTTTTTTAAACTCATCTGCAAGGAAGTCGATAATACGTAAATCGAAATCTTCACCACCTAAGAATGTATCACCATTGGTTGATAACACTTCAAATTGGTGCTCGCCATCAATTTCAGCAATTTCAATAATTGAAACGTCGAAGGTACCTCCACCCAAGTCATAAACAGCAACCGTACGATCACCACTTTTCTTATCCATGCCATAAGCTAACGCAGCCGCTGTTGGCTCGTTAATAATACGTTTAACGTCTAAACCGGCAATCTTGCCTGCATCTTTCGTTGCTTGACGTTGCGAATCGTTAAAGTAAGCAGGCACAGTAATAACGGCTTCTGTTACCTCTTCACCCAAATATGCTTCAGCATCTTTTTTAAGCTTCATTAAAATACGCGCAGCTATTTCAGGCGGCGCCATTTTTTTACCCTGCGCTTCAATCCAAGCATCGCCATTATCGGCAGCTAGAATTTTATAAGGCACCATGCTGACGTCTTTTTGCACAACATCATCTGTAAATTTACGACCAATTAAGCGCTTGGTAGCAAATACCGTGTTTGATGGGTTTGTTACCGCTTGACGTTTTGCAGACTGCCCTACAAGCACATCACTTTCTGCTGTAAACGCTACAATTGAAGGCGTTGTTCTTGCACCTTCACTATTTTCAAGTACTTTCGCGCTGTCGCCATCTAATACGGCAACACACGAGTTCGTTGTTCCTAAATCAATACCAATAATTTTAGCCATTTAAATATCTCCGAAATTTAATTTATTCTATTCTGTTAGTTACGATATAAGGGCGTGAAATTTAATTTTCAAGCCTGCTCATCAATTTTCTTTGTCTCTGTAGGTGCTTGAGGTTGCGACACAATAACCATTGCAGGACGTAATAAACGCTCATTGAGCGTATAACCTTTTTGAAAGACTTGTATCACCGTATTAGGCTCATGATCAGGGCTTGGAACCATAGAGATAGCCTGATGTAAGTCCGGGTTAAAACTTTCACCTTCTGGGTTAATTTGTTTAACGCCGGACTTTTCAAGCGAAGCTAGCAATTGCTTGTGTGTCAACTCCATCCCTTCTTTTATGGCTACAACATCACCTTCTGCTGCATCCACTGATGCCAGCCCCATCTCTAAACTATCGACTACTGGCAACATCTCTTTAGCAAACTTCTCAACAGAAAAACGGTGCGCCTTTTCAATATCTTTTTGTGTTCGACGGCGAATATTTTCCACCTCTGCCTTTGCCAGCAACAATTTTTCCCAGTTTTCATCAGCACGAGTGGTCGCCGCATCTAGCGCCGCCTGCAAATCAACCTCTTCTGAGGCAGCAGTTTCCCCTTCCGCCTCATCTTTCAATGCATCCTCTACTATTTCACCAACAATACTTTCTTCCGTTTCAACCGCTGGTTGTTCAATATTCTCTTGATCTGTCTGTTCTTCAGACCCCATAGCCTTTCCTCTTTTTTACACTTAAATTTGATTGATAGCGACTTACCATTAAGGCAAGCGCATAAACTGTTTTAGTTAAATGGTGATGGTTTTCTAAATTTCAAGGTTCCAACCAAAACTTTTACAGCAAAACCAAACAATAAGCTCAATTTGCCATACAGTTCACCGATTACTCCACCCTTCGGCACTATGTATGATAAACCAAACAGTCGAGTGGCATTCAGCAACGCATACCTTATCAATAAAGCTATAGAAATGATCTCCAGCAATTAAAATTAGATATCTAACACACGCTTAGCACGCGTAAAATTCAAATTGATCCTTAAAATGCCGACACTCAGTAAATAAGCCGTCATTTAGATTTAGATTCTGGTGTAAATCGCTACATTTCGTGTAAACTTTTACCTTCAACTGAGGAGTAAAATGAATACAAAATTTAAACGAATTGGGCTGATTTCCAAGCCTAATGCCACGGATATATCTGCAACAGTTCAAGCATTATATACGCTGTTAATTGACGCCAATATTAACATCGTTGTTGATGAAGAAACGGCTCACCATATCTCATTGCCCTCTGAGCACATCATGAGCATCAGTGAATTAGCCGACCAATGTGATCTCATCATGTCTATTGGCGGTGACGGGACACTCTTATCAGCTGCTCGCGCCTTGGTTGACAAAAAGGTTCCTCTCGTCGGTATAAACTTAGGTCGCATTGGTTTTTTGGTTGATATATCACCAGAAGAGATGAATGTTCAAATAAGGCAAATCCTCGAAGGCCATTACCATGAGGAAGAACGTATTATCCTCAACACTCAAATCATCCGTAACAATACGCTTATTCACGAACAGTCAGCGTTCAATGAAGTCGCCATTCACCGATTAAAATCCCCTGGTTTAATCGACATTGAAACCTATGTTAATCAACGTTTTGTGAATGCTCAGCGCTCTGATGGATTAATCATAGCAACCCCAACTGGCTCAACAGCTTATGCACTATCCGGTGGTGGGCCGCTAATGCACCCCTCGCTGGATGCCATTGTGCTGGTTCCTATTAACCCACACACCTTGAGCAACCGCCCACTGGTGGTAGATGGAAAAAGCGAAATTGGTATTCGCTTTAGCCAACGAGATAAGCACGAGGCGCAACTAACATGCGATAACGTCATTCTTCCAAGTATCCTTGAAGATGACCTTATAAACATCAGTCGCCATGAAAATAAAATTCATTTGTTACACCCAACGAATCATGACTTTTTCAATATTCTGCGCGTAAAACTTGACTGGAGCAAAGCTCCTCAAACATAAAATTTAGGTATGCTTAAATCCATCGACATAAAAGGCTTAGCTGTTGTTGATCAATTAAACCTCGAGCTTGAGCAAGGGATGACCGTGCTAACCGGTGAAACAGGTGCGGGTAAATCCATTTTACTGACAGCAATGAAACTGTGCCTAGGCGAACGAGCAGATGCTTCGTTATTGAGACCTGGGGCTAATAAGGCGGATCTTAGCTTAGAGTTTGACATTACCGATCTACCGGCCTCCCAGCAATGGCTTATAGACAACGACCTTGATGATCAAGGAGATTGCTTCATTCGAAGAACCATCAATGCTGACGGCCGTTCAAAAGCTTATATCAACGGTCAAGTCGTTAATTTAAAAGCCCTACAACAACTTTCTAAACACCTTATTAACATCCACGGCCAGCATGCACACCTAGATTTATTACACCCCGGCAAGCAATGTGAATTAGTCGATTCATCCTTACCCTCTCAGGCCTTGCTTCTTGAATGTCGCAAACAATACTCACATTGGAAACGATTAACCGAAGAGCTTCACCACCTAACCGATGGCAATGAAGACAATGAGAGTGAAAAACAACTACTTAAATATCAAATCAATGAATTAGAGCAAGCAAATATTATCCATATTGACTACGATGAGTTGGTGCAAGAACACGCGTTAGCATCCAATATGCGTAAAATCATTGAGACCTCAGCACACCAAATAGACATATTGTATGAAAACGAAAACGCTTCTATATATAGTCAAATTAATAATGTCTCGCATGAATTAGAGTTACTGGCTGACTTAGCGCCTGAATTTACAAGCGTGGGCGAACAAATCAAAGAAGCCAGCATTCAAATTCAAGAAGCCAGTCGTGATTTGAGGCATCAAATTGATCAACAAGAAGATGACCCAGAAAAACTCAGCTTGCTCGACCAGCAATTAAGCAGCATTCATGAATTAGCTCGAAAACTGCATGTTGAGCCCTCGCAACTTTCCGACAAATATAATCAGCTCACTGCACGACTTGACTTGCTTGAAAACCGTAACGAGAAATTAAGCGCGCTTCAACTAGACATCGCTGAGGCAGAAACACTTTACCGCAAGCAGGCCGAGCTTCTCCATAATGAGCGCAAGCAACATGCTTTAAAGTTAAGCCGTAACATTACCAACACTTTAAAAACACTTGGACTTCCGGATGGAAAACTAAACATAAGCGTTAACCATTTGGCGAAGCAGCCGCCACAAAAAAATGGTCTAGATGATGTCGTCTTCCTTATATCAACAAACCCAGGCATGCCAGATTCGCCGATTGGAAAAGTGGCATCAGGGGGCGAGCTTTCTCGTATTAGCCTAGCCATACAAGTGGTCACTAGCCGCCGCAATACGACACCTACCTTGGTGTTTGATGAAGTTGATGCAGGTATTGGTGGTGGTGTTGCTGAAACAGTTGGAATACGCCTACGCGAGTTAGCTTGCGACCGTCAGGTCCTATGTGTCACCCACCTGCCACAAGTCGCCTCTCAAGGGCATCAGCATTTATTAGTCAGCAAGCAAAAAAACCAACAACAAACCACAACGAAAATTGATAGCTTAAATCAAACACAGAGAATTAATGAAGTAGCCCGTATGTTAGGTGGTATTGATTTATCAGATAAAACCATCGCCCACGCAAAAGAAATGGTGGAAAAGGCTATTTAGCGCATGATGGGCAGACCCCATAGATATATAAACTATGGTCTGTTATTTTGTAGCCTTTTTCTTTAGCGATCACTTTTTGACGCTGCTCAATCATCTCGTCGTAGAACTCATCAACCCGGCCACATTTCACACATAAAATATGGTCATGGTGCTCATCTTGGCATAATTCAAAAACTGAGTTACCACCCTCAAAATGATGACGATTGACTAAACCCGCCGTTTCAAATTGCGTTAACACACGATACACCGTAGCCAACCCAATTTCTTCACCATCGTCTAAAAGAGCCCTATACATGTCCTCAGCTGACAGATGTTTATTCTCAGTACTTTCCAACATATCAAGAATTTTTAACCGAGGTAAAGTAACCTTTAAACCAGCAGCCCTTATATCTTTTGACTCCATTTCGACCTCTAATTTGGGGTGGATATAAAAGTGAGATGATGTATCATCTCACCATTGCAATCATACACAGAAGATCTTAAATGCGAAAGCGTCTCATTCTAATAATGATATTCATTTCAAGCTCAACCTTGGTGGCTTGTTCAACGACAGAAACCCTAAACGACAAGATGCTTGACGTTGCTGACACCCTACCCGGTGTTTATAAAATTGATGTCCATCAAGGAAATGTGGTGACTCAAAAAATGATTGACCAACTCCGTCCGGGCATGGATAAGCGGCAGGTAAAATTCATCTTGGGCACCCCTTTATTGGTGGATCCATTCCATCAGGAGCGTTGGGACTATTTCTACGATATAAGAAAGGCAGGCAAACCACATAAAAGAGAACGGATTACCGTTATTTTTAATGAAGGCAGTCTTGCTAGCCTAAAAGGTAATTTCAAACCTAGCAATGAGTTTAAGCCGATGACCATCGATACCAAGGTGATTGATGTCCCCAAACGAGAAAAAAAGGAAGTCGGTATTATGGAAAAAATACTTAAATTCATCGGCATCGAACCAGAAGCAAAACCCTAGCATGAGCATCCAATCTTATTTAAAAACAATTAACCAAACCCCTCACGCTAAAAAATTAAACATTACCTTGGTGAGCCATGGTGAAACATCCACCACATTAAAGCTTCCTTTTAGCAAACAGATTATTGGCGATTGTGTTAACAACTACATTCATAGTGGCGCTGTTTCCACTGCTATTGATACAGCCTGTGGCGCTGCTATTTTACAGGCACAAAACAATTTACGTGCTATGGCAACACTGGATCTAAGAATAGACCATATTCGCCCCGCTGCCTCCGGTGCCGATATAAACGTATATGCCGATTGCTACCATTTAACTCACACCATTGCTTTTGTTCGCGCCAGCGCCTATACCGATGATATAAATAGCCCTATTGCAACCGCCGTCGGTAGCTTTATGCGTTCTAACAAACAATTCCCAGTACAATAAAATGTCCTTAGTAGAAAAAATAAATGACATCAAACTGCGTCATGATTATGAGGCCATTGTAGAACTTATTCCGTATGCCAAAACAATCGGTGTAGAAACCAGCATGGTTGGCGAAAGCATCGTATCCAGCTTGCGCTTTATGGAAAGCAATATTGGCAACCCTGCGGTCCCTGCTTTGCATGGCGGCGTTATTGCTGGGTTTATGGAAAATTCCGCCCTGTTACATTTAATCTGGGAAATAGAACTCGTTAACATCCCTAAAATTATTGATGTCTCTATAGATTATTTACGCCCTGGGCAAACCACTACCACCTACTCAAAGTGCGATATTGTTCGCTTAGGAAGTCGTGTTGCTTTATGTAATATTATTGCTTGGCAAGAAGATATCAATAAGCCTATTGCGCAAGCGCGCGGACACTTTTTACTGTCAGAAAATAGACCTCTTTAATGCTATAAAAAAGCCTTGCTATCTATAGCAAGGCTTTACAGGTATCGATTTACTGTTTAACGCCTATACATCCATCATTTTCCTATACCCTTTCCACAAAGATCGTATCGCTCCCTCTGTCACAAAGTGATCATCTGTACCCGTTCCAACGCCACCCATTTCAAGTACATTAGTATAGTTTCCATCTCGCACAATAGCTTTTTGACACAACTCTGTTGATTCCCCATCTTCCATTGATATAAGCCCAGCAGGCCCGACAAGATTCAATTGTTTTAAGCGGAAGTTACGCATTTCTTCGGTATCATCGGCATAACCAAAAAACGTCCAAACTAGCTCAAACTCATTTTCATTCTTTGGCAGAATCTGCCGGAAAGCTAGTGTGTTTTGAATTTGGTGTACCACCAACGATGGAAAAAGCGAAAAAATGACGGTCGTGGTGTCATCATCAAATTCTTTCGACCCGGCTAACAAAGACGGGTCAGCTAACTGGTAAGTACCTTCTTGATAGGTTCTTGTGTTATCACTCTTAACATCAGATAACTTACTTTCATCTTCTTTACTATTTTCCACCCACAACACGGAGTGCACATCATTATTTACGATAGTACCACCACCTAATGAAGCACGATAAATACCAAACGTTGGGTGAAATAAATGTAACAGACTCGCATGATAAGGGTCTTTAGTATTTTCTGAATAAAACTTCCAATTACCAGCTATGTATTGACGAGTATGGCCGATCACTTCAATGGGCCCTTTTAAGATGCGCTTGAAATGATACGCTACATCTTCGCCCATATAAGTTTCAATATCAGGCGTTTCATCACTAAAGGTGCCAAAAATAACGCCCAGGTGATTAACAACACGAACTTTACGTAAGCTGTGTTGATCCTTAGCAAAGTCTTTTGGCATCCCTCCCTTGCCGCCAAGGCCACGTTGAAAAGGGACTCCACGCAAATCACCTTTAGCATCAAATGCCCACTGATGGTAGACACATGTGTAAGCACCATCTTCTGATTTGCCATGGCGCTCTCGGCAAATTTCCGCACCTCGGTGAGCACAGCGGTTCACCCAAGCGTAAATTTCATTATCTTGACCACGGGTAACAACCACCGGAGTGTCACCAATATAAGTAGACTTAAAACTGCCTTTTTCAGGCAACTCTGCTTCTGTCGATAAATAATTCCATGTCGGGCCGTTATGTATCTTTTTTTGCTCAAGATCGTAAACTTCACGACTATTAAATATTGAGTAAGGAACCGCCGTATGGTCTGTGCCAGCTGGCCATTTTAAATGTGGGGGAGTTATTGCATTCATCATCTTTCTCCTGACTTAAATAGGGATAACCATCAAGGTGGTAATTCTATGCGTGTCATAAATGACCACACGTTCTTTAAATTTAAGAACGCCATTTTCGCGAACAAGGAGATCAACATAGCGACCTACGTTATAAACGGTACTTTCACCATCATTACAGGTTTTAAAAACTGCGTAATTAGACTGCACCTTAATAGTGTCACCATCTTCTGTACTGATAACAGGGTTACTTGTGATATGGCGATACCATTGAACTTGATAAATATTAGCGTGCCTTAACGCCGTAATTCTATCTTGCAACATACCTTGGCTATCACACCACATAATAGCTGTCGGCATACCTATTTCATGGTTTTCTCTTGGAATAACCTTATACAAGCAATTTTCAGTAAAAAAATCTGGCCAACGTTCTAAATCATCATCATCGATACATTGAACGTAAGCATCAAGCAATTGACTGACTTCATGTTTTAATTCTGGCTCAATACTAGTACTTCTCATACCTTCTCCTCAATCTATTGGGTGCGCTAAAAACACCGGCGCGGATGAGTATCGCATTGAGCCTTAAATGAAAAAATGATCGAGATCAGAAAGGACGTATTACCTTTAATATCTTAAAATAAAAAAAGGCGCTCTGTTTAAATAACAGAACGCCTTTCGCGTGTGTTGCAGCGTTGCCAGCACATTAAAATATTAGTACTACTCTGCAAGCAAAGCCTCTAGTTTATTGGGCAGTCGATTCAAACCCCTTCATAGGCTTGAGGGTGAATCCGCACACTATCACCAAACAATCGATTGAGCGCATTGATATAGGCTTTTGCTGAGGCAATCACAATATCTGTATCCGAACCGTGGCCATTCACAATACGCCCTGCTTTTTCTAGCCTAACGGCAACTTCGCCTTGAGAGTCCGTCCCTTCAGTAACATTACTGACAGAATAAAGCTGAAGCGTAGCACCACTTTCCACGATTTTCTCAATGGCCTTAAATGTAGCATCAACAAGCCCACCACCTTGAGAGGTTTCTGTTTGCTCAACCTCATCTACCATTAACGTAATACAAGACTCAGGCATTTCCCCCGTTTCCGAACACGCTTTAACGGACACTAACTTAATCGCTTCACTAAAAGCTTCTTCCATTTTGAAGTCCGACACTAGGGCTTGAATATCTTCATCAAAAATTTCAGATTTTTTATCGGCTAAATCTTTAAAGCGACGAAAAGCATTATTTAACTCTTCTTGGCTATCCACCATTATGTTTAGCTTTTCTAAACGATCCTTAAATGCACTCCGCCCAGATAATTTCCCTAATACTAATTTATTAGAATTAAGACCAACATCTTCAGCCAACATAATTTCGTATGTTTCGCGCGATTTCAACACCCCATCTTGATGAATACCCGACTCATGGGCAAACGCATTAGCACCCACAATCGCTTTATTCGGCTGCACAGGAAAACCGGTTATACCCGACACCAACCGAGAGCAGGTCATAATCTGAGTTGTATCCAAGCCAACATCACAGGGAAATAAATCCTGCCGTGTTCGAACCGCCATCACAACCTCTTCAAGTGCTGCGTTTCCTGCACGTTCACCTAAACCATTGATTGAACACTCAACTTGGCGCGCACCATTCATAACACCGGCTAACGAGTTCGCCACTGCCAAGCCTAAGTCATTATGGCAATGTGTTGAAAAGATGGCCTTATCTGAATTGGGTACATTTTCAATTAACTGTCGAATCGTGTTGCCGTATTGGTCTGGCAAGTTATAACCCACAGTATCTGGAATGTTAATGGTTGTCGCACCCGCGTCAATAACCGCCTCAATAATCCGACACAAGAAATCAAGGTCTGAACGCCCCGCGTCTTCAGGCGAAAACTCAACGTTATCTGTGAAGTTTCTTGCCAATTTCACCGCATCAACAGCCTGTTCAAAAACCTGATCGGGGGTTAATAGCAACTTCTCTCTCATATGAAGTGGCGAGGTCGCAATAAAGGTATGGATCCGCGATGCATTTGCATCTTTAAGTGCTTCACCAGCACGTTCTATATCTGCTTTGTTTGCCCGCGCCAAACCACAAACCACACTGTCTTTAACGGTTCTTGCAATTCCTTGAACAGCGGCAAAATCGCCTTCACTTGAAATAGGAAAACCTGCCTCAATAATGTCAACCTTCATTTTCTCTAATGCTTTAGCGATACGAAGCTTCTCTTCTGCAGTCATTGCTGCACCGGGGCTTTGCTCACCATCACGTAAGGTTGTATCAAAAATTATTAACTTCTCTTTACTCATTTCTAAACTCCAAATGTCATCTTAATGACAAATTTTTACTTATACAATTAGCTAATTGCGTTTCACCTCGCCAGGTATATTCATTAGCCGCGTTGCGGCAGTCGAGCTAGGCTGAGAAGAAAAGACTTTGCAATGACAAAAAGGCGCACAGACACTTCACCAAAAGCGGCATTTAATGTTTTATTATTATCTGTGACTATCATAGTGACTAATATAATCCATTTCCTTGGTATTTCAAGGCAAATCATTCATTCGCTGAACGCGCACCTTTTTTGGTAACTTTTCCGGCTTCAGCACGTTGGCGTCTAACTTCTTTAGGGTCCGCAATTAATGGACGATAAATTTCAACGCGGTCTCCCACTCTCAATAGCGTATCTAGTTTACAAGGCTTACTGAAAACTCCCACCGCATTGTTGTCCAAATTAATATCCGGAAAATGTTTCAAAATCCCAGAGGCGTCTATCGCTTTTTGAACAGTCAACCCATCATGAAAAGGGACAACTAAAATTAATTGTTTTTCTGGCGTTGCGTAAGCCACCTCTACATTACCCATAAACCTCATCTGCCCTTTTGATAAAACAATCCATTAGTGAACCACATATTTGACTAAATATGGCACTAAAAACAAAATTACTAACGGAACTTTTAAACTCAAAGTCCACTTCCATTGTTATTTTACAAGCATCTTCACGAAGGTGCTTAAAACGCCATTCACCAGTCATAGACTTAAAAGGCCCTTCTAACAACTCAAGTTTAATGCTTTCACCTGCCGCTAATTGATTTTTCGTACTAAAGACTTTGTGCAACACCTTCCAAGCCACTTCAAGTTCCGCCGTCATACTGTCTTGCGTTTCAGACAGCACTTTACTACTTTTACACCATTTCAAAAACAATGGATACGATGCCACATCATTGACAAGGTCAAACATGTCTGCAGCTGAATGCCGCACTAAAGCACTGCGTTCTACTTTATGCATCGCCTTAGATCACATCAATTGATTTTAAGAAGACAATAACGACTGCCAGAGGTGATATAAATTTTACTAAAAACAGCCAAGTTTTATACAGCCACTGCCGCTTAAGGCTTAATTCCTTTACGCTATCTTCTTCACTCATCACCCAACCGGCAAAAACAGCTATGCATACACCACCCAAAGGCAACATGATATTTGCTGTTAGATAATCTAAAATGTCAAAAAATGTTTTACCAAAAAAAGTAACATCTGCTGTTAGGTTAAAGGATAAAACCGTACCTATACCCACGCCCCATGTGACAAGACCCGCCCAGATACATGAACGCATGCGGCTCATTTTTTTATTTTCAACCAACCAGGCAACAGCTGGCTCTATCAGAGATATTGATGAGGACCATGCTGCAAACACAAGTAATATAAAAAACAGCGTACCAAATATTGAACCATACGCCATATGCCCAAAGGCAATTGGCAATGTTTGAAAAATAAGGCCCGGTCCACTAGCTGGTTCCATACTATTAGCAAAAACAATGGGGAAGATAGCCAAGCCTGCCAATAACGCAACCATCGTATCCGCCAACCCAATCAGCATAGTGGTTGAACCAATTGAAACCTTAGACGGTAAATAAGAGCCGTACACCATGATCGCCCCCATGCCCAAACTAAGCGTAAAGAACGCATGTCCCATTGCGGTCAACACACCTTCACTGGTCATTTTCGTAAAATCTGCCTTAAATAAAAACGAAACGCCTTCTTCAAACGCACCACGCTCCATGGCGTAGCCCACCAATAAAATCAAAATAGCCAACAACGCAGGCATCAAGAACTTCACCGTTCGTTCAAGTCCTTTCACACCTCTAGCAACCACAAGCATCGTCACAATCATAAACAAACTATGCCATGCTAGTAGCTTTTCTGGGTCTGCCACAAAGGTGGCAAAGATATGACTAACTCCGTCAGCCGTAGCACCTTCAAAAACGCCCGATGCAACACGTACAACGTAGGCCATAGCCCAACCAGCAATAACACTGTAGTAAGACAAAATTAAGAACCCTGCGATAACACCCAGCCAGCCTAACCACGACCAATATCGGCTCGCTTTCGCTTCTGTTGCCAACGTTCTCATTGAATTAATGGGGCTTTGTCTTCCACGACGGCCCAACATTATTTCAGCCATCATAATGGGGATGCCTATGATCAAAATGCACAATAAATAAATAAGCACAAACGCACCACCACCATTTTCACCTGCAATATAGGGAAACTTCCATATATTGCCTAAGCCAACGGCCGAACCTGTAGCTGCCAAAATAAAGGCCAATCGGGATGACCATTCTCCATGTTGCGATATCTGTCTCATAAACCTTGAACGTTTGTTATTGATAATAAATTAACCCAACTTTACTATTTAACCAAGTTATTAGCTGACTTTTATAGCGATAAATCAACGCCTCGCTTAGAATATCGACATGGCAAGCAAAAAGAAAAAAACACATCCTAATTCCATCGCATCTAACAAAAAAGCGACACACGATTATTTTATCGAACAACGTTTCGAAGCAGGCATGGTCCTTGAAGGCTGGGAAGTTAAAAGCATCCGTGACGGACGTGTTCAATTAAAAGAAAGTTATGTCGTTATAAAAAATGGTGAAGCCTGGCTGGCCGGTGCACATATATCACCACTTTTGTCTGCCTCAACTCATATCGACCCAATGCAAACACGTTTACGAAAGCTCTTATTAAATCGTCGTGAACTTATCAACCTTGTTGCACTAGTCGAACGTAAAGGCTATACGATTGTTCCCTTATCAATGTATTGGGTTAAAGGCCGCGTAAAACTAGAAATCGGTTCGGCTAAAGGTAAACAGCTACATGACAAACGCGCCTCGGCTAAAAATAAAGACTGGCAGCGTGAAAAACAGCGCATCATGAAGCATTCAGGCTAGGCATACCAGCTACCTCACTTAAAATATCTAAGGCATGCTCCCCTTTTTTCACCTTTAAAAATTAAAACTTGGCTAAAACACATCCTCCCTGTGTTAATAACGGGTTGACATCCCTGCTATTAAGCCTACATAAACGCATAACCACCTGTTTTTTTCTTCTCAATGAAAGAATTATTCACTATATTTGTGAACCTTTCATAATGTATAGTATCGAACCATAACCAAAGGGGGTGACCTGGCTTCGACGTGGGTAGCAAAACCTTAGGTGCATGCCGAGCTTTCAGGAATCTCGTAAAACATCTGAAAAATTATAGTTGCAAACGACGACAACTACGCAATCGCTGCCTAAACACCAGTAGATTGCTGTCTGACTGGAGCCGTGCTTATGCGTCCAGCGATCTTCGGATCATCTCAGGCATCATAACTCATAAGATCGTATTGAAGCTTGTTCGGGGCGGATGTACTAAAACTTAACCGAAATCGTCTTTGGTCTTCCTAGCCTATCGGGTAGCCACTGATTAAACTAAAAGTTATAGGATAAGCATGTAGAGCCGAGGGCGGAGTGCTTGCGGACGCGGGTTCAATTCCCGCCACCTCCACCAAAAGATAGTCCCATAAGGACTTAGAAAAACCCATAAAGCCAATAGAAACAAGGTTTTGTGGGTTTTTTTATGCCTATAGCTTCCTAGAAGCATCCATCAAATCCTAGTTTTTTAGTAACACTCGTAGTAACATCAAGACAAATACAAAAACCCAGTGTTACTACGATGCCAAAAATAACTAAACCACTTACCAATACAGAAGTTAAACAAGCAAAGCCTAAAGACAAAGAATTCAACCTTTCAGATGGCGATGGGCTCTCTTTAAAAGTTAAGCCAAGCGGGTCAAAACTATGGTTTTTCAATTATTACCGCCCGCACTCTAAAAAGAGGGCTAACATGAGTTTTGGTTCATTCCCAGAAGTATCACTGGCGCAAGCACGTGCAAAAAGATTAGATGCAAGAGCATTACTGGCTAACGATATAGACCCTCAGGAACACCGCAACGAACAAAAACGTATCAACGGTATTGCTCACGCTAATACACTAGAGCACATCACCTTAAAATGGCTCGAAGTTAAAAAAGGAGCTATTTCTAGTGCTCATGCAGAAGACACTTGGCGATCCCTAGAGCTCCATATATTTCCAAATCTAGGAAAGACTCCAATTCACAAAATCAGCGCCATTAAAACGATTGAAGCCATCCAACCTATTGCCGCCAAAGGTAGCCTAGAAACAGTTAAACGCCTATGTCAAAGACTCAATGAAGTTATGATCTATGCCGTCAACTCTGGCATTATTAAAAGCAACCCTCTAGCAGGCATTAGCAAAGCATTTCAGAACCCTGTCAAAAAACACCTACCAACACTAAAACCTGATGACTTACCTTTGTTTATGGCAACTCTGTCTAAAGCCAGTATTAAATTAACAACACGCTGCTTAATTGAGTGGCAACTTCACACAATGGTACGACCGAGTGAAGCGGCCGGCTCACGTTGGGAAGAAATTGATTTAAACAACCAGCTTTGGTCTATCCCAGCCAAACGTATGAAGAGCAAAAAACCACATACCGTACCACTAACCCCTCAAGCACTTTCTCTGCTAGACATAATGAAAACCATTAGTAGCAACAGCGAATATATCTTCCCATCTGACAGGGATCCAAGAAAACCCACGAATTCACAAACCGCTAATACAGCCATTAAACGCATGGGGTTTGATAAACAACTTGTTGCTCATGGTTTGCGTTCAATAGCCAGCACCACTCTAAATGAAGAAGGATTTGATCCTGACGTAATCGAAGCTGCGCTAGCCCATACTGGTAAGAACGAAGTTCGCAATGCCTACAATCGCACCGACTACCTAAATCGAAGAAAACCAATTATGGCATGGTGGAGCCAATATATTGACAAGGCCGCTTTTGGCAACATGGCGTTAACTGGGAAAAATGGCCTGAAAGTCGTTTCCAGATAAACGAATAGATCACTAAAGACCACTCAGTTTCTTGAGTTAACATAAAACCTCAAGCCTTATATTCACACGCATCATAAAGCCAACACCTAAAAACAATATTTAGCTGAAATGATTAACGATTTCATTGTTTAAATATATTAATGGCAACGACTATTTTTAACTTTATCCTCTAGCCACTGATTCACATCCTCTTCTAGCCAACCAACGGCTCGCCCACCCAACGAAATAGACTCAGGGAACTCGCCCCTTGAAATTCGCAAATAAATTGTGCTTCGAGATAATCCTGTTCGACTTTTAATTTCCGGAAGCCTAAGTACTTTATGTGTCATGCTAAACCCTTTATAGTTAATTTAATTATCTCTACATCGTCAGTTTTAATTAACTCAAACAAAAGAAATTAAAACGATTGACATGTATATATCTAAATGTTAGAAACATTATATCAGGGAAAAGCTATATCACTAAGTAAGCCAAAACACGGTAAAATATTACGATTTCCCTCGCTACCCACATTCGCATAATGGCATGCCATCATTTGATGCCCCTCGTCAGAGGATACCCATAAAAAGCTAGGAGAGAACACTCAATTAACTTGAGCTAGAATGGTAACACGCGATAAACCCACAAGCTAAAGAGGCTGGTTCGCGGACTTGAATCGAATACCGAGTGCAAATCAATGCTAAGCACTGCTGATAAGGCTAGGCAAGGTGATTTAGATAAACGAGGAAACTTATCTCATAAATCACTTACTCCCTTTACAGATTGACTTCTCGATGTCTTATGCGATCAACCAGTGTTATCAACAATGCAGATTAGGATCGCACTCATCACCCCCCAGAGAAACCCAGCGGCTTACGGGGTCACCACGTGATTACAGAAGTAATAGATAGCAGGGAGCACTCTAACCTATGCGGTCGGCATAGCACTTGGCATTCATAACTCCCGAGAGGTCCACACAGTTACCCCATAAGCTAAAACAGGAATTGCTGACTATATGATCCGGGTATTACAGCCAAGTCAGGCCGCATCAACATAATGATAGTCATTCGCCAAATGTTGCTGAGAAAAACTACTGGGCTGAATACAAAATTGTAGCCAAAAAAACTAGACCACTACAAACACTCTATTTCAAACAAAAAAGGCCTTACTTAACGACCTTATCTTTTTCTGAAATAATATGTTTAGCAATATAGAGATGATGAAAAAAAGCTAACCGCTTTATTTGTTTAGATAGTTATGGGGCACGCCTTGAAGAATATAGGCTTGGCAAAGAATTTATACACCTCTAACTCTACGGATAAATAATATCTAACATACAGCTATCCTATTAAACACAGATAGTACAGCAGTTATATATGAATAACAAGCAGCAATACGTAAAGAGAGGAAAATATGCAAAGAAAGCCAGACATGATTACAAGGTCACCTTACAGAGGGTTTGCCGTACAAGCTGAACCTGAGGATGGTTACTACTTATACCAGCCTATCATCGACAATACGTTTGACCAACTTGATGCGATGATGAGCAGGCATAAGAGGGTCTTCACGTTCAGGTTTGACCTCAGGTACCCAAAAAACGTTGATAACTCAGAAATACAAGTATCGGCAGTGGTAGCCAATCTATTTCACCAAGTCAGCATTTATATGAAGAAAAAAGTAAAAAAACCAAGAGTTAGCCCTGCCTTACGCAACCACCTAGATGTCTGCTATCAGTGGGCAATCGAAACCGGACACGACAAAAAGCGGCACATACATTGTTGGATAGCGGCTGACGGCAACAAAAACTACAAGCCTGGATGGACTCGAACAACGGATGCACCTGGGGCAGGCATTCTGGGTATCTTAGATGCAAAGTGGCGCAATTTAACTGGCGGCAATATACATACAATCTCAGGGTGCAGGATGTTGACGCGAACGGATACTGCCCTATACGCTGAGTGCATCAAACATTACTCATACCTAGCAAAAGTCAAAGACAAATATGCACCCTCACTAAGAAAATATAGCCGGAATCATGGGAAATCACACATTAAGCATGCTAACGACCAGGCGCGCCCTAATGCAATCACAACCTCTGCGCAAGCAATAACAAACAGTTTACTCGACCAAGAGGCTTAGAAGCGCCATGCAGCCACCTGGTGGCACCGTTGTCCTACTCAACTCATTTGTAGCAACAATGAATGACGAAGCGTTAGGCAGAACACCCCAACTGAGAAAGCTAAAGGCACGAGTTAGTTCACTGCTAATACTCCTCTCACTCCTTCAAGAGAATTCAAAATGTGACCAACATCACATGTTGGCACTAAGCATCAAAATAACCCCAAAAGCTATATGACAGGTGAACACTTCAGCGCAATACTTTTAATATCGTTGATTACAAACTAAGCCATGACTAAAACAAATTTTCTTTTTGATTCAGCCATATATCAAGTAAGGACTGTCTTATTTTCACCTAATTCGCCCAACAGATTTGACCAGATTAGTCCAAACACCTACCCCACATATACGAAATTTTAATTTCGTATATGTGGGGAGGCTTAAACAATTCTAGAATTCAGAGTATTCCTAATACACACAGTTAATATGACTAACTAATATGAGTAACAAGAGGCGAACAGATAACCCAATTTACAAAATTAAACTAACTATGAATGACGATACACATGCAAAATTAATTCGAGATGGACGTAATTTTATCCAACAGAAATTCAAGGAAAATTCGCCCGCTGATGATGAACTAATAGGGTTCGTTCTCCAAAAGGCCTATCACTGTCAACCAACATCATGGGCTAACCTTAAACGTAGCGTCGCTATTTATTTAGATCATGTTACCTGCCAAAAATTGGCCGAAACAATACGCGCACTAAAGAACCCAGCTATAACCAACAAGGAATACCCAACTATCCCCCAAAAGGTCAAGAAGCTAAGCATTAAAGATGCAGATATAATATTTGGTGCACTAAATAAACATAAGAGTGAAGCATTAAAATCAGCTGTCTTTGTTGCCTTTCATCTAGGTGCACGTCCATCCGAATTTAAATTTATAAAGCCCACATCAGCATCAACTTTCAAAATAACCACTTCTAAAAAAAGCGAAGATGGAAAACGAGGCGTTGATAGGGAAGTCATTGTTAATGACCCTCATATTGCAGAAGGAATTAGAATATCCATCTCAAAATTGAAAGATATCAAAGTTAAAAAATTACAGGATAACTTTTCATATTTGATGAAAGGACTTTTCCCAAGAAGAAAAAAAAGGCCTACGCTATACACATTTAGACACCAACTCGCCTCTACTTTTAAAGCAAATGGATTCTCAAACGAAGTGATAGCTTATCTGCTGGGACATAAGTCAACTAGAACCCAAGAACATTACGGACACAGCAAATCCGGTGGTGGTCGAGATATTTGCATTGAACCAAGCATTAGTGAAAGCGAGATAAAGTCATTCATCCTCGATAGACATTCTAAAAGAGACGCGAAGCTGTTTGAAAAAATCATAAAAGAAAAACTTGGGCCTTCTCGGCACCCCAAGACAGCTCAAATACAGCAGTGAAAGTTACACATTCAATATCAAGACTATTGTTAACTTCTATTTAATTTTAAAACAATTAAAAATAATATAAATTATTTAGCAAATAACGCTAGATAACCTCTTTGATTTTTTTCATAACACCCTTACGACCGCCCTCATCCAACTGGAAAAATAACAAAATTATCTCTGCCAACTGATCATCTTCAGTATAAAAATAGCAAACTGGAACTTCCATAAATTCAGCTATTCGTTGCACCGTAGAATAATCTGGGGCGTGCTTCCCTTTTTCGTATTGATTCATTCGCGAGCTGGCAGAGAACGAGTCAATACCAACTAAAATACCCAATTCTTTTTGCGAAACTTTCTTTCGAATTCGAGCCTCTTTTAATCGCCTGGCTAACGGCGAAACAGCCCTTTTTACACTCTTCATGTGGTATCCAATATTTGAAACCAATCAAACTCAGATAATCTTAGTTTTCTCCTTGTAAAGATACTAAGGAATACTTAGTATTAACCTTAAATTATCAATAGTAACTAAATATGTTTTCAACTTTTGTAGCCAATGAAATTCATTTAATCCCAAGTTTTCACGAAGAAGGCGAGCAGTTTTGGTCAGCTATAACACTAGAAATTAACAAGATGTTTCTTCAAGTCACATACCAAAGATCACAAGATGCTGAGCTTAAAAAAACTGTATTTCTTCTTAGCGCTGAACAACTAGAAAGATTAAGTCATATGGATGATATAGAAATATCTGAAGTAAACCTCGCCTCACCCGGCTCTCTCAACAAAACAGGGAAATGGCGACTGGAGCCCCTCAGCGAAATTTATGTAGGCTCCGAGCCAGGAGAGCATTGGCAGGATGCTTTTATATACCTAATGGATGACGGTCAAAAATATATTGATTCAGCAATGGGTAATGAAGAGAAAGATTTCACGCAAGTTCATTGTATTTTTAGCAAAAAAACTACTGAGAAAAATTCACCTAATAAAAATGATAGAACTAGAAACAATGCACACTCTAAAAGAACATAGATCATTCACACACGAAGCTCAATTAAATGCACTTGGAGTAACTTTATGAAAATCCAATTTTGCAGTGATTTACATATTGAGATGCGGCCGTTCGGCTACCGCTTAGAAAAAACGGATGCAGATGTCATTGTATTAGCGGGCGATATCGCGACTGGAATTAATACAATTGAATTCGCTGTTGAAGAAGCGGAATTACACAATAAACCCGTGATTGTGGTTGCAGGTAATCACGAGTTTTATCGGGGCGACTATTATTATGTGTTAAACGAAATGAGGAGTGCTGCAAGCCAGCACCCATTGGTTCACTTGCTAGAAAACAGTGAAATTGTCATTGATGGCGTTCGGTTTTTAGGCTGCACACTATGGACAGATTATGAAGTTAATGGTGAGCAAAATAAAGCTATTAACATGGCTTATTGCGGACGCATGTTGCGAGATCATGTGGTCATCCGCAATGGAGACTTCAACTTCACACCAAGCGATGCGGAAGAGCTTTGCCGTATTTCAAAGTTATTCTTAGCCCAAAAATTGGGTGTTAAATTTAATGGTCCCAGTGTAGTTGTGACTCATCACGGGCCAAGCTTGGAGTGTCAGCACAAGAGTTACAAAATGAGTGAAATATCAGCTGCCTTTACTTCTAATTTTGATGACTTAGTAACAAAACCTGATCTTTGGATTTATGGCCATACGCACTCAAATTTGGACATTAAAGTTGGTGATTGCAGACTTGTCAGTAATCAACAGGGCTATCCAAATGAGGCCATGCCAGTAGCGTTTAAGCCTAGTTTGGTGGTGGAGATTTGAAGTGCCTACAACGAGCAGCATTATCTACGCAGGCGATCCACACGGTGACTTTAGAGCCATCATTGAATCAGCCTTAACCCTTAGGCCTGAAGCCGTCATTATTTTAGGTGATTTTGGGCTATCAGTTCCTCTTCAAATTGAATTAGAGGAAATATCAAGGTTATCGTCAGTATTTTGGATTCCAGGCAATCACGACTATGACTCCCCCAGCTTATATTCAAACTTATTTGAATCCGACTATGCCGGCAATAATATCGATGGGCGCGTTGTTGATATTGGTGATCTAAAGGTTGCTGGCCTAGGTGGGATTTTTAGAGGCAAGGTATGGAATCCGAATGAAGGTATTAGGTGGAAAAAGCGCGAAGATTTACTGCGCTTTTTACCTAACAACGTCACGAATAATGGGCTTCCACTTCGCCACGAAGCAGCTATTTGGCCAGAAGATTATGAGCGTTTAAGTGAGCTGTCTGCTGATATCTTAGTTACCCATGAAGCGCCAAGTTGTCACCAACATGGTTTCCAGGCAATTGATTTAATGGCTGAAATGATGGGCGTCAAACAAATCTTTCATGGCCATCATCACCACTATTATCAAGCAACATTAAAAGGTGGCATTACAGTAACTGGTGCACCGATCGCTGGGGTAGTTGATCAGAAAGGGAAGCTCATATTTTGACATTAAATAAAAATCTGACTGAGGGAAATAAATTATGAAAATACACCTAATCAGCGACATTCATATTGAGATGGATCCAAAATTGATTTTGTCTGCTCCTCACGGAACCGACCTGATTGTTCTTGCGGGCGATATTGCGAACGGTACGGATGCAATTGAATGGATTCAAAGATGTTATGGGGCAGAGATAGACATAATCTACATTGCCGGCAACCATGAGTTCTATTTTAATGACATGTCCGTCACAAATGACATTGCTGAACTTACTTCTGGTACGAATATTCATTTCTTAGATAATCAAATTAAAATCATCAATGACGTTAGGTTTATTGGTACGACGCTTTGGACTAGTTTTGACAACTGGGGTGACGAAAAAGGCATTAACAAGCTACATGGCATAATGAATGACTACAACTATACTAAGGCGACTGATTTTTATGCAGACCCAGTTCTCGTTGAACGGGCCATTCGCATTAGAAAAGAATCGTTAGGGTCTCTAGGTGCCCAGAAAGGTTTACTAGTGCCTGTTATCACTTATATTAAACATTTAGATGCGGTTAAGTTCCTTAATAATGAGCTTGCTAAACCATATGATGGCAAAACAGTTGTCGTGACTCATCATGCCCCATCTTACAGCTCTGTAAACCCTTCAAAAGAAGAATACAAACACGCATACGCTAGTTCTCTTGAGCACTTAATTGCAAAGCACTCTGGCAGCATCGACGCATGGTTCCACGGTCATTTGCATGTGCCGGTAAATTATAAGATTTCAGGCGTTCCAATTATCAGCAATCCTCGCGATTATCCTTTGTATGCGCGGAACCCCGACGTAAAGGACTTTATTTTTGAAGTTTAGCGCAAAGACTAATGAGAGCACTACATTATTCCTGAAACGATCAACCAAGTATGGTCAATTGTAATCCCCCCATAAGTAACCGAAGTTTTAAGCAGAGGGTTAAGCTGCATTCAGTAATTGTCTGGGCGGTATGCCTCCAATTGCTGTATGCGGCCGTTCATTATTGTAAGACCAAAGCCACTGAGTAGCCAATAATTGAGCTTGCTCGATTGATTCAAACAGGTGTAAATCTAACCATTCATGGCGAGCTGTTCGGTTAAAGCTGAACCAAACAGTTTTATCGTTTGAGTGAAACTTATGCCCTTTGGGTATAAATCGTTCGATATAAGCATTTTGAGTCGGTTTGCCGGGTTGGATATAGAGCAAAGTTATTTGCTGTTTTATTGTCCAGTTTTTCAGGGTTTGGCTGATATATTCGGGACCATTGTCACAGCGTAAAGCTTGCGGCTTACCCCGCCATTCAATGATCTGTTCCAGCGACCGAATAACTCGAGAGCTTGGTAATGATAGGTCAACATCAACACCTAAACCTTCACGATTGTAATCATCAATGACATTGAAGGTGCGGATAGTACGACCATCATTCAGGGTGTCGCTCATAAAATCCATCGACCAAACTTGGTTGATCGCTTCAGGAACGTTCAGAGCCTCCGGCTTCTCTCTTTTGATACGACGCTTAGGTTTTATCCGTAAGTTCAACTCTAGCTCCCTGTAGATGCGGTAGACGCGTTTATGGTTCCAACCATAGCCTTTGATATTACGAAGGTATAAAAAACACAAGCCAAAGCCCCAACGCTTATGCGTAGTACTTAACCTCAATAACCAATCAGCTATTTTTTCATTCTCCGTAGAGAGTTTGGCTTGATAGCGATAGCAGGTTTCACTGATAGAAAATACCGTGCAAGAAATCCTTATATTAGCTTTATTCTCACTAACTGATCTTTGTGCCATCTCTCGTCGTCGAGATGGCGTTACCACTTTTTTTCAATGGCCTCTCTGGCAATCTCAGCCTTGAGTTTTTCTTCAGCATACATCTTTTTGAGGCGCCGATTCTCGTCTTCAAGCTCTTTCATGCGCTTCATGAGCGACGCATCCATACCACCAAACTTAGACCGCCATTTATAGAATGTCGCATTGCTCATGCCATGTTCACGACATAAATCTGAAACTGGTGTGCCGGCTTCATTTTGCTTCAAGATTGACAGAATTTGACTGTCTGTGTAACGTGACTTCTTCATAGAAAACTCCTTTAATTCATTATAAGAATTTTCTACTTAAAACTCCCTTGGTTTTTTGGGGGGATTACAACACAATTAGGGCTAACCGAAAACTTAAGCTTTCCCACTATGATTACTAGCTGCATTAAGATTCTACAAAGAAAATAAGGTTGTCTAATCTCACTCAGATTCAGTTAAACACTCTTTGTTAATCCAATCATTATTTCTAACCAAAGAGCATAATAATTCAACCCGTTGATAATCCTTTGAGGCACGATATAAGTGTTTAGGGTTTCGTTTCAATACTTTGTTAACAGCCATTAAAACCACCTGACTTGTCCAGTCATCCAGTAAATGCCACGTTAATAACCCTAATTGAACCACCCCCACCTGTAGGCCTCTTTCATTAGGCCCAAGCCGCATCGTTTCTATAAGCGCTTCTTGAAATTAAGCATCAATCTCAGAGGCCCGTATTTTTGCTTTAGCCGGTCTAAACGCACATACTGCGACATTCGGTTTTCATCTATTGAAAGAAAGACTTGGGATCAAGAAAAAATCGCCCATCTGAAAGAAATCAGGGTCTTGCCGTTCAATCGCTAACCTCAGGATAACAACCAACGACACTAGGGTGGCGCTTATTATTTTATTAACAAATAAATTTAAATTAATCATCTAACTATTTTAAATATATATTTTTTTTATTTTATTTTAATATAATATAAAAAAACCGGTATTGCCGAAACGATCTATTTTAATACGCATTTTTAGAAACAAAGCCCTTGAAAATCGTTAAAAATATAATCTTTATATCTAACAAAATAGACCAGTTACTGATATACCAGTGATCATACTCAATGCGTTTTTCCATTTTTTCCAAGGTGTCTGTTTCACCACGCCAACCATTAATTTGTGCCCAGCCAGTAATACCGGGTTTTACGGCATGCCTCAACATATAACCGCGAATTCTTGACCTGTACAACTCATTATGTGCAGCCGCATGAGGACGTGGCCCGACCACGGACATATCACCGAATAAAACATTAAAAAACTGTGGTAACTCATCTAACGATGTCCGCCTAAGAAATCCTCCAAGCGGCGTAATACGACAATCATTTCTTGTCGCTTGTCTCACCAAATCACCATCATCCTCACAACTCATGGATCTAAACTTCCAAACGTAAATATCCTCGCCAGAAATACCATAACGTCGCTGTTTAAAAAACACAGGGCCGGGTGAAGTTGCTTTTACAGCCGCCGCTATAACGAGTAACAAAGGAGAAATCAACATCAAAATAAGCAACGATAGAATCACATCCTGTGATCGTTTTAGAAAAGCATCTATCCCATTAAAAGGTGTTTCGAACACACTAACAACCGGATGACCGCCCAAATTGCTCCATTGCCCATTAAATAATTGATAAGTATACAAGTCAGGGATGAGATAAACCGACGCAGTTGTGTCCGACAGGTCTAAAATCAGTTGTTTAATCCGTTGGTCCGCCTTCATTGGGAGCGTTATATAAACAATATCAACGTCACCTGATTTAACTTTATCGACTAAAGATCTCGTGTCACCAATAATAAGATCGACCGCATGATCATCACGATTAATGGTTCGATCGTCATAAAGCCCTTCAATACGCATTCCCAAAAATGGCTTCGCTTGAATGTGTTTAATTATTTGCGACGACAGCTCATTAGCCCCAACGATAGAAACTTGCCGAGAGTTATAACCTTGGCTTCTAAAATATTTGAGCACTAGGAAAAGCAAAGCACGCAAACTCAACAATACGATGGGGGTTACTAAAAACCAAGCTAACAAGATAAGTCTAGAAAAATCCGATGTTACCCTAAGGGTATAGCCCAATATCAACAAGCACAGTGTAACAACAAACCACACAAAACATAGGCGACGTACGAGCAAAATAAAATCAACGCCGCGCCAAGATTGATACAACCTAGCTATCTCAGCCGCAAAACCAAAAACCAGAACGGCTATCAATGCCAGCAAGTTATACTGTGGAACCCAGTTAACATTCCCAAAAAAACTCACTAGAAAGTAGAGCGAGAAGTAAATAACACTAACATCGAAAACTTTAAACAAAAGGGATAAATGGTGCAAATCCCTAATCATGCCTCTTTTACTACCATCCATAGCCTACCCTACCCTCACACTACTCAACTAAACTGCGACCAAAGACCATACGTTTGACGCTCTTCCTTATACACTTATATTTTAGTCTTAATTTAAGACCGCTGCTATTGTACCTAATGACTAAAATCAAACAATTTTGTTGACCTTGCTAGGAAAACGGTGAGCTGACTCACTTTACGACTACTTTATTAAGACAGACTGATAAACTTCAAAAGTTTGCTTTGCAATTTTATACCAATTATATTTCTCACCAACCCAGGCACGAATCTTATCGCGCTCCAGCTGTTCATAAGCTTTCAGGCTAAACTCTACAAGTTTATTTGTTAACTGTTCTATATTGCCTAGCTCAAAATAGCATTCTTCAGGTAGACCGACTTCTAAATTTGCAGGAATATTACTTGCGACACAAGGTAGTCCATAACCTAAAGCTTCTAACAGTGCTATTGGCAGGCCCTCATGAGATGACGGTAAAACAAACATACCTGCATTGGTGAGCAACTTTTTAAGAGGCTCTCCTGTTAAAAAGCCAGTTGATATAATATTAGGTGTATTCATGCATTGAGATACTACTTGATTACTGTAATCATCAGGGTGGTCTGAAGATCCAACTAAAACCAACTTCCATCCTTCGAGGTCAGCTTTCTTAAATGCACGGATCAAATCGAGATGTCGTTTCTCCGGCACCAACCGACTGACCATTAATATGTATTTATACTTAGTCAATCCATAATTTTGCAGGGCAACTTTTGATTTGGACAACTCCTGTAAAACCACACCATTAGGAATTAAAAATGACTCTACTGCATGATTTTTTTTGACAAGGTTAGCAATTGTTTCAGAGATAACAATGGTTGCATGTGAATATTTCACACCCCACTTTTCACCTAACCGTAACATAAGCTTTGCGAAGCCGCCCCATTTCAAACGGTCATAATCAGGTCCATGGTGTGTTACTACTACGCGCAAACATAACAATCTTGCTAATGGAGTCATTAGTGATGGGCCTATCGCTTGTATATGCAAAATATCCGGCCTTTTAATCGCCGCATAAAGTACTCCAAGAAATGTATGTATGATCGCCTCTAACCCTTTTGACTTTGGAGACCACAAAGAAACAAACCTAACACCTTTCCACCTGCTACCACTCTCCTGTTGCTGATATGGCTTTCTGACAATTGCTTCGACTTCACAACCAAGCTCAACCAGTAAAGGGCCTAGGTTTTCAACATGCGTTTCAACACCACCTTGTACTTGGGGAAATCCTCGTAACCCTAACATCATCACTCGTATAGGGCGGTTTACTATAGAATTACTGAGATTCATTTCTTAAATACCCCAAGCACATCCGATGCCAAGGTGGACCAACTGTACTCTTTTTTAAGTAATAGTCGCCCTCTCTTTCCCATTTCAGATGCAAGCTGTGGTTTAGTTAACAACCCCAATATTTTATCTTTCATTGATTCAAAATCATTGGGTTTTACCAGCAAACCTGTTTCGTTTTCAATCACTAGATCTCTGTAGAATAAGAAGTCCCAGACTACGACTGGCAACTCCATTGCCATTGCTTCTAAGCAGGTACCTGGCAGGCCTTCATAATAAGAAGTAGACGCATAGATACTGCTACGATTGTAATACCCTAGCATCTCAGAGAAAGGAACTTTTCCTGTCAGCAATATATTATTAGGGTGAAGAGACAAGGCTTCTCTTACATAAGCATCGTCATCACCATAACCAACAATGCAAATCTTAATATTTGATTTTTTTTCAATCAGTTGCAGACAAAGTTCAACCATCGCTCGGCTACCTTTACGAAACTCAATGCGTCCACAAAAAAGCACATCGATATCTTTTTTAACGGCCATATCTGGTGTAAACAAGTTCACATCGGCACCATTAGGTATTACCGTAACAGGCCCTTTAAAGCCATAAGCCAATACCTCCTGCCTTCCCTGCTCTGTTAGTGTAATGACCTTACTAGTTAACCCAAAAATATGGCGTTCCATCCACGACTTGACCACTAGAGAACTTTTACTCCACTGACTATTGAAGTGCCTAGTAGGATAAAACTGGCCTGACATACCTAGGTATGTAGTGTGAGCAGTAAGAACAACCGGGATCTTCCTTGGCAGAAAAAGCCCCGGAATAAGTGGTGGGAAGTGAAAATTTACCCACTGTATTTTCTCTTGTTTATATAACTTAATTATTACATATCGAGCTTTCACACCCCATAAAAGAAGATTAAACCGACTTGAACTAAATGGAATATGAATAATTTCAACGCCCTTATAACTACGAAACTCATAGTGTTCATCACCAGTTATTAAATATACTGGAGGGTGTTTATCTGGCAAATTGGATAAAAATGAATCTAAGTAACGCGCTATACCGCCGACGCCATAAAACTGAGGATATACGATTGCAATCACTTTAGATTCCCCAATATAAGGTTAAGCTCACCAATTAAACGTTCCCACCTATAACCAGAAATAATTTTTTCCCTAGCTTCATATTGCATCTGTGACATAACCTTAGAATCTTTAAATGTATTGCACACTGCTCGAGCAAGCGCTTTAGGGTTTTGCGGTTCGACCAATACACCATCCTTACCATTGCTCACAACTTCAGGAATCCCGCCGACAGCAGATGCAACCAAACAACTACCTGAAGCCATAGCTTCAAGTATCACCAAGCCAAATGGTTCCTGCCAAACTGAAGGAAAAACAACCATATCTGCTACTGAGTATAAGTATTTTAATTTTATATGTGGCAAATATCCCGTGAATAAAATTGCATCACTAACTGGCTCAGCCAAGCTCACTAACTCCTTCTCATAATCAGTTTTAGCTGCCCCACCAAAAAAAGACGAACCAGTAATAATCAAGAACGTATCTGGCATTTGACGATGAATCTCTTGAAATGCCTCTATAAGCACATGCACTCCCTTCACCGGAGACAGCCTCCCCACATAAAGCAAATAGCGACTATTTTCTTTTAAATCAACTATATCCACTAACTCTTGTTTTGCTTTATCACCGTATGGCTTAAAAACCTCTGGATCAGTTGCGTTTAAAATTACGCGAAAACGATCTGCGTATTCAGGAAAACAAGTCACTGCTTGCTTACGAATATAGTCGCTTACACACAATATTATATCTACTTTAGCTAGTGTTCGACGATAAAAAGGACGAAATATCCGACTAGACAGATGATCATTATGCATATGCAACACAATTTTCTGCCGCTTCTGTTTACTCAACATAAACAATACATTAGGCTCATTATGAAGGTATACAATATCGAACTCCTTCACAACTTTCGACACCCGACGGCCATACGAAACTACATTTTGTATTTTAGCAATATAACGTAGCGGATTCTTCCAAGTCAGCTTTTCTTTTATCTTGTAAAAAAAACTCTCTGCCGCAGTCCAAGGAATTCCAATATATTCAATCCCTTCATGCCCTTTTACACCTGCAGGACGAGAAACAATAGTAACTTTATTATCCTCAGATAATAAACGATGCGATACTTCATCAACCCAATGTTCGACCGCCCCACCTTGAACAGGTGGAACAGGCAACAACTCTGGCACTACAATAGCTAAAGATTTCATTACTTTCCTACCTATACTTTATACTAAAGACATGGTGCAACCAGGCTCGGGCAGCCCGACTCTAAACCACCAACCGGATCAGAATGCCAGTCAAATTTATTAAAATAATCAATAACATCCTGCCAATAATCCGTCCCATTCCATGGCTCAGCAGTACGCCGCAACCAAAACATGTAATTCGGCTTCAACTTACTCATTGCAAACTTATGAATTGACGCAACCGATGGCCTATTTTTTATGCCTTCACCACCAGTTGAAGATTGATAATTGTGATAATCAACAGCCATGCCAATTGGTATCGCACCAGCAATTTTAGGGTAGTAAGAATAAACACCTTGCTCTAGGTGTCTATTCTGGGAATACACATCTGGCCCACCCATACCAATACCGTAAGCTATTAACGTGTCAGTTACTTCATTAAGGGAAGATTCAGGGTAATTAACATATTGAATAACTGTTGTATTTGGAAAGCTGATCTTTGCCGCCCTGGCAACTCTAAGCATACCTGTAATATATTCTTTTATATGCGCTTTATGCCATTTCGGCTCATTACGACTGGGAGATGTTTCTTCAAAATTTATTGCTTCTAGCTGAGAATTCCTGTCAAATTCTTCTCCCAATGCAGCAACCAATGCAATCAATCGTTCCTGTACCTTATGGTTGTAGTAAGCAACGTTATAACCTTTACCTGTGTTAATAGGATAAACTCCACCGTCATACTCGTTAGTGAGCAAATAATCAGGAACAAATTTTTCATTCGTTACAAATGATTCAGCCTGCACTGACAAAATGAGATACTTATCTATTATCTTTAGGTTCGCAAGGTCATTTCTAATCTCGGAGAAATCATAAACACCAAATTGTGGCTCCAATTTGTTCCAAAAATATTTCTTCTGTACACCTCTAAATATCGGGTTGGCGCGTAACTCCCTCATTACGGAGTAAAAATATCTTGGCTCATCCTGATTCGGGTACACATAAATATAATGACCAGGGTGCCACTTCGTTTCAGCACTCGTCTGAAGTGACAAAAAAAGCATACAAAATAGCACAGTAAACATAATTGTATTTTTAAACTGCATTGTGATCCTTTTTTTTTACAAAAAATCCTATTAATTCTCTCACTCAAACCTCTCTATGATTTCTTAGGTTTAATAATAGCTGGAACTCCAACCGCGATATGTAATGTCGGAACATTTGAAATCACAACGGCATTTGCACCAATATCTACATTATCCCCAATAGTGACTTGACCTAGGATTTTTGCACCGGCACCAATGTTTACGTTAGAACCAATAATAGGTGCCTCTAAAGGACTGCTCATTTGTCGATTACCAATCGTTACTTCTTGTCGAATGACACAATCATCACCAATTGAAGAAGCGCCGTGAATGACAATACTTCCAAAGTGTTCTATGACTAATCTACGACCAATTTCAGCTTTAACACCGATATGAATACCGAAAAAAATTTCAGATAGTTTAGATAGAAACAAATGAATTGCCCCCCAGGGTAATCGAATAAACTTAGATGTATATTTAAATCTAGCATGACCAAAACGATATATTTGTAATGCCCAAAACCCTTGGGCTAAAAGTCCTTCACGGTAGACAGTCAAATCATCGAAAAAATATTTCATAATTGACTCTCTGTGCTATAGATCATTCGGAATCAGTGACTTATATGTGCCAGCTAAATTTGAAGCTAATTTGTTGTAATTCCGAACATCATTGACGTAAGTCTTGCCCTTTGCACTCATTACTTCGCGTTGATTAGGGTTATTCATTAAATCAAGCACTGCTTCAGCGAAAGTTGACGGTGCTAATGTTACACACACTCCTGCCCCACTTTCTAAAATCACTTGAGCCTGATCAGGATTATCATTTACAACAACAGGCACCCCTAAGGCCATATACTCGACTGCTTTAGTCGGTGATGCACTATCGAGTAAAAAACTTCTCGGAAAAGGTGACAAACCTAAGTCAGCATTGCGAACATAGCTCCATGCCTGTGTTGTCGGCAACCACCCAGTCCAAATCACATTTGAACTAACCCCTAGTTTCTCTGTTTGTTTTTTTAACCATTCTCTATGATCCTTATCTTCGGTATCACCCACCAATACTAATATAATGCTTGGTATTTCTCGCTTGATAAGGGTTAACATTTGAAAAAGAATTTCTATTTTCCTCACGCGATCTAATGTTCCCAAATAGACCAAAACTTGCTTGCCTTCAAGGCGTAAATCATCAAGTAATGGAGCATCACCTAGCTCAGCTAACTCTGTGTCGACACCCATTGGTACAGGTGTCATATTAGACATAGCGACACCATATTTAGCTATGTCGAGTTGCATCTGACGACTTTGTACAAAAACATGACCTGCTCTTGGTAAAATAATTCGGTATAACAGCCATTTCCCCAGATTACCTTGTAGCAAGGGAAACCAGAAACGCATACCCCCTTTTAAACCACGGGCTTTTGCTCGATCAATTTGTCCTTCGGATTGTGGATATGACAACCAATAATAAAAAGGTATTCTTTTTATTCTTGCGACAACCAATGCTACGAGTGCGATTACTGACATATCACGTACTTGAATAGCATTATATTTATCCCGGTCAACAGCTAGCAATACTTTAAATTGATGCCAAAACTTGAACAAATACTGTCCCGCACGATTTCGTGGTACATTACATAGAATAGCTTTACCTCCCTTCCAATCTGATATCTTTTGCTCTTTTGATTCGAAATCTCGCTCAGTTACCAAATCAGAAGTTATGCCATATCTAGGTAAATATTTCCCAAACAGCACAAGTAGATCTGACCTAAATGTTGGCCATTGTTCAGCGGTTAAGTAAAGTATATGAAGTTGTTTTCTATTCATGATTTTTTTCTGGCTCTGCGGGTATTAATACTGTTGCCAATGAGATCGTTACGATTGAGTAAATAGCCCAGGTACCCTAATACAATGGCATAAATTAACTCCATAGAAATAAGATTAACTATCGAATCAGAGTAAAACATGCTCAAGAAAAATAATGATATTGAAGCTTGAATTGCTAATGCATCAGCTTTCACTGACTCTTCACTAACTGAGTTATAGAGATTTCCTGCCGCACACCAAGCAGCAATAAAAACACTTATAAAAAGAAGACATCCGAGTAACCCAACATCCCAAAGTAATGTAGAAATGGCTGTTAGATTGATCCCATAATTAATATATTGATTACCAATATGCCCACCTAACGATCCCTCTGAAGTATACGAGCTACCCAAGCCATTGCCGAATAGAAAACTCATCGGTTCATGCCAATTATTTTGAGAAAACCAAAATGTAACTGATGTCATACGGTTAAGGTATTGTCCTGAAGAATACCCTTGATCTCCAACGTTATAGCGTAACGTTGAATTAATAACATCACCAAATGAACTACCCATAATCACAGTTATATATAAGTGCGCTAAAGCTGACGTCAGTAATGCTATTACCAATATTGAAAGTAAAAACTTCAGTGGTGATTTAACAAAATCTTTACGTAATAAAATAAATCCAACTATCGGTAACATTATTACTGCAATTTTTGTTTCTCCCATCCCTATCGGCAACAAACAAATAAATGTAAGCATATAAAAAACATTATTTTTAATTAACTTTAACCGCCAACGTGCCACAAGAAATGATAAAACCATAAAAAGATAGATGACCATCACTGAGTTTGGACTACCGCCCTGCAAATTAGCACCAAATGTTCCAGCAATAACATCAGTAGTTTCACTCGAGAGTTCAAGTCCACCTCTTTGAGGAACTAATACCAGCAATTGATACAACGCAAATGGGAATTGTAATAAGCCTACAACAAGCAAGAAAATAAACCATTGCTTGTAGTCTTTTATTTGAAACGCAATTAATGTTAGCGCCATCATCAAGCCAAAAGATTGAAAATAACGTTTAAACCCCGCCACAAATTCAGTTGCCGAATACCACTGAACAATGCTTACCAAAACTGTATACAACATTAACAATAGTGCCAACTTTAGAAAAAGCGGTGCTTTATTCTTTGATGTCCACATCATATTCTGTAACGATGGAACCATCAGCAACATGCTAAAACCAGAGACAACCCATGCTAGTTTACTTAAAAGAGGGTTAGCAGAGAGTATGCCGAATACAAAACCTATCACTAAGACTAACCAAACTACTTGTTTCGGCAAAAAAAGCAATACTAGCCCGATCAGCAAGCCCGCTCCTAAAACAGTTTTAATTGGATCTCCTAAACTTGCTAATAGCCCATATAACACTGCAATAAAACTTATACTGAGCAGTATTGCTGCAAATTTCAGATACTTCAGGCCCTGACTATTTTTAGTTGCAAATGCTAGCACTTTTCATGCTCTTGAATAGCATCAATAAAACAAGGCTCTATTGACTGCCATAAATAAGGTGTGCTGCTTTCAAATGCATACTGCTTCATATTCTGCAATTCATTTCTCTCATCCCAAAGACGTTGAACTGCTTGTGCGAGAGCAGTACTTTCATATTCAAATATGAGTCCATTTTTACCATCTTCTATATATTGCGTATGTGTTCTAATATTACTTGCGAGTACAGGTAAGCCTGCAACCAAATATTCAAAAAGCTTGGTGGGTGGGTTAAAACTATACCAAGGTAAGTCTTCCCAAAGACATAGCCCCGCGTCTACTTTTTCCATATAACTAGGAATCAAATTACCTGGCACCCTACCTATCAACGTCACAGATGCTTCAAGACCTAGCTCTTTCACTTTATCTACGCAATATTTCAATTGCTCTTCATTAGCACCTACAATAGTCAAATGAGCAATGTATTTCTCTTGATTTACTATAGCCATAGCATCAAGCATAAGGTCTCTACCTCTGTCTTTCTGAACTGAGCCCACATAGAGCATCCTTAAAGGCGCATCTTTAGTTCTATCAGTGCCTTTCAGAGCAACCTCCGAGAATGACTGTTGCACTCCCATATAGATCATTTTCATATTTTCAATTTTGCACCCATGAACAAGAAGGTCATCTCTGTGCGCTTCCCCAATTGGCATGACTAAACTGGAGCGACGGGCCCCCTGAAATATTAACCACTTCACGAATGCGCGGCTCCTTGTTTTGAGGAATGAAACACCTTTCTCCTGGGGAATAACGCGAGAAGGATGCTCGTTCCAGTAAGTAATTGCAGGTATACGGCCAATAAACATCGCAACGGGTGCAGCCATTGAATGAAGTAGGACCGAGAGAGCAGGCTTATTCTTTCTGATCAATGACGCACAACGTAGAAGATAACTAAGCCACCCCAAACGCCCATTTCGAGCATTAATGACTACATAATTCACATTTGAAAATTGTAATTCAGCTTGCGTAAGTGGGAATGTAGATACAAGTGTAAGGTTATAGTGTTCCGCTAATGTTTTTATACGATATGAAAAATCCAGAAACCCTGGTTGATTTTGGTCGAAACATGTAACTATTACACAGTTTTTTTTATTAATATGACTCATCTAATCCATTCCTTAAGGCCAAATTCTTTTACCATCGATCGAATCCGCTCACGTTGTCCAGAAGTAAGTCGTGAGGAAGCGATTTCGGTGCTTGTTGCATTCGTCCTTGATTTCTTATGTATTATGTAATGTTGTGGTTCACCTAGCCATCCTCTATCCTTTAGAAATATCCCCAATTTATTCCATTCATGTCCCTTTACTAAATCTTCGTACTGCACTACCATGCAGTTTTCAACACCTCGTAGTTGCTGCATGGCTATAAACATTTCGATACACCAGCGCAATGTCAATCGGTCGACTAAACTATCTTTATCCCAGTCATATATCATTAATAGCTTCTTCCACTCAGGATAAGAAGCTGCGTAGCTAAAGATATCTTCGGTTTTCCAAACAAACTTCCAGCCCTTAGCTTCTTGGTTGAGCATGGATTCAACAACTTTATCTGGCGATCGAACAATAAATAGTATTTTCACTTTCGGCCAGCTTTCTGCAATGTGTCCAATGCAATAGTTTGCTCTAATCAATTTGATTACACGTTTACTAAAAATTCCTGTTTTTGCATCCTGATCGATCCAATGCCCCTTGATAGAGCCAAACAACATATTCTCTACAGTCTTTTTTTTACTTTCAAACACATCCTTATCCCACAAGGCAACAGGTCTTTCAACCCTGTTCTCTAAATTTATCTCTCCAGATTTTTCAATCAAGAATTCACCATTTTTATCTACTATAAATGGTTCGAAAATAGTTCTTGCATTTAACATGTCAGAAACTACATTACCTAACCAAGTTGTTCCGCTGCGCCCAACACCGGCGACAATAACAGCATCCTTTCCTCTCACTGGCCATTCAATAAATTTTGGATCCGACAGTGCTCCCATTGATAAATTAATAGTTGGGTGGAAATATTTAAGATTATAGTTTCTCTGAATAACTTCCAATATATTTAAGGACATATCTCGCCTTTAATTTTTTTTCGCAAAAATGAACGATTTAATAATATTTACTTCTGATAATTCTATGGTTTTCATCCACCAAATAATCAAAGAATAAACACTAAGCACACTGGACAAAGAAAGTATAACGCCAAAAATAGAATCAACTCCCCACGGAATAAAATCTAACATCCATGAGGTAAAAATGAGAGCGATAATACCTGGCAATATAATTCCTATAAATATATTCCATGTAGGCTCGTATGAGTAATCACTTCTCGACAAACTAAAAACAATATAAAAGTTCATTGCAAGTGAAAACAAAAGTGGAGTGAACAGTAAATATATAGCATTAGTATTAACCGAAACTGCCATAGCAATTATCATGATAACTAAAGCGCGTATTCCAGCCTTGACTAATAATCTGCTCTTCTCCACTGAATTGAGTATCAATTGTAAAATCAACATATGGCTCCCAATTGTAAGTTGCACCATAATTAATACGAGTATCCACGACAACCCCTGAAACTTCCCATTGGTCATAAATTCTACTATTGTATATCCAGAGACTGCGGTCCATACAATTGCGGGTACCATTAGTAATAAATTTGATTTATAGAGCAGTTTGCAGCGATAGCGTAATATCGAAAAATCACGATTTTTTAAATAGTTAGCAATCATGATTGGCTCAATCAAGGCATAAAAGAAATGTAGCGGGATATACTGCCTAAACTTTTCTACAAGACTAATAAAGAAACCATAAGCTGCGACAATATCTACAGGAAGATAACTAGCAGTAACCATCTTCATAAAATAACCTTGTGGTGGAGCTGCAAGTAACATAAAACCATAATTATTTAGTGCGACTTTAGTGACTTGAGACCATACAGGCCATTGCTCTTTACTGACAACGGATAACTCTTCTTCTGAACTAGCCAATTGTTTTAAATAACGAAAAATCACCAGCAGAAATACGACGACACCTAACATTTCTGGGACAGCAAAAACCCACAAAACATCCTCCCAACTCAAGGTATCTTTCTCAAACAATATGATTGTGATAAGAACTAGTCTGCCGGCCCATTGAATCGTCAATAGACGAGTTAATGTCTTTTGCATCACAAGAGCTTGCAGTACTGCTGAAAAGTATTGAAACAGCGCCTCACTAATGATGAGACAAGCAAGGCCTATTGAGAAGAAGTTAAATTGAATACTGGCAAATATTTTATCAACTGAAGGCCACAAAATAGCTAGCAAAATAACTATTATTATCGTGACAAGAAATTTAACAATACTTACTGTCCAAATAAAATGGCTGAGTTCATGTGCCGTTCTATGTATTCTTCCTTCAGGAACATAACGTGCCACAAGTCGCCCCATGCCCAAGTCGGCCAGAATACCGCACATGGTTGCTAATCCACTCAAAGCAATATATGCAGCATAATCTTCGATATCCATCACGCGTACTAAAAGGATAACTGTCAGAAATCCAGCTAGCCCCGCGGCTCCCCTTCCAAACAAGTAATGGAGCGCATTATGTCTAACATTTTTTTTTGTATAAGGATCCGAATTAATATTTGTTGAATTAGTCATCTATTTCCCGTCTGATACGCTATTTCAATTCAACAGTAGTGTGCTTCCTTAAACCAGAAACCTTTGCTCGATATTCTGGTGACATCTCGCGAAGGATCTCTTCTACAAACATGGAATGATACTGGTAGGCACTTTTTGAGTCAGCATCTATAGATGAGATTCTAAATAATATGCCGTCGGGAATTTGACCTTTCAACGCATATCGAAATTGAGCTTTTTTCCTTTCCCAATCATTATTTACAGCATATTCTCCTACCATGAACCAGTACGTTACAGGTTCGTCACGAGATGGCATAGACGCTTCCATTCTTCTGACAGGGATATCTCCGAATAGAGTATTCAAAACTTCTTGTCTATTCGATAAAATTTGAAATCCTTGTCCTGAGTAACAACCTTTTGGGTCATGAGCAGCTAAGTCATCAGATTGATCTTTACCATAAGGAATGGATAGCATTATGCGATAACCATCTTTGTTCACATAGATTCGTGTCAATACTTGAGTGTAAATCTCATCAAGGCTTTGTTGCAGTTCAGGGTTAACAACCATGGGGGCAATTGACTGATCCTGTTGCCATTCACTAAACTGTTTTGGAATCATTGTTTCTAAATCAAGCTTTGAATCCTGTTCAGCTATTTTAAATGTTGGTTTTAGCAAGAACCCTAATGAAGTCGCGATCAACATACAAGCCAGCAAGAGGAGGCTTTTTTTGGGCAATGAAACCATTTATTCCACCCCTCGTGCCTGCCAACGTTTCTGGCCAAATTGCAGAGCGCTATCTACAGTGATAATTAGCAGTAACGCCACCATAAACAGTACAAGGCCAGCAAAGTCGTGTACAAAGCCCTGCCCTGCTTCATCGCCAAAATGATAGGTAACGAGTGTTAGCACCATGACACGAATCACATTGGCGGTAAACGAAATGGGGACAATTAAAATGGCCAGAGTGATATTACGAAACAGCGAGTTGTGTTTAATTAAATTAAGGTAGAGCAAGCCTAGGGCTTCAAGTGAAATCAGGGTGTGCATACCGGCACAGGCATCAGCCACTAATAGTTGGTATTGGCCAATTTGTAGAATAACGCCTGTTCGCGCTATAGGATAGCCAAATGAATAAAGGATATGCTCTGCAACGTAAGACACGCCCATTTTCATCGGTAGAGTGATACTGTCTACAATGAAGCCTGGCAAGGGAATCATAAATAATATGAAGAACAGTGGGAACCAAACTTGTTTTAGCGCCTTCGTACCTTTTGTAACTAATATCAGCCCCATTAATATGGGAATAAGCGAGCCAATATCAAAGATTAAAATATCTTGTGAACGCCCTAAAATATAGAGCAATAAACCCACTATAAAAAGGCTATAACCCAGTATGGGGTTGGTCGTTTGGGCTAATTCAGTTATTAAGACATTTCGCTGTTGCCAGAACAGGAACACGACTACCATCAATACTAGCGGACCGTGGCCCTGATCATCTGATTGCCATAAGCTATTGGCTAGATGGTGAAAGGTAGGCGCATACATTGCTATCAATCCAATCAGGATAGGTAGCCAATGTAAAAATAACTTCTTACTGTCGTGGCTAATCAGCTTATTCGGCATAGCACATCATTATGTATTTATTAATACTGAATCCATTCATTTTTACCCACCAACTCCGTCAACATAGTTGACAACCAAAGCGACTGTTAAGTCGTTACTTCCAGATAATAAAGCAATTAAAAGGAATAAAACATCTTTCCATTTATCTAGCTATAAGCATGTAAACGCCACCTTAACGGAAACGTAAATAACCTTTTTAATTCTAGTTTAATAGCAACGATCTTAAGCCCTAAACCCGCTGTGATTATTATACACAAAACAGCCCCATTAGGTTTCCACTGCATTAGCATTGCTTGCGTATTAATCGATACACAAGTCCGTAGAAGCATTCATTCTAACCGTTACGAGGGTTATATTGAATAAGGGCTAATGCGATACTCAGTTAGTTACTCACTTCATGCCTCTGGCCATCGGATTGACATCCATTGCTAGCTATAGGGTGAAAGTGCGAGACAGCGTGTTAGAAAATAAGCAATCGACTTACAGTCGCTTCTGCTCGCTAAAAATATCTGTTAATTAATGTTACTTTGGTGAATAATGCAAAAAAGGCGGTAAACCGCCTTTTTTTTTGAGAAACCTTATGAGTTTAAAGTACGCGTCGACGATAGCTCATAAAACCAATTAAACTAAAACCAGACAACATCAAAACCATTGTACTTAATTCAGGAACCGGTGATGTGAGTGTATAGAACCCAGCATTTTGTTTATTTGTTTTACCGCTTACACTAATAGTATATGTACCTGGGCCTTCTAGCTCACCTAAACTAACCTCAGTTGTTCCACTGCCGGCAATTGATTGGCCAAAAACATCCTCACCATCAAAATAGACATGCACAGCGTTAACACCTGCTCCATCGTTCGGTGTAATTGAAAAACTGATATCTTGTGTGCTACCAATTGTAAACTGAAAAAAGTCTGTCGCTGTTGTACTCACTGGAAAGTTAACTTGAACTGAGTCTGCAGTGAAAATATATGGGTTGCCTGTTGTGCTACCAGCGTTAATCTCTTCAAGTTCTATCGCTGAATGTGCAACTGTTACCACTGAGATAGACAGTAAAAGTGCTAATATAAGTTTTTTCATTTTGAAGCTTCCTTCCTAAAATATCAAGGTAATTATACCAACTGAGGCCTTGTATAGATACACTCCAATCCCCTAGAAATCATTAACCACCGCTCCTACAACATCCGCCCCTGCGATCGAAAACTGACTTTTCATGTTTTCTATATCCACCAGCCTTGATTCATTATTACGAACCACGACTAGTGCTCCGCCTACCTTCCCCACAATTGACTGTGCATCAGCACTTTCAAGCGCGGGCGGCGTATCAATAATAATCACATCAAAGTTTTTTTCAATTTCACTCCAAAATTGATGTTGGGATAACAATTCCAAAGGGTTCGGTGTTGATGTACCCGCTGTTAATACGCTTAAACCATCAAATGCTTCTATTGTATGTATGGCCTCTACCCCTGCTCTACTGGCTAACATATCCGACAAGCCCTGCTTATTCGCTAATTTAAATAGCGAATGTATCCGTGGTGTTCGCATATCAGCGTCAATTAAGAGGGTTTTTTCACCCAGTTGTGAAAACAACACGGCTAAGTTAGCCGAGACATATGTGGCTCCTTGTCCCGCAGTTGGTGATGACACAACCAGCGCTTTATTTCCCGAAAACCACCTTAAAGCTAGCTGGCTTCGTAAGGTTCTAAGCTCTTCAATTTCATTGCCATGAGAGCGAAACGCTGCAACAACCTCAGCATCAATCAGATCACTATCAACAGGTAGTGAGGCATAGTGAAACTGTTGAGAGACAGCTCTTAAAATATCATCTTCTGTTACTAATTTTAGCTTTAATGCGGCATCACCAAACCGAAGATCAAATTCTTTTTGCGTTTGTAAAATACGATCGGCATCTTCTGCTTTAATTTTACCTGCTTCTAGTAGTATTCGACCAATACTGCCTGATTTTGATTTAGCATCCGCTTGAGTTTGTGTCATGTTCATATTTATCCCTAAATTAGCCATTTATTAATGAGCGCGCCTTCTTTGCGGAAGAGGCTCGACGTTTTAAGACACCCAGCACGGGAATATTAAGCCCAACACTTATGTCTTCTGGCGTACGTACACGTCGATCAATCAATTCGGCTAACAAGGCCAAGCCAACGGCTAGAATACTGCCCAAAAACACCGATAGAATCATATTGACAAGCAACTTTGGACTACTGTGTTTAATCGGTGCCACTGCTGGGTTTAATATAGCGACATCACTTTGATTGGCTTGGCCCTCCATTGACGTTTGGCTAAAACGCTGCATGGCTATATCTAATATATTCTGTGCATTTTCTACATTTCGCTGAAGAATCGCCATTTCGGCCCGCTCTTGGTTCGTATCTAAGAGCCGTTGTTTTTGGGCATCCATTGCCTGTTGAAGATCCTGTACGCGTTGATCAGAAATGGATTCCGTATTAGATAAACTAACCGTAACCGCCTTAAGTTCATTATTCAGTTTACTGCGCAAGTTACTGACTTCGGCTAAAGCCGCTCGATAACTGGGGTGATTGGTATTGAGTCGCTGCCTAACCTCAGCTAGATTAGCTTCTGCACTTGATAAATTAGCTTTCATATTTTGAATAAGCGGGTTCTTCAAAATATCTGGATTTTCAAAGATACTGCCTGCATTGTTTGCTTCTTGACGGCGTGAAGCCGAATCAAATGCTTCAGCTTGAGCGATCACTAATTGTTGTGAGATTTGAGACAACCTTGAGTTTTCTACATCTAAGCGTTGATCGAGCGATACGATCCCTTTGTCGCGTTGATAGCTGGTCAACTTTCTCTGCGCATCGACAAGGTTTTCCCGTAATGAGGCTACTTGATCATTGAACCATTCCGCAGCGCGTACAGATGGCTCTACTTTCAATTGTAAACTTGTCTGGATATACGCATCTGCAAAGGCATTAGCAACCGCAGCTGCAAACTGAGGATCGGAGCCATCAAACACAAGGTTGATTGCGCTGCTTTCTCTTGAAGGGCGAACATCAAGGTTTTTTAGCAACGCCCCTGCTAGCCATTCTGTGATGTTACCTTCGCCTTGTGTATTATCTGCGAAAGCTTCAATTGCGGCCGGGCTTTTATCTAACCCTAACGTATTAACAACCTTCAACGCCACATTTTGACTGCCGATAATATCCACTTGTGTTGCCATATATCCTGGCATTAATTGTGCAGGTAACACCATACCGGTTACTGGATCCGTACCTTTATAATTCACGATGAGAGTTGTCGTTGCTTCAAATGACTTTGGCAGCATTAAACTGAGAGCCAACGTTGTTGCTACGGTTATGAAAAAGGCCAATAACGCAATTTTTTTACGTGCGAGTAAAATGACCATAAATTGATAGAAGCTCATTATATTTATCCTTAAAATAGGCTTTCTTTAACGTAGATGACATCATCTACCTGAACGCTTGTAGAAACTTCAACAGCTATACTTTCAAGTTGACCATCTTCTGTTTTGCGTTTTATCTGCAAGCCATTTTCTGTTCCACGTAGCGAAACACCACCACCGACTGCTAAGGCCTGAGCAACTGTCATTCCGCGTTCAAGTCGATAAGCACCTGAACGATTTACCTCACCATAGATATAAAACTTCGGCGCACGTGGCACATATATAATATCGCCCGCACCAAGCTCTAGGTTCTTAATGGTGTGCCCTGATCGAAATAAATTATCGACATCAATTTCTACGCGATGCGGCGTATCGCCTTTCGTCGTTATGACCGTTATTGAGTCCGACCCATCTGGTGCAATACCCCCTGCCAAGGCTATGAAATCAACAACTGTTTTTGCGCTGGCACTTACCGGAAACTTACCAGGAATCGCAACTCGGCCTAACACAGATACTTGCACGCTGGTAAATTGCGTGACCAGTATATTAACTTGTGGCTGCCTTAAAAACCCCATATTTTCGAGCTGTTTGGCAATTAACTTCTCCGCTTCTGGTACTGCCTTATTAGATACATTCACTTCACCTATTAAGGGGAAATTAATCGTACCTGAATCGGTCACACGGGTTTCGGTCGTCAAGTCGGGGTTGCCATAGACTGTAATTCGCAAAGCATCGCCTGATCCCAACGGATTGTCGGCTGCAAATAATAGGTTTGAAAAAGACAATACGACGATAAACAGTATTTTTTTCATGGGTGATTTCTTGCTTGGTTGATCGTTCATTAATTTTAATACTTCGTTGTTTGCTTACATTTTAATCATGGCGCTGATGCTGATCATTTGCGCATCAAAATCGCTTTGTGCTTGCGATGAATCGCGACTCTCATCGCTATAACTGGCCATCAAATCGACGCGTTGGTGAGGCTTATAGCTTAAGCTTAGCCGATATGAGTCGTTCTGTTCACGCGACTGTGGGCGAGTGATGAGTAAGAAGCCTGGGTCATCTAAATCCTTTTGTTTTTCTGTTCGGTACATACCACTTAACGTTAACTTGGCGGTAGGCGCCCAATTGGCAGAGAGACTCATTCCTTCATTTTCACTTACACTGGCTAACAAATCGTCACGAGGTTCAGTTTGCTTAAACAGTGAAACGTCTAATTGCGTTTTGACCGAGGGCACCCATGTATAGTTAATTCGACTATTAATCGCGTCATAATCACGCTGTGGCAAATGATCATGTGTTCTTTCTACATACCCACTTTGCATTCTAATACGGCTTTTTGAACTGTATCGCCAATCAAAGATACCTAATACCGACCCCTGGTCATAACCATTGTCTACCGTGCTGGTATTATTAAAAATTCGATTGGGGTAACGCCCATTTTTTTTTGACAGCTCCATGCCCACCCGACTTCCTTTTGGCGTAAGGTAATACAAATTCACTTTTATTGTATCACTTTCAGTATCACCATTTTGTTGAATCAACTCACTGTATTCAAGGCTATATTCAGAGTATGCCAAACCTATTTGCCAGCGAGGATGAAACAACCAATCAACCTCGATGAATGTACGTTGTTGATCGCGCAAGTTCCCTGTAACACCTCTAACATCAGCAAAGCTAGCCAATGAACGGCTGTATGTTTGACCTAGAACGCCACTTAAGTGGTTACCAAGCTGCCAATTCCACCGCGCATTTACATCACGCCCTTGGTAGTTCAACGTATCAAATCGGCTAAAAGTATTCTCATTCATTTCTACCGATATGAGAAACCGTTGGCGGCTATATTCCCAATCAACATCTATACCCGTGGCTACCGTTTTAACTGTGTCCGAACGCTCATCTTTACCCATTAAACTGGCAAGATCAACCTCATCATCAATTCTTAATAAATTAGAATCATGTAAGTACGTGGTGGATACATAAGGACTAAACGTGTCTCCCTGTAGTGCAACAGCACTCCCTGGATATGCCGTTACCAACAAACAAAAAACAATTACTCTACTCACAAGGAAAATCTATCGGTACGTCAACTATGGCTACTTTAGCCCTTCTAGTCCCTTCTCAAGATGTGACTTAACTTTCATGTCAGACGCCACATCTGCCTGCGGCACGCTCTCCGTTACAGCAGTCTCCAGGTTTTGCTTAAAATCACCCATGTATTTAATAATGGCTTGACTTCTCAAGGCTGCTATTTTTTGTTTTAGCTGCTCTTTCTGCAACTGAGTCGTTAAGTGATTCTCTATAGCTTGGGAAGCAAACTCAAGGCTCACGGGTTGCTCAACAATATCAATTAATTCAATTACCAACAATCCATCAGCCATTTTCAAAAAACCTACATCACCTTTTTTTAATACGCTGAGTGGTTTTAATAAAGTAGCTGGAATACTTTCTGACGTTTTGGCATTTAGAATAACTTTATAGTCAACACCTTGCTCGCTTAACCAGTCTGTATATTCTGACATCGTTTCAATTTGTTTTACCTTCTCAACAAGCAAGGCCTGGTCATTACCTTCAGAAGACAACGTGAGCTGCTGATAGCGAAATAGCTTTCGATCGGCAAATAATTCTGGGTTTGATGAATAATAGGCGCTGATTTGATTATCAGAAACTACTGGGGGCTGCGTTGCTGAACGTTGCAGATAAGCATCCGTTAAGACCTTACGTTTGGCGGCTTCTATCGCTTGCATTACAACAGGGTCACGATCAAGCTTAGCTTTTTTAGCCTCTTGAACTAAGATAGATTGATTGATTAAGTTATCTAGGACACTGGTCATCACTTTGTCTTGATCAAGATGATTCGCGCGATTACCCATTGACATTAATACTTGATTTAGCTGATGCACAGTAATTTCTTCATTATTAACCTTAGCGGCCACCTGAGTTTTGCTGGTGCTATTCGTTTCAGTGCCGCAACCGACCATTAACAAAAAGGCTACCATTACAAGGGATAAATAAATATTACGAGGCTTCATAAAGCTTGCATCCTGCATTAAAAACATGCGATAAGCATATCATAAATAAAAAAAAAGGCACGACCATGTCGTGCCTTCCTAGGTGAGTGTTTTTAACCTTAAATAAGGTTACGACGTCTGTATGACATAAAACCAACCAAACCAAACCCGGCCAGCATTAAAGACAAAGTACTTGCTTCAGGCACAGGCGCGGCAATTGCTGAGAAAGTGTACATACCACCATCACTTCCCGTGGCAGTACCAGATACTTCGGCGGTATAAGCACCGGCAGACAGCATTAAACTTTGATAGTCTCCAGTCAATAACTCAGCTCCGCTATTATAAATCTTTAATGTTAAACCACTGATTGCAAGTATGTCATTTTCCCAAAGCGCTAAATTATGACTAGTGATATTTGAAGCACCTGAAGCCTGAATAGCGATAGTAAATTCATACACATCAGAAAACGAACCAATGGCAACCGGCACGGTGTTAACATAAGGAGTTTCTGTTAATATCCCAATATCATAAGTTGTTGAATAAGCACTTGTAGCGAAAAGCATCATCAACATCGAAATAATAAGATTGCGCATACTTTTCATTTATTAATTCCTTTTATTTAGGTAAGTATGCAAATCATACATTTGGAAAGAACAACTTTACATAGGGGTTCCCCCTATTTTCACACCTATTCTTGCATTTACTGCCATAAGGTGTAATAAAAAGGCACGAACAACACCAACGATAGTGTGATTGCTTCAGGAACAGACTTTCTATAAACAATATCATCAAGGCTGACCTCATAAATAAAACCTATAAGCTTGTTGAAAATGGACTGATATGAGAATCCCCTTATTTTAATTTCTTTTTGAAAGCCTCGAGAAAAATAAGCATCAATAAAATAGCGAGTACATCAACACCAAGGTCCGTTAGATCAGATGAACGCCCTGGCAAATAACGTTGGTGCCATTCATCTAAAACGGCGATACTGGACGCAATGATAAGAACAAGCACTTCTCGCCGCATACCCAATGAACACCAAAGCAAAAGCGTTAATACACTAAAGAACCCTGCATGCACAAACTTATCGATGGGTGTAGGGAATAGACCCACTGCAATGGATTGTGCCCCCACAATAAACAAGCTTGAAACCAGAATGAGCGCGATTAACAATAACGCTGCTCTCACCCATCGTTTTGCCAAGCGAGTCTTTAGTCTTGATGTCAAAATATTATTACATCCACTCATGTAGCATTTTCTAGATTAATAGGCCTTATTGCCTTTAAATACCACGACAACTGTTCTAAAAACTGTCTATACATCTAGATAAACGAACCAATACTGCAACAATCTAAGTCATATTTAATGCGTTCATCAGGAATATTTTCCCTTATTACGGCAGAAGTTACTAGAATAGCAACTGGATGCTTTAGCAATGAAGATATGGGCAGATTACCCTGGGCCAAATGAGGTAGTGACGTAGACATAAAGGTGACCCTTCCTTATTATTTTGGTTAATAAATCTAAAGGGCTTCTGCTTGCATTTGTATTGCGAACATTAGTAAAGCATTACCATCTGATAATTCAAGTTTTCGACGAATATTAGCTCGATGCGCTTCAATTGTTTTAACACTACGGTTATTGAGCTTAGCAATATCACCGGTCGTTTTTCCTTGACCCAATAACTGCAAGACCTCAAACTCACTTGCTGTGAGCTTATCTATCAGCGTAGCCTTAGTTTTAGTATTTTCAAGCCGCTGCCTGATAACATCACTAACCACCACCTCACCCTGCATAATCGATCGGATACTACTAATGACAGTTTCTGATGCTTCTTGTTTCATAATATAGCCTTTCGCACCAGAATGTATCGCACGTTCAGCGTAGAGTATTTCATCATGCATGGAAATAACTAATGTGGCTAGATCTGGCTGATGTATTCGGATAGATTTTAACAACTCAAAACCAGACGGGCCGTTGAGCGATATATCAATCAAAGCAATATCAATTTCATTGCCATATTGTTTTAAGATAGAGACCGCAGCGGCAACGCTATTAGCATCATGCGATACACTCATATCCGGCTGACTATCAATTAACATGCCCATACCTTGCCTGACAATATTATGATCATCCACAAGCATAACCCTTATCCCAACTTCCTTCATGTCCATATCCTCAGGTTAATTTTTTGCTAAGTTAACGTTACCTTCACCTCAAAACCTCCTTTTATCGAGTTAAGAAACGTCAAGTCTGCTTTTATGAGACTTGATCGGTAATGCATCGACTGCAATCCTATCCCGTCGATTGTACCATTACGATATTGCTCGAGGTCAAAGCCGTTACCGTTGTCTATTATCGACAAGATGATTCCATCAGGCTGCTGCAATAGCGAAATGATAATTTCTGTTGCTTCCCCGTGACGAACCGCATTGTTTGCTGCCTCCTGAGCAATACGATATAAATTAAGTGCCGTTATCTGATCCTCAACTAGAACAGTTTTGTTTGATTTATACCGGCATTCTATTGAGGAGGTTGCTGTTATATTTTTTGCTAGCCTTTCTAAGGCAGCACTTAAGCCATTGGATTCAAGCTCTATGGGGAATAAACCTCGCGCCAGGCCTCGAATATCCCCAATAATCTCATTAATATTTTCCGTTAATCTTGTAGCCTGTGGAGCTAAATCAGACTTTGTGTGATTTAATTGCTGCTCTATAAGTTTGGTGAGAAAAGACACGCCTACTAATTTCTGCCCTACACCGTCATGTAATTCTTGCCCAATAACCCGCTGCTGATTGTCAGTCATCGCAACGACTTCAGCTTCTAATTCCCTATGTTGAGTAACATCTCGTCCTAACCCAATCACACCATAAGTATTACCGTCATTATCCTTTAATGGTGCTTTAATCAGATCGAGTAATATTTTACGCTTATCGGAATGACTGACCCAAATTTCTTCCCTAACAAGTGTTGATCGCTCCGTTAGTATTTTGTTATCCATCTCTGCTAGAATAGTACGGTTGTTAGGCCCAAAAACATATTGATTACTATTACCAATAATTTCATCTTTTTGTACACTGGCAAAACGCTCAAAAGCTCCATTACATAAGGTGAATGCGCCTTGATTATCATTAACAAAGATTAGGTCTGGGTTAGCATCGATTATCGAACGTAATAAAGCCCGCTCATTTTCCGTCTCCCGCCTTTTTTCTGCCAACGCTTCTTCAATACGTTTACGCACTGTCAGCAGTGAACACTGGTAAGCAGCTCGCTGATGACGTTGAAGGTCTGCCAACTGAAACCGTGTGGAGGATCTATAAAAAATACACAGCACCCCTAACGGTTGTCGAAATAAATTACGAATGGGCACAACATTTGCCCCACCCCATGATGATAAGTCTTCTTCAAATACAGACCAAAGCTCCTTGTTTTCAAGTGAGCTCATCATCTCTCCGCTTTCCAAACAACGAACGATAGGCGAGTGCTCGTCATCTAAGTTGACTTTTTCTAAATCAAAGATCAATTCATCAGGCAACCCTGAATGCGCGATAAAATTCAGCTCCGTTGAACCTTCATTTAGAAGCAATACTGCGCTATAACACCCCGGCTCATCATCGACCACGTCATCACACTGCAATTGTAATAATTCCTGTAGCGATAACGATGAAACGGATAATACTTCATGCATGCGACTGCTCGCTGCTTTCCATTCCGCTTGTTCTCGTTGAACATTACTCGCTGCAACAGCTAAACCTGTGATCGATAAGCTGATGATAAATGCCCACAAATCAGTCGGCACCTGATATTCGTTTTCAGCAAAAAATCCAACACCTATCAAGTGACTACTAAAAGCAGACATAAAGATTAAAAAAACACCCGCATGCACAGCACTAAAACCGACATACAAAGCGCCCCATACAACCAATGGGAAAAACAATACGGGGGAAATATGACCTAACGGTTCAATAAACAATATGTTTGTAAAAATCAAAACACAAGCCATTACAATTGCGGACATCCATGCTAAATAACGCTGATTATGTTTCGTGTTTGTATATTTTTTATCTGCCCACAATAACAGTGGAGGTACAAGTAACATTACGCCTAGGGCATTACCCATTAACCAATAAATAGCACTATAGATGAATTGTTCAGAAACTATATCACCTAAATACAACCAAACGACGCCATTCACGGCTGAAAAAAGTGGACCAATAACTGCCCCCCAAAGCATTAAAATCATTAGGCTTTGTGGCGTTTCAATATTCTTCTTAAATCGATGTAAAATCGCCATTCCCCACCAAGAAATCAAAGCTGCGCCAGTTGCGCTAATGATCATGCCGGGAATAACCCCTAGCGGCGTAGATATTAATAACTCATCAGCGAGCGCACCTAATACAATTGCAGGGAGTATTTTGGGGCCATAAATTAATATTGCTGCGAGTGCCACACCCGATGCAAGGGAGGCTAGCGTGACAGCATAATGAGCAAGTTCAAATATGTGCCCTAACTGCGCTGTAAATAAATACGCTAGGGCCACAAAAAAAACAACTCCTATAGGAATCTTAGGGTAAGACAAATTCAACCGTGAGCTCTCAAGTTTTACTCTCCATAAATAACAGGATTAACTTTTTCCACCTGGATATCAAAAAATTATGAGCGTAACAGCTTTCAAAGTAACGCCAAAATTTCTTTTGTTTTCTCATCCATTAAAGAAACATCACCTCTTGATTCTACATTTAACCGCACAACAGGTTCTGTATTTGAACGCCTTAAGTTAAAGCGCCAATTGTCAAATTCTAAGCCAATGCCATCGGTTTCATCTATTTTATTTGCGTCTTCTTTAAATGCCTCTAATACGCGTTTCATTGATGCATCAGGGTCGGCTAGTTTGCTGTTAATTTCACCCGATGATGGAAAGGCGGATATTCTTTCTGAGACAAGCTCTGATAGCTTTTTGTTTTTTGCACTTAATAAGCCAATAACAAGCAACCAAGGGATCATGCCGCTATCGCAGTAGGCGAAGTCTTTAAAGTAATGGTGTGCACTCATCTCACCGCCGTACACAGCATCTTCTTTTCGCATGCGCTCTTTTATGAAGGCATGACCTGTTTTACTCATAATAGCCTCACCACCTGCTGATTCGACAATATCAATGGTATTCCATGTTAAGCGCGGGTCATAAATAATTTTTGCACCCGGGTTGTTGACTAAAAAGGCATCCGCTAGTAAACCAACGATGTAATAGCCTTCTATAAATTCTCCATTTTCATCAAATAGAAAACAGCGGTCAAAATCACCATCCCAAGCTATTCCCAAATCCGCACCATGTTCTTTTACTGCATTAGCGGTTGCTGGACGGTTTTCAATTAATAAGGGGTTGGGGATGCCGTTTGGAAATGTGCCGTCTGGCTCATGATGTACTTTGATGAATTCAATTGGAATAGAGGCGGCGTTAAAACGTTGTTCAATCGCATCAACCACATGCCCTGCTGCGCCGTTACCGGCATTAACGACTAATTTAAGTGGCCTTAATTTTTCTGCTTGCACATAACCAAGCAAGTGCTTTACATAAGCATCCAGCGTAGACATTTCTTGTGTGCTGCCTCTTAAGGAATATTCTACGGGTGGGAAATTATTTTCTTCTGCCATGCGTTGAATATCTTTTAAACCCGTATCACCACTGATTGGTTTTGAGTCTTCACGCACTAGCTTCATTCCGTTGTAGTCAATGGGGTTATGGCTCGCGGTTACTTCAACACCACCATCAACGCCCAAATACTTGGTGGCAAAATATATCTCTTCTATACCGACCATCCCTATGTCAATAATATCGACTCCCGCATCTTTCAACCCATTTGCAACCGCCTGCTTAAGTGCCGGGCTTGTTTCGCGAATATCACCACCGACAACCACTTTCTTTGCATTCAAGAATGTACCGAATGCTCTGCCAATTCGATACGCAATGTCTTCATTCAGCTCTTCACCGAGTTGGCCACGAATATCGTAGGCTTTAAAACACGTTAATTTATTCGTCATTACAAGTCCTTTTGATTACCAATGAAAATTACAGCGTTTCTTACTTATCTAACTGCAGCGCGCAGACTAACCCATAAAAACAAGTTATTCACCTTTTCCTCATACAAATCGTTAGAGAATATGGGAAGATAATACAACCATACAAATATTGTCGTCAGGTTGGAGCATAGTTAGAATCCAAAAAATCATTAAATAAGGTATATTAAGTATCTAAGCCTTCTCACAGGAAGCAAAGGGGAAAACTAGGTGATATTTGGCTTTAGTAACACCAGAAGTAACACTGATATTATTTTAAACCGCCTATCTTGTTATATTTCAAATGGTTAAAACATTAATTCAATTCCCGCCACCCCAATTACCAGTCTAATACAGACCGAGAAAGTCCAAGAAACCCTGCTATGTAGCAGGGTTTCTTGCATCTAGCACCCCAACCCACCCACTCGATCTATTCGCATCACATCTCAAATGGGGCAACATTAGGGGCAACAAGTCTTATCGAAATTGAGTTGCCCCCATATACCATTGACCAGCATAAAAATTAAAAATCCTAAGCCGCGTATAAAACCTGGCGGAAGCACAACAACAAAAATTTGCCGTTTTTCAGGTAAAAAAGGCTTACACCTTGAGGTTGGTCTGAATAGCTGTCGAAAACTTTACTAAACTGCCGCTTGTGCAAAATCCGGCTGCATTCCAACACCTCAATGCTCTAGTATAAACGCCTCTCCACATCTCTTTTTCGCCCTTCCCTCACCCCTACAACCTGCTAAATAAGCCTGAGTTTTCTCTTTAAGTTCACTCTTAACCCTGCCTTAACCCTACTTTTGGCATACTAAACTCAAGAAAACTTTAAAACATGGGAGTGTTTTATATGAATAGAGTGATTCAATCGCTCGGCCTATTCGCAGTGTCTTTGGTATTAAACGCATGTGCGAACTTAGGTAATAAACAGCTTAGCGAATCGGCTCTGAATACAACGGGGCAAATGGTGACATGGCAAGCACAGGATGCTACTGCCGAAGATGTCAGCCAATTAACAGACCTAGTCGATATTCAGGCAATACCAAACCTTACGAATTTTATTCAAGAGGCATTAAACAATAATGCCAATTTACAACAAACATTAATGACGTTACGAACGGCTCAGGTTGCTATCGATGTCGCAGAAGCGGACCAAAATGTTAATTTAAGTGCCGGAAGCAGTGCTAATAAAACAAAGAATGAGAATTCTGGCTATAGCAACAACCTTAATATCAGCTGGGAGCTGGACTTATGGCAAAAGATCAGCAATGGTGTCAGCGCTGCTAACTTTCAGGCAGCAAGTGCTGAAGCTGCTTACCAATCAGCTCGCGACAGCTTGGTGGCCAATGTTTTACGTGAATATATTAATATTTTAAGCCAGCAACAGTTATTGAATATAGAACGCGCTCGGCTAACAGTATTTGAAAATAATGAAACGGTTATTTTAAACCGTTACCGCACCGGCTTGGGCTCATTAGATGATTTGGATACGGCCAGAACAAGCAGTGCCACCATACAGGCAACACTTGCTCAATATGAATATAACTTAGCAACGGCTAGGCGTACACTTGCGGTGTTGTTAGGTCGACAAGATCAAAGCCTAACCGAGCTAGATCAATCCTTTAGTTTTCCTGATGTACTGCTCCCTTTAGCGAACCTACCTAAGCAAAATCTATCGCGTAGACCAGATTTACAAGCGGCTTATTACACACTCAAAGCGTCTGAATTTGAGGTTGATGTTGCTTATAAAGCTTTATTGCCCAGTATTAACCTTTCAGCGGCATTAACCGATAGTGCTAGTTCTGCTACTGACGCCTTATTTACTAATCCATTATGGAGTTTACTTGGGCAGATGACGGCGCCGTTGTTTCAAGGTGGAGCACTACGCGCGCAGGTGGAAATAGAAAAACTAGCCTCTGTGAACGCTTGGTGGCTATATCAAGAGTTGCTATTAAACGCGGTACAAGAAACACAAAACGCACTAGACAATGAACGGGCATTAACTGAAAGAAAAAAATATACCAGCATGGCCATTGATAATGCCGAACGAAGCGTTAAAACCATTGAGGGTCAATATCGTCAAGGACTGGCTAACATTCTTGATTTAGTGTCGGTGTACAACAGCCGATTCGACTTACAAAGCCAGCTCATTCAGCTGCAAGCATCACAACTTCAAAATCGTATTAACTTAGGCCTAGCACTAGGCCTTGGAGTGCCCTATGAAAAATAAAAAACTTTTTGTCAGTTTAATTGCACTAGCAACTATTGTTATCGCCATCACTTATACCCTGATGAATATGGACGCTGGAAAAGCAAACAAGCCTCGGGGCAATCAGCCGGTAAATAAGGACAATAGCCGTGTTGAAGTTGATAGAAGCACAACTTCTGCCAAGCCGCCGCGAAACTTGCCAGCGCAAACCGAAAAGGATCGCAATAACAACGCTAGCGAAACCGAAGCTGATGCAACTAAAAGAAACAGTGATAACTCTCAAGCGCAAGTTGGTGTTTATAAAGTGTCTGCCGCTAGTTATCATGCCGTTGTAAAAGGCTATGGCGAAGTTCAACCCGTTGACAGCTTAAGCTTAATCGCTCAAGTAAATGGACAAATCGATAAAATAGCCGCTAACTTTAAAACCGGTGCTTTAATAAAAGCAGGTGAAACACTGGCGTTTATTAACAAGACGCCCTACTTAAAAGCCTTAGCAAGTGCTCAGTCAGACTATCAAGCAGCCGTTGTATCGTTGGAAGAAGAACGTTTACTAGGCATACAAGCACGTGATGAATGGAATCGTTCAGGTCTAGATGGTGACCCTGCGTCAGATCTGGTTTTAAGAACACCACAATTAAAAGCTGCTCAGGCGGCATTAGAAAAAGCTCGGCAAAGCGTGGCATCGGCAACACGTGATGTAGCGTTAACTGAGGTTACAGCACCCTTTGATGCACTGGTTATTAGCCGAGAGGTATCACCCGGTAGTTATATTCAAACTGGAGGGGCTGTCGCAAAACTATATTCTGTCGATAGTGCCGAAATAGCCATTGGTTTATCGCCTAGTCAATGGACATTGCTACCCAGCTATACCTCGCAAGCTGAACTAGACTGGCCGGTTACCTTATTGGATGCTTCAACAAATATTCAGTGGCAGGCCAATGTATCTCGTGTAGAACTTCATCAAGATATGACCACCCGACAACGAAATGCGATTGTTAGTTTAAACAAGCCACTTACCCAACAACCCCCACTACTATTGGGTAGTTTTGTTAGTGCTCAAATACAAGGCATTAAGCTAGATAATATTTGGAAAATACCCGCTTCAGCTGTCTCTCAAAAACAAGAAGTCTGGTTTATTTCACCGAGCAACAACACCTTGCAAAAGTTTACCCCAAACGTGTTATTTGAAAATAAAGGTTTTGCATTTATCAGCCCATACCAACAACTTAATAGTGCGCTCATCGTTTCACGGCCCTTAAACAGCTATTTGGCCAACACTCGGGTGCAGGCTGTTATTGAAGCAACGACGGGAGAATCAAATAATGACTGAGCATAAGGGCATTATTGCTTGGTTTACTCAAAACCCTGTTGCAGCCAATTTACTGATGGTTAGTTTAATCGTTCTTGGTTTGGTCTCCATGAATGACATTCGAAAAGAAGCCTTTCCGAGTATGGAGCCTCGCTTTATTACCATCTCTATGGTCTACGATAGTGGTGACGCAGAACAAGCCGAAGAAGGCATTGCAATAAAAATTGAAAATGCCCTAGAAGCCCTACCAGGTATCAAACGGATTACCTCAACTTCTCATGCCAACGGCTCAACGGTGCTAGTTGAAAAAGAAACCGAATATGACCTCGATGTGCTTTTTACTGACATTAAGGCCGAAGTAGACAGTATTTATAATTTCCCATCCGATGCAGAAAAACCTGTTATAGAAAAAGCCCGCCGTCAACAACACGCCATTTGGGTGCAACTTTATGGCGATGTAGACCACAGCACCTTGCAATATTTAGGTGAACAACTTGAACGTGACTTGCTTGCAAAGTCTGAGATCAGAGACGTCAATGCCAGTAGCTTTATTGACCCTATGATCTCCGTTGAAATCGACGAAGCCAAATTACAGGCTTACGGTTTATCCCTTTCTTCGGTGTCGGAGGTTATTAACCAAGAGTCTAATACCGCACTAACCACCAGCTTGCGCAACAAAGAAAAAGTCATTCGCTTAAAAGCATCAGAACAAGCCTACTACGCCAAAGACTTTGCTGATATTCCGCTGATTACCCATTCAACTGGCGTGGTACTGACGGTTGGCGATATAGCCAAAGTGACTGATATATTCGCCGATGACAGCTACAAACTATCGCGCTACAACGGCAAAAATGGTTATGGCATTCAAGTGATGATGGATGAATACGGTGACATCACTAGCATGGTAAAGCAAGCCCATGAAGTGGTTGAAACATGGCATCAAAAAGGCTTGTTACCTGAAGACGTTGAACTGGAAACTTGGTACGACAAAAGCATCATGATCACCGAGCGTTTAAGCCTGCTAACCAATAATGCTTTAATGGGAGTGGCGCTGGTTTTTATAACCCTCGCGTTATTCCTAAATTTACGTGTCGCTTTTTGGGTTGCAGCCGGTTTGCCGTTCATCTTCTTCGGCACCTTGTACTTCATGACCGGCAACTATACCGACATGACATTAAATGAAATGACCACCTTTGGCTTTATTATGGCATTAGGTATTGTCGTGGATGATGCAGTTGTTATAGGCGAAAGTGTTTACTCTACGAGAAAAAAGCATGGCGACACCGTGGATAACACCATACTGGGCACCCATAAAGTTGCTATACCGACGTTATTTGGTGTGCTAACAACGGTCGCCACGTTTTTTGCCTTATCTAATGTGTCGGGTGGTTTAGGTACCTTGTATTCACAATTCGGCACGGTTGTTACCCTGTGTTTATTGTTATCGGTGGTTGAGTCAAAACTAATTTTACCGGCGCATTTAGCCCATTTGCCCACCAAACAGCAAACAAAAACCGGCTTAGCAGGCATCTGGAATAAAATACAAACAGCCGCTGACAATGGCTTACAGTGGTTTAACTATCGAGTATACAAACGGCTGCTTAAGCTTACTGTTGCGTATCGTTATGCGGCCACTCTATTTTTTATTGCTGTTTTTATTATCGTCATCAGCTTGCCGCTTACCGGTGCGGTACGTGTTAGCTTCTTCCCCAGCATGCAAGGTGATACCGTCACAGCCAATATGGCTTTGCACAGTGACGCGAGTTTTGGTCAAAATGAAAAAAACCTATTAACGCTTGAGCAAGCAGTATTGGAAGCTGATAAACAATTATTACAAGAAAAGAATAAATCAGGAACTGGCATTGGTAGTTTGCAAATATTGGCAAATGGCGACCAAAGTGGCAGCCTCACTATTTCGCTAGATGAAGCCAAGCCCTATTCTTTAGATGAGCTATCCGCACGCTGGAACCAACTAGCGGGAAATTTAGAAGGCGTAAAAAGTTTAAAAATTCGCTCTCGTCGTGAAATGGTGGAAGGCTTTAAAGTTGAGCTTAAAAGCATTAATGAAGATACTCTGACGGCGGTGAACAACGCCTTCATAGAAAAGCTATCTGAAATCGATGGTGTGTATGCCATCGAAAGCTCTTTAACGCCAGGCGAAGCGATGATGCGTTTTGAACTAACGCCACAAGGACGCGCCATGGGGATGGATACCAGAAGCCTGTCCCAACAGTTGCTAAAAGCATTTGGCGGTGAAGTTGTTCAACGTTACCTGCGTGATAAAAATGAAGTTAAAGTGAGGGTGCGTTACCCAGAAAAAGACCGAATGAATCCCTCTGATGTATTAACAACGCAAGTACGGTTGACCGATGGCACGGTTGTTCCTTTGAGTGTTGTTGCCAGCATTATTCCCGATGTACAACAAAAACAGGTGGTGCGCATTAACGGGCTACGAGCACTCACTGTAAGCGCATCGGTTGACGGCGATCTGATTACTTCTACTGAACTGGTCAACCACCTAAACGAAAGTTTTGCTTCTCAGCTGGAACGACAATATCAGGATTTATCCTTGTATTTTGCCGGAGAAGCCGAAGAGCAAGCCGAAACACAAAGCTCAATGCAAAGCGTATTTATTCTCGCTTTATTGTCTATTTTTGCGCTGTTAGCTATTCCATTAAAATCATATGTACAGCCATTAATAATAATGACAGCCATCCCCTTTGGAATAGTTGGCGCCATTATTGGTCATTGGTCTAACGGGCTCATGTTGAGCTTATTATCACTCAATGGCGTCTTGGCGTTAAGCGGTGTCGTGGTGAATGATAGTTTATTGCTGGTTTCGCGTTTTAATACCTTACGTCAAGAAGGTTTAGCGATAGAAGCCGCTGTTATCGAAGCATGTACAAGTCGTTTGCGCGCTGTACTGCTCACCTCTATCACCACATTTGCAGGCTTATACCCAATATTGGGCGAAACATCGATGCAGGCACAATTTTTAATCCCAGCGGCGGCATCACTGGGCTATGGTATTTTATTTGCCACGTTTATCACGCTTTTATTAACCCCCGCTTTATTGTTAATTTACGATGATATCTCTGGCGTCTTTAACCGTGCGTTATCTAACCAGCCGTTAAGCAAAATGAAGCTGCCAACTACAGAAAATAACCAGAGCTAGATCGATCAATGCATATTGGAGAGCAGATGATACGAGTATTATTGGTAGAAGATAATTTAGGCCTTGCAGGCAATATTATTGACTATTTAGAGTTGGAAGACATGGCCTGCGATCATGTCGCTAACGGTATTGCCGCTTTGAACTTAATGAATGCACAAAGATTCGACGTTATCATCCTTGATATCAACCTTCCAAAAATGGATGGGTTTCGTGTCTGCGAACATGTAAGAAATCAAGGTGATGACACCCCTATCATCATGCTAACTGCCAGAGACAAGCTAGAAAGTAAACTAGAAGGCTTTCAAATGGGTGCCGATGATTACTTAGTGAAACCTTTTGAGATGGCTGAGTTAGTCGCCCGCGTGATCACACTGTCGACACGACGTTCTGGACAAATAAGAAAACTCCAATTTGGTAATGTTTCTTTAGATCTAAAAGCACAAATCGCCTCTGTTAACGAGAGCCTTTTAAAGCTCAGCCCAACCACCTTTAAAATCCTTCAAGTACTACTTCGTGAACAAGGTAATGCCGTCAGTCGCCAGCGCCTTATCGATGCCGTTTGGAAAGATGAAGCGCCCGAAAGTAATACCTTAAAGGTGCATATTCATAACCTACGAAAATTACTGGCTCAAGGCGGCTCTAATATAGAGGTAAAAGCACTTCCAAACGCTAGTTTCTGTATTGCTTTAACAAGCACCCCATCCTCAAAGGTTGCAGACGATAATGACATTGAGCAAACCGATAACAAGCAGGAGCGCAGATAGTATGGTGAATGATTTACGACTTAGTTTACGCCGTTATATTTTGTGGTCATTATTTAGCCTTGCGGCCATTTTGATCATTCTTTTTTCAATTCAAAACAGTGATAGTTTTTTTGATGGCATGGACGGCATGCTAAAAAGAACCATGATTCGTGTTGCTGAAAGGGCTGAATTAGATACAAGCGGTAGTGCAAAAATTCTTGATTTTTACATTTCAGATCAATACAACAAGTTACCTGAAAAAATTCGCTCAAGCTTTAAACCCACCGACTTTCAGCCATACGTATTGTTAAAAAACATTAACAAACCGAATTGGTTTAAAAGACCAGAATCTGCACAGTTTGCCTTGCTGGCACGCTTACCAAATGGCGATATTCGCTATGTATCACAAGCTTTTGAGGCCCCACCCACTCGTCAAACCAGACCTTTTCATATCAATCGCATTATCTATAACATACTGCTTGGCCTAATTGCTCTGGCTTCTTTTGCGCTTGCTTTGCAGTTTCTTATGCGCAGCGTCACAAGGCCAGTAGAAAAGCTTCAACAATGGGCCGCTAAGCTTGACGAGAAACAACTCGACTCACCCATTCCTTCATTTAAATATAAAGAACTAGATGCCCTTGCACATATTATTCATAACAGTTTGCAAGATGTTCGCACGACGTTATACCGCGAAAGAGAGTTTGTTAACCATGCCAGCCATGAATTACGCACCCCTATTGCCGTTATTCGCAGCAGCAGTGAACTTTTGCAAAGAGTTGTCGATCCTGAAAATATTAAAGGCAATAATGCCATTGCTCGCATTGATCACGCCTCAAAAACGATGGCCGATTTAACCGAAACACTGTTATGGCTAGGAAGGGATACAAATGAAACCCTGCCGCTAAACGCCATCAATATTAAGTCAATGATAGAACAGATCAGTGAAAATTTAATGTACCTACTGTCAGGTAAAGAAGTCACCGTTAACTGTCATTTAGAAAACTGTGAGCTAACTTTGCCTAAAACAGCCACTGAAATAATCATAGGGAATATCATCCGTAATGCATACCAACATACTTATTGTGGCTCGGTAGAGATAAACCTTAATAGTCAAATACTTACTGTTATAAATAAAGAAAAAAGTAGCCCACGTGCACCCAACTATATTGAAAAAGAAAATCTAGATGATGGCTATGGTATAGGTATTAAACTGATCGATAAATTAGCGACTAAATTGGGCTGGTCTTATCAACATCGAGCGTTGAATAACGGTTATCAAGTGGTTCTTTCGCTCAGCGATTAAGCAACTTAAAGTAAGCTTCGTGTCTGCCAAAAATAAGCCACTAAAACTGCCCAAACCCTCACAGCTACAAAAACCTAGTTTTTTAAAGACACGAATAGTAGAATCTTACTTTTAATTTTGGTTATTTAGTTAACATTAAATCTTCATAACCAAGCTTCATAGCGAATACCTCTCCACAAAAAAAGGACAATCATGGAAAAAATCAAGTGCGCATTGATTGGATCTGGCAATATTGGCACAGATCTTATCTATAAAATTCAAAGAAGCCCTTATCTTGAACCTGTTTGGATGGTAGGTATTGATCCAAAGTCTGAAGGTTTGCTCCGCGCTAAAAATATGGGCCTCAAGGTAACCTCTGATGGTGTCGATGGTTTATTACCTCATGTGCTTGAGGACAATATTCAAATAGCCTTTGATGCAACCAGTGCCTATGTTCACGCTGAAAACAGCCGTAAACTTAATGAGCTTGGCGTGTTAATGATTGATTTAACACCAGCCGCTATTGGCCCCTTATGTGTCCCACCCGTTAACTTAAGCCAGCATACTGAAAAGCTTGAAATGAACGTAAATATGATTTCATGTGCAGGGCAAGCCACTATTCCTATTATCAGCGCGGTATCAGGCATTCAATCTGTTGAGTATGCAGAGATTGTGGCCAGCCTTGCTTCAAAGTCTGTTGGCATTGGTACTCGTGAAAACCTTGACGAGTTCACCTATACAACCTCCGGCGCTATTGAAACGGTTGGCGGTGCTCGTAAAGGCAAAGCCTTAGCTATTATTAACCCTGCTGAGCCGCCACTTATTATGCGTAATACTATTTACTGTATTACCGATGATAAACCACAGGAAGACAAGATCGTTGAGTCCATCCTAAATATGATTGAAGAAGTTAAAAAGTACGTCCCAGGCTACAAACTTATTAATGGGCCTATTTTTGATGGCAATAAAATTTCTGTGTTTATGGAAGTTGAAGGGCTTGGTGACTATTTACCCAAATACGCTGGCAACCTTGATGTAATGACTGCTGCTGCCACTAGAACGGCAGAGATGTTCGCGGAAGAAATTCAAAATGGAACAATAACTCTTAAACCTGTGGAGGCTGCGTAATGTCAGAGTCAACAACCGAAAAACTAAGCTCATTAGATGGCCGCAAAGTTATTTTACATGACATGTGCCTGCGTGATGGCATGCATGCCAAGGGTGAACAAATTTCTGTTGAAGAAATGGTTCGCGTTGCAACCGCATTAGATGATGCAAACGTTCCATACATTCAAGTCACACATGGTGCAGGGCTGGGTGGTAATTCATTGCAGCATGGCTTTTCAATGGCCACTAATGAAGAATACATTTCTGCCGTCGCCCCTTTAATGAAGCAAGCTATTGTGTCGGTTTTGCTGATTCCTGGAATGGGCACGATGAAGGAACTTCAATCCGCTTATGATGCTGGCGCACGTAGTGTTCATGTCGCCACGCATTGCACGGAAGCAAACACATCACCTCAACACATCGCTTTTGCTCGCAAATTGGGCATGGATACTACCGGCTTTTTAATGATGGCCCATTTAAATACTGCTAAAGGCCTTGCCGAACAAGCAGCATTGATGGAGTCTTATGGTGCACAAACTGTTTACCTAACCGACTCGGCTGGTTATATGTTGCCTGAAGATGTTACGCGCTGTATTTCAGCCTTACGTGATACGTTAAAACCTGAAACAGAAATTGGCTTTCATGGTCATCACAACCTTGGAATGGGCATTGCAAACTCTATTGCAGCTATTGAAGCAGGCGCTAGCCGAATTGATGGATCAGCAGCCGGTTTGGGTGCTGGCGCAGGCAATACACCATTAGAAGTTTTTGCCGCTGTGTGTGAGCGCATGGGCATCGAAACAGGTGTTGATTTATTTAAGCTCATGGATCTGTCAGAAAATATTATTCTGCCATTAATGGATCATGTTATTCGTGTTGATAGAGAGTCATTAACCTTAGGTTATGCTGGTGTTTACTCAACTTTCTTATTGCATGCAAAACGTGCAGCTGAACGCTTTGGTATTCCTGCTCGAGATATTCTCGTTGAACTGGGCAGAAAGAAAATGATTGCAGGCCAAGAAGATATGATTGTTGATACGGCGATGACAATGGCTAAACAACGAGGCATAGAAATTACTACCAGCGTGTAAGAAACAACGCTAGGAACAGTATAAAAAAAGCCTTGCCATTAACATGGCAAGGCTTTTTTATTAGTTAATATAAAACTAAATTTAAAATACTTAAACGCCTAAAGCATCTCTGGCCAACGAACTGCCCGACCCTTGCAATGGCCCTAATGGGTTTTTGCGTGACTTTTCAGAATCTAGAAACGGCACGCCACTCCAAATTTTATAAACAGCTACGCCATTATCTAACACAATCAGCGCATCAAAACGCCAACCCGTTTCTATTGTTTTACGCTTAAAGCCCAACAAATCATTAAACACGCTACCCACGCGTTTTCTTTTAATAATACCCGGATGCGCCTCATAGGCAATACAGGCCTCTTGCTTCATCAAACAATTTCTAACACTTACTGGTAGGTGCTCCAATTTAACAGAATTAGTTGGCATAAATTTTTGCAGAATATCTAAGTACGACAGTATTTTTACATTTGGTGTTGAGTAAGGATTAAAACCCAATTGCTGTAACTCTTCGATTGTTGTTTGGTTAAGAATAATTTTATCGTATGCAGACATGGCCTGTTTGAAGCTATTCCAAGGCGATTTAGTCACATCTTCTGTTCTAGGAAGCGGGCTGCCGCAGGCTGTTAGGAAGAAAAAAACCAATAAACAAAGCAATAAACGATGCTCTCTCCCATTTTCCATTTTGCTAACCCTTTTTTTATTTGAATTTTATTAACTGCTTACCTTAAAGAATAGCTGATTCTTATTAATTTGCGCATCCTTTAAGCGCTTAATTCATCAACAAAATGGGTGATTACTGCTCTTGTTCGGTTAATCTCCAATTTTTAAGCATAAAAGTTTATAATAACCACTTTATCTCTGATAGAAGGTTTAGATGAATGCAATCTAACACCCCGACTATCCCAATTGAAGGCTCTAAAAATGACATCCCAACCTACCTTAGGCTTCGCTGACTTAGCGTTGTCTACTCCTGTAATGGACGCTCTAAAACGCATCGGTTACGAACAACCCTCTCCTATTCAAGCTGAAGCAATACCACATTTGCTAGATGGCCATGATTTAATTGGTACAGCACAAACAGGTACTGGTAAAACAGCCGCATTTGCTTTACCCCTTTTATCAAAAATTGACTTAACAGTCAGCGGCCCGCAAGTATTAGTGCTAGCACCCACACGTGAACTAGCCATTCAAGTTGCTGAGGCATTTAAAACCTATGCTAGCTCAATGAAGGGCTTCAATGTGTTGCCAATTTATGGCGGCCAAGCGATGGATACCCAATTAAGGCAACTGCGCCGCGGCGTACACGTTGTTGTTGGTACACCAGGCCGTGTAATGGATCATTTACGCCGTAAGACGTTAAAACTAGATAACCTAAAAACCATCGTCTTAGATGAGGGCGATGAAATGCTAAGAATGGGTTTTATTGAAGATGTAGAGTGGATTTTAGAACAAACACCAGAGCAACGACAGGTTGCCCTATTCTCTGCAACCATGCCTGCCCCCATTCGACGTGTTGCCGACAAATATCTAAACTCACCAAAAGTCGTTAAAATTATTTCTAAAACATCAACCGTTGAACGCATTGAGCAACGTTTTTGGATGGTTAGCGGCTTACATAAACTAGATGCTTTAACGCGAATCCTTGAGGTTGAAGACTTTGACGGCATTATTATGTTTGTCCGCACAAAAGCATTGACCGTAGAGTTAGCTGAAAAACTCGAAGCCCGTGGCTATTCCGCCTCGGCTATTAATGGTGATATGACCCAAGCGCTTCGTGAACGAACCATTGGTCAATTGAAAAAAGGTCAAATTGACATTCTGGTTGCCACCGATGTCGCGGCCCGCGGCATCGATGTTGCCCGTATCAGCCATGTTGTGAACTATGACATCCCTTATGATACAGAAGCCTATGTCCACCGTATTGGGCGTACTGGTCGCGCAGGTAGAACAGGCAAGGCGATTTTATTTGTTGCACCACGCGAACGTCGCCTACTACGTGCTATTGAAAACGCTACCCGTCAGCCAATCAAACCCATGGAGTTACCAACTCGCCAACAAGTTAATGAAAAACGAGCTAACGACTTTAAAGCAACACTGACACAAGTGATGTCGAATAAGAAATTAGATTTTTTCCACCAGCTTATTCAGTCCTATATAGAAGAACACGATGCTGACCCGATTCAACTAGCAGGGGCATTGGCCTATTTGGCTCAAAAAGACAAACCATTGATGCTTGAGGAATCCTCTAAAAAATCATCAGCCAAAGAAGGGAAAAGCCCTCGTCAAGACGCCTCAATTAAAGGTGAAAGAAGAAGCAAATCATTGCGCCCAGATAAAGATGATTTACCCAAAAGTAAACGTGGCAACCCCAAAGTGCCGATGGACAACTACCGCATTGAAGTTGGAAAAAACCACAATGTTATGCCGGGTGATATTGTTGGCGCCATTGCCAACGAAGCAGATGTTGAACCAAGACACATCGGCCATATAGAGCTCAATGAAGACCACAGTTATATTGAATTGCCCGTTGGCATGCCAAAAATTGTTTTTCAAAGCCTGAAAAAAATTCGCGTTCGAAATCAGCCGCTTAATATCGAGCGAACCGATCATGTAGCAAAGCCTGCCGCAACCTCGGCGAAACCCGCTAAAGGTAAGAAAAAAACGTACACTAAAAAACCTAAAAAGAAAAAAACCAAGTCGTTTTAAACTTAAGTATGGACGAAAGAATTACAGAGCTTGAAATAAAAGTGGCATATCAAGAAGACACGATCCAACAATTGGATCGTGTTCTTTGTCAGCAGCAAGATCAAATAGACTCGCTCAAAAAACAAATCAAAGAGCTAACAAACCGCTCTCAAGACACATCCACGGACACGAAAAGCCTATTTTCCGCCTTGGATGAAGTTCCGCCACATTATTAGAAACAACCGATACTCAACTAACAGATAAACCTAATCATGAGCATAAACTGGTATCCAGGGCATATGCATAAAGCCCAAAAGGAGATTAAACAGCGCCTCCCCGAGGTGGATATGTTTATTGAAGTATTAGACGCAAGGATTCCATACAGTAGCGAAAACCCCATGCTGGCTAGTATTCGTGCTGATAAGCCTTGTATTAAAATTCTAAACAAAACGGATTTAGCTCAAGCTGATAAAACAAAAGCTTGGCAGGAATACTTAGAACGCAACAAAAACACAAAGACACTGGCATTAAACTTAAATCAACCGAATAAAAGTGAACAAATATTCTCACTTTGCCAAAAACTAGTACCAAACAAAGGTACAAAAATATCCCCTATTACCTGTCTTATTACAGGTATTCCTAATGTTGGAAAATCTACATTAATCAACACATTAGCAGGAAGAACCATTGCCAAAACGGGCAATGAACCCGCCGTCACTCAAACACAACAACGGATTGACCTAGGCAATAATATAATCTTATTTGACACCCCCGGCCTACTTTGGCCAAAAGTAGAAAACGAAGACAGCGGCTATCGTTTAGCCATCACAGGGGCCATCAAAGATACGGCTATTGAATATGATGATATCGCTTATTATGCCGCTGAGTATTTTCTAAAAGAACACTCCGATGCCTTAATGGAACGCTACTCGCTAGATGAGCCACCAAAAAATGAAACTGCCCTACTTGAATCCATCGGTAAAAAAAGGGGAGCTTTAGTCTCTGGAGGTCGTGTCAACCTCAATAAGGCTTCTGCTATTTTTATTCATGATTATCGAAGTGGAACCTTAGGCAACATCACACTTGAAACACCTAAAATGATTGAGCTTGAGATCGCTAAAACTGAAAAAATACTAGCCGAAAAAGCTGCACTAAAAGCCGCTCGAAAAAAGAATTGGAAAAATAAAAAATAATAGCTGATCTTAGTTCCATCTAATAACGCTTGTTAGATTAGTGCGCATGTTTTTCATTTCTTGCAGTTAACCCATATCCACCTATTTATAATGCCCTTTCAATGGCCGTTTGCGCCTATTACACAGGCTCAAAAACAAACCTGCCTACGTCGCCTGATCAGGTCGGGCACAATTAAATTCAGAGTCACATTTGCTAATTAAGGTTTGCGATCCAGTAGTCTGTCAATGATATAATATGCCTTTCATATCTATCCCACCCACCTGTATTACACCTAAGGAATCAATGAACTTATCTACACGCTTTGCTTACCTACTATTTATATTTTTTCTACCCACCATAGCGTTTGCTAGTAATACCAGCGAAACAAGTCATCTTGATCTAACCGACAATATAATTGGCTATTTAGCCCTTGGCGTATTTGCTATTGCCTACCTATTAGTTATTTTTGAAGAACAGCTTCATTTACCCAAATCGAAGCCTGTTCTTTTAGCAGCAGGCATCATCTGGATCATGATTGCCATTGCTTACCAACAACATGGTTTTGATGACTCAGCTGAAATTGCAATACGACATAACTTTCTTGAGTACGCAGAGCTATTTTTCTTTCTCCTAGTCGCCATGACCTACATAAACGCCATGATAGAACGAGGTGTGTTCGATGCGTTAAGAGGTTGGTTAGTTGAGAAAAACTTTAGTTATAAATCGTTGTTTTGGCTTTTAGGGATACTCGCTTTCTTTATATCCCCAATAGCTGACAACTTAACCACCGCGCTTATTATGTGCACAGTTGCCTTGACGGTTGGTACCAAAGAACCAAAATTTGTGGCCATTTCATGTATTGCTATCGTTGTTGCAGCAAACGCTGGAGGTGCCTTTAGCCCGTTTGGCGATATTACAACTCTGATGGTTTGGCAAAAAGGACTTGTTCGTTTTACCGAGTTTTTCACCTTATTTTTGCCGTCTTTTGTTAACTACCTCGTGCCTGCGGCCATCATGCATTTTTTCATTCCAAGCGGCTCCCCCGACAAAGTTGACGGCGAACAACTTGTAATGCATCGCGGAGGAATAGTTATTGTCGTCCTATTCTTATTAACCATTCTAACGGCTGTGAGCTTCCACAACTTTCTTCATTTACCCCCTGCTATTGGCATGATGACCGGTTTGGCGTATTTAAAGTTTTTTGGCTACTACCTCAAAAGAACCTATCGTTTTAGCGGCAACCCCACAGAAGACCGATTTAACGAGGGCATGGAAGCGAGAAATACTGACTATACTCGTGATAAAGACTTTGATGTCTTTAAAAAAGTGGCTGGCGCAGAATGGGACACCTTATTCTTCTTCTACGGCGTTATTATGGCTGTCGGTGGATTAGGCTTTATTGGTTATCTAGGCATGATTTCTGAAACGATGTATGGTGAGCTAGGACCAACGGTTGCCAATGTCATCGTAGGCGTACTCTCGGCTATTGTCGATAATATCCCTGTTATGTTTGCGGTACTCACGATGAACCCAGATATGTCACATGGCCAATGGCTGTTAGTCACTCTTACAGCTGGTGTTGGTGGTAGCTTGCTGTCCATTGGCTCGGCTGCAGGTGTAGCTTTAATGGGGCAGGCTCGTGGCATTTACACGTTTGCTTCTCACCTTAAATGGACACCGATTATCGCGTTAGGCTATATAGCCAGTATCTATGTTCACCTATGGGTTAATGCGTCACACTTTTAACCACATGAAGAACTCGCACACAGCGGATAACTCGTCACCACCCGCGCCTATTTTAGGTTTTGTAGCCAATAGCGGCACTGGGAAAACAACGCTTATCAGCCAACTCATTCCTATATTGAATGAACGCGGGCTGAAAACTGGCTTAATTAAACACAGCCACCATGATTTTGAATTCGATCAACCAGGCAAGGACAGCTATCGCCTAAGAAAAGCTGGGGCCTCACCTGTTGTGTTGGTTTCTAGTCATCGTCGCGCGGTGATTACCGAGTTAGACGGAAACGAGCCCACTCTGGCAGAACAACTAGATTGCTTTCCTCCAGGCTCTGTTGACTTGGTGATAGTTGAGGGCTTTAAACACACGTTTTATCCAAAAATTGAACTGCATCGAGCTGAATTAAACGCCCCTTTTCTATACACTAATGACCCTTCAATTATCGCTATAGCCAGCAACACAAACTTATCGACAGAGCTTCCACACTTTGACATAAACAAGCCTGAACAAATCGCTAACTTTATCATCGACCAATTTTTAAAGGCCACAGAATGACTGACTGTTGTAGCACCCCTGGGGTATTAACACTGGAGCAAGCATTAACTCAAATTTTACAAACGCTTCAGCAAACTGATCGTTATGAGCGTGTATCGCTAAAGGACTCGCTTAATAGAATCACCTATGAAGATATAAAGTCTGCTGTAGATGTTCCTAGTTTTAGGAACTCATCCATGGATGGTTATGCCATTCGAACCGCTGACCAACAAGGTCAACCACTAAAAGTGATTGGTGTTTCTTGGGCCGGCAAACCTTTCACCAAAAAAGTGGCTAAAGGGGAATGTATCCGAATTTTTACCGGCGCCTATGTTCCAGATGATTGTGATTGCGTTGTCATGCAGGAAAATGTTCATCGAACCGACGAACAGATTCAAATAACACAGCAACCAAAACACGGTGAAAACATCAGAAACATTGGAGATGACACAAAAAAGAATCAAGCAATACTCAATAAAGGCAAGCTCTTAAAGCCTGCCGACATAGGGCTACTTGCAGCTTGTGGCATTGCAGACATTAGCGTTTTCAAACAACTCACCGTGGGGTTCTTCTCAACCGGTGATGAACTCATTTCTATTGGACAACAAGCTCAACTTGGGCAAATTTTTGATAGCAACCGCTACACCTTGCAAGCCTTACTTGAACAAGCGGGTGTTACACCCATAGACTTAGGTGTCATTCCAGACAACCGCCTTGCTGTTGAAGAAGCGTTGGTATCCGCTTCTAAAAACTGTGACCTGATCATTACCACTGGTGGCGTTTCGGTTGGTGAGGCCGACTTTATTGCTGAAGTTCTGGCTAAAATTGGTACCGTTAATTTATGGAAAATTGCCATTAAACCAGGCAAACCGCTAGTTTTTGGTACTATCGGCGAGGCTGCTTTTTTTGGCTTGCCGGGCAACCCTGTCTCAGTCATGGTGACCTTTCAGCAAATTGTGCTGCCTGCATTACATAAAATCATGGGGCGAGCGCCACAAACAAGTGTTAATTTACAGGTCAAAACAACTGAAATCATCAAAAAACAGCCTGGGCGTACCGAATTTCAACGTGGGTTTGTTGAAAACAAAGACGGCGAGCTATTGGTTCATTCAACCGGCGGACAAGGCTCACACATGCTAAGCTCTATGTCTAAAGCTAACTGCTTAATTGTCTTAGAGCAATCAGCTAGCGACATTGAGAAAGGCCAATATGTAACCATTCAATTATTGGAAAACACCCTATGACAGCAAAATCCATTTTAGTGACCGGCGGCGCAGGCTATATAGGTAGCCATGTTGTTAAGTTGCTTGGCGAACGAGGCGAAAACATCATCATATTAGATGATTTATCAACTGGTTTTGAACACTCAATTTTGTACGGTAAATTCATTCAAGGTAACACCGGCGACAAAAAACTTGTAGACCGCATCCTACAACAACACAATATTGATTCTGTCCTACATTTTGCAGCTCACACCATCGTCCCTGAGTCTGTTGAAAACCCACTGAAGTATTATGAAAATAATACCTGTTGCACGCGTAACCTGTTGGAGTGCTGCTCTAAAGCGGGCATAAAAAATATAATCTTCAGCTCTACTGCTGCTGTATACGGCGAACTTGAAACCGGTTTTGCTTCAGAAGAAACCCCTACCGCACCGATTAACCCGTATGGCAGTTCTAAACTGATGAGTGAGCAGATGATTCGCGACTTATCTAAAGCCACAGAACTCAATCACGTTATCTTGCGCTATTTTAACGTTGCCGGTTCGGACCCCGATGGAAAAATTGGTCAATCAACAAAAAATGCGACTTTACTCATTAAAGTCGCCGCTGAAGTTGCTGTTGGCAAACGTGAAAAATTATTTGTCTTTGGCACTGATTACCCAACACCCGATGGCACCGGTATTCGTGATTACATCCATGTGTCTGACTTAGCTGAAGCACATATTAACGCTCTGGATTATTTAAGAAATAATGGCGAATCAACAACCCTTAATTGTGGTTACGGCCATGGTTTTAGCGTTAAAGAAGTCATTAACGCTATTAATGAAGAACATGGCGTACCCATCTGTGTCGAAGAAATGCCCCGTCGTGCCGGCGACCCACCAGAACTCATCTCTGTGGCTGAAAAAATCCGTCAAACCATTGGTTGGCAACCTCAGTACGATGATTTAAACCTGATCGTTAAAACATCCTTAGCCTGGGAAAAGAAACTAATTACACACGGTAGCTAATAGGTTCAAGCGAGCCAACCCTGCACTATGCAGTTAATCTTAGCTACCACGTTCTGCTAAGAAGGTTTTAATTCGCTTTAAGCCCTCTTCAATACGTTCAATTGATGTCGTGTATGCAAACCGAAGATACCTCGCAGGTTCGCTAGAACCAAAGTCTTTCCCTGGCGTTGTTGCTACACCTGCTTTTTCCAATAACTCCAAAGCAAACGCATAACTATCATCCGTAAATAATCGGCAGTCCGCATAAATATAAAACGCACCTTGTGGCTTAGCCATCATTACAAACCCCAATGACTCCAAACCCTCGTAAAGCCTATCTCTACGCTGCTCGAACTCATCTCTACGTTGATTCAAAATCACTCGTGTATCCTCATCAAAGGCAGCTAAAGCGGCATATTGCGAAGGCGTTGGTGCAGAGATATATAAGTTTTGCATAAGCCGATTTGCAGCTGATATAGCGTATTCAGGCACCACCAACCAACCCAAGCGCCAGCCTGTCATTCCAAAAAACTTTGAAAAGCTATTTAAAACAAACACATCATCTGATATTTCTAATGCTGAAATGGCTCGTTGCCCATACACAAGCCCATGATATATCTCATCTGAAATTAAAAACCCTTCTCGCTCTCTTATTGTTTGAACAATATTTTGTAACTGATCAAAATTAACCGTTGCTCCAGTTGGGTTTGAGGGTGAGGCCATCATTACACCACGTGTTGCCTTCGACCATGCTTGTGCAATTAACTGCCCTGTTAGTTGAAAACCATGTTCCTCACCAACATTGATAGAGGTTGGCTGCCCCCCAAATAAAGTAACTATATTATTATTACAGGGATACCCCGGGTCGCAGGTCAGCACCTCATCACCTGCATCTATCAATGATGCTAAGGCAACCGTTAAGGCCCCTGATGCACCTGGCGTTATAAAAATACGTTCAGGCGATAGGTCAACGTTATACTCATCACGATAATACCTTGCTATTTTTTTTCGTAAGGCAGGTAAGCCTTGCGCTTTAGTATAGTGAACATCTCCTTTTTCCAAAAAACCTTGAGCAGCCTTTAAGATCGGTTCAGGGGTTGGAAAGTCTGGTTCCCCTACTTCCATATGAACAACATTTTCCCCTTGCTCTTCAAGCGCTTTAGCTTTCTCCATAATATCCATCACATAAAACGGAAAAACCTGTTCAACGCGCTTAGAAACTTTCCCAACATTCATCAAAAAACCTTTGTAGAAACCTGAAATAAAGTCTATATTTTAGAGCAATACAACTGAACGTACGAGCATTCAAATCGACGAAAAACATTGCTTATTTCCGCAATATCTGATATTTATGCGCGCTTGATTTTTTTAACCATTGGTAACAAATAAAATAATGGCTACAAACAAAGATAAAAATTTAGATGCAAGTCACCTAGAGTTTAAACCTTACAAAGCAAAGAAAGGTGAGGAACACATGAGTCCTGCTCAGGTTGAACACTTCAGATCTATTCTAATGCAGTGGAAAGAAGGCCTAATGGATGATGTGGACCGTACCGTTCATCACATGCAAGATGAAGCTTCAAACTTTCCAGATCCAACAGATAGAGCCAGCCAAGAAGCTGACTTTAGCCTTGAGTTAAGAACACGCGATCGTGAACGTAAACTGGTCAAAAAAATTGATGAATCCATTAGCATGTTGAACGCTGGTGACTATGGGTTTTGTGAAACATGTGGCATAGAAATCGCTATTAAGCGTTTAGAAGCACGCCCAACTGCCACACAATGTATTGACTGTAAATCTCTTGATGAGATAAGAGAAAAACAAAAGATTTGATGCCTTTGCCTTAAGCCTATCTTTTGGTTGCTTTGGACCCAGCTTATAGGGGGCGATTTGCCCCCTCTCCAACCGGCCCTTTACATTACGGCTCTTTATACACGGCTATTGCTAGCTTTTTACAAGCACGATCTAAAGGCGGCAAATGGCTTGTAAGAATAGATGACTTAGACTCCGCTCGCTGTCAGCAACAGTATTCCAGCAAAATACTTAAAACGCTCGAGCAATTCGGCCTTACATGGGATGAGCCTGTTTTCTACCAGCACACTCGCCATCATGACTATCAACAGGCGTTAGAACAACTCCTTGAACGTCAATTACTTTATCCCTGTCAATGCTCTCGCAAAGATTTAGCCAACAGAGGACTTCACGCAGGTCTTTATGACGGCCATTGTCTAAGCCATCCGCTAAAAGCCAATCAACCTTCTGCATTACGTATCCGATTAGCAAATAAAAAAATATCCTTTATCGATGCCGTGCAAGGTCCCTCCCACCATAAACTACAAACACAGCATGATGATTTTGTAATGTTTCGTAAAGACCGTGTTTATTCTTATCACCTTGCTGTTGTTATAGATGATAATACACAAGGCATTACTGAAGTATTACGAGGGCATGACCTTCTAGACAGCACCTACCAACAAATTCATTTACAACAATTATTGAACATACAAACACCTCATTATGCCCATATCCCTGTTATTACAGACACTAGCGGCATTAAATTGAGCAAACAAACTTATGCGAGCGACATCTCATTATCACCTGTTAAACCCACACTTTTAAGAACATTTGTTCATTTAAGCTTAAACCCACCCCAAGAACTGTTAGAATCAAGCACAGCAGACATTCTAAATTGGGGTATTAAGCATTGGTCACTTAAACAGATTATTGCGCAACAATCACTCCCCTTACAAAGCAACTAAACATCAAAGCCAGCATTACGTTTTAGTTTTATTTCAATATAATCATAGCTAGTTCATTAGAAACAACACAAATGACCACAGATACTAAAAGCCCTTATACTCAGTTTTTTACATTAATGAACAGTAAGCTGCCAGATGAGTACAAGGCCGTTTTGCAAAAGTTTCAAGAACATGGCGACTTTTATCAGCAGCTAATTAACAACGTAAATAATAACGAGACTGATTTATCAAAATTTTGGGACTTACCCAGCACTCTCGGATTTAACACAGCATCAAACCCACAAACTAAATGGCTCCAAAGCTTTTTTAGCCTCAATAACTTTCAATCAAGCACTGATACCCAGCTGATACAGCAATTTACCCAAGCAATCTGCGAACTTCCATTACAGGCCCAAGAAAATCTCTCTAGTATTCAAGCAGCGCTGTCTAAATTAAATCAGCTTTATGCCAAGTTAAGCCAATCAGCAATGAAGCACTTTCAAGCTTTGAAAGATGAGTCTCCAGACGCATCGAATGAACAGCTATGTATTTTTTGGTTAACTGCTGGAGAAAAGGCGTTTAGTGAGATCAGTCAAACAGATGACTATATAAATGCGCAAAAAAAATTGTTTGAATCATTAAATAACTTAAAAAATACACAACATGCTTTTTCTGAACAAGCAGCTGAGCTATTCGGCCTTCCAACACAACAATCATTAGAAGATTTACAAAATGGCCTGCATAAACTTAGAATGGAGTTTGCAGAATATAAAGCACAAACCGACGAAGTCATTAACGAACTTAGACAAACCATTTATCAATTAAAATAACGCCTGTTGAGCCGAGCAGATGCCGAATAAAACCAAAGATCACGAAAATATCTGGCAAGATGAGTTTGTGCTTCTTATGGAGAAGCTAGCTGACAAGGATAAACAACCCCCACCTGAAGTCGGCAGTAGCCTCAAAGAACTTATTTATAGTGAAAATAAGCTGCAACTTTTTCACTATAACCCTCTTGATGTTGCGCAGAAAAAACTCCCTATCCTAATAACCTACGCTCTGGTTAATCGCCCTTATATTATGGATCTTGAGCCTAAAAGATCCCTTATATTACGTTTATTAGAGAAAGGTTACCCGGTTTACCTCATCGACTGGGGATACCCCGATAGTAGTGATCGTTTTACAGACCTAAATGACTATATTAATGGTTATTTACACCGTTGCGTTCAGCAAGTAAAACACCACTCTAAAGAAGAAAAAATAGACCTCTTAGGTGTTTGCCAAGGCGGCGTCTTCTCCTTATGTTATACCGCGCTTCACCCAACTGAAATTCGCAAGCTCGTAACCCTAGTGACGCCCATAGATTTTCATACTAAAAACAACCCCTTAACAAGTTGGACCAGTCACTTAAATACACAAGCATTAGCATCTCATACAGGCAATGTGCCTGCTGAGCTTATAAGCCAACTTTTTAAAGCCATAAAACCTTTTCAATTAAACCGAGAAAAGTACCGTCGACTCAAGCATATTATTAACAACGCTGAAAGCTTAAACACGTTCCTACGCATGGAAAGGTGGTTACATGACGGACCAGATTTAAACAGAGCGGCTGCCGATGAGTTTTTAATTAATTTTTATCAACAGAACAAATTACATGAAAACACATTAACCATTGCTGGCCATGCTGTTTTACTGAACAAAATCACGTCTCCGGTGCTAAACCTTTACGCAACACAAGATCACCTTGTCCCACCCGAAGCAACACGCGCACTAAAGCAACATATAAAGCCGGAGCTTTATCAAGAACAAGCGCTTGTTGGCGGGCACATTGGTGCATTCACTAGCCCAAGAACTCAACAGACACTGATCCAATCACTGGAACAAGGACTAGCTTAGGATTTGCCTTTGTCTGTCGATGTTGATAGCTCAACCGTTTTCATCATCGCATCCCACATGGTCTTTTGAACACCTTCCATTGCCAACATTTGTTCAGGCATTGGCATATATAGTTTCATGAGTTCAACCATATCACTCGACTCAATACCAACTAGCATTTTATTACGAATTTTCTCTATCGCTTCGCGCTGAATAGCTTGAACATCAGGCAGACCCAAGAACTCTCTCATTTCTTGAGGCGTTGCCTCAATTTCAATCGTTGCTTTCATATACTTCCCCACCTCATACCGCTAAGGTCTACCTAACATTGTAGACCTTAGCGCGAGACATAATTATTTTTTAGCATCACCTTCTGTTACAGGGCGACCTGATGGATTTGGTAGTTGAGTGCTTCTAGCTGTTGCTTTAGGTGCCGTTTGCTTGACAGCGGGTTTTGGTGCGGCTTCCTTAGCTGTAGGCTTCGGTGCGGCTTTCTTAGCCGCCGGTTTGGGGGGAGTTTTTTTAGCGGCAGGTTTCGGTGCTGTTTTCTTAGCCGCGGGTTTGGGGGGAGCTTTTTTAGCAGCAGGTTTCGGTGCTGCTTTCTTAGGCGCAGGCTTGGGGGTCGCCTTCCTAGCGGCAGGTTTTGGTGTTGTTTTCTTAGCCGCGGGCGTCATAACCATTGAAGGCGCCTCTGCTAAGCCTTCTTGGATAAGCTCGCCCATCGCCTTCCTTGTCTCCATTGCAACTTTGACTGACGATTGCGCATTTTTCAATACTTTTTCTGATAGCTCCTTGTACAAACTAGATTGTAAATTCATCAATTCTGTCATTGACTCAACTTTGTTCACCGAGGTAACTTTTTTTATACTTCCTTCAAGACAACTCGACACCAAATCCATTTGTAATTGGGTTAGTTGTTTTACCGATTGGGTATTTAACGTATTAATTTTCTTTAATGATTCATTGGCTTTTTTACTTAATTGAGCCCACTGTTTGATAAGGTCATTTTGCATTTTCACCGCTCCCTGAATTATTTAAAAAATAAAAACCTAGTCCAGTAATATCGATTACTTAACTAGCTGTCAATAAAAAAGGCAACCAAATGGTTGCCTTTTTCTCTCTAAAGAAGTATTTCAGACTCCTTAGAAACTAGTAAACAAGCCACCATTAACAGGAATATTTGCCCCTGTTATATAGCTTGCTTCGCTTGAGGCTAAAAAGTTGACCGCATTGGCAATCTCAACCGGCTCAGCCAAACGTTGCATTGGAATTTGCGAAATTAATTCATTACGAATGCCTTCATCAATCGCCATAACCATGCTAGTCGCTACATAACCTGGGCTTACTGAATTAACAGTAATCCCTTTACGAGCTACTTCTTGTGCTAACGCCATTGTGAAACCGTGCATGCCGGCTTTTGCCGCAGAGTAGTTAGTTTGACCAAATTGGCCACGTTGGCCATTTACTGAAGAAATATTAATAATCCGTCCATGTCCTCTTTTCAACATAAAGTCTAGAACATTTTTAGTCATGTTAAACACGCCATCTAAATTAGTAGATAACACAGCATCCCAATTAGACTCATCCATGTTTTTCAAAAAGCCATCGCGAGTAATGCCTGCACAGTTAACCAACACTTCAATTGGTCCAACTGTCTCTTCAACGTGTTTAATCATCTCAGCACAAGCGTCAAAACTTGTAACGTCTGCTTCTTCAACTAAAAAATCAAACCCTTCTTTCTTTTGAGCAGCTACCCATTCGTCTGCTTTTTCAATTTCTTTGTTAAACGTTGTTGCAATAACAATATAGCCGTTCTGTGATAACTTTTTAGATATCTCAGACCCAATACCGCCAATACCACCTGTTACTAAGGCTACTGAATTACTCATACTCTGGCACTCCAAATAATTAATTAAGAATAAACTTGTTTATTGCATTGCACTATAGTTAAAGTAACTAGCTAAGTCAATTTTTGGCCCGCCAACATACCCTCGCTGCGTGTTTATTATTATTTTGCTCATCACGTTTTATAATAGAGAGCCCTTATAAATAAAGCTTCTTTTCTCACTTAACTGAACCAGTATATTTACCGTACAATACGAACACACATCACTTAAAATGAGTTAAGGCTATGTTATTGATTATTTCTCCTGCGAAAACCTTAGATTTCGACACCCCGCCCGCTACAACAAGCCATTCACAACCGGCGTTTTTAGATGATTCAGCGGAGTTAATTGATCAACTTAAAACCCTGTCACCATCAGACCTGTCTAGTTTGATGAGTATTAGTGATAAATTAGGCGTGCTCAATAGCAACCGGTTTATTGAGTGGCAGCGACCTTTCACCGATAAAAATAGCAAACAGGCATTATTATCATTTAAAGGTGATGTTTACGAAGGCATGGATACAAGCTCATTTTCAGAGGACGATTTAGAGTGGTCTCATAAGCACCTACGTATTCTTTCTGGTTTGTATGGTTTACTTAAACCTTTAGATTTAATCCAGCCCTATCGTTTAGAAATGGGCACAAAATTTAGCAACCAACGAGGTAAAAACCTCTATGAATTTTGGGGTCATAAAATTACCGACAAACTGAATCAAGAACTTACCGAACAGAAAAGCCCTGTTCTTATTAATCTAGCTTCTAACGAATATTTCAAGGCTGTCAAACCAGCTCAGCTGAATGCTCAAGTGATCACCCCGGTTTTCAAAGACTGGAAAAATGATAAATATAAAATTATCAGTTTTTATGCTAAAAAAGCGCGCGGTATGATGAGCGCCTACATTATTAAAAATAGACTGGAAAGCCCCAGCGATATCAAACAGTTTGACACCGCTGGCTACGCATTCTCAGCAGAACAATCTACAGACAAAGAATGGGTGTTTTTAAGAAAAGAGGCTGTTTAATTTTCTATCGCTTTTGCTACTGTCATGCCAAAATCGGTTATTCAAGCCGCTGTTTTAGTGTCTCTGGTTATCTTTAACTATAATCACAAGGCAGCAGACTTGCTCTAAGGTAAAACCCCACTTCGGCTCCAGCTCATTATAGACTGCTCCAAATCAGGCGACTGGTTAACTGGTCAATAAATTATTAACGCTAAAACCTATTAGAGGGTGCCTTATTAGTACGATACCTTTCGCCCTAGCCAGCTAGTCTGTGGTCAAGATAACGCGAATTGCATCTAACTTAAATGAGGCTCTTTTAATGTAGCTACCTAAGTCGTTAATATTGGCTTTTAGTTGAGTAATCTCGCTATCGCGAATATTTGGGTTTACCCGCGCCAATGCAACAAGCCTTTCTAGATTCAACGATTCTTGTTGTTGCATCTCTTCAACACTTTGTTTTACTAACGCTTCTTGGTGAACAACAACCAGTTTCTCAGCTTTTTCAATCAGTGTTTTAATCGCCTCTTGACCATGCTCAATAATATTCAGTGCAATTGACTTTTTAACAAACGTCACCCTAGACTCAATATGCTCTGGCTTTAAAATATCAGTCATATCCAAGCCATTTGAACCGACCACAATTCGCTTTACCGTTTTCGGCAAATAGCGGTGCAATTGTAAGCGTTTAGGTGCGGGACAATGCGTTGTAAAAATAGCTTCGAGAATCACCGTTCCAGCAGGAATAGGCGGTAATGCCATGGTACAAAACGTTGAATTACCAAACTCACTATTGATAATTTGCTCCATCGCGCCGGTCACCATGGGGTGTTCCCAGGTTAAGAATTGAAAATCTTCACGTGACAAGGCAATCTTTCGGTTAAACGTCGCCGTTAAACCGTCTTCAGGCAAACTAGGGAAAGCATCACTTTGCAAATGACCACTTGGCTTAATAACAATGCTGTCTTCGCTATGGTATTGCTGCTCAACACCAAAACTTTCAAAGACTTCTTCCATGTAATGAGACAGTTCTAAGTGGCTTGATGACAAACTAATTTCATCAATAATTTCTTGTGCCTGCTCTTTTCTGCAAGAGTTTAATTCCAACATCAAGTCACGGCCTGCATGCATATCCGCTATGCTCTGTTGCATTAACGTACTGGTTTTTTCAATGATCGCTGCAAATTCATCATCAGACGCATCACCCAGCAAGGCTTCTTTTAAATCCGCTTTAACAATCGCATAAACATGGTGCCCTGTTGAGCAGACATGGCTAAAGGCGTTGAGTCCTTTATCATACCAATTCATCAATCGATGTTGGCCGGTTCCCTCTATACATGGCACATGAAGGTGCACCGTATCGGTTTGACCAATTCGATCTAGGCGACCTATCCTTTGTTCTAACAAGTCTGGATTAAGTGGCAGGTCAAATAATACCAAGTGATGCGTAAACTGAAAATTTCGACCTTCACTTCCAATTTCAGAACAGATAAGAATCTGAGCTCCTTCCTCTGCATCAGAAAAATACGCCGCAGCCCTATCTCTTTCTATTAAGCTCATACCTTCATGAAAAACGGCAGACGCAAAAATTGTGCGCATTTTTAAATATTCATGTAACTCCTGCGCCGTTTGTTGCTGCGCGCAAATCAACAATACCTTTTCATTTTTATGCGTATCCAACCATTCCATCAACCAGGTGATACGTGGATCTAGCGTCAACCAGTCTTCGCCCAATAACATTTCAGGCAATAGCGTTTTGGCCAATGCAAGATCGGTGTCTAGCTCAAACTCATTTTCTACGCTAAGCGCAGGTAATTGATACGCGTGTAATTGCCTAGATGAAAATGCATCTATATTTTCTCGCGTGTTCCTAAACAACACGCGGCCAGTACCGTGCCGATCGAGCAATGCATCAATGAGCGAGTCCACAGATATATCGTCAGATAAAACCGCTTGCTCACCCAGTAGCTGCAACAGCGATTGCTTTAAATTAACATCAGCAAGTACCCCATCAATGGAGTTTGCCGCCATCAACTGTTTAATAAGCTGATTAATCTCCTGGTAACCGGCTTGTTCTTCACGAAAAGCGGCTAAATCGTAATAGCGATCGGGGTCTAATAAGCGCAACCTTGCGAAATGGCTCGTGACCCCTAATTGCTCAGGTGTGGCAGTCAATAACAATAAGCCCGGCACATGATTTGCCAATTCTTCAATACAGCGGTATTCGTTACTAACGTTATTCTCGTTCCAGAATAAATGATGTGCTTCATCAACAATCATCAAGTCCCAATTTGCTGCTACCGCTGAGGCATGATAATTCGCATTTTCAGATAAAAAAGATAATTGGCAAAGTACTAATTGAGCCGTTTCAAACGGGTTTATGTCACCCTCTTCTCTAATCGCATCACAACGTTCACGATCTAGAATTGTAAAAGACAAATTAAAACGACGTAAGAGTTCTACCAACCATTGATGAATAAGTGCATCGGGGACAACAATCAATACTCGCTCAATCGAACCGGTTAATAGTTGCTGATGTAAAATTAAACCCGCTTCAATTGTTTTCCCTAATCCGACCTCGTCGGCCAGTAAAACACGCGCTGCATTTCGCTCCGTTACTTTACTCGCTATATAAAATTGATGGGGTAGTAACTGAACACGTGGGCCCGATAAACCAAACCCTTTAAACTGATCTAGTTTGCGTTGAAAGTCTAATGTTTTAAGGCGCAAATCAAACAGCTTGTTTTTATCTAGCTGCCCAGTAAATAAACGACTTTGAGGTTTATTAAACGCCCCGGTACTATCCAAATCAATTTCGTGTAGCACCACTTGCTCACCCTGCCCATCAATACACAAATAAATCATGCAATGGTTATGCTCTTGGGTTTGCTCAATAGTTACTTCTTGACCACCTTGGTGGCTTACTGTGTCACCCACATTGAAAGTCACCCTACTTAGCGGTGCATTATCCAATGCATACACCCGAGGCTCTTCAACAGCTGGGTAAAACAATGTCACGTGGCGCCCTTCTATGCTCTCAACAACCCCTAGGCCCAATTCAGTTTCAGAATGACTAACCCAACGTTGCCCAGGATAAAAAATATGTTGACTCATCGACTGTTGACCTCACCACGGAATATAAAAGGCGTGGATGATAAAAGTAATCCCCCGTACTCGCAACCTAAGTTACACCTAAAATCATAAGATTACTTAAAGCCAAACAGGATTTCCATACTCGTTGTTAAAAATGTTTCACATCCAAATCTTTAGTTAAACGAACCTGCGCCGCAATCTCCTCAATCGAAATAGAGGTTACATTCAAAAACGGCACATTTTCCATATGCAATAATTCTTCTACTTGTGAAACTTCTCTTTGACAGGTTTTTAATGAAGCATAAGGACTACCTGGTCGACGCTCTTCACGAATCCTGCTCAGCTGCTCCGCGCTGATGGTCAAGCCAAATAATTTTTTCTTATACGGTTTTAATGCTCTAGGAAGCTCACAGTTATCTAAATCACTGTCTGTAATCGGGAAGTTAGCCGTAAAAATGCCATATTGAAGGGCAAGAAATAAAGACGTTGGTGTTTTCCCCGTTCTTGAAACACCAATTAAAATGACATCAGCCTGATCATAACGGTCTAAACGCGCACCATCATCATACTCCAGCGCATAATTAACCGCCCGTATGCGTGATTCGTAAGAGCTTGTATCACTCAAACCATGACTTTTCCCGACCTCATGAGATGACTCTTGTCGCAAATCATTTTCCATTCTAGTAATATAATCATTAAACAAATCATAGAAAATACAATTACTTTTAGACACTATCTCACGCAAATCATCATTAGTGAATGTGCTAAAAACAATTGGGCGGCCTTCATTAACCGTATAAGCTGCATTAATTTTATTACACACAGTCTGTGCCCTTGATACCGTATCTATAAAGGGAATAACGTGTCGTTCACGCTCAACACCTGTAAATTGTGTCATTAGACTATTACCCAGTGTTTCTGCTGTAATAGCCGTTCTATCTGATATAAAAAAGATTGTTCTGCTTTTCATTGAATATAGCGGTGCATTTTTTGTTAAAATATTGGATTAATTCGAATTTTAAACCAAAAGGTAGCTTCTCAGCAGATAGATTTGCAGTGTGGAAGGTATCAACATTAGGGGATCAGAAGTTGGAAGATTATATTGTTTGGCTAGACTCAACAGGTATGGACGACGTCGAGCACGTTGGTGGAAAGAATGCATCACTCGGCGAGATGATTAGCAATTTAGCCTCTGTAGGCGTTGATGTACCCGGTGGCTTTGCCACAACAGCAACGGCTTTTAGAGACTTTCTTTCGCAAAGTGGTATCGATGATAAAATTCACGAAAAGCTCAGCACATTAAATGTAGATGACGTTAATGCCTTGGCCGCAGCCGGCAAAGAAATTCGCCAGTGGATTATTGACACGCCCTTCCAACCAAGCTTAAAAACGGCTATTGAAAAGGCCTATGCAAAAATGCAAGCTGATGCAAATAGTGAGTTTTCTGTTGCCGTTCGTTCCTCTGCAACGGCTGAAGATTTACCCGATGCATCATTCGCGGGGCAACAAGAAACATTCCTAAACGTTGATGGTATTGACAATGTAATGCGTTCAATTAAAGAGGTATTTGCCTCATTATTTAATGATCGAGCCATTTCTTACCGTGTACACCAAGGATTTGAACACAGTGGCGTTGCCCTTTCCGCTGGCATTCAACGCATGGTTCGCAGCGACATAAGCGCTTCAGGTGTTATGTTTACACTCGATACCGAATCAGGCTTTCGTGACGCAGTTTTTATCACCTCAAGCTATGGCTTAGGTGAAATGGTCGTTCAAGGTGCCGTTAACCCAGATGAATTTTATGTTCATAAGCCAACCTTAGAAGCTGGTCGGCCTGCTGTATTACGCCGCAACTTAGGTAGCAAGTTGATTAAGATGATCTATAACGATGAAGCAGGCGACCCTGTTAAAATTGTGGATACTGACCCATCAACACGCGGCGTTTATTCCTTGACCGATGCCGAGGTGGAAAAACTTTCCAGCATCGCTATTACTATTGAAAAACACTACCAACGGCCTATGGATATCGAATGGGCTAAAGATGGTTTAGACGGTCAGCTGTATATCGTTCAAGCTCGTCCTGAAACGGTTCAAAGCCGCGCCGGTAAAGAAATTCAACGTTACTCTTTAAACGAAACAGCTAAGGTACTTGTTGAGGGTCGTAGTATTGGCCAAAAAATTGGTTCTGGCCCTGCTCGCGTTATCGATAATATTTCTCAAATGGACCAAGTCCAAGAGGGCGACGTATTAGTCACCGACATGACCGACCCAGACTGGGAACCGATTATGAAACGCGCCTCAGCGATTGTAACCAACCGTGGTGGCAGAACCTGTCATGCCGCCATTATTGCCCGTGAATTGGGTATTCCTGCTGTGGTTGGCTGTGGTGATGCAACAGACCATATTACCCAAGACACTGATATTACCGTTTCTTGTGCCGAAGGAGATACTGGCTTTATTTACGAAGGTCTACTGGACTATCAAGTAGACACCGTTAACTTAGACGCCATGCCTGACATTCCAGTTAAAGTCATGATGAACGTCGGCAACCCTGATCGAGCCTTTGATTTCGCCTCATTACCCCATGAAGGAGTTGGCCTAGCACGCTTAGAGTTCATTATTAACCGAATGATTGGTATTCACCCTAAAGCACTCTTAGAGTATGAACAATTACCAAGCGACCTAAAAGAAACCATCAGCAAACGAATTTCTTGTTATGAAAGCCCTAAAGACTATTACGTTAAACGTTTAGTCGAAGGCATCTCAACCATCGCTGCAGCTTTCTCGCCTAAATCCGTCATTGTTCGCATGTCCGATTTCAAATCGAATGAATACGCCAACTTAATTGGCGGCGACCGTTATGAACCGGAAGAAGAAAACCCAATGCTTGGTTTTAGAGGCGCATCACGCTACATCTCTGACTCATTCCGCGAATGTTTCAATATGGAATGCGAGGCCCTAAAGTTTGTACGCGACCAGATGGGGCTAACAAATGTCTGGGTGATGATCCCTTTCGTACGTACCCTAGACGAAGCCAAGCAAGTCACCGAGCTACTGAAAGAAAACGGTATTGAAAGCGGTAAAAATGGCCTTAAGCTCATTATGATGTGCGAATTACCTTCTAACGCTTTAATGGCTGAAGAGTTTTTAGAGTATTTCGATGGTTTCTCAATTGGCTCAAACGATTTAACACAACTAACGCTAGGGCTTGATCGTGATTCCGGCTTAATCGCTTCTTTATTTGACGAGCGCGACCCGGCCATTAGAAAACTTCTTTCTATGGCTATTCAAGCATGCCGCAAACAAAACAAATACATTGGTATTTGTGGACAAGGACCATCTGACCATCCTGATCTTGCCAAATGGTTAATGGAACAAGGCATTGAAAGCGTCTCGCTAAACCCAGACAGCGTTATTGAAACCTGGATGTTTATGGCGGGCCAAAAAATCGAAGGCTAAAAAAAACCATGACGATCACAACGTTTAACCCACCCGTTCGCACCTTGATGGGCCCCGGCCCATCTGATGTTCACCCACGTGTCCTATCGGCGCTTGCACGCCCAACGATTGGCCACTTGGACCCGAGCTTCAGCACCATGATGGATGAGGTTAAAACCTTGCTTCAATATGCATTCCAAACAGACAACCAATTAACTTTCCCGGTATCTGCGCCCGGCTCTGCTGGTATGGAAACTTGTTTTGCAAACTTATTAGAAGCAGGTGACAGCGTTATTGTTTGCCAAAATGGTGTTTTCGGCGGACGGATGAAAGAAAACGTTGAACGTTGTGGTGCTATTGCCATCATGGTTGAAGATGAATGGGGAAAAGCGGTTGACCCGCAAAAAGTTGAAGATGCTCTTAAAGCCCATCCTGAAGCTAGCGTGCTGGCTTTTGTTCACGCAGAAACTTCTACGGGCGCTTTATCGGACGCCAAAACTTTATGTGCATTAGCGCACCAATACAATTGCCTCACTATTGTAGATGCCGTCACTTCTGTGGGCGGTTCAGAATTACGGGTGGACGATTGGGGTATTGATGCCATTTACTCTGGCACACAAAAATGTCTTTCCTGCGTGCCTGGCTTATCCCCTGTTAGCTTTAGTGAACGCGCACAAGAGCGTATCAAACAACGTAAGGAGCGAGTACAAAGTTGGTTCTTAGATTTAAGCCTTGTTATGGGCTACTGGGGTAATGACGGCGGACGCTCATACCATCACACCGCCCCAGTTAACAGCCTATATGCCTTACATGAATCACTATTAATGCTAAAAGAAGAAGGCTTGGAAAATGCATGGGCTCGGCATTCAATGCTGCACCAGGCCTTAAAAGCCGGTCTAGAAGCAATGGGGCTTAGCTTTATCGTTCCCGAAGGCTCTCGGCTCGCCCAACTCAATGCTGTCACTATTCCTAGCAATGTTGATGATGCTGTCGTTAGAAAACGCTTGCTACACGAATATGACCTAGAAATTGGCGCAGGGCTTGGTTCCTTAGCCGGTAAAGTATGGCGTATTGGCTTAATGGGCCAATCTGCTAGCGCTAGTAATGTGATGTTCTGCCTTGCCTCGCTGGAGTCCGTCTTGAATGACATGGGGGCAACTATCAACACTGGTGTTGCACTACCTGCAGCACAAAAAGCAACTTTCGGATAACGGTATTTAAAATGGATAAACTCTTTATACTCCTTCAGCACATTTTGCCAAAGCATAGTTTATCGGCCTTAATGCATAAACTCGCCCGTTGTAAAACGCCTTGGGTAAAGCAATTTATCATCAATACTGTTATTAAACAGTTTGGCGTCAACATGTCTGAGGCAGCACAGCCAGATCCAGAAGCCTACGAAAGTTTTAATGCCTTTTTTACCCGTCAATTACGTGAAGATGCTCGTCCCCTAGAGCACGACGATACAACGATTGCCAGCCCTGTCGACGGCACCATCAGCCAAATGGGCAGCATTGAAAACGGCGAATTATTTCAAGCAAAAGGCAAATCATTTAACCTGTCTGCTTTGTTGGGCAATGACAGCCTAAGTAGCGAATTTGAAGACGGCCAATTCACCACGGTTTATTTATCCCCCAAAGATTATCACCGCATCCACTTCCCTGTCGATGGAACACTCAAAAAAATGGTACACGTACCCGGTGAACTGTTCAGCGTTAACCAAACCACTGTTGAAGCAATAGATGAATTATTTGCCCGTAACGAACGGGTTATTGCTTTTTTTGATACCCCTGCTGGCCCTATGGCGATGGTCATGGTTGGTGCTATTTTTGTGTCGAGTATTGAAACCGTTTGGTATGGAGAGGTTACCCCGCCTCGCCACAATCAAATTCGTCAATGGCAATATAGCGATAACAAGCAACAATATAAAAAGAATGATGAAATGGCTCGTTTTAATATGGGCTCAACCATCGTTATGTTATATGGAAAAGACAAGGTCACATGGGCTGAAAATTTAGCAGCAGGGGACGCCGTTCAATACGGGCAAGTGATCGCTAAAATTAATAAGTAAACAAGCAAATTGAAAACCAACACGGTTTACACATCGGCTTGGCTTTTTATTTTTTTCAGCACATTACTATGGTCTGCCATAGCACCCAATGATGCCCTAACATGGTTACTTGAGGCCCTTCCGGCAATTATTGCGTTAATAATTTTAACCTTTACCCGCAAGACCTTCCCACTCACCACGCTGGCCTACCTATTAATCTTAATACACGCTGTCATTTTGATGGTTGGTGCTCATTATACTTATGCTGAAGTCCCTCTTTTTGATGCCTTGGCTGAGCTAATGGGCTCAGAAAGAAACAATTACGATAAACTTGGGCACTTTGTTCAAGGCATCACCCCAGCGATTATTACTCGGGAAATTGTCATACGACAAGATGTTATAACGTCATCACGCTGGATGAATTTTTTTGTCATCTGCGTGTGCTTAGCCGTGAGTGCATTTTATGAGTTAATTGAGTGGTGGATTGCATTAGCGTCAGGGAAAAGCGCAGACGCTTTCTTAGGCACGCAAGGCTACATTTGGGATACACAGTCAGACATGATGTTTGCACTAATTGGCGCCATCACTGCCCTGCTCACCTTATCTTATTTACACGATAGACAATTAAGCTCGATCAATCGGAAACGTTAAAACATCATCAATGGCGTTCGCGCCTGTCATTAACATCAACAGCCTATCTAAGCCCAAGGCAACGCCTGAACATTCGGGCATTCCATGTGCAAGCGCGGCTAATAAATTTTTGTCCATCGGCAAACCATCTAAGCCACCTTGCTCTCTTTGTGTTAACTCATCTCGAAAGCGCCTAGCTTGTTCAGCAGCATCGGTTAGCTCCTCATAACCATTCGCTAACTCCACATTATTAAAGTACACCTCAAAACGCTTAGCGGTCACGGGCGGGCCTTCATCTAATTGGGCTAACATCGCCATGCATTCAGGGTAATTGGTTACAAAATAAACAAGGTCTTTTTTAAGCTTCGGCTGAACATATTGACTGAATACGTAATCTAGGCCGTTGGATAACTTCCCGCCACAAATATCACTCGCCTCTGGGTTGCCTTGCGTAGTCGCATAGGCCATTAAATCACTGTAGGTAAGCTGATGAGGGTTTAACCCGGTTAATTGCTGAAATAGTTGTTGGTACGTGACCGTTCTATACGCCAAATTTTGCCCGAAACAGAGCATCAACAACTCAACCATTTCATTGATTAAATCAGCCAGCTTAAAACCCACTCGATACCATTCTAGTAACGTAAACTCAGGGTTATGAAAACGCCCCCGTTCAGACTGTCTAAATGATTTTGCTATTTGATAAATAGAACCCGAGCCCGCAGCCAGCAAACGCTTCATGGCAAATTCAGGTGACGTTTGCAAGTACAGTTTTTGAGACGCCGACAGGGCCGTACAAAAACTATCTAAATTAATATCACAACTTGCTGCTGCTGAAAGCACCGGCGTTTCGACTTCCAGAACAGCTTTTTCTATAAAGAAAGCCCTGATCGTTCGATAAAGCTCGGCACGCTGATGCAATAAAGCCGCTGAACAAGTCGGCGGCCATTGCTTATTGTTAAGGTCAGTCAATTAAAAACTAGTTTTTCACACGTGAAGTGTATTCGCCTGTGCGAGTATCAACCTTAATCACTTCGCCAATTTGCACAAATAAAGGAATTCGAACAACTGCACCTGTTTCTAATGTTGCGGGCTTACCACCACCGCCAGAAGTATCGCCTTTTAAGCCAGGGTCGGTGTCGGTCACTTCAAGCTCTACAAAATTTGGTGCCGATACCAATAAAGGCGCCCCATTCCATAAAGTCACAATACATTTATCTTGTTCTTTTATCCACTTTGCAGCATCGCCAACTGCGGTTGCATCACCGGATACTTGTTCGAACGTTTCATCATCCATGAAGTACCAAAAATCCCCATCGTTATATAAATAAGACATTTCAGTTTCCATTACGTCAGCCGCTTCAACGGTTTCGCCCGACTTAAACGTGCGGTCAATGACCCTACCTGTTTTTAAGTTACGAATCTTTACTCGACTAAACGCAGGCCCCTTACCGGGTCTCACGAATTCATTTTCAACAATCGTGCATGGCGAATTATCCAACATAATTTTTAATCCGCCTTTAAATTCATTTGTACTGTAAGTGGCCATGTAAATTCTCGTTAATTAATATAGTTAAATTATAAAGTTCTTCAATTAATGGTCATTATAATGGCTAATATGATGAACACAGAAAAAACTTCTTTAATTCCGAGCTGGCAGCAAGAACTCCAATCGGCCTTTACAAACATCAATGACTTATTGTGTTTTTTAAACCTTAATATTGACGACCTTAGCCTTCATACTGAAGCAGCTAAAGATTTTCCACTTCTGGTCACAAAAAGTTACGCACAGCGCATTAAAAAGTCTGATTGGGGTGATCCGCTGCTTCGGCAAGTTCTCCCCGACCCTAGTGAGCTTTTAACAAACCCAGATTATTTAAATGACCCAGTTGGTGACAGCCAAGCCAGTGTCTTGCCCGGCTTGTTACATAAATATTATGGTCGTATTTTACTGGTTAGCACGGGGGCCTGCGCAATACATTGTCGTTACTGTTTTCGTCGTGAGTTTCCATATACTGACAATAGTGCAAACCGCTCACAGCTTGACTCTATTAAACAGTACCTCATTGAACACCCAGAGGTAACCGAGGTCATTCTCAGTGGTGGCGACCCGTTAACACTAAGTGATACCAGACTTGAGCACTTATTTGACTTGTTCGAACAGCTGCCACAAATTGAGCGTATTCGTATTCATTCAAGAATACCCATTGTGTTGCCTAGCCGGATAAGCAAAAAATTATTGGAAATACTTTCCTCAACAAATAAAAAAGTCATTATGGTTATTCACGCCAACCACCCAAACGAGTTAGATGATAGTGTTTCTAACACTTTGTTTGCTATAAAAAAAGCGGGGCTTACTTTACTCAATCAAACGGTATTATTACGGGGCATAAATGATAATGCAAAAACCTTAACTAAGTTAAGCCACCGTCTATTCCATTGCGACACCCTCCCCTATTACTTACACGTTCTTGACAAGGTAAACGGTGCTATGCATTTCGATACAGAGATGGAGCATGTGTTTGATGTATACCAACACCTTCAAAAAAAACTCCCAGGTTATTTAGTACCTAAGCTGGTACGCGAAGAAGCCGGCAAGCCTTATAAAACATTATTATCTACAAATATTAACTTTCCTTAAAATAAGGCGCATAATCAAACCTAACTTATAAAAAATAATTTAAAACACACCTTAAATAAATACTGACTTAAGAAACACCACATGGATATGCACAAAAAATTCACGGATAGAATTGGGCCTGTCGCAACTAAATCTCACGTAGATTTGCCTTTTGAGCCTAATACAAGATCCTGCCAAGAGTGGGTAGACGACTTGCCGATCTTAGACGCCGCATCGACAGCAGGAATGATGTTGACAGCAACGCAAGGGCTATTATCAACGACCGTTGCCCCCTACACTGAATTTAAAATTTCTGAGGTAGTTAGCCCTTATGTTATAAAACTAACAACTCTCTACCTTAAAGCAACAGAGGGAACCAAGTTACCGTTAAGCCAAAAGCAGGCTGAGCTTTCAACACAAACATTAAAGGTTTTAACAAACGCCCAAGCTGTTTACCAAAATATTATATGCTCCGCATACTTTGCTAAAAACAGCGCTGATGAGAGCGGTGACGATACTCCTATTTTTTCTAAACACCAAAAGGGCCTTATTATCCATAGGGCCGTAGAGCTACTGGGTATTATTCAGTTTTTTGAGTCCCTAGTTTACAAACCCACTGACGCTGGCTTTTGGAATGCGCTCAACGCTTTATTTACTCTCGCTGAAGACTTGCAAGTACATCAACTTGATTGCCTTAAAGTAAACGGTAACAGCCACACTACGATAGAAAATGAATTCAAGAAAATTCATTTTTTTAATTTAGCTCGCCCTAACCGGTTTAGACAAGGTGATATCAAAACGATCCAACGTATTTTATCCTTGCAAGCTAATAATATAACAATGTCCTCAAACCAAGAGGTATCAACAAGCTTTTATATTGACCTTTCATCATCTAAACCGATTTCCCATGTGGCGACTTTAAAAGCGCATGATCAATGCCGTTTTATAGACAATAAGCTTCTTGTTCAATTCATACAAAGTGATCAACTTGTCGCCCCAGAAAGACAGGTCACTATTTCAATGACTCCTGAGAAACCTATTTTGTCAAAAAAAGTAATCCAGCAACTATTACCTAGCTGGAGCACTCAACAAAGCCGACAATCACCGAGGTATGAACAAACTGAGGAGTTAACCGTTTACCCTGGTTTCGACAGTGTTATTAGGGCGTTGGTTCTTAAACAAAACCCCGATTACTTTGGCAAAAAACCCGCTCAAACAACAAAACCTCGTCACGACTTCGGTATAGATAACCTACACTTAATACCAATAGAGGAACGCTACAAAAGCCAACATACAATAAATGATACCGACGTAAACAAAGCGCTTAAAGCTTCCGCCGAAAACTCACTGTCTGCAAACAGCATTTGGACTAAAAACCTTATAAAGCCAGGTGAAAAAGGTCACTCAATGGAAGCAACAATGAACGATATCAGCTTACAAGGGCTAAGGTTTCAAATTGCTGCTAATAACCAAGCCCTTTTAAATGCAAATGACCTTATTGGCATCCAAACAAAAACTGGCCCCCTTCAACTCGCCATCATTAGGCGCATCAATAAACTTGAGGACGGCGATATTTCTGTTGGTGTAGAAATGATGTCGCCTAATCTTAAAATTGCCAATATCAAGTTCCATAATAAGGAGCTCCCCCCTAAACCGGCTATTTTCCTCCAAGGCATTCCTAGTATTCATCAACCAGACTCAATTATCACCCCTCTACTACTAAACAATACAGCTAAAAGCATCATCTTAAAAACAAAGGACACCCTTAACACTTACCGCCTTGATAAAATAATAGAAACAAATCAAGTTTTTAACCATTACACAGTGTTAAAAGAATCAGATCTAGATTATGGTAAACAGTAATTTAATAATTGGCTGAAAGATGACTAAGCGGACTGTATTAACTGTTGGTTTTTCAACAAAAGAAAGTAAGGCTTTAGAGCTTGCATTGAACACAACTAAAACCGATGTTGTTTTAACGCCAACAACTGCTAGCCGCCTAAAATCTGAGTCATACGCTGATGCGAACTTAGTTGTTGTAAAACTAAACGACGATGACTCAAAAAACGAAGATTTAATACGAAAAGTAAAACAATACTTTCTTCACTTCCCCGTTATTTTATTGACAGAAAAACACTTAAGCAGTGATGAAGTCAAGCGTTACGATGCTAACAACATTATCGATATTCGCAGCTTTAACCCTGTTCTTTTGGTCGCTAAATCTATCGCCCGTGAAGTAACCCTACAACATAATAAATATTTATTACACCAGGTTAATTCACAGTTTAAAAATGAATCTTACCGATTCGAGTCTTTTCTAAAACATACCGAAGACGGTGTCGCGCTTATCTACGATGGGCAATATTGGGCGACCAACTCAGCCTATAAACGTATTTTTAACATCCCTGATGATGAGAACATTATTTGCACACCCGTCATGGAGTTCAGTAGCCCAACATCATGCGCTGTGCGTGGCAACCTGCCTAAAAGAAACTTCAATACGTCGCTAGAATCGTTACCCGATGAAACCGTCTTATCGGTTCTTATACAAACTCGAGATGGCGACTCATTTGTCACCACTCTCTATAAGACGCATTGCTTTGTTAAAGAGCAGCTTTGCACACAAATCCTGATTCATAACCCAGATGCATGGAGTAGCGTAGAAAAAGGCTTCACCGACCTACGAACCTTTGACCATGAAACTGGCTTGTACAACAAAAGATTTGTGACTGAATATATTGATAAAGAGATAGCCAGTGAAGAAGCACGTGGCTCGCTGGCCATTATTCTGATTGATGACTTCCGTACTATTCGAGAACAGCATGGTATTAATTATACCGACGACGTTATTCGCTCCCTAAGCCGCACGATTAACGAAACCTGCTCGCAAAATGATATTCTTGCGCGCTATGGTGATGCTGTTTTCACCTTGTTTTCAGATGAGCTTGGGCGCTCTGAGTTTTTGTTAAGCTGTCAAAAAATACTAACCCAAGTTAACAACACCCTCTTTGGCGATGATAGCCAATACATTAAATTAACCTTAAGTATTGGTGTTAGTTTTATTGACCCGCGAGTCACCACCTCTAAACAACTCACCTCACAGGCTGATAAAGCCTGTGACAAAGCCAGTTCTCATGGTGGCAACCAAATTCATGTCTTTGATTCTGTCACGACACCCTTAACCGTTATCATCGATGAGGCAAAAAACACGCATTTGATACAATCTGCTTTAGAACAAGACAGACTTCACCCGTTATACCAACCCATTGTGGAACTATCCCAGAAAAAAACTGAAAATTATGCGGTGCTACTTAGGATTCTTGATAGCAAGAATGCACATATCCCACCTGATCATTTTATTTTAACAGCCGAAAAAACCGGCTTAATCAGCCAGCTTGATGAGTGGGTATTGAAAAGCACCCTAGAACAAATCAAAGAAGCCTCTCGCCAAGGCATTAAAAGAAAATTCTTTATTTCTATCTCTAATATTACCTACCGAAATACACCGTTCATAGAAACGCTTGTGAGTGAATTAAAGTTCTATAATATAGATGCCAGTTTATTGGTTTTCCAAATCAGCTTTTCCGATGTAAAAATTGAACCCACTGTTTTAAAGAATTTCATCTCCGTCATTAAAAAAGAGTGTGGTTGTCAAATCGCTTTTGACCAGATTGGTTTTAGTCAAATCACTGACAGCATATTAAAAGAGTACCATGTTGATTACTTAAAAATAGACGGTACGTTTAGTCAAAACTTACTTAACAATGAAGAGTCACAACAAACCATTAAAGACCTTATTCAAGTCACTCGCAGAAATAACGTAAAAACAATTGCAAAGTCGGTTGAGAATGCAAATACACTCGCGCTGCTTTGGAACCTTGGTATTGACGCAGTACAGGGCTATTTCTTACAAGAACCCTCCGACATCATGCGTTTTGACTTTGACCTTAACAACTAATCTTCATTTGCCACGCCATGAGGTACATGTCCAGTAGCGACGTGTAGTTGAGCAGACTCGCAGTGCGCTGCTTGATCATCAAAGAAAATATCAGCACCAAATGATTTTAAAAACTCACCTTTTGCTAGCCCACCTAAAAAAAGCGCCTCATCAATTCTAATATCCCAAGAACGAAGCGTTCGAACAACACGCTCGTGGGCTGGCGCTGAACGAGCCGTTACCAACGCTGTTCGAACAGGGGATATTTCTTCAGCAAACTGACTTTGTAAATTATGTAAGGCAGATAAAAAGGATTTAAAGGGACCGCCAGACATCGGTTCTTTAGCTGATACCTGCTCATTTTCAGTAAACGCATCCAGCCCTTTTTCCTTATATATTCTCTCCGATTCATCAGAAAAAATAACCGCATCACCATCAAAGGCTATCCGTAACTGATCATTAGCAGCATCCGTGCCTTTACCAGACAAAATAGTCGCTGCAGCATGCCCTACCTCCAACGCCTTACGTACATCTTCTGGAGAGGTTGAGAGAAACAAGTCCACTTCAAAGGCTGAGATATAACCAAACGGGCTATTACCACTGGTAAAAGCAGCACGCTTTATATCTAAATCATGTTCGCGTATTGAGTTAAATACCCTAAGTCCAGTATCGGCGCTATTTCTTGATAATAAAATCACCTCAACTGATGCCTCAGGTAATCGTTTGTTCAAGCCCAAAAGCTTTTTCACCAAAGGGTAAGCCACCCCGGGGTTTAAACTCTCATCCTCCCTAGCAATTTGATAAGCGCAGTACGCTGCTTTGCCTTCTGTTTCAAACACTTTATTCGATTCGACTAAATCAAATAATGCCATTGAAGAGATCCCAATCGTTAATTTTTTAGAACCTGATGATTGCATGATGAATACCCCTATTTCGCTCGTCCATATTAAATCATGTAGATAAGCCCCATAAAAGAAGCCCTTTGCCATGTACAACTAGTTGAAGATTCAAGCAGTACTGACGATATTAGTTGTTTATAAAGCCTCTATCAATAACTCATATAAGCATAAACTAACTGCTAGTTTATTTGTTCATCTGTTGAAATCAGATCAGCGCTTAATTAGACAGAACTAATGCCTTCGCCTGTGGCTGCTAAGTCCTCAGAATTACCTCGTTCCACCCAGTTCCATGCAACAAAAAATGCTATTGCACTCAAGAAAGAGGCCATAGTAAATACCCATTGCGAACCAAACGCATCCCAAAGAAAGCCCGCTAGCAGCCCACCAAACATGCCACCTGCCCCATAACCAATACTCGTATATAAAGCCTGGCCTTTATCTTGCGCCGCACCTTTAAAGTAGTGATGTGTTAACTGTATGCAAACAACATGAAATGAGCCAAAAGATGCGGCATGTAATAGTTGCGCCACTAACAGCGCGACCAAACTTTCTGCTAGCCAAGCAATAATTAACCATCTAATAATGGTTAAAAATATACTTAACAATAAAACAAACCGTAATTGAAGATGATGAAAAAGCTTCTGAATTATGATAAATATCGCAATTTCAGCAAAGACGCCTAACGACCATAACAGGCCTATTTCAGTTTCGTTGTAATCTAGCTTATCGAGTAATATCGAAAAAAATGCGTAATAGGCTCCATGTGAGGCTTGCATTAAAAAAACCACCATAAAAAATGCGACTATTGCCTTTTTGCTCAAAATGGAATAAATCGTAGGTCCCTTTGTTGGATGTTTTTTTCGCCCTTTTTCACTCAGCAGCAAGCTAGATAAAAAAATCATCACCAAGCACAGACTGACCAAGAGCGGCCATTCATCTAAACCGATGACTGTCAGCACATAGCCAACACCCAACACCGTCACAACAAACCCCACCGAGCCCCATAACCTTATTCCGCTATATAGGTTTGTTCGCTGCGCCAATTTAGTTAATGTCACTGCCTCAAACTGCGGCAACATGGCATTCCAAAAAAAACTAAAAACAAAAAATATCAACAAGATAGCAACAAATTCTTGCTCAAATAGCACACAGGTATAAGCCGCCGCGGATACAAAAGAGGCCAACTGGATCAGTCTCATTCGGTCATTAAACCCTGAAGATATCCAAGCTAAAATACTCGGCGAAACCAGCTTAGTTCCTTGCATCACAGCAAAAACCAAACCTACTTGCACAGCCATATAGCCAATAGAATTTAAATACAGGCCTAAATACGGCGTCAGCGCACCTAAGGATGCAAAATAAAAAAAATAGAACCCAGATAACCGCCAATAAGGCAATTTTTGATTAGCCAACGAAATAAACCTTATGCCAGACTATTAGTGAACACTATAACGAGCTGTCTCCCGCTGGAATAATAGGTGCCGCTGATTTCACATCACTGTTTTGTCCTGTGTGTCTTAGCATATGATCCATTAACGTAATGGCCATCATCGCTTCTGCAATGGGGGTTGCTCTAATGCCTACACAAGGATCATGTCGTCCTTTAGTAACAACCTCTATGGGCTGCCCATGTATATCGACAGACTGACCAGGAATTCGTAAACTGGATGTGGGTTTCAAGGCGATACTGGCCGAAATCGCCTGACCAGTAGAAATACCTCCTAAAATACCGCCGGCATGATTACTGAGGAATCCTTCTGGCGTTATTTCATCTCGAAACGCCGTACCTAGCGCCTCCACACAGCCAAAGCCCCCTCCAATTTCAACGCCTTTGACGGCATTAATACTCATTAAAGCATGCGCCAGTTCGGCATCAAGGCGATCAAAAATCGGCTCACCCAACCCTACAGGGACACCTGTTGCACTAACATTGACCCGTGCACCAACAGAATCGCCTGATTTTCTCAATGCATCCATATAGTTTTCTAATTCACCTACTTTACTGGGATCTGGAGAAAAAAATGGATTTTCATGGACATAGGCCATATCAACCACATCAATTTTAATTGGTCCTAATTGAGCCAAATACCCTTTAATTTCAACACCAAATTTCTCTCGCAAATATTTTTTTGCAATACCGCCAGCGGCTACCCTCATTGCCGTTTCACGGGCAGAAGAACGCCCACCACCACGATAGTCACGAAAACCATACTTATGCTGGTAGCTATAATCTGCATGCCCAGGTCTAAAGGTTTCTTTGATATTCGAATAGTCCTTAGAACGCTGGTCTGTATTTTGTATCAACAGCCCAATAGAGGTCCCTGTTGTTTTCCCTTCGAACACTCCCGATAAAATTTTTACTTCATCAGCTTCACGTCGTTGTGTTGTGTGTCTTGATGTACCAGGTTTCCTTAAATCAAGATCTCCTTGTAAGTCTGCCTCGCATAGCTCTAAGCCCGGAGGACAGCCATCTACAATACAGCCAATAGCCGGACCATGACTTTCTCCAAAACTAGTCACCGTAAAAATTTTTCCTATTGAATTTCCTGACATATTCGTATTATTACTGTTAATTAATTACGCTAGTTTAGCTTGAAATAGCGTGTGATATTTTAATAATTGTTCTTTCGTTAACATGAAAACACCATGTCCACCATACTCAAACTCTTGCCATAGAAAGGGGACTACTGGGTAACATTGTTGCAAAGCCTCATCTGTGTTTCCAACTTCAACATAAAGCACCCCACCTTCTTTTAAATATTCTGGAGCCTTCACAAGAATGTTATGCACCAATTCTAAACCCGATACTCCACCATCCAAACCAAGTTGAGGTTCTTTATAAAACTCGTCAGGTAAATTAGAAAGCTCCTCATGCCCAACATATGGCGGGTTACTAATAATCAGATCATATTGCCGATTCGCCAAGCCTTCAAATAAATCTGACTCCATAGCCTCTACCCTGTCTGCAAGCTTATGCCGCTGTATATTTTTATTAGCAACATTTAACGCCAACGCTGAAATATCTGCCAAATCAACCTTTGCCTCAGGAAAGCTAAACGCACTAGCAATCCCTATGCAACCGCTGCCGGTACATAAATCTAGAATACTATTTATTTTTGAGCTATCCACCCAAGGAGCAAACCGGTCTTCAATAAGTTCTGCGAATGGCGAACGAGGGACAAGAACATTATTATCAACAAAAAAAGGTAGGCCAGCAAACCACGCTTCACCCACTAAATAGGCAGCAGGAATTCTTTCTACTATTCTACGCTCAAAAGCATCTAAAACTTTTTGCTGTTCATCAACACTCACCTCTGACGATAATATCTGCTCATTATCTAACGGTAAATTCTTTGTGATGCCCAGCACAATATAACTGGCTTCATCTAGTGTATTATCTGTCCCATGGCCAAAATAAAGCCCTGCATCAGCAAATAAATTAGCGCCCTCAGTAATGAGTTCATTAATTGTCTTTATTTTTTGTATTTTAATTGTCATAGGGGCATAGAAAGGGCTATATTTAACTGAATAATAGGGTGATTGGTGATTAATGATAATTTTAACTCAAATCATAACTTACAAAGCAGTTTAAAAAAGCAGTATAAAAAATGTCCATTAGAAGCCTAACAAACGAAGAAGTTAACACCTTATTTCCTATCAGAAACTTCTCTGATAATAGCAAGCAGCAACTTAAAGAAATGGTGAAAACGGAACAATATGATTCCAATAGCATATTGTTTTCTGAGGGTAGTAGTGATGACAAACAAACTTACTTATTAGAAGGTAAAATACAGCTAACGTTTAGTAACAAAAAAGAAAGAATTATAGAAGGTGGTCAAATGGAAGCCCGCTTTCCCATTGATAATACATCTCCTCACCAAGCCACAGCCGTTGCACTTGGAGACGTCACCGTTTTATCTGTTAAGCGCAGCACATTAGATGATTTATTAAACGAGGTCCTGCCCAATAACAACGTTGAGATTCTTGATAATAGTCAGGACTCCTTACTGTATAACCAACTTTACTTTGAAGTTACCCAAGAAATGCAAGCGGGTAAACTAATATTGCCATCTATTCCAGAAACGGCGGTAAAAGTTCGCGCTGCTATCACAGACCCTCATGCAACGTCAGACACGATTGCAAAAATCACCCAACAAGACCCCGCTATTACCGCTCAGCTAATCAAAGTTGCAAATAGTCCCTTATTTAGGGGACGAGAAAAAATCGAAGCCCTCCCGCTTGCGATCACTCGATTAGGAATAAAAGCCATCAGCAACCTCATTACCACTTTTACCATGAGGATGGTTTTCACAGCTAAAACAAAAGACGTAAAGGATTTGATCTCAGCGTTATGGTTACATAGCCGAGATGTCTCAGGAATTTGCGCTGTCATGGCAAAAAAGCTTAAGGGCTTTGATACTGACAAGGCCATGTTAGCCGGCTTGATACACGATATCGGATCCATACCTATTTTAACTCATGCAGACAAACACCCAAATTTAATACATAACAAAACCGAAGTACAACAGACGCTTGAAAAGCTCTCACCTGTTATCGGCAAGATGGTATTAGAAAAGTGGAATTTCACTGAGGACTTCGTTGAGTTAGCCGTTAATGCTGAAAACTGGGAGCGCAAAAATGATCAACCCGCTAACTATACGGACTTAGTCATTGTTGCCCAATTACTCAGTTTTAAAAACACCCCTCACAAAAGTCACTACCCAGAAGCATCTTCTGTACCTGCTTATAATCGGCTGACCAAGTTGCTCCGAGACCCTAATGATTCGCTTGATGTGTTGGAAAATGCACAAGAAGAACTGACTATCGTCAAACAACTTTTCAATTAAATAGCCACCTAGCTTCATTGGAAATACCTAGCCTCCCAACCCACGTAACAACAGCAACTAGGGAGACAGCTTTAATTATAGACAAGCTCCAAACCGGTCAACCCTTACAAGTAAAAATAGTCGATCAATTAGCCAATAAGCATGACGTTATTATCCATTTGGGTAATCAACTGATAGCGGTAAAAACAAATATTCCCGTCACTGTTGGTCAAACGATTAACGTGATAGTCGACAGAACGCCTACTGAACTGATCCTAAACGTTAAACAGCCACCACAAGCCAATCAACAAATACCGTTAAGCTTACGACACTTACTTCCAAAACAAACTCCCGTCAGTGATTTCCATCAGCCACTCGGCGAAGTGCTTGCTGGGATTAATAAGCAAACAGTTCAATCAGCGCTGACTCAGTCAAAAGAACTGGCGCTGCAATTACTTCAGCTTCGGCGTTTAGCCAATAATATTATTCACACCTTGCCCAAGCAAAAAAATATAACAACAGCTGCGGGACTAAAAGACGCAGTCCAGCACTCAGGTGTGTTTTTAGAACCAACCTTACAAAAAATGCTGTTGGACAATAAAGCCGCTTTAAAAAACCATTCTGATAACGCAACAACCAGACATCAGCTTCCACTCGAACATTTAGCCACTAAAGCATTAAACCAACAATCTACTGAGCTCTCTCGCGTTGATATAAAGGCAAACCTTATTAAACTCATACAATTATTGAATGCCTGGCCAAACTCCACAGCAAGCCAACAAAAAGCGCAGCCACAAAGACTAACGCAAGAAGCGGCACCATCGTCCTCAGTAAAACCTACCGTTATGACACAACAGGCAAGCGCAGCGCAATTATTCGACCAACAAATAAAGGCCTTACTCAATAAAACAGAAGGTGCGCTTTCTAAAATAACGCTAAACCAACTGGCAAGCAGCAATATCGATAACAGTACCGGTCGCCAAACATGGCAAATTGAAATTCCGTTTCTAAACCAACAAGCTACGGAGTCTGTTTTTCTAAAAATTGAACAAGAAGACCCCTCTCGTAAAAAAACGAATGAGACGAACCCTCAATGGGTCGTTTCGCTTGAAATGAACCCTCCAAAATTAGGCCTCATTAAAAACAAACTCACACTTCAAAACCATCAAATCAGCAGTCATTTTTGGGCAGAACAACTCGAAACACGGCAGCTAATTGATCGTCACTTAAATACCTTCAAAGAACAACTTAACCGCGCCAACTTAAAGACCGATAGTATTCAGTTACAAGAAGGGCCAGGCCCGATAATGCAAAACAACAAACCTAGCGAATCTATTTTAAGTGAGAAGGCCTAATGACTGACATAGTAAACCCTGCTGATATTGCCATTGCTTTAAAATACGACGGCCAACATGCACCTACTATAACCGCAAAAGGTAGGGGTGATCTTGCACAGGACATTATTGACCTTGCTATTGCTAATGACATCCCCTTTGATCACAACCCAGAATTAGTCAAAATACTCAGTAGTATTCCTCTCGGAGATGAAATTCCCGAAGCACTTTATATAGCCGTTGCAGAAGTCATTGCCTTTGCTTATTTACTATCCGGTAAAGTACCAGACAACTATACAGAGCAACCAGACTAAGCCTTATGTAAGCGAATCAGTAAACTGGCTTCATCAACTGTTAGGTGGCACTTTTCAACAATTTCATCAGCGCTAGCCCCTTTTTGCGCCAACTCTATCGCACCTTGGAACTCTTGTAAGTGCTCAAACGTATCGCTTTCTTCTAATTCTTCTATACGGCCCATTAAACTACGAACACGCCGCTCTGCCCCACCCACGCGCTCATCAACACCTAAACCACTCGCACAAAGGGCTGAAATATCATGTTGAACCGTGTTAAGTTTCTTACCAAGGTGGCTAACTGTAGACTCTAGTGCTTTAGTTCTACACCATTGTTTATAGGTTAGAAAAAACAGCATCACCACCGCCAACAGCAGCGCGGTAACAACTATAGGTATATAAAATTCCATCAAACCCTTTCGTCTATATGTTTAGGCACTGAGTCATCCTCAGTATCTTTTGGTCGTTGCTTTTCAATTTTTTTATTTGTTTGAGCGTCTGGTTTATTTTTATTGTTCGGCTTAACAGGACGAACAGCTCTACTTGGTGTTATTTTATTTATACTGGCCATCTTTACTAACCCATATATTAATTCAAAAATTTATTAAACCGACTATTTTTGGCTTTCTCAAGCTTCTCTATTTTTTCAGCTGTCGATTCATTTGATTCACTCACATTACCCATTGGCAACTCAATCGCTTCTTGCAATTCGACCGCTTTCTTTTCAACAACCATAGGCTCTTCTATAACCGCCTGCGCTGATTTTCTTTTTTCTGCAAAACGTGAAATAGCATTCGATTGAACCACAATAACCACTCGTCTATTCCTTTCACGCCCTTCTGGGGTTCGGTTATCCTCAACTGGGTGGTGTTCGCCATAACCAACCGCCGCCAAACGTTGCGGATCGATCCCATATTTAGTCAATAAATGAACAACACTGGCTGAGCGTGCGGCAGATAATTCCCAATTAGAAGGGTATTCAAATGAATTTATCGGAATATTATCCGTGTATCCTTCTACTTGCACCGTATTATTTAATTTTCTAATTGGCTTGGCGACTTGCCATAAGACTCTTAACGCTTCATCAGACAAGCTCGCATTACCACTTCCAAATAACATTTTGCTGTTCAATTCAATTTCGACCCAAAGGTCATTTTTTTTAACCGACACAAGGTCACTATCTATTAGTGGGGACAAACCAGACTCCAAATTGTCGGCTAACTGGCCTAAGACTTTCGCTTCACTTATTGTTTGATCACTGTCAATGTCACTATCAACAATTTTAGCTGTTTGTTGTGGTTTGGCCTCAGAAAATAGCTCAGGAATCATTTTATCGCCCCCTCCTTCCAGCTCCATCAGCCTTTCAATCAGCGCTTTATTTTGCAGAACATCGCCAATTTCTATTGGATTCATGGTTCTAGGCTGACCTTTAAAAGCGCCATCTAAAGTGCTTGATAACACTCTATATTTCCCTTCATTCACCGACGAGACCGAATACATCACCACAAAAAAGGCAAATAAAAGGGTAATGAAGTCCGCATAAGAAACCATCCATCTCTCATGGTTTTCAACCTCTTCAAGCTTTTTTTTGCGTCTTGCCATTGACTATAAATACCCTTGAAGCTTTATCTCAACATTCCGTGGATTTTCACCTTCGGCTATCGCCGCAATCCCCTCTATCATCATTTCTCGAGATTGCGAGTATGCTTGAATTTGAACTTTTAATTTGGAGGCCATAGGAATAAATAATAAGTTAGCTAAGCCTACACCATAGATGGTTGCAACAAATGCGGTTGCAATACCAGCTCCTAATTTACTTGGGTCGGACAAGTTTTGCATAACATGAATAAGACCCATAACAGCACCAATAATGCCGATTGTTGGTGCATAACTACCCATCGACTCAAACACTTTTGCACTCAGCAACTGCCTTTCTTCTAGCGCTTCTAATTCAAGCATTAATATATCGCGTATTACTTCTGGTTCAGCTCCATCAACCAATAATTGCATTCCTTTTTTAGCGAACTCATCTTCTTCATCATCAACAACCGCTTCTAGACCGAGTAACCCTTCGCGTCTAGCAATTTCGCTCCATTCAATAATTTTAGTGATTGACTGTTTTAGCTTAAGCTTAGGAGGAAAGAGCACCCAGCTTAATAACTTAAGTGAACCAAAAAATATTTTTGCGGGTGATTGCAGCAAAACTGCGCCAATGGTTCCACCCAGCACAATCAAGGCTGCCGGGCCATTAATCAACGCAGACAGGTGGCCACCATCCATAAAATTGCCACCTAAAATAGCACCAAAGCCAATAATTACGCCCAAAATGGTCAAAATATCCAAATTACACTCTCCTGGTTTAGGGCGAATAACATCGAATGAAAAATCATCAATACAGCTCCATTGTCTTAATTATTAGGCTTAATACCTGATGCTTATGAGGGCGCATAATTTACCAAACGTGATTTCAAGCGAAGCATTGCTTGATTATTAATTTGACACGCTCGTGATTCACTTACCCCTAATACACTGCCTATTTCTTTTAAATTTAGTTCATTATCATAATACAATGATACGACCATTTGCTCTCTTTCCGGCAAGCTAGAAATGGCCCCTGCTAGTGCCACTCTAAAGTCTTCTTCATTGATGTTTTCTAAAATATTTTCTGTAGAGACTTGGTCGCTTTCTCCCTCCATCTCATCGGTACTGAATAACCGACAACATGTACTATCTTGCAATATTTTATGGTATTCCTCTATTGTGATATCTAGCAGCGCGGCTATTTCTGTGTCACGCGCATCTCGCCCAGTTTGCTGTTCAATACGTCGCATCGCTTCAGTAATTTGACGCGCTTTTCTATGCACCGACCTAGGCGTCCAATCGGTGCGCCTAACATCATCCAACATGGCGCCTCGTATGCGAATTCCAGCATACGTTGCAAAACTAGCCCCATAGTTATCTTTATAGTTATTAGAGGCTTCTAATAAACCTATCATACCTGCTTGAATAAGGTCTTCTACTAAAACAGTATCCGGTAGTTTCGCTAATAAGTGATAAGCAATGCGTTTAACTAAAGGCGCATGTGTAGCAACCAGTTCCCCAGCAGTTTTTGCTTGAAGGTTGGTATACATCGCAATGCCGTTCACTCCGTCAACTCTCCTATTTAACTCGCCTGAATAAGCCGTTCTACAAAAAACTCTAAATAACCTGCCGCACCCCGTTGCACAGGCCATCGATCAATTTTATTTGCTAGGTTTTTAATCGCCACGGCGGCGTGACTATTTGGCGCAGACTCAAGCACTGCTTGTTGTTTTTGAACTGACTTACGGAGACTTGGATCAAATGGAACAGCACCTGTAAAATACAGCGCTACATCAAGATATTGATCCGTGACTTTACAGAGCTTTTGGTACAGCATTTTCCCATGTTGAAGCGACTCCACCATATTGGTAATAATATGGAAGCGAGACAGGCCATGATCACGGTTTAACAACTTAATCAACGCATACGCATCGGTTAATGACGTTGGTTCATCACAAACAACAATCAACACCTCTTGACAAGCCCTTGCAAAATTAATCACACCGCCATGAATGCCCGCTGCGGTATCAACCAATAATAAATCAATTTCTTCTTGAAATTCGCTGAACGCATTAATAATCCCAGCTTGTTCCAGCGTGCCCATTTCTGCCATATGCTGAACACCTGATGAGGCTGGAATGACTTTTAAGCCCTGAGGGCCTTCAACAACAATTTCGTCTAACGTTTTTTCCCCACTTAACACATGGGTTAAATTAAATTCCGGGTGCAGCCCCAGCAAAATATCAACATTGGCTAACCCCATATCTGCATCAAGCAGCGCAACTTTTCGGCCTAATTTACAAAAAGCGATTCCCAGGTTTACAGATAAATTTGTTTTACCCACCCCACCTTTACCACTGGCTACTGCAATCACTCTCACAGGTTTTTTATTTGTCATCTGTTTCATTCCTGATGCTTGATTCAAGCCTTCTTTAAACATTCGCATGTCGCGAAGACCCATCTAATAACACAGATAAACCAATATCTTCTTCATCTGCTAATAATTCACTGGGTTCAATAAACGTTGCCATAAGCTCGCTGGCAGATGGGTAATGGAGATCTTCAGGTACTCGTTGCCCATCTGTTACAAAACCCAAGGGTATTTGTTGTTCAATAATGGCAGATAGTGCACTGCCAGGGCAATCTGTTTCATCCAATTTACTAAGAATGCAGCCTTTTGGCTCTGCATCTGCAAACGTTTTAATCACTTCGCGCATAGCCCTAGATTCGGTAGTCGCCGAAATGACCAAATAATTATCTATCTCAAACTTATCGTCTTGCAATAATTTGAACTGTTCTGTCATCCGAATATCTCGTTGACTCATCCCAGCTGTATCGATCAATACCAACCGTTTATCGACGAAATCCGTTAATGCATCTTGGAAATCCTCTTCGGTAGAAGCAACACGCATAGGCACACCTAAAATTCTAGCAAAATTACTCAATTGCTCATGAGCCCCAATACGGAAATTATCTGTTGTGATTAATGCTAATGAATCAGGCCCATGACGCATTCTAAAACGTGCAGCAATTTTTGCGATAGTGGTGGTTTTACCCACACCTGTAGGGCCCACTAAAGCGACCAAACCACCGTCATCAAGTATTTTGTTCTCCATAATAGGTAGTGAATCGGCGGCTAGTGTTAAGCAATTAAGCCACGCCTCTTCAAGCTCTGTTTCTGTAACAACCGTTTCGGCCAACTTAACACTTAGTTTTTTTGAAAACCCGGTATCCAACAATCGTCTAATAACATCAATTCGTACTGGGTTTTGTTGCGTCCGGTCTGACCAAGACAATTCGTTTAATACGGTTCTAAACTCATGCCGCATCATGTCTAATTCATGTTTAACTGCCTTAATAGCTGGGTCTTCAACCCATGTTGGCTCGACCCCTGCCGGTTTGTTTTTTGCTGGTTTTGGTTTAGCTAACCGTTGTTTCAGCGCCGGTTTTTTGTGGCCCGGCGTATAGTCCTCTCTAAACGCCTGCTTAGGCGGCTCATTCCAGTCTATTGACACCCTGTCATCTTGTAGCTCCTCATCCAACCTAGCATCTAGCAACGTTTCTTTCTTATCGGCCGCTGCTTGAATGGCTTGCTCATCATAATCCTTAGCCGCCACAATTTCGACGCCACCGTCTACTCTATTATTTGATAGGATAACCGCATCCGCACCCAGCTGCTCTTTGACCAGCTTAAGTGCTTCACGCATATCGGGAGCAAAAAAACGTTTAATTTTCATCGAATATAACCTCGTTAAGTCTATTATCCATTTTGCCCAACACTCCCAACAACACGAACTTGTCTATCCTCAGGGATTTCGTTATACGACAAAACATTTAATGTTGATATTGAGTGGCGAACAAAATGAGCTAACCAAGGGCGCAAAAAGCCAGAGACTAGAAGAACGGCACTTTTCCCTTCCATTTCTAGTTTTTGAGTACTTTCTTGCAATGCATTTATCATTCTTTCTGCTAACCCTGGTTCCAATCCTGCGCTACCATCTTCTGACGCTTGTAAGCTTTGTTGCAATAAGCGTTCCAAATCTGGATCTAAAGTAATCACTGACAGTTCACTGTCTAAGCCACTGATTTTCTGGACTATTGAGCGGCCAAGGGCAATTCTAACGGCCGCTGTTAATGCGCCAGCATCTTGACTGCTACGCCCATGTTCAATCAGTGTCTCGGCAATTGTTCGCATATCTCGAACCGGAATATTTTCCTGTAATAAATTTTGCAGCACTTTAACAACTGTACCTAATGAAATGGTTTCTGGTACTAAGTCTTCAACCAGTTTTGGCGCTGACTTTTTCAGCGTATCGAGCATTTGCTGAACTTCCTCATGGCCTAATAACTCATGCGCATGTGTTTGAATAATCTGACTTAAATGTGTTGCCACAACAGTCCCAGGGTCAACAACGGTATAGCCCATTGTTTGTGCTTGGTCCTTTTGCGATGAGTCAACCCAAACCGCGTCTAGACCAAACGCGGGGTCTTTTGTAGCAATGCCTTGAATATCACCAAATACTTGGCCTGGATTAATCGCCAATTCCCTATCAGGGTGAATTTCAACCTCGCCAATATTAACGCCCATCAATGTTAGGCGATACACATTCGGTGCCAAGTCTAGGTTGTCACGAATATGCACAGATGGAATTAAAAAGCCTAATTCTTGCGAGAGCTTTTTCCGTACCCCTTTAATTCTTGACATCAGCTCACCACCTTGCGTTTTGTCAACTAAGGGAATCAACCGATAGCCCACCTCTAGGCCAATCATATCGACTGGGGCCACATCATCCCAAGACAGTTCTTTTGGTTCATCTGGCAATGCTTGTACAGGCGAATCAAGCTCAACAGGTGTTAATTCTGCCTGTTGCTGTTTTTTATGCATTAAATAAGCAACATAACCTAAGGCACCGGCCAATGACATAAACACTAAGTTGGGCATTCCTGGAATCAACCCTAATACGCCAATAATCGCACCAGCAATAGCCAATGCTTTCGGGTTACTAAGTACTTGCAGTGACACCTGCTCACCCATATCTTGATTACTATTCACTCGCGTCACGATAATGGCTGTTGCGGTAGAGAGTAATAAGCCGGGGATCTGCGCCACAAGACCATCACCAATTGTTAGCAATGTGTAATATTCCATTGCTTGAGAAAAAGCCAAGTCGTGTTGCAACACACCCACACCAAGGCCGCCAACAATATTAATTAGTAGAATCAAAATGCCTGCAATAGCATCACCACGAACAAATTTACTAGCCCCGTCCATCGAACCATAAAAATCAGCTTCCTGACTAATCTCTGCTCGTCTGTCACGTGCTTCATCTTGGGTTAACAGCCCCGCATTTAAGTCTGCATCAATAGCCATTTGTTTACCCGGCATTGCATCCAAAGTAAACCGAGCGCTCACTTCTGAGACACGGCCTGCACCCTTTGTAACTACCACAAAATTAATGATAATCAAGATGCTAAAAACTACTAAACCAACCGCGTAGTTACCACCAATAACAAACGCACCAAATGCTTCGATCACTTTACCGGCAGCATCACCACCATTATGCCCCTCAAGTAAAACCACCCGCGTTGATGCAACATTTAAACTAAGCCGTAATAGCGTAGCTACCAATAAGAAGCTTGGAAAAACAGCAAAATCCAGTGGCCGTAATGCATAAACCACTACCAATAAAACAATCAACGACAACGCAATATTAAAGGTAAATAACATATCCAGCAAAAAGGGTGGCAATGGCAGCACCAACATCGCCAAGATGACCATAATCAAAATGGGTGCACCTAAACCATTTCGCGCGAAATCTAATAAAATTTTTGAAATGTCGTTAAAATTCATCGTCTATTGCTACCTTGTTAAACGCTAATCGGTGTTGTTTGTATATTTTTTGTATTCATCTGGAATAGAAATATCACTTGGCGCGACTGGTTTCTTCCAGCGCTTTTGTGTTGCAATTCGTAATTGATAAACATATGCCAAGACTTGAGCTACCGCTAGGTAAAGCCCTTTAGGGACTTCTTGATCAATTTCCGTCGTAAAGAATAAGGCCCTAGCTAAAGGTGGTGCTGAAACCAGCGTAACCCCATTACCAACCGCAATATTCCTTATTTTCGCGGCTATTAAATCCGCACCTTTAGCAACAACGATGGGGGCATCGCTTCCACCTTCCTCGTATTTAAGTGCTACTGCAAAATGCGTGGGGTTGGTCACAATAACATCAGCCTGTGGTACCGCTTCTAGCATTCTTCCTTGTGACATTTCTTGTTGCAATTGACGTATTTTACCTTTTACTTCGGGCCGCCCTTCGGTCTGCTTCATTTCATCTTTCACTTCTTGAAGCGTCATTTTTAGCTTTTTCTTGTATTCCCATAAACTAAACGGCACATCAATCGCCACGACCAATAATAAAGACGAGCATAAAATGACAAAAGATAAGGTCATCACATCGCTGGCTCGAAGCAAGGCATTTTCTAACGGTAATTGACTAAGATAGATAAACTCGCGCAAATAGATATCCACTAACAAAGCCATAATGCCTAATATTAAGCCAAACTTAAGTAAAGATTTAACCAGCTCTATTAGACTGCGCATCGCGAACATTCGCTTAAAGCCTTCAAGCGGATTCATTTTGCTTGCCTTAGGAGCAAAGGCTTCAGCACTAAATGACCAGCCCCCCATCGCAATAGGAGCCGCTAACGCAGCAACCACCATCGCCGCTAAAAAAGGGGCCACGAACATTAGTGCCTCCTGCATAGCGAACTGAAGGCTGTTAATTGATGCTAAAGGGTCAAACAAAGTGCTTCTTTCTATCGTAAAAGCCTCTTCCATCACGCGCCACATGCCTTTCATGATGCGCTCACCGGTCATCCAAATCATCACCGAGCCCACCATTAAAACAACGACCGTATTCAGTTCTTTAGAGCGTGCAATATCACCCTTTTTTCGGGCGTCTTCCTCACGTTTGGCGGTGGGTTCTTCGGTTTTTTCTTGGTCGTTATCAGTCGCCATATCAACGCCTTATCCGTAAAAAGTCGCCAATCACACCATAACTTTCTGCCAGCAAATTAGTAAAATTTCCAAGTACTGACGGAAGGGTAACCCACATTAATAATGTTCCTAAAATGAGTGTAATGGGAAAACCAACCGCAAAAATATTAAGTTGTGGCGCTGCTCTTGTAACAACACCGAAGGCAATATTGACCATTAATAACGACACAATGGCTGGTAATGCCATTAATAGCCCAGCTGAAAAAATTCTGCTTGACCAGGCAATAATGGACCAAATGTCCGAACGCTCCATGCCGATAGCACCAATCGGTAGGGTATTAAAACTATCGATCAACATTTCAATTAACACCAAGTGCCCCCCAAGTGTTAAAAACAAAAGAGTAGCCAGTACCAAATAAAATTGACTAACCACCGGTACGCTGACGCCGGTAGTTGGGTCCATCATCGAGGCAAAACCTAGGCCCATACTGTAAGCAATTCCCTGTCCTGCAAAAATAATAGCACTGAATACCAACTGCAAAACAAACCCCATTGACAGGCCAATCAATAATTGTTGCAACCCCGTCATAATGCCTTCATGACTCAACACATCAATCGCTCGGTGTTCAGGTAAAAGAGGAAGCGTAAAAAATGTCACCATCAATGCTGCGCCAACAAGAATTTTGTTATCAACAAAACGCCCACTAAACACAGGGATTGCAATAAACATGGCACTTATGCGAAGCAAGGGCCAAAAAAAACTCGATGCCCAAGCCATGATTTGTTGTTCACTATAGACCACGCTTAGAGTATCCGCTTAACCGATTAAATCAGGAATACTTAGATATGTTTGGCGCGTAAAATTAATAATTAAGCGCAACATCCATGGCCCGGCAATAGATAAAACAACAACGGTGATCAATAACTTAGGAACAAAACTTAATGTCTGCTCATTAATTTGAGTTGCAGCCTGAAACATCGCAACAATAAAACCAATGGCTAACGCTGATAATAAAATAGGTGCCGATAAAAGGACCGTTACTTGCAAGGCTTGCTCGCCTAAATTCATGACGCTATCAGGTGTCATTAGTTCTACCTCCTAAGTAAAGAAGCTCGCGGCTAAAGTCTCCATAATCAGCGACCAGCCATCTACTAAAACAAATAACATCAGCTTAAATGGCAAGGAAATAATCAATGGAGATAACATCATCATACCCATCGACATCAAGACACTGGCCACGACCATATCGATGATAAGAAAAGGAACAAAGATCATAAACCCAATTTGAAACGCTGTTTTCAGCTCACTGGTCACAAACGCCGGTAATAACAGCGATAACGGCACATCTGACTCATCTGTGATAGGCTCCGCTCCAGAAATTCTGGCAAACATTTCCAAATCATCACTTCTGGTCTGGCGCAACATAAAGCCACGAAACGGCTCTATTGCTTTTGTAATAGCTATATCTGCCGCTATCTGATCGTTTAAATAAGGTTGCAGAGCCTCTTCATTCGCCTTTTCTAACACTGGCGACATAATGAAAAAAGTTAAAAATAAAGCCAGCCCCAACAAAATTTGATTGCTAGGTGTTTGTGGTGTGCCCATCGCTTGGCGAAGAATGGAAAAAACAATAATGATTCGTGTAAACGAGGTCATCATTACTAACAAGCTTGGTAAAACTGTCAGCAATGTCATAACTGCTAATATTTGCAGAGTGACCGAATAACTTTTACCGTCTCCAGCGATAGTAATGGCCTCAATGCCATTCGCCGCAAAACTAGTCATGGGAACAAGAGAGAAAAAAATAATAAACAATAGTCGCCTTTTCATTCTGCGCCCTTTTTATTCATTACTTTTTTTAAACTGTCTTGAAAAGCTGTCGGTACTGCTTCTTCCTGACTAAGGCTTTGAGATATTTCACCGGCCTCAAAGGTATGCAAGGTCACCACCCTACCCGGTGCAACACCAAGTAGCAGGTGTTGATTACCCGCCTGTATCAAGACTGCTTTTTCTCGATGCCCCAACGACACTCCAGACAGTACTTTCAAATGACCTTTATGACTAGAGGCTAGCCCTGTAAAACGCTTTGCCGCCCAAGCAACGATAAGAATCAGCAATAAAACAAAGAACAAACCTATCGTCCACTGCGTTAGATTCGCTGTAGAGAACGGATCTACGCTATTCGAACCAATAGCAGTTGGCACCGATGAGAAGGCAGCTGTTGAAGTGAACATCAATGATAAAGCCCGTAAGTAGTTCATTACTTCAGCTTCTTTACTCGCTCGGCGGGGCTGATAATATCCGTTAAACGCAGGCCAAACTTATCATTCACAACCACTACCTCACCACGCGCGATAAGCGTTTTATTCACCAGCACATCCATCGGTTCACCAGCTAGGCGGTCTAACTCAATCACCGAGCCTTGGTTTAGCTGAAGTAAGTTACGAATACTGATCTTTGTATTACCCACTTCCATTGAAACAGTCACTGGCACATCTAAAATAACATCCAGATTTATTTCGCTGTCCATGCTGCTAGGCGCGCTGGTATCAGAGACAGGTGCGAACGCTGCTGCTTGTGCATCATCATGTTCATTAGTACTCTCATCGCCCCAATCAGCATTGTTATCTGATGGCTCATTTGCTGTCCCACCTAGGTCAGAAGTGTCATTAGTATTATCGTCATCACTCATTTTCTTTATTCCTCATCATTGACCAAAATCTTCACTTCTTCACGTTCCATCTTCTCTTGAAGTTTCACCGCAAAGTGTCCATTACTTTCACCAAGCTTGCCTCTAAACAATGGCATTTCTCCAGACTCAACAATGACCTGCTCTGGTAAGGTAATCGGTAAAATATCGCCTTCCTTAAAGGATAAAACCTCTTTAAGTGAAACTTCTTTCTTTAGTAATACACAGTTAATATCCACATCTGCTGTTTTAATGTCGTTCCTTAATGCAGACTTCCAACGGACATCAATATCACCACGGTCACTTTGAATACCGGCATCTAACAGTTCACGAATCGGTTCTAACATGCTGTATGGCAAACTAAATTGAATATCTCCGCCACCCCCTTCAAGCTCAAGATGAATAGTCGATACCACCATCACCTCTGTCGGGCTAACGATATTGGCAAATTGGGGGTTTACCTCAGAATTAACATACTCAAACTCAAGTTTTAAAACCGGCTCCCATGCTTTCATCAAGTCTTCAAAAACAATGTCCAAAACAATTCGAACTACACGTATTTCTGTTGCTGTAAATTCGCGTGCTTCGCTCGTATTATGAAATTTTCCAGAACCGCCAAAATAACTATCCACAATCATAAAGACCAAGCTTGGGTCAAAAACAAACAAGGCTGACCCACGTAAGGCCTTTATTTTTATAATATTTAAGTTAGTTGGTACAAACAGGCTTTGGACGTATTCTGAAAACTTCAACATTTGAATGCCTGATACAGACACCTCTGTTGAGCGCCTTAAGAAGTTAAACAGGCTAATGCGGAAATAACGTGCAAAGCGCTCATTAACCATTTCAAGTGTTGGCATTCGCCCACGCACGATTCTATCTTGGCTATTAAAGTCATAATTGCTCGCCTCACCGTTTGGCGCATCAACGCCTGTTTCTGTTTCAACATCGCCACCATCGACACCTTGCAATAAGGCATCAATTTCATCTTGCGATAATAAATCCGAATCAGACATTTACTGCATGACCAAGTCTGTAAAAAAGACTTCTTTTACGTTAGAAGAGACGCTTCTCTTAACTAAAATTTTATTAATTTCTTCTTTAACATCTGATTGCAGCTGTTCTTTTCCTTTTGATGTTTTGAGTACTTCAGGATCTTGAGCAGACAGCATCATTAGAATATTGTTTCGAATCACAGGGTCATGTTTTTTTACCGCATCAATAACGCCTTCATCATCGACCATAATACTGATAGCCAGTTTTAAGACCTTTATATTGCCGTCTGAAAAATTAACCATAAACGGCGGCGTCAATGCTTGATAAACGGCTACCGCTTCAGCCTCATCAGCATTCTGTTCATCTGCTTTTTCTTCAATAGCTTCTGTTGACTCACCCACAACCGGATCTTTTTCTGCTTCAAAAAAACCTGTGAAATACAAGCCAGCGCCTAGCAGTATAATGGCCAACACAACACCGCCCGCGATCATGATTAACTTCTTTTTAGAACCCACCGCATTTTCAACTGCTGTTTCTTGCTCTTGCTCTTCGTCTGCCATAATATTTACGTCCAAAAGTTATTACATAAAAACAGTAATAGCAATTGCTGTGCCATATATTAAATCGATATTTTTCAATGACTTATAATAAATTAATACTCAGACGTCAAAATCAAGTCATTAAGCAACGTAGTATTTTTGGTGTTTGTCAAAATTTAACCACCCTAAACGTAAAAAAGCCTAAGTGTTCTTAGAACAACTTAGGCTTTTAAAACATCCTACCTAACTGTCTATTTAAACGTCAGGCAAAGTCACTAAATAAACCAGTGTATCGTCGTACTTGTTCAGCATCTTGTGAATCAAACATTGATTCACCGGTGTCCCGATTAAACTCATCTGATTGAGCCATTCCACCTTCTTGGCTCTTGGATGCTTGTTCACGTTGATCACTAAATGAATGTTGCGATACATCAATATCCACCACGTTGACGTTTTGCTCATTCAACATATCGCGTAAGCGGGGAAGAGCCGCCTCAATGGCTTCTCTTGTTGCACCATGTTGTGCAGTAAATGACACCATTGCTTGATCATTTTGCATTTGGACTCTGACCTCAATAGGCCCCATATGCTGAGGGTTCAACCTAATCTGTGCGCCAGACATGGATTGGCCCACTACCCACTGTACTCGCTGGGTGAAGTGCTCCCCCCACTTCTGACTGTTCATTGGTGTATCAAGCTGCAAATTTGCCTTATCAATTACGGCATGTTGTGTTTGCCCAGCAACCGGTGCCCCTACATTTAATAACAAGCCTTCTGTTGCTGGTAAAGCTTTACTGCCTGCCGTTTGCTGAGTAAACATGGAGTTTACCGTATCAGACACTGTGTTTTTTAAATCACCTACAAGTGCATCAGGCAGACTTGTAGATTGAGGCTTATTTAAGGATGGCAGCGTAGCCGACGAATTCAAAAAATTCACTTCGCCACCTTTCCCATTCAATCTACCCCTCTGGTCCGGCAACCGTCCGGCCGTTAGTGGGTCAAACACTATATCTTTGTCGCGCACATTAACATTAGCCAATATATCGCTGTTTAATGGGCCGCCCAAAGCTGCCGCTGGTGGCAATTCATTGCCGCTAATCGCAGCCATAGCTTCCCCTGCTTCAAGCTTAGGTTCAACTAATATTACGCCTGCCTCTGTGGGTATCTCAGCTGTATTTTCTACGATAATGACTTCTTCATGCAGTTGCCCTGAAGCGTTAGATAGCACCTCGGTAACCGTTGCCGTTTGTTCTGATTGAGTTTCATCAGCCGTTACAATCTTGGATGATGAAGCAGCTTCCGGCGCATTAGTCTTATTAACAACAGCCGCCGTGTTACCAGTGTTTTCAGCATGTTTATCCGATGATGCTGGTTCATGACTCTGCCTATTAAGACGGTCTATATTTTTTTCAAAATGTTTTGAAAACCCGTCATCGTTTGAGCGACTGGAATCACTTATAACCGAATCAGCAGCACCCTTCGAGGCGCTACCCATCTGTGGACTTAATATAGCTGGTACGTCCATTGCCATCTCCATATTGCTTTAAATGTGTTTACAACAGAGCAATTGGCATGCCAGATCAATAAAAGCCTTAATAACCAGGTCTTAGCTTTAGTTTTATCAAGCTTATTTTTAGATTACTACTGCCTACATATTCCGGCGGTACTGTCCGCCGACCTCAAAAAACGCCTCTGTAATTTGGCCCAATGAGCAATAGCGACCTGCCTCCATTAACACCTCAAAAACGTTCTCATTATTTTGCACCGCCTGTTGTAAATCATGCAGTGCTTCTACGGCCTTATCTTCGTTTGCTTCGTGGGTAGCCTTTAATCGATGCAATTGACTTTGTTTTTCTTCTTCCGTGGAGCGCGCCAATTCGATAGACGTTACGGACTCATCAGCCGTTGGATTTTTAAACGTGTTTACCCCAATAATTGGCAGCTCACCTGTATGTTTCAACATTTCATAATTCATTGATTCATCTTGAATTTTCCCACGTTGATACCCCGTCTCCATTGCACCGAGCACGCCACCACGTTCAGAAATGCGTTCAAATTCGCGTAGCACTGCTTCTTCGACTAAATCAGTCAGCTCTTCGATAATATAAGCCCCCTGCAAGGCATTTTCATTTTTTGCAAGGCCGTACTCTTTATTGATAATAAGTTGAATTGCCATCGCACGACGGACAGACTCTTCGGTTGGTGTTGTCACCGCTTCATCATATGCGTTGGTATGAAGGCTATTGCAGTTGTCATTAATGGCAATCAATGCCTGCAAGGTAGTCCGAATATCATTAAAATCCATCTCTTGAGCATGTAATGAACGGCCCGATGTTTGGATATGGTATTTTAATTTTTGTGAGCGATCATTTGCCCCGTATTTAAAACGCATTGCAACGGCCCAAATTCGCCGCGCTACTCGGCCCATAACGGTATATTCCGGGTCCATACCATTAGAAAAAAAGAATGACAAATTAGCGGCAAAATCATCAATATGCATACCTCGTGACAAATAGGTTTCTACATAAGTAAAGCCATTTGACAAGGTAAAGGCCAACTGGGAAATAGGGTTCGCGCCCGCTTCAGCGATGTGGTAACCCGAGATCGAGACTGAGTAGAAATTACGGACTTGTTTATCGATAAAATATTGTTGGATGTCACCCATCATTTTCAGGCTAAATTCTGTCGAAAAAATACACGTGTTTTGACCTTGATCCTCTTTAAGAATATCTGCTTGAACGGTACCTCGTACATTCGATAAAGCCCAATCTTTAATCTCATTGCGTTCGTCCTCTGACGGGCAGCGTCCTTTTTCCTCTTCAAATTTATCGCACTGTTGATCAATAGCGGTATTTAAAAAGAACGACAATAAGGTTGGCGCTGGGCCGTTAATCGTTAGCGAAACGGATGTTGTTGGTGCGCATAAGTCAAAACCATCAAACAAAACTTTCATATCGTCTAGAGTAGCAATAGAAACGCCTGAATTGCCAACTTTCCCATATATATCGGGCCTCACACCTGGGTCATTGCCATACAGTGTTACCGAATCAAAGGCTGTTGATAGCCGTGTTGCCTCTGAACTTTCAGACAATAATTTAAAACGTCGATTGGTTCTGAAGGGGTCGCCCTCACCCGCAAACATACGGGCTGGGTCTTCACCTTCGCGCTTAAAACTAAACACACCGGCGGTATACGGAAAGCTTCCCGGTAAATTTTCTTTTAATAAAAAGCGTAATCGTTCGCCATCGTCTTCATAAGCGGGTATTGAGACTTTTGGAATACGGGTGCCTGACAAAGAGTATGTTGCTATATTCGTTGTCACTTTTTTATCCCGAATAGTGTTCACATAGGTGTCTTCTTTATAGGCTTTTTTTGTATCTTCCCAAACATCAAGCAATCTTTTACAGCGTGGATCGAGCGCATTTTCACGCTTCAAAATTTGTCTATTGAAGGCTTCGTCGCTTGCAGGCTCACCCAACATACGTTGCACTTGTTTCAATTGCTGACGTTCTCGTGCAACGATGACTTGCTGTTCGATTTTTTTATGGTAATCACGCACTGTTTCGGCAATTTCAGCTAAATAACGTTGCCGTTCAACAGCAATAATCGCGCTACTTGTTGTTGAGCGTTTGATGGCTACTTGAGCAAAAAAGTCACCTTCCCAGCTGTTAAGCTCTTTGCTCTCGAAGATTTTTAATAAGCCCTGATACAACGCCGTCACCCCATCATCATTAAATTTTGACGCGATGGTGCCATAAATTGGCAGTTCTTCGATCGGGGTTGTAAAGAGTTCGTAATTACGTTGATACTGCTTTCTAACATCGCGAAAAGCATCGTCACTGCCTTTACGATCAAATTTATTAATTACCACCACATCAGCAAAATCCAACATATCAATTTTTTCTAACTGACTGGCTGCCCCAAACTCAGGCGTCATCACATACATCGATACATTAACAAACGGAACAATACCCGCATCACCCTGCCCAATGCCTGGGGTTTCTACAATAATTAAATCAAAATTTGCAACTTTGCAGGCATCTATAATGTTTGGTAATGCTTCAGGAACTTCGCCTTTCGTGTTGCGCGTTGCGATCGATCGAAAATAAATATTCGGGTGATTAATCGCATTCATACGAATACGGTCGCCTAATAGGGCACCACCCGTTTTACGTTTGGTAGGGTCAATGGCAATAACCGCAATTTTTAAATGCTCAAGCTCAATATTAAAACGTCTAATAAGCTCATCTGTTAAGGACGACTTACCAGCACCACCGGTTCCCGTAATACCCAACACAGGGGTTTTTGAAAACGCCTTAGCACGCACATTGATTGCATCAGTAGATTGTTTTGAAACCGTATTTTCATCGAAGCCTGTAATAAGACGTGATAATTTTCGATACCCGTGTTCATTCAAATCATCAAAATCATCAGGTATACCCACCTGTGCAAGGTCATAGTCCGATGTTTCGATCATCTCATTGATAATCCCTTGTAGCTGTAATGATTGCCCATCGGCTGGACTAAATATATGAGACACACCATAGGCATGCAACTGTTCAATTTCTTCTGGCACGATAACCCCACCGCCGCCTCCAAAGACCTTGATATGCGATGCTCCCTTTTCTTTTAACAGGTCAATCATGTATTTGAAATATTCAACATGTCCGCCTTGATAAGAGCTTATTGCAATACCATGCACATCCTCCTGAATAGCTGCATTAACCACTTCTTGTACCGAACGATTATGCCCTAAGTGAATAACTTCAGCCCCCGTTGATTGAAGAATACGGCGCATAATATTAATCGCCGCATCATGACCGTCAAACAAACTGGCTGCGGTAATAAAACGCACGTGGTTATTAGCTTTATATTTTACAAGTTTACTGGGGTCAACGACCGTCTCTTGTGCTACTGACATGCTATAACTCCTAACTGTTTTGCCTTAGTTCAATACGCCTTATTTTTCCTGAAATTGTTTTTGGTAATGACTCAACAAATTCAATTTCTCGTGGGTATTTATAAGGTGCTGTCTGTTTTTTCATGAAAGCTTGAATGTCTCGTCTCAGCTCATCACTAGGTTGATAGTTACTGGCTAAAATAATAAACGCTTTAACTACTTCGCCACGTGCTTCATCTAGCTTTCCAATGACCGCTGACTCAAGAACGGCAGGGTGTTCTAATAAAGAACTTTCTACTTCAAATGGGCTAATTCTGTATCCCGATGAATTAATCATGTCATCTGAGCGCCCAACAAACCAAAAATACCCGTCTTTATCGACGCTACCATTATCTCCCGTATAGTACCAACCGTTTTTGAAACACATTGCCGTTGCTTCATCATCTTGCCAATAGCCCTCAAACATACCCGGCTGAAGCGGCTCTGTTAGTTCAATGGCTATACTGCCAATGCAATCTACCGCACAAATATCACCTTTTTCATCAACAACTTGCACATTAACACCCGGTACCGGCTTACCCATAGAGCCTGGTTTAACAGGCATGCATGGGTAGTTGGCAACAATATTAATGGTTTCGGTTTGACCATAGCCATCGTAAATTTTTCCACCCGTGGCGTTATACCAAACTTTAATCACTTCCGGGTTTAACGGCTCACCTGCTCCTAACGCATGACGAACTGAACTTAAGTTATAGCTTGATAAGTCCATTTGAGCAAATACTCGGTAAACGGTTGGCGGCGCGCAGAATGTTGTTACTCCTAACTTTTCAATTAATTTCAAGTGTAATTCGGCATCAAAACCCACACCATCAAACAACACCATTGCAGACCCCATTTGCCATGGTGAATACAACATTCCCCAGGCTGCTTTAGCCCAACCCGTGTCAGACAACGTCCAATGGATATCATTTTCTTGCTGATCCATCCAATATTTACCCGTAATCGTATGGGCGTGTGCATAGGCGTTATCTCGTGGCACCATTTTTGGCATTCCTGTCGTACCAGAGGTAAAGTAAATCATCATTAAATCTGATGCTTTGCTCGGTGCTAATTGTGACCTATCTAAATGAGTGCTTGCAGGTTGAGTAAGTGATTCAAATGTACACCAACCTTCTTTTGGTTCTCCAATAACAATCAGCGTCTTAAGACTAGGGCAGTTCTTTTTAATCGCCTCAACCTTATCTGCGTTACTGGCACTCACAATTGCCATACTGGCCTTTGAGCGATTGATACGATATTCAATATCTTGTGAGGTTAACAAATTAGTACCTGGCATCGTTACCACACCTAATTTGCAACAGCCCAGCATTACTGAGTACCATTCACCAACTCGGGGAATCATAACAAAAGCCAAGTCGCCTTTTTTAGCGCCTAAGCTTAGCAAGCCATTTGCAAATTGATTAGATCGTTTAGAAAGATCGCTAAATTGATAATATCGAATATTCTCGCCCGTACTATCGACTTCGATATACGCCAATTTATCGGCTTCTTGCGCTCTTTTATCAATGACATCAAAAGCAAAGTTATAAAGTGCCGGCGTTTCTAATGTGAATGATGCTTTAACATCATCATAATTTGTCATATTAAACATACGCTTCCCCTATTTTTATTATTATTCTTTTAATCAGTTTAACACTGACCAATTATGAGTCAAAAATAGTAAAACTAATGCTTGGGCTATGTATATAGTCCATAGATCACTAATTTCGTGCAAAAAAAAGCCCTTATAAATATACTTTATAAGGGCTTTATGTATTAAGGCATCAATTGTTTAGCATTAACTGAATGGGTTATTCAGAACAATCGTCTCTGTCCTTTCTGGTCCTGTGGAAACAATATCAATAGGCACCTCTACGAGTTCCTCTAATCGTTTAATATACGCTAGCGCTTCTTTTGGAAAGCCGTCTAACGATTTACACCCTTCCGTTTGACCTTGCCAGCCAGGCATTGTTTCAAAAATTGGCTCACACTGTGCATAATTTTCAGCACCAATGGGTGGTACGTCAATAATCTCACCGTTTAACTTATATGCGGTGCATATTTTTACTTCCTTGAGTCCATCCATTACATCCAGTTTGGTTAAGCAAATACCAGTTAAACTGTTCAAGCGGGCAGAGCGTCGAAGTGACACAGCATCGAACCAGCCACAACGCCTTTCACGACCGGTTGTTGCACCAAACTCATGCCCTTTTTTACCTAAGTACTCCCCCACTTCATCATTTAACTCGGTCGGAAACGGTCCGCTACCAACACGCGTTGTATAAGCTTTAGTGATGCCTAAAATATAATCCATATCACAAGGCCCCATTCCGCTGCCACTGGCCGAACTACCAGCAGTAGTGTTAGACGAAGTAACATAGGGGTAGGTGCCATGGTCAATATCTAATAATGCGCCTTGTGCGCCTTCAAATAAAATATTTTGACTGTCGCGACTGTATTTATGCAGTTGATCGGCCACATCAATAAGCATTGGCTTAATGATCTGTGCCTGCTCCATTACTTGGTCATACATTGTTTGAAAATCATACGTTTCGGCATTGAAATAATGCTCCAACACAAAATTATGGTACTTCAATAGTTCTTGCAGCTTTTCCGCAAAAATCTTTGGTGTTAATAAATCGCCGGCACGCAAACCTCGTCTTGCAACCTTATCTTCATAAGCAGGCCCAATTCCACGTCCTGTGGTGCCAATTGCTTTATTACCTCGTGCTCTTTCGCGCGCTAGATCTAAACCTATATGCACAGGTAATATTAATGGACAGGCTTCACTAATCTTCAAGCGTCCATCCAACTTAACACCGGCTTTTTCTAAAATATCCATTTCAGTCAATAAAGCTTCGGGCGATAACACAACACCGTTACCAATTAAACACTGAACATTTTCTCTTAAGATACCTGATGGAATCAGATGCAATACTGTTTTTTCATTTCCAATCACTAAGGTATGGCCAGCATTATGCCCCCCTTGAAAGCGCACAACTGCAGCAACATCATCAGTTAATAAATCAACCAATTTACCTTTGCCCTCGTCACCCCACTGGGTGCCAATTACGACAACATTTTTTCCCATTTTATGTCTCTATCTAAACTATGATTATGAATTGATACAAGTGCGTTATTCACTCACTTGCCATTGACCGTTTATCTGTTTGATGGTCAACGTATGGTCGGGTTGTTGCGTATCACCGGGTAGCGCTTGTATAACAATTCGGCCCGATGCTCGCAATTGACGAATAACATCATGCAAATCAGCATCCATTACATCGGGCGCTAAAATAACATTGTCAGTTTGTTCTTCGCTTAACTGACTTAAGCGTGATAACACTTTGACATCCGCACTAAACCCAGTGGCTGGTAGCAAATCGTCCATTTGTTCTGTTAAGTTATCGTATCGGCCACCACGCGCCACTTCTGAGCCAAAGCCCGGCACAAACGCAGCAAACACAATACCTGTTTGGTATTGATAACAACGCAGCTCACCTAAATCAAAGTATAAAGGTAACGCGGGGTAAATATTCTGCAGTAATTCAGCGGTCCGTTGAAGCTCGTCTATCGCTTGTAAAACATCAGCGCCGCCAATTGCTAAATTAGTTTTTGCATCATTAAGAACAGATATATCGCCATTTAGGTTTAACAACTGATAAAAAGCATCATACCAAGCTTTATCTAACTGGAAAGTTGTTAGCAACTCTTCTAGCTCTTCCGTCGCTTTTCGTTGCAATACTTCAAATAACTCAGCTTCTTGCTCAACCGTTAAGCCGGCGTTTTTGGCAAGCTCTCTAAAAATGGCCACGTGGCCTAAATCTAAGTGTACTTCTTGTAAGCCAGCTATTGCTAAGGTTTCGAGCATCAACCGTATAATTTCCACATCACTTTCAATGTGCTGGCTGCCGTAAAGTTCTACCCCTACTTGAATTGGGCTACGTGATTTTTCAATCTTAGCACCTCGCGCCTGTAGTATTGAGCCGAGGTAACAAAGCCTAGTAGGCGCCTCTTTATAAAGGTGATGTGAGGCCATACGAGCCACTTGCGGCGTCATATCGGCTCTAACCCCTAAGGCTTTACCACTGATCTGGTCAGTTAAATTAAACGTCTGAAGCGCTAATTCACTGCCCGTTCCTGTTAGCAAGGTATCGCGAAATTCAACCATCGGTGGAATAACATACTGATACCCCCAAGATCGAAACAAATCTAACAATTTGCGCCGCATGGTTTCCAAACGAGCTGCCTCATTCGGGAGTAAGGCATCAATACCTTCTGGTAACATCCAATTATTTTTCTTAGCCATTAACTTGTTAACCTTATCGCACCAGCGTTAATAAAATAACACCCGCAATCATGCTTAAAAGCCCTGACATGCGAATCGTTTTATCATCCATTTCTATTAACCGCTGATAGGTTTTGCGTAGTGCATCGGGGCTTATAAATGGAACAACCCCTTCTAAAACCAACACCAATGCCATTGCCGCAAATAGTTCTTGCCACGCCATTACAAAACCCCATTAGCAATTACTGCTTATATAAACTTACTGTTTCTTAAAATATTTAAAGAAATCAGATGTCGGTTCAAGCACAATAAGGTCATCTCCTGCCCCCATACTTTTACGATAGGCATCTAAACTACGGTAAAAAGCGAAGAACTCTTTGTTCTTATTATATGCACCGGCATAAGTTTCAGCCGCTTCGGCATCACCCCTACCACGTAATTCTTGCGACTCCCTATAGGCTGTCGCTAAGATAATTTCACCTTGTTTATCAGCATCCGCTTTAATTCTCTCAGCTGCCTCTTTACCTCTTGATCTAAAGTCACGTGCCACACGCTCACGCTCTGACTCCATTCTTTTGTATACAGACGCGCTAACTTCCTCTGGCAAATCAATTCGTTTAATTTGAACATCAATAATATCGATGCCTAGACCATTTGCTAACTCATTAATTTCTTTAACAAGCCCTAAACGGATTGTATCTCTACCTACCGAAATTAACTCTTTAATTGTTTGCTTACTAAACGCTGCTCGCATGCCTTCTTTTACAAATTGATTTAATCGTGTATCAACTTGCCTAGGGTCGCCACCAACAGCTCGATAGAAATTATCCACATTGGCGATTCTCCATTTCACGAAAGTATCAACAATCACATTTTTCTTTTCAGAGGTTAAAAAACGCTCTGCCTTAGAATCAAGCGTTTGAAGACGACCATCATATTTTCGAACGTTATTAATAAACGGAAATTTGAAGTGTAACCCTGGCTCTAGGTCTGTTCGAACAATTTCACCCAAGCGAAAAACGATTACCCGCTCTCGTTGATCGACCGTAAAAATACTTCCAGAGCCAATAAAAAGAACCGCTGCTAAAACAACCAACATCATTGGATTCATTTTCATTATCTTCCCCTCCCTCTATCTCTGTAACTTGTATCTCGCCCTGTGTTATCAGGCGTGGTTTTTTCTGGCGGTGTAATAAAGCGATTCGGGGCAGCCGATGCTTTAGCAGCGGTTGATTCCATCAATTTATCAATAGGCAAATACATTAAGTTATTGCCACCTTTAACATCCATGATGACTTTTTTAGAATTACCCAACACATCTTCCATTGTTTCTAAATAAAGTCGTTTACGAGTCACTTCTGGAGCTGCTTCGTACTGAACAAGCAGTTGATCAAAACGTGAAGCATCACCTTTCGCCTCTGATTTTACACGTTGTTCATAGGCTTGTGCTTCTTGCACAATTCTTGATGCCGCACCACGTGCTTTAGGTATGACTTCATTAGAGTAGGCTTGCGCTTCGTTGATAAACCGCTGCTCATCTTCTCGAGCCCGAATAGCATCGGAAAACGCACCTTGGACTTCTTCAGGGGGTTGTGCTTCGACAAGGTTCACAGACAAAATGATCAGACCGGTTTCATATTCATCCAGCATGGTTTGCAGCTTTGTCTCAACTTTTGCGACAACCTCACTTCTACCTTCAGTTAAAACAAAGTCCATTTTATTTTTGCCGATAACAGATCGTAAGGCACTTTCAGCAGACTGTTTTAGCGTAACCTCAGGCGCTCTAACGTTAAAAATATAATCTTGTGGATTTTTAACTCTATATTGCACTGCTAAGCGAACATCAATGATATTTTCATCTTCTGTCAGCATTAATGCTTCTTTTCGGACACCGCTGGCTGCTTGCTGGTTAGCACCAGAACGGTAACCAATTTCAATAAATCTTTGCTGATCGACATTAACAATAATCGCGCTATCGACTGGGCGAGGGAAACGCCAGTGGGGCCCGGGTAATGTTGTTTCATGATATTTACCGAAACGTAATATAACGCCTCTGTTACCTTCATCAACGATATATATCCCTGTGGCGAGCCAAATTAAAGCGGCAATTCCAACCAACACACCAAGGTTAGCGCCTGATGGGCCATTTGAAGGTTTCTTATTAGACGTTCCTTTTGAACCGCCCCCACCAAACAAGCCACCAAATTTTTCTTGTAAGGAGCGTACTAACTCGTCTAGATCTGGAGGAGTTTGTTGTTCTTTTTTACGCCCACTCCATGGGTCTTCCTTCTTTTTATCGTTACCTGAGTCATCCCAAGACATAGTTAAAACCTCAACTTTAAAAATTTATTTATTTCAGCACACAATTTTAGGGTGCTACGCCATGCTAAGCAAGAATTTAAACCACTAATTCAATGATGCCCTGCTAGATGGTCGTCAGCAAATGTTTATATTTATTGGATATATTGAGCTCTATAACCCAGCAACCATCATCCCGGTTTTCTTCTTTAAGAATTTGTGCAACTTGGAATAACTTCGCTCGTAGTTTAGCCTGCTCGGGCTTTAAAACGACACTCATTCGTGTGTTTTCATCATGACAAAGCGTCGATAGTGTCTCTAACAATAGGTTTATTCCATCACCGTCCATTGCTGATAACCAGACCGCGTTGACACTGTCTGTTTCGTCTTTATCTACATGCGCATCGACGGCTGGTAAGCAATCAATTTTATTGTAAACCATCACCTGTGGGATGTTGTCTGCTCCAATTTCTTTCAGGACAGAATTTACTTCGTGGATTTGTTCTTGCCTATTAGGACTACTTGCATCAACTACATGTAATAGCAGGTCAGCCTCAATCGTTTCTTGCAGGGTAGAACGAAAAGCTGCGACTAATTCATGCGGTAAGTTTTGAATAAAACCAACTGTATCAGCCAATACAAGCTCACCGTAATCAGGCAATTTCACTTGACGTAATGTTGGATCTAATGTGGCGAAAAGCTGATCCGCTGCATAAATAGCAGAGTTTGTCAGTACATTAAAAAGCGTTGATTTTCCGGCATTTGTATACCCCACTAAAGACACCGTGGGCACATCAGCGCGTTGCCGACTTCGCCGCCCTTGATCGCGCTGCTTATTAACTTTTGTTAACCGTGTTTTAATTTGACGGATACGTTGGCCTATTAGTCGGCGGTCTGTTTCTAACTGTGTTTCGCCCGGCCCACGCAAGCCTATCCCACCCTTTTGTCTTTCTAGGTGAGTCCAGCCTCTAATTAAACGCGTCGATAAGTGCTGTAATTGCGCCAGCTCGACTTGCAGCTTACCTTCAAAAGATTGTGCTCGTTGGGCAAAAATATCTAGAATTAAGTTCGTCCGATCTAATACCCGAACTTCTAATTCTTTTTCTAAATTGCGTTGCTGACTTGGACTTAGGGTATGGTTAAACAACACAATATCAGCGCAAGTTTCATGCAACTGATGCTTCACCTCGTCTAACTTACCCTTCCCCACAAAAAATCTAGCGTCTGGCGAACGTCGTGAGCCAGTCACCGTTGCCAGCGGCTCAACATTGGCCGATATAACCAATTGCTCAAACTCGCTTAGATCATCTTCTGAAAAACTTTCATTAATCGATAAATGAACAATAAGCGCCCTTTCACCCGTACCGGGGCGATCAAACAACTCCATTAATTAGGCCCAGCGCTAATCATTAAATCAACCGAATAAATAAACTAAGCCTCCTCACCAGCACGAGGCATCGTAACCGCTCTAGCAGGCACAACCGTGGAAATAGCATGCTTATAAACCATTTGATTAATCGCATTTTTTAAAATGACGACGTATTGATCAAATGACTCAATTTGCCCTTGCAATTTAATCCCATTAACTAAAAAAATCGCCACAGGAATATGTTCCTTTCTTAATGTATTTAGAAAAGTATCCTGTAAGTTATGCCCCTTAGACATCTTGTTTCTCCTTATTATTTTGAATATTAACTTAGTGACTCCAAAACGATCGAATCCATTCTATTTTGCAGTGCAACAAATTGTACCTCAAAACACCTCAAATTTGTTTATTAATATTGTCTATTGCTTATAGATGATGACGTCATCACAATATTTCAAGCCTACCGCATTGTTTTTTTGTTAACCTCGCTCAACACCTGCTCTAACACCCTTGGAGCGGCTATGTCCAAAAGGGTTGTTTTAGTCTGTTGTCGCAACCAGGTAAACTGCCTTTTTGCCAATTGTCGTGTGGCTATAATCGCTTTTTCACGAAAAGTCACTTCGTCATATTCGCCCAATAAGTGTGACCATGCCTGTCGATACCCAACTGCTCTAATAGCCGGCAATAATGCCGTTAAATCACCTCGTTCAAACAAGCAACGAACCTCATCAAGAAACCCGTTTTCAATCATCTTATCCATTCTTAAGGCGATCTTGTCATGTAGCTCTATACGATTGCTTGGCATGATAGCAAATTTAAATACTTCAAACGGTAGCGGTTGTTTTGCCTGTTCTAACAACCAATCGCTTTGACTTTTACCCGACACCAAAAACACTTCAAGCGCACGTTGTATTCTTTGCGTGTCATTCGGGTGAATTCGCTTAGCCGCCTCCGGGTCAACTTTTTTTAAATGATCATGAACCGCCTCCCAACCTTCACTCGCTGCTTGCTGATCAATCTCTTGACGAATCGCTGCATTAGCATCGGGCAATTTAGCCATACCATTTAATAAAACATGAAAGTACAGCATCGTACCACCAACTAAAATCGGCATTTTCCCTCTACTCGCTACCTCATTAATCAGCCCGAGTGCCTGCTCTCGAAATTGCCCTGCCGAAAAACTTTCAGAAGGGTCTAAAATATCAATTAAATGATGCTTAACACCTTGCCTTTCAGTTAAATCTGGCTTTGCTGTGCCAATATCCATCCCTCGGTAAACTAACGCCGAATCAACACTGATCACTTCACCATCTAAGGCCTTTGCTATTTCAACCCCCAAGGCTGTTTTACCAGAGGCAGTTGGCCCCATCAACATGACCACACGAGGTAAAATTGACATACGTTTATTGACCTCTTAAAAACAATGAGTCTAATTGTTGAACATTAAGTAGCACCCATGTTGGTCGCCCATGATTGCATTGACCGCTATTCTCGGTCTGCTCAATGTCTCTCAACAAGGCATTCATTTCCATTTCTGTTAGGCGTCGATTGGCTCTAATGGAACCATGGCAGGCCATATTACCCAAAACGGTATAACACGCCTCTTGAATACTTTTTGTTTCCCCTGTTTGTGCCAAATCTTGAATTAGTTTCCTAACCAACACCTCAGCATCATCTTGTGCCAGCAAAACAGGTATAGCTCGAACCAAAAGCGTATTTGGGCCTGACAAACTTAAGTCTAACGCTAAGCCTTCAAGCATGTCTTGGTATTGCTCAAAAGCCACCACCTCTTCATCCGATAAATGTATCTTCTGTGGAATCAACAACGGTTGCGATGGTATCTCACCCGCGTCATATTGTTTTTTCATCTTTTCGTACACAATCCGCTCATGGGCCGCATGCGTATCTACCAATACCAAGCCTTGTTCCGACTCTGCAAGAATATAAGTATTGTGCAAGTGTGCAATGGCATACCCTAGCGGAGGCGCACCCTCTGCTTGCTGAACACGATTATCAACTGCTGGAGCCGCCATTGACATTTTTGGAGCGGTGTATGATGTTCCTTTAGCGTAATGAACAGGCGATTCAGAAACTGACATTGGCATTTGACGCTGCTGCATATCGCTGTAACTGGGCACAGTATTTGGCGTAGTCGGCGTTAGTGTTTTAACCGAATGATGGTCTGAGGGCCGAACATCCGTCAATAATTGTTTTATTCGCCGATAAACAAAGTCATGAACCGCTTTACTTTCGCGAAAACGCACTTCTAATTTAGCTGGGTGCGCATTGACATCAACTAACCTAGGATCAATACTCAAATACAAGACATAAACCGGGTGACGCCCATGAAATAAAACATCCTGATAGGCTAAGCGAACCGCGTGATTAATCAATTTGTCTCTGATCAAACGGCCATTGACATAAAAAAACTGCATATCTGCCTGCGACCTTGAATAAGTTGGTAAACCAACCCAACCTTGCAGACCTAAGTCTCCATTGACGACATCCACTTCTAGCGATTCATGGACAAAACCATCACCACATAATAAGCCCACTCGTTCGCTCTTTTCAGCATTAGATAAGGCCGGTTTTAAATCCATAATTTGACGCTGATTATGCCTAAGGTTAAACCCTGTATCAAAGCGACTTAACGCCATCCGCTTAAGCACTGTTTCAATATGGCCAAATTCTGTCTTTTCTGTTTTAAGGAATTTTCGGCGTGCAGGCGTATTGTAAAAAAGATCACGCAGTTCTACGCATGTGCCAAAAGGGTGTGCGGTGGGCACAGGGTCTAGTTCTTTTTCTGTACCGTCTGCCTTAACAGACCAGCCTGCATTATCACTTTCTTGTCGTGAGGTTAACGTTAATCGTGACACCGAACTCATACTCGGTAAGGCTTCGCCGCGAAAACCAAAGCTAAGCACTGACTCTAAATCATGCAAGGAACCAATTTTACTGGTTGCATGACGCGATAAAGCGAGCTCTAGATCCACTTTAGCAATACCTAAGCCATTATCGGTAACACGTATTAACCGCGACCCACCTTCTTCAATTTCTATCAAGATTTGAGTAGCACCGGCATCCAGTGAGTTTTCTACTAATTCTTTCACTGCAGAGGCGGGGCGCTCGATAACCTCACCTGCCGCAATTTGGTTAATCAGCTGTGGAGGTAGTTGCTTAATGAGCATAAGGCATTCGATACGTTTGTTGTTTTGCGTCTATATGAAGGTAGACACATTGTATCGAAAAAAAACTAACTGGGTATTTGAATAACTTGACCAACTTTAATTTTACTGCTGCGCATGTCATTGGCTTTTTTCAAGGAACTAAGAGAAACCCGATGGCGTTGCGCAATGCCCGACAAAGTATCACCTCTTTGAATTTTATAAGTTGCCGCAGCCATACGAATCGTTGGTTCTGACGGTAAGCGTTGATGAGCAAAATATGTCTTAACGCCTTTCATAATGGCATTCGCCATTTTCATTTGATGCCTTGGGCTTCGTAGCTTAGCTTCTTCATCTTTATTTGAGATGAAGGCCGTTTCAACTAAAATCGACGGTATATCTGGCGACTTCAATACCATAAAGCCCGCTCGCTGGACTTGTTTTTTATGTACATGGCCAACGCCTTTTAAGTTTTTCAGCACCTCACTTGCCACTTTTGCACTGGCATCTTCAGTATGGTTTTGCGATAAATCCAGCAGTACAGAGGCCAACATGCCGTCTTTATCATCCAAGCTAACACCACCCACTAAATCGGCTGCGTTTTCACTTTTAGCTAACCACCTCGCCGCTTCACTACTAGCACCTCGGGTAGACAACACATACACGGACGAACCTCTCGCACGTTGGTCTTTAAACGCATCGGCATGAATAGATACAAACAAATCAGCTTTAGCCTTACGAGCCTTTTCCATTCGCTCACGCAAACCGATGTAATAATCCCCTGAACGAACTAAATAAGCTTGCATATTGGGCTGTTGGTTCACCAGCGTCGCTAATTTTTTAGCAATCGCTAACACCACTTCTTTTTCACGCGTCCCTCTATGACCTTGTGCGCCCGGATCTTCTCCACCATGACCCGCGTCAATAGCAACAACCCACTTGTTATGCTGAGCAGAACTCACTGACTTTTTAACGACTGCCGGCTGCTTAGCCACTGCATTTTGTTTAGGGTATAAATCAACCACTAAACGATGTCCATAATTATCATTTGGTTTTAAAACAAAACTTTTTGCCTTAACCGCTGTTTTCAAATCAATGACAACACGCAAATCATTTTTATTACGAGACGCTTGGCGTATTTGGTTTACGACTTTGTGATTGGTCGTAAATGCTGGCACTACCGCGTCAAACTTTGCGTTATTTAAATCAACCACCAACCGAGAGGGGTTATCGAGTGAAAACACTTTATGCACAACCGGTGACGACAAACCAAACACTAAACGCGTATGATCCGGTGCAGTCCAATAACGCAGTGAGTCCACTTTTTTACTTGCAGCGGCGATTGCCGTAGTACTTATTGATAAGGCAAAGACAACCAACATCAGCATTGACACATGCTCTATCAGTTTAAAATTATTCGAGAATAGTTTCATAACCAACTGTTTTTATGAGTCTTTATAGTTAGATATTAACAGTTCTCTCTCCGTTCCGTAAATATTTATTTTAATCAGTAAATCTGGTTCTGTTAATAAGTCTCCGCCATTAACTGGCCATTCAACAAAACAAATTGATTCGTTATTAAAATAATCACGTATCCCCATGTACTCGAGCTCTTCAGCATCCTTTACTCGATACAAATCAAAATGAAAGACTGGTTGATCGTTGATGATGTAGGGTTCAACTAAATTATACGTCGGGCTTTTAACGGCTCCTTGGTGCCCCAGGCCTTGTAAAACACCTCGAACTAAGGTTGTTTTTCCTGCACCTAAATCACCCTCTAAAAAAACAATCATTCCCGCTTTCAACTTCAATGCCAGCTGCTTTCCCGCTGCTAACATGCCCTGCTCATCTTTAATAATCATTCACTAACTCACGAATTGGTTGCATCAAATCACTTGCCAACAGGCCTCTTTGACCCTTCTGAGCCGCACAATCGGCTGCCATCGCATGAACCATTACAGCCATTTTTGCGGCGTCTAAAATCGTTAAGCCTTGAGCCATTAAACCTGAAATAACCCCTGTTAAGACATCACCCATACCGCCTGACGCCATGCCTGGGTTACCGGCTTTACACATGTAAATATCATCACCGCCGCCATAAACTAAACTACCAGAACCTTTTAAAACAACCACCCCTCCATATTCATTCTGGAGCTCTTTAACAGCTGCTTGCCGATCTAGTTGAATATCCGCAGCTGAACAGCGCAGTAGGCGCGCAGCCTCACCGACATGAGGCGTTAATACCCAATTTTTATTTTTCCGAGGTGACCTAGACAATAAATTCAGCCCATCCGCATCAACCACTGCTGCTAGCCCCGTTTCTAAGGCCGCTTCATAGAGACTGCTTGACCACCGTGTTTGACCAAGCCCTGGACCGATACCAATAACATCACAGGCCGTCGCTATTCGCCTTAATTCTCTTTGATCAGCGACCCCATGGCACATTAATTCAGGTCGTGACAAAGTAAGGCTTGCCGCATGTTCTTTTTTTGTCGCAATACTAACTAAACCACTGCCAACTCTTAGCGCTGCTTCTCCAGCCAACCGTATCGCACCACAAAACCCACGATGACCACCCACTAGCAAAACATGGCCAAAATCACCTTTATGTGATTCCTGTTCACGAGGCGGCAATAAGGTCATCAGCTCAGCATGTGCCAATACCGATATTTTATTTTGTATTTTTTCGGGCATATGAGGACATTCGAAATTGAGATATAAATTCACTGATCATTTTAAGGTATCCTACCGCAGATGAACGAAAACAACATCGACTTACAACAATTAGCCAAGGAAATAAAATCACTTGGCCAGTCCCTTGGCTTTCAACAGGTCGGCATTACTGACACCGAATTATCTAACGCTGAAAAACAGCTAAATCATTGGCTTGAGGCGGGCTTCCATGGCGACATGGATTATATGCACAAACACGGTACAAAACGTACACGTCCCAGTGAGTTACATGAAGGCACGATACGTGTTATTTCATGCCGCATGGATTATTTACCAGAGCACATGGAGCGCACTAAAGACTTAATGAAAGACCCCGTTCGCGCCTATATTTCACGTTATTCGTTAGGACGAGACTATCACAAACTCATCAGAAAAAGGCTTCAAAAACTGGCAACCCTCATTGAACAAAAAATAGGCCCTTTTGGCTACCGTGTGTTTGTTGATAGTGCACCAGTTATGGAAAAAGCAATTGCTGAAAAAGCCGGCTTAGGTTGGATTGGAAAACACAGCAATGTATTAAATAAAGAGGCCGGCTCTTGGTTTTTTTTAGGCGAACTCTACATCGACCTGCCACTGCCCATTGATACAGCCGCCGAAAAACATTGTGGCCGTTGTATCGACTGCATTGATATTTGCCCAACACAGGCTATCGTCGCCCCTTACACCGTTGACGCTAGGCGCTGCATATCATACCTGACTATCGAACTGAAAGGCTCGATCCCAGAAGAATTTCGCGCTCCAATGGGTAATCGAATATATGGTTGTGATGACTGCCAACAAGTTTGCCCATGGAATCGATTCGCCAGTTTGACGAACGAAGAAGACTTCCTAGCGCGCCAACATTTAGATACCACGTCTCTCATTGACATCTTTCGCTGGGATGAACACACTTTTTTAAAAAACACCGAGGGCTCTGCTATTCGTAGAATTGGTTATGTCAGCTGGATTAGGAATATTGCCGTTGCCCTAGGTAACGCGCCCCACGATAAGGAAATCATTAAAACCTTGAGCGAAAAACAACATGACGACAACCCAATTATTCAAGAACATGTGCAGTGGGCCATCACACAACAAAAACAGAAAAAGCCTTTAAGTAATTGCTAAGCAAAGTCACTTAGCCAATTTTTATAAAATGCTCTCTGTAGTACTTTAATTCTTCTATTGACTCGATAACATCGTCTAAAGCCTGGTGCGTCGCTTTTTTCTTAAAGCCCTTCATTATTTCTGGTGCCCAACGGCCTGCCAATTCTTTTAACGTGCTCACGTCCAAATTTCTGTAATGAAAAAATGCCTCTAGCGTTGGCATATAGTTCGCCATAAAACGCCGGTCTTGGCAAATACTGTTTCCACACATAGGTGAAGCACCTTGTGGGACCCATTTCTCCAAAAAATCAATGGTTTGCTGTTCAGCATCGCGTTCTGATAATGAACTTTTTAAAACGCGCTCAATCAAGCCAGACTGGCCATGGTGCTGCTGATTCCAATCATCCATTGCATCCATCGTTTGTTTTGTTTGACGTACTGCTAACACCGGCCCTTGTGCAAGCACATTCAGTTCCTTATCGGTGACAATCGTTGCGATTTCAATGATAGAATCGCTGGCAGGTTCTAAACCCGTCATTTCAAGGTCTATCCATATTAAATTCTGTTTATCTTGAGACATTTTATTACCTTATATAAATTACAAATATTAATAACACCCAGCATGCTAGTAAAATTATGAATGAGTTTAGCTATATTTTTTTATTTTTCTTAGTCGCCTCAACACTACTAACACTGTGGTTGAATAAACGCCAAATAATGCACATCATGCACCACCGGAATAGCGTACCCAGTGATTTCAGTGACAAAATTGATTTAACCGCCCACCAAAAAGCGGCTGATTACACCATTGCTAAAACAAAAATAGACAACTTACAAACCCTGCTAAGTGCTGGCATTTTAATCATTCTAACCTTAGGCGGCTTGATTAATGTCATTCTTGAAACAAGCCAGACTTACCTCTATAGCGATATTTGGGCTGGGGTGAGCTTAGTTCTTTTTGTTTTTGTTCTCTCCCATCTTCTTGGTTTACCTTTGAGCGTCTATCAAACCTTCAAGGTCGAACAGTACTTTGGTTTCAATCGTACAACGGTAACGCAGTTTATCAAAGATCAGTTTTTACAACTGAGCTTAATGTTTGTGATCGGCATTCCGCTGCTGTACGCGCTGTTATGGGTTATGGATAAAATGGGTACATATTGGTGGCTGTATGCTTGGATACTAACCATCAGTTTTACATTTTTTATGACTTGGTTAGTTCCTACAGTTATCGCCCCCTTGTTTAATAAGTTCACCCCGCTTGAAGAAGGCGAATTAAAATCAAAAATCACACAACTTTTTGAACGGTGCGGTTTTAATAGCAAAGGCATTTACATCATGGACGGGTCAAAACGTTCAGGGCACGGTAACGCTTACTTTACAGGCATTGGAAACAACAAGCGTATCGTTTTTTTTGATACCTTAATTGACGCCCTAAGCCCCGATGAAATAGAGGCCGTACTTGCTCATGAGCTCGGTCATTTTAAATGCAAACATATTCTCAAGCAGATGCTCACATCAACGCTCATTACCCTGATAGGGTTTGCTATCTTGGGCGTGTTAAAACAACAAAATTGGTTCTTTGAAGGTTTGGGTGTCTTGCAAAATAACAACGCTGTCGCGCTACTACTTTTCATCTTAGTGATGCCGGTTTTCACTACTTTTTTACAACCACTTAGCAGTCATCTTCAGCGTAAGTTTGAGTTTGAAGCAGATGCCTTTGCAAGCACAATGGCTAACCCAGAGCACCTAATTCAGGCCCTTGTGAAGCTCTATCGAGAAAATGCCAGCACACTAACGCCAGATCCACTTTATTCAAGCTTCCACCATAGCCACCCGCCTGCTGGCGTGAGAATTAATCACTTAAAAGAGCTAGCCCATAAAGCTTATTAACGCTGCCTATGAACGTAAACGCCCGCTGCACGCTGTTTTTGCCTGTTAAGCCTTACTTTGTAAAAATGCTAACAAGCATTCAACGAATTGTTTCGCAAACAGCTTATCATTCACCTAAAACCCGTATTCTGTGAAGACTAACAAACGCGCGCAACACACTAAAAAGGAGCAACAAAAGCTTCTTAAAGGTCGCATTATTGCTCACTTAGGAAAGGCGTTAATTATAGAGGACGAGCAAGGTCGAACGGCTCGCTGTAAAAAACGCACACAGCTACAACAGCCTGCTGTTGGCGACTATGTAGAATGGATAAAAACTGAGGATGATGCGGGGCGCGTTGAAAATGTATTAGAACGTCGTTCACTACTGTCTAGACCTGCAAAAAATGGCCAAACACGGCCTGTCGCTGCTAATCTTGACCAAATTGTTATTATTATTGCCGTTAAACCTACAATAGATCCGCTGCTACTCGATCAATACTTGATTGTTTGTGAGTTCCAAGAAATAAAACCACTTATTGTATTGAATAAAGTTGACCTGCTTGATGAGAGCTCAAGGAAAAGCACTGATGAGCTGATCCTACTTTATCGAAACCTTAGCTATGAAGTTATCGAGGTTAGCGCTGTAGAAAAAAGCGGGCTAGACAAACTAAGAAAACGGCTGAAAAATGAAACCAGTATCTTAGTTGGACAGTCTGGCGTGGGCAAATCAACCATCACTAATTCATTACTACCTGACCTAGACCTTCAAACAAAAGCTCTTTCCACGGCATCAGGCTTGGGCAAACACACAACCACCTCATCCACTTTGTACAAACTACCTGAGGGTGGTGACATTATTGATAGCCCGGGTGTTAATATTTTTGGTTTAGCGCACATTACCGAACAAAATTTGGCTTATGGCTATCGAGAAATCAAGCACTTAGCAGAGCATTGTAAGTACTCAAACTGTCTGCACCTAAAAGAGCCCAAATGTGCCGTTAAAGATGCCGTTGAAACAGGTGATGTTTCAAAAAAACGCTACTTACGATATTTGAAATTACGCGATAAACTTGCTTACTAGCCTGGAGGCCACTGCATTGCTCTTCCACCTAGCACATGCAGGTGAATATGGTAGACCTCTTGGCCAGCATCTTGTTTACAGTTAAACACGGTTCGATAACCTGACTCCGACAACCCCTCCATCTCAGCCACTTTTTTAGCCGCCTGCATAATTTCACCCATTAACAAGGTGTCTTCCTCGCCCATATCTGCCAATGTCGGGATATGCTTTTTAGGAATAACCAATATATGCGTTGGTGCTCGCGGATTAATATCTCTAAACGCTAAAACAGACTCGGTTTCATACACAACATCCGGTGTTATTTCACCATTCACCATCTTACAGAATAAACAATCCGTCATTTATTGCTCCTTTAAACTTCACTACGCCCACTAAACGCGTGAGACAACGTACCACTATCAATATATTCTAACTCGCCGCCAAAAGGCACACCGTGCGCTATACGCGTAGCCCTAACGGAGTATTTTTTTGCCATCTCACTAATATAATGCGCTGTTGCTTCACCTTCAACCGTTGGATTAGTCGCCAAAATAATTTCTTTAATGACGCCCATTTTCAGTCTATCAACCAATTTATCCAAACCGATGTCCGCTGGCCCCAAGCCATCGAGCGGAGACAAGCGGCCGTTCAACACAAAATACACCCCTTTAAAAGAGGTTGCACCGTCTATCGCCATCACATCAGCAGGTGTTTCCACAATACATAATAACTGTTGATCACGGCGATCATCTGAACATAATCCGCAAATATCAGCAGACGACAACGTTTGACAAACCGAACAGTGTCCAATTTTATCCACCGCTTCTGCAAGGCTTTGCGCCAATTTAAAGGCGCCCTGACGGTCACGTTCTAGTAGATGAAACGCCATTCGTTGGGCCGACTTTTGACCGACACCCGGTAAACAGCGCAAGGCCTGAATAAGGTCTTGAAGAATGGGCTCAGATTGCATTTAAAAAGGTAATTTGAAGCCAGGAGGTAGTGGAATGCCTGCGGTCATCCCCGCCATACTCTCTTTATTTTCACTTTCAACTTTACGCACCGCATCATTAATCGCTGAGACAATTAGATCTTCGAGCATTTCCTGGTCATTATCTGCAATCAAACTTGGGTCTATCGATAACCTTTTGGCTTCGTGTTTTCCTGTCAGTACGACCTTAACAAGACCTGCTCCGGACTCGCCCGTCACTTCAAGTTCTGCCAGCTTTTGTTGCGCCTCTTGCATCTTTTCTTGCATTTTTTGCGCTTGTTGCATTAAGTCGCCTAATTGGTTCTTCATTTCTTTCTCCGTACTATACCGTGGTTAATCTATTGGCTTAATTGAGCCCTCTATAATAGTAGCGTCAAACAACTCCATTATTTTCTTTACTGCGGGGTTGTTTCTTACTTCTTGCTCTGCCTGACGTTGCCTTTCAGCCACTTTATCATTAGCAATACTATTCGGTGTAACAATGTCTTTAGCCCCTTCGATGAGCTGAAGCTGTAACTTGCGCCCATAATAATCAGACAATGCCTGTTCTAAGTTTAGCTCTGATTTTTTATTTAGAGAAACATGCCCGCCCATTAACATCAACTCACAGACGTGCTCGTCCAGTTTCACCAATGTTGCATTATTCGCTAACTGAAGTGTCATGGGATCCAAGCCTAATGTTGGCACCAACTCATGCCAAGGCAGATCTACATTGGCAGCTGGTTTTACTGTTTCAACAGGTTGTATAAGAGCCGTGGGGGCTGCTTTTTTAGCGACAGGAACCGGTTCTACCGGACGCTTTGTTACTGGCGCTATATTTTCAGGTGTTTTTTTTTCAGGAATAATCAGTTTAGGAGCTTTTTTAGCTTTGCCCGTCTCTTTGCTGTCCTCTACTGTGACCTTTTTTGGCACCGCTGCTACTTCAGTTAATTTTTGAGCCGCCACTGGTGGCTTTGGCTTAAGGCTAGCTTGTGCGATGGGTTTATCACTCCTATTAGCAACATCAACCGGTGCAAAGGCTAGCATCCTCAATAACACCATTTCAAACCCAACTTTTGGTGTAGGTGCCAACGGCAAGTCTTTTTGGCCCATCAGTGCTATTTGATAATACAGCTGCACATCTTCTTTGCTTAACTGCTGGGCCAACATGGCCAACGCTTTATCTTCTGCGTCAGTTCCAACTATTTGACAGACTGCTATTTGATGCAGGTGAATCAATAACGACTGCAACACTTCTGCATAGTCTGGGGCAAATTCATCCAGTGTTTGAATGCTAGCTAGCACTTCTGATCCTTGCTGAGTTAATAATGCCTTTAGTAAATCTAGTACCGGTTCGCGTGCAACGCTACCCAGCATATCAATTACATCAGCTTCATTCAGCTCACCGTTGCCGTGAACAATCGCCTGATCTAATAAACTAAGACCATCACGCATACTGCCATCAGCTGCACGTGCCAATAATTCAGTTGCTTGTTGTTGATATGCAATGCCTTCGCTTTCAAGAATTAGCTTAAATTGACCTTCAATTTGATCTGGCGATAAGCGCTTCAGGTTAAACTGCAAGCAACGAGATAAAACGGTCACTGGCATTTTTTGTGGATCTGTCGTTGCTAAAAGAAACTTAACATGAGCGGGCGGCTCTTCTAATGTTTTAAGCAGCGCGTTAAAACTACTTTTGGAAAACATGTGCACTTCATCGATCAGGTAAACTTTATATTTACCGCGACTCGGCATATATTGAACGTTTTCTAACAGGTCTCGCGTGTCATCGACACCTGTTCTAGACGCCGCATCAACTTCAATTAAATCGGGGTAACAACCTTGATCGACTTCTAGGCAAGTTTCACACTCACCACAAGGCTCTGCATTAGTAAGATTAGGGCAATTTAATGCTTTAGCTAATACGCGGGCAATTGTTGTTTTCCCTACTCCGCGTGTCCCTGTGAAGAGATAGGCATGATGCAAGCGGTCATTTTCTAAGCCATTGACCAAGGCACGCACGATATGCTCTTGCCCAACCACTTGAGCAAAATTTAACGGGCGCCATTTTCTTGCAAAGACTTTATAACTCATAAGTTTTTATAGGGTAACAAAGGCAATGGGATTGTGCGAATTTTTAGCCCTTTAAGCTAAAACTAAAGAAGCCTCTAAAAAATGGGCGGTAACCCATGCCAGCCGCACCCCGGCACATGACTCCATCGCTACCGTTGCTCCCTTCCGGGCCTGGCGGAGTTCACGACTTCACATTGCGAGGGGACCAACATGAGTCACCATTGTTCGTTGCTTTCAATCAGGGTGGGGATTGTCCATCATTGTGTGCGATCAATCAAGAAGGGAGAATAAAGTTTATTCATTATTTTTAAACCAGGAAGCCCTTTATGCTAAATATGCTTAGTAAGAACTTCCCTTAAATGCTAATTTACCGTAGAGTAGAAGTATGCCTTGGCCCAATTCTGCATTATTGCGCATGAAGAACTCGCCAAACTCCCTCTTATTACAAAATTTAAGCTACAGCACGCTAATGCCTAACTGGCCGCTTTGCCAATTTACGCTGCAAGGTTCGCCGATGCATATTAAGTCGCCTTGCTGCTTCCGAAATATTCCCATCACAGTCCAATAAAATTTTCTGCATATGCTCCCACTCAACGCGTTTAACAGAAAGCGGTTTATCAGATGGTGTGACATCAGAGTCTGCCTTTTCTTGCGCAAAGGCCGCTAGAATCTCATCCGCATTTGCCGGTTTAGTAATATACTGAATAGCACCCAATTTAACCGCTTCTACTGCTGTCGCAATACTTGCATAGCCCGTTAACATCACTATGCTTATGGCCGTGTCTTTTTCTTTCAAGCGCCGAATCAGCTGCAAACCAGAACCGTGCTCTAACCGCAAATCCACTACTGCCATATGTGGTTTAAACACCTCTGCCTTATGAATAGCTTGCTCTTTTGTCTGTGCCGATGCCACCTCAAAACCACGACGCGTAAAGGCATCACATAATACTGAACAGTAAACTTCGTCATCATCAATAATCAGCATTCGTTTATGAGTGTCTTCCATGCTCTTTGCCTATGCTATTACCGGAATACAAATACTCACACAAACACCCTTTGGCTGGTGATTTTCCCATTTAATACTCCCTCCTAATCGTTCTAGAGTTGCCTGCGTAATATAAACACCAAGACCTAACCCTTTGTCTTTAGAACTCATCATATGTTTGCCTAATTTAAGTAATTGCGCTTCATCTATTCCGCAGCCTCTATCTTCAATACGAATATGTATATTGCTATCAGTCCAGCTCAATACAAGTTTCACATACTCTGGGGAGACTCTTGCTGCATTGTCTAACACATTGATTAATGCACGCGTTAATGCAAGATCGGTTATCAACTTTGGGGCGCGCCCAACTCCTTTAACCTTTTCAATTAAAGGCACATTTAAATTAGATATTCGCCATTGGACAACAACATTAGCCAAGTATTCATCAATCGCTAATAATTGCCCTGAGTCATATTTTTCAGACGTTGCTCTTTCAGTAATCGTCGACAGAACCTTTTTACAACGTTTGATTTGTCCTTGAAGAATCGATAACTTAGAGCTCGCAGCCTTATCTCCCGCTGCCTGAAAATCAAGCTCAAGCTCATGTGCCAACACGTCCATTGTCCCTAATGGCGTTCCAAGCTCATGAGCAGCGCCTGTCGCCAAAGTCCCCAGCGCAATTAAACGCTCATCTCGAAACATGCGTTCCTTCATAGTCGATAACAGCTCGTTTCTCTTACGTAATGATTGTGCCATCCCTGCTACAAAATAAGCCAGTAAGAATATAGACAATAAAAACCCTATCCACATACCGATCACATGGTCTTTAAAATGCCCACCTGCTTCCACTTCCACGGGGTTATTAATGTGAACAAGTGGCTGATAATAAAACACAATTAAGCTATACGATAGTGATGTCAATAATGCCATTAGCCAAACATAACGTTGTGATAACAATGTTGCCGCAATACTGTGGGGGACTAATAAAAACCAAGCAAAGGGGTTTGTCGCACCGCCTGTGAAATACAAAATACCGGTTAGCGCAACCACATCACTAATCAATTGGTAGAAAAATGCCTCATCTGTAATTCTTGATGAATCCTTTAATAAAAAAAGAGTCGATACACTCCAAATAACTTGACCTACTAATATCGCCGCTAACGGTTTAACAGGCAATGCCATTTCTAAATAGTAAATCGTTGTTAAAATAGCAATCAATTGCCCGCTTATATTCAGTGCTCGTAACGATAATAAACGCTTTAGGTTCTCACCAGGTGCTGAGGTTGCTGTATTGGCCGACAAAGTAATCATTAAAATATTTAAAAAAATAAGCGCTTCTTACTTTAACAGCTAAATCTATTAACGAAGAGTCCTTGCGTCAATTTGACTCAGTTAATCACTCATTATTTTTTCTTTCCCATCTAGTAAATTCTCAATATCCTGCCATCATTAATGTATTTATATTTGGAACTTAACTTATGACCCTTGATCAACCAGAAAGTCGTTGCTCTATTACTGGCTTGCCCGATGCTGCGACTTTTTCAGAGCAAACAGAACAACTACTAGAATTTTGTACCCGTACTCATGCTAACGCCCTTATGCTTTTTATTACTTTTGATACGAGTGTTAGCGAGATCAATGGCCAACAAAATGACCTCGCCCTTAAAGCCATTGCAAAGCGATTACTCTCTAAAGCCCGTGATTCAGATATTTACGCCCATTTAGGTGAAATGAACTTCGCTAACCTAACTATTGAAACCAGTGAAAAACATACGCCGATCTTAATTGAAAAGCTCAAAATAGAACTCGCACAACCGATCACGTTAATGGACGGCTCTTCTATCAAACTAAACACTAAAGTGGGCCTTGCCGAGTATCCTAAGCAAGGAAAATCTTATGCAGAGCTGATTGAGGTTGCTAGAAAAAACACTCAAACGTTATAGCTTAGAAAGCAACATACCCCAGATACAAAAAAACCTGGCACCTATTGAATTAGGCGCCAGGTTCAACTCAATATTAACTACTTAAGTTGTTATTTCAATGAAGCAAGCGCCTCATTAAATATCTTTGAAGGTCTCATAACCTCACGCACTTTATCAACATCTGGCTTGTAATAACCACCAATGTCTACTGCATGCCACTGCTCTGTAGTTAATGTACCAACAATTTTCTCTTCATTCTCAGTTAGTGATGCTGCTAATGGCTGAAAATGAGCTTGTAAGGCTTCATCTTCTGTCTGTTCAGCAAGTGCCTGCGCCCAATACAACGCAAGGTAAAAGTGACTACCACGGTTATCAAGCTCCCCTGTTTTACGTGACGGCGATTTGCCAGTATCGAGTAATTTAGCCGTTGCTTCATCTAATGTTTTTGCCAACACAGCTGCCTTCGCATTGCCATCTGATATCGCTGTATGCTCAAGTGAAGCGCACAGAGCTAAAAACTCACCTAGCGAATCCCAACGTAAATGATTTTCTTCTATCAATTGTTTAACATGCTTAGGCGCTGAACCACCTGCACCCGTTTCAAATAAACCACCGCCTGCCATAAGCGGCACGATAGACAACATCTTTGCACTGGTCCCTAACTCAAGAATCGGAAATAGATCGGTTAAGTAATCACGCAAAATATTACCCGTCACAGAAATTGTATCTTTACCACGTAAAATACGCTCAAGTGTGTAACGCATCGCTCTTGTTTGCGACTTAATTTTAATATCTACGCCGGTTAGATCATGATCTTTAAGGTATTTTTCAACTTTTTTAATCAATTCATTTTCGTGCGGACGGTACTTATCTAACCAAAAAACAGCCGGCGTATTTGATAAACGTGCGCGCTTCACAGCCAATTTCACCCAGTCTTGAATAGGTGCATCTTTAACTTGGCACATTCTCCATATATCACCTTCTTCAACATCCATTTCAAGTAAGACATTACCTTCTTCATCAACAATACGGGTGCTGCCATCCGCCTTCATCTCAAAGGTTTTATCATGGGAACCATATTCTTCAGCTTTTTGAGCCATTAGGCCAACATTGGGGACTGTTCCCATTGTGGTTGGGTCAAACTCTCCATGTGTTTTACAAAAGTTGATTATTTCTTGATAAATTCGAGCGAAAGTACTCTCCGGCATCACTGCTTTCGTGTCTTTCATTTTACCGTCAGGGCCCCACATTTTGCCGCCTGCGCGAATCATTGCAGGCATTGATGCATCAACAATCACCTCATTAGGCGTATGTAGGTTAGAAATCCCTTTAGCGGAATCCACCATAGCAAGCTCTGGGCGCTTTTCGTAACAGGCATGCATATCACTAAGAATTTCTTCTTTAATCGATGCAGGTAGCTTCTCAATATGTTCATAAACACTGCTCAAACCATCATTAGGGTTAACACCTAATTCATCAAACAGCTTGCCATGTTTTTCAAACAAGTCTTTGTAATACACTTTTACCGCGTGTCCAAAAACAATAGGATGAGACACTTTCATCATGGTCGCTTTTACATGAAATGAAAACATCACACCGGTTTCTTTCGCGTCGTTCATTTCATCTTCTAGATACGCACACAATTGCTTCTTGCTCATAAACATACTGTCTATGATTTCACCTTCTTGTAGCGCTAAACCCTTCTTTAATACGGTGACCTCACCATTCTTAGCAACAAATTCAATGTTCACCTTGCATGCTTTGTCCAGCGTTAAGCTTTTCTCACTAGAATAAAAGTCACCTGAGCGCATATGAGAAACGTGTGTTCTAGACGCCTGACTCCACTTACCCATAGAGTGTGGGTTTTTCTTGGCATATTCTTTAACTGCCTTAGGTGCGCGACGATCAGAGTTACCCTCGCGTAGTACCGGGTTAACCGCACTTCCTAACACTTTACCGTACTTTTGTTGAAGAGCTTTTTCCTCATCAGTTTGAGGATCTTCTGGATAATTTGGAATATCAAAACCCTTTCCCTGCAACTCATTAATAATTGCTTTTAACTGAGGAACCGATGCACTGATATTCGGTAATTTGATAATGTTCGTCTCGGGATTTTGCGTTAAACGTCCTAATTCAGACAATGCATCGGGGACCTTTTGATCATCAGGTAGCTGATCAGCAAACGTAGCAAGCACTCTAGACGCTAACGAGATATCACTCACCTCAACGTCAATGCCAGCTGCTCCTGCGAACGCTTCAACAATAGGAAGAAATGAAGCAGTCGCTAATAAAGGCGCTTCATCCGTTAACGTATAAATAATTTTGGACTTTTTGACAGTCATTCTCTCTCCGTGCATTGATAGGGTAATTTAAAGATGCCTGATTATACGACATTTTAAAGCCCTTCTAACTGTTTAGAGCACGAAAATTCAGCAATGACTAGCTGAGTGTATTCCAGCTAGTTTGAACTTAATGCAAAACATCATCATCAAAAACCGCTTAGCTTTCGTATTGTAATTGAAATACGAGTAACCTTTTAGAGACACCGTTGTGTTTTAATTCCGACATGGAGGCTGAGAGCGGAATCGAACCGCTGTACACGGCTTTGCAGGCCGCTGCATAACCACTCTGCCACTCAGCCAGAGAGGACTTTATTGATAAAACCGTGGTGGTATCACGGCTTAAAATTTGGAGCGGGAAACGAGATTCGAACTCGCGACCCCAACCTTGGCAAGGTTGTGCTCTACCACTGAGCTATTCCCGCTTTGAGGCCGTGTATTCTATCTTTCGTAGCAACTCTGTCAAGTCAGAATCCCTACTATTTTCTAAATTGGGGTAAAGCAAGCTGAATATATTGCCACATTGACCAAAGCGTCAGCACTACAGAGATATAAATCAACACCACTCCTAACATCCGAACCGGAATCCCATAAAGGTCTGCGTTAAATAACAAACACACAATCGAAACCATTTGGAACCCTGTTTTATACTTTCCAATCCATGAAACCTTTACAACAGAGCGTTGCCCAACCTCTGCCATCCACTCACGTAATGATGCCACTGAAATTTCACGGCCTATAATGATGGCGACTGGTATTGCGATATAAATAGCTGGATCGGCTTGCACAATAAGCACCAATACAACCACCACCATTAACTTATCAGCCACAGGGTCGAGAAACTCACCAAACGCGGTCTGCAAATTCAACTTTCTGGCTAAAAACCCATCAAACCAATCTGTGATGGATGCCACTATAAATATTAGCGCACACCACAATCTAGGCTCTTCAATTGGCAAGTAAAAAATCACCATTATTACCGGTATAGAGGCAATACGGAATAAGGTCAAAATGGTTGGAATATTAAGAATCATTCAACTAAAAAGTATTGATGTAGCCACATATAGTACCACTTTATCCAGCTGGTCCGTCATGATAGAAGTTATACACTCTTTGCGCTAATGATTTACTGATCCCCTCAACCGTACAAAGGTCTTCCACCCCAGCAGATTGAATTTCACGCAAGCCTCCAAACTGTTTAAGTAATTGGCGTCTACGTTTCGGACCTAAGCCATCAATTTGCTCTAGGGTCGACTTTTTCTTCTCTTTACCACGCTGTTGACGATGGCCACTAATAGCGAAACGGTGCGCCTCGTCTCTAATTTGCTGAACAACCAATAAGGCCGGTTCATCTGCTGGAAAAATTAGCACCTTACCGTCCTTTGCACGATAAATTTTTTCCATCCCAACTTTTCTATCACTACCTTTTGAGATGCCGATAACAAACACTTCAGGGCTATCAATATCGCTTAGTGCTTTTAAAACAGCATTAACTTGGCCTTTCCCACCATCAATTATCAGCAAATCGGGCACTACATGTTCATTTTTTTTGGCACGAAGGAAGCGACGTGATACTGCCTGAGACAGTGCAGCATAGTCATCACCCGGCGTAACTCCGGTGATATTAAAGCGACGATAATCTGATTTCAAAGGGCCCTCTTCATTTAAAACAACACATGAAGCAACGGTTTGATCCCCCTGCAGATGACTAATATCAAAACATTCCATACGCGCAATACCTTTCTCAACGCCTAATAGCATTGATAATTTACTGAGTCTATCCCTTGTATTTTCTCTACTTTCTAGGCGCTGAGTTAAGGCCGTTATAGCGTTACTTTTCGCCATCTTCAGCCAACGCGCCCTTTCCCCTCTGGGGTTAGTAACTAGACTTACTTTCCTCTCTGCTTTCTCATTGAATACTTGTTGGATTAATTCTGCTTCAAGCAAGGCATGACTCAAAATAACCGCCTTAGGTAATTTTTTATCTAAATAAAACTGCAGCAAGAAAGCATTTAACACCTCTTGCTCTGTTTTTCCCTGCGGAATTTTAGGATAAAACGTACGATTGCCTAAATGTTGACCTTTTCGTATGAAAAACACTTGAACACAAGCAACATGCTGCTGTATTTCACACGCAACCACGTCAAGGTCCCCATCATTACCACTAACATATTGGCGCTCCATCACCTTTCTTAACTGAGCAATTTGATCACGGAATTGAGCTGCTTTTTCGAAATTCAACTCATTTGCTGCACTTTCCATTTTCTTAACTAGATCACTGATTAGTTTGCTATTTTTGCCCTCAAGAAATAACACCGTGTGAGCCACATCATCATGATAATCTTGCTGGCTAATAAGGCCAACGCAAGGGGCTGTGCAACGTTTAATTTGATGCTGTAGGCACGGTCTAGACCTATTTTTAAAAAAACTGTCATCACATTGCCTAACGGGGAAAAGTTTCTGCAAGACGTGTAAGCTGTCGCGAACCGCGCCTGCACTGGGGTAGGGACCAAAATACTGCCCTTGCTTTTTTTTAGCACCCCGATGGAATGTAAGTTTGGGAAACTCTTGATGTGTTGATAAATAAATATAAGGGTAACTTTTATCATCCCTTAAACAAATATTATATCTAGGCTTCAATTTTTTGATGAGTTGATTTTCTAACAGCAGCGCCTCACCTTCAGTATGCGTAACAACTATCTCGATCTGTTGCACATGAGACAACATCATTTTTTTCTTAGCGTCTTTATCTGTTTTATTAAAGTAACTCGACACCCTTTTTTTTAGGTTTTTCGCTTTACCTACATAAATACACATACCACGATGATCGAGCATTTGATAAACACCCGGTTTTTGGGTCAATGTTTTTAGAAAATGCTCGCTATCAAAAGTCGTTAATTTGTCCTTACCTTCCATAACAATCAGTTTACTTATTTATTCAACTTAAGGGCAGCCATATTCATTTTAAATTAACCCTACAGGGTATTTTTATACTAAATGAACAGCCAAAAAAAAACCTCGTAAACGAGGTTTTTTCTTTTAGCTATTAACTGCTTATTTCTTTTTACTGGCTTTAGCAGGCATCACACTTTTGAACAGCCCTTCTTGCATTTCTTTAAAAACTTCCATATTTCTATTTGCTAATGAGGTCATCATTGCAAAAGGATCAGCTGCTTGCTCCAGTTTGCTCCTTACCTTGGCTCTTTGCTCGGCGATTAACTTCACCGAGTTTTCAAGGTAACTTGCAAAATTATGTTGAAATGGATCACCATAAAAACGAATCAATTGCTCTAACATTTCAGCACTCATTATCGGCTCACCATCCTCTTCTTGCTCAAGAATGATTTGCAATAATACGCTTCGAGTTAAATCTTCTTTTGATTTCGCATCAACAACTTTAACAGGTTCCCGTTCAATAATAAGCTGACGCACATCATTAAGCGTTACATACTTACTAATCTCTGTGTCATACAAACGACGATTAGGGTACTTTTTTATGATTCGAGAATTAGCCATAGTTATTAACCGTGAACTGATGAGTCGTTAATCTATTTCCTTCATGCTTAATCTAACACGTCCTTGGCGATCAACCTCAAGAACTTTCACATTAACAACATCACCTTCAGAAAGCTTGTCACTAACCTTCTCAACACGCTCTTCAGAAATTTGTGAAATATGTACAAGGCCATCTTTGCCTGGCAAGATCGATACAAATGCACCAAAGTCCATTAAACGAACAACTTTACCTTCGTAAATTTTGCCCACTTCAACTTCTGCAGTAATATCTTCTATGCGTTTTAACGCTTTTTCGCCAGCTTCACGATCAACTGAAGCAACTTTTACGATGCCTTCATCAGTAATATCAATAGATGCGCCTGTTTCTTCGGTAATTGCCCGAATAGTGACACCACCTTTACCAATAACATCACGAATTTTTGCTGGGTCAATCTTAAGTGTAAGGATGCGCGGAGCAAAATCAGACATCTCTTCGCGTGCTTGTGAAAGATCAGAATTCATTTTTTCTAAGATATGCAAGCGGCCTGCCTTTGCTTGCTCCAACGCATTAGACATGATTTCATGCGTAATCCCTTGGATTTTGATATCCATTTGAAGTGCAGTCACACCAGAATCTGTACCAGAGACTTTAAAGTCCATATCACCTAAGTGATCTTCATCGCCCAAAATGTCAGACAAGACCGCAAATTCATCACCTTCTTTGATAAGGCCCATCGCGATACCAGCTACAGGTGATTTAATCGGCACACCTGCATCCATTAGCGCCAAACTAGTACCACATGTGCTCGCCATTGAGCTTGAACCATTTGATTCTGTCACTTCGGCTACAACACGTAGTACATAAGAGAAATCTTCTTGGCTTGGTAGAACCGCTTGAATACCACGTTTTGCTAAACGACCATGACCAATTTCACGTCTTTTTGGTGAACCAACAAAGCCTGTTTCACCAACACAATATGGAGGGAAGTTATAGTGCAACATGAAGTGATCACGGTACTCACCTTCTACTGCATCAATCATTTGTGCATCGCGGTCTGTGCCTAACGTTGCAACAACTAATGCCTGCGTTTCACCGCGAGTAAATAGCGCCGAACCGTGTGCACGAGGTAAAACCCCTGTACGCACATGGATAGGACGAACAGTTGACAAATCACGTCCATCAATACGTTTTTTAGTCGATAGTACTAACTCACGGACATGTTTCTTTTCTAGAGAAGAGAAGATTTCTTTTACTTCTTCAGGGTCTTCGTCTTCAAGTTGGGCTAATACACTTGTACGTAGCTCTTGTAATTTAACTTGACGATCAAGTTTAACAAGAATCGTATACGCATCTGCAATGCCAGCTGTTGCAAGATCAGCCACTTTTTCAAGTAACGTTTGATCTTTTTCGGGTGCAACCCATTCCATACGTGGCTTACCCACCTGTTCAGCTAGCTCATTAATGGCCTGAATAGCCGCCTGCATTTGTTCGTGGCCAAAGGTCACGGCGCCCAACATAATATCTTCAGGCAAACAATCAGCTTCTGATTCAACCATTAAAACAGCATCTTCAGTACCTGCAACAACTAAATCTAATTTAGACTCAGCCAAAGCATTTTTTGATGGGTTTAATGCATATTCACCATTTATATAACCTACTCGTGCAGCACCAATTGGACCTTCAAACGGTAGACCTGAAATAGCCAATGCAGCTGATGCACCTAATAAGGCAGGAATATCTGGATCAACTTCTGGGTTTAGTGAAATAACAGTCGCAATAACCTGAGTTTCGTTTTTGTATCCTTTTGGAAACAGTGGACGAATAGGACGGTCGATAAGACGAGAAGTTAGAGTTTCTTTCTCACTTGGTCGCCCTTCTCTCTTAAAAAAACCACCCGGTATTTTACCTGCAGCATATGTTTTTTCTTGATAGTTTACGGTAAGCGGAAAGAATGAATTATTTTCTCCCCCTTCACGTTTACCTACTGCTGTTACTAAAACAATCGTACCGTCTATTTCTACTAGTACTGCTCCGTCTGCTTGACGTGCAATCTCACCTGTTTCAAAAGATACAGTCTGATGACCGAATTGAAACTCTTTTTTTACTGAATTCACTATTTATGCCTACCTATTATTTATCTTTTACTTTCTCAATCCTAAACGCGCAATCAATGCACGGTAACGTTCTACGTCTTTGCCTTTTAAATAGTCTAATAACTTACGGCGACGGTTAATAATTCTTAATAAACCTTGACGTGAATGGTGATCTTTTTTGTTCTCAGAAAAATGCGGTGTCAAATGATTGATTCTCCCCGTTAACAAAGCAACTTGAACCTCTGGAGATCCTGTATCACCTTCTGATAACGCATATTCTTTAACAATTTCTTGCTTTTGTTCTGTACCGAACGACATATTTCTTACTCCACTTTCTATTATATTAATCTTAAGTAACAGTTCATTGTACTCTTCGTAATGTATGCTAACAAGCTTTAAGACAAATGCTTAAGCAAGCTTATTATGCAAAAATCCTGATAGGCGCCAAATAGTTACCCTCACTCCACTTACCAAGGCCAAAAATATTTCCCTTTGGGTCATTTAAACGAATAATAGGGGAATTTTCTAGACCGTCGACGTATATTTGCCGACCCAAACATAAATCACTCACCGCTTTATCATTACAGTTGATGATAGGGTATTGTTGAAGCGCCAAATCTAGACTATTCAACTGGCAATCTAAACTAGCCAAATCACCTTTATCAGCCTCTAATTGCTCTATGGTAACCGCATCATTAAGGTCAAACGGACCAGTTTTAAGGCGCCTTAAAAAGGTCACGTGAGCCCCACACCCTAACTGCTTACCAATATCTTCTGCCAAAGTGCGAACATACGTACCTTTAGTACACGACACTTCAAACGTTAGGGTTTCTTCGGATTGTGACAGCAAGCTCAATGAATTAATCGTCACCTCACGAGCTGGCCGCGGCACTACCTGCCCTGCGCGTGCTATGTCATACAACCGCCGACCGTTATGTTTAAGCGCCGAATACATTGGAGGGATTTGTTTAATCTTTCCGCTAAATGTTTCCAAGATTAAATTGAGATCATTTTTATTTATAGATGGCACAGGGCGCTCGGCTAGGACCTCACCCTCAACATCACCTGTAGTGGTGGTTTGCCCCAATCTCATTGTAAATTGATAGGTTTTATCTGATGCCAATAAATATTGCGACACTTTTGTTGCATGGCCTAAGCATATCGGAAGTACACCAGATGCAAGCGGGTCTAAACTGCCGGTATGCCCTACTTTTTTTGCACCATATAGACGTTTAATAATTTGAACGGCGCGACTGGATGAAATATGAAGTGGCTTGTCTAAAATTAGAATACCGCTGATATCACGGCCTTTCTTTTTTCGTTCTGACACTCGTTATTTCTCGTTATCTGGGTTTGTTGCTTTCAGCAGCGCATCCATTTTAATACCTTGTTCGATAGACTCATCTAGAAAAAAACGTAATTCTGGCACCATCCGCATGCGCATCCGCTTTGAAACGATACCGTGGATGTAGTTTGACGCACGATTTAAAGCCGCAACACTAGACTGCTTATCTTCTGCTTCTTGCGTTGTTAACACGCTGACAAAAACTTTGGCGACCGCTAAATCTTTCGTGACTTCAACATCACTAACGGTGACAAAGCCAACGTCAGGGTCTCTCAAGTCACGCTGAATAATTTCAGCCAACTCTCGTTGAAGTTGGCGTGAAACTCGTTGGAAACGTAAAAACTCTCTAGGCATTAATCACTGCTTATAATTTGCGTTTAACTTCTATGCGCTCAAAAACTTCAATTTGATCGCCATCTTGTACGTCATTGTAGTTTTTCACACCAATACCACATTCCATACCCGACTTAACTTCCTGAACATCATCTTTAAAGCGCCTTAATGACTCAAGCTGTCCTTCATAGATAACAACATTGTCACGTAACACACGAATAGGTAAATCCCTCTTAACGTAACCTTCTGTCACCATACAGCCTGCAATTGCGCCTAATTTAGGTGATTTAAATACGTCTCGTACGTTTGCAATCCCCACAATTTGCTCTTTAATGTCTGGAGCTAATAGGCCTGACAATGCATCACGTACATCATCAATCACATCATAAATAATACTGTAATAACGAACCGATACACCTCGGTTTTCAATCATACGCCTTGCACTTGCATCGGCACGTGTATTGAAGCCGATAATTAGCGCATCTGACGCAGCAGCAAGGTTAACATCACTTTCATTAATACCGCCAACACCTGCGGCCACAATTGAAACCTTCACTTCATCTGTTGAAAGATTTGTTAGTGATGATTTAAGTGCCTCTAAACTACCATGTACATCTGTTTTAAGCAGCACATTAAGTGTAGCGCTATCCCCATCTTCCATTTGTGAGAATGCTTGCTCTAGTTTCGCTGCTTGCTGTTTTGCTTGCCTTGCTTGTTTCGATTTATTTTGGCGGAATTCCGCAATTTCACGTGCTTTTCGCTCGCTTGGTGCAGCATATACTTCAACGCCAGCTTCAGTTGCACTTGAAAGACCCAGCACTTCAACAGGTACCGCTGGCGTTGCTGATTTCACTGCTTTAGCATGTTCATCAAACATCGCCTTAACTCGACCATGCGCTTCACCAGCAACTAAATAGTCCCCCATATTCAAGGTGCCTTTTTGCACAAGAATAGTTGCCACTGGGCCTCGGCCCTTATCGAGTCGTGACTCAATTACAACGCCTGTAGCTGCCACATCAACTGGTGCAGACAACTCTAATAATTCAGCTTGTAGCGCAATTGCTTCAAGTAACTCATCAACACCGTCGCCTTTTAATGCTGAAATATTAACAAATTGCGTATCACCACCCCAATCTTCAGGTGTCACCTCAAGTTGAGACAACTCATTCCTTACTCGATCAGGCTGCGCCCCTTCTTTGTCCATCTTATTAACAGCAACAATCATCGGGACACCCGCTGCTCGCGCATGCTCAACGGCTTCTTTTGTTTGCGGCATCACTCCATCATCGGCAGCAACCACTAAAATAACTAAATCGGTTATTTGCGCACCCCGTGCACGCATTGCAGTAAACGCGGCATGCCCAGGTGTATCAATGAAAGTCACCATGCTATCGCCTTGTTTAACTCGATAAGCACCAATATGCTGAGTAATACCACCTGATTCACCCGCTGCTACACGACTTTCGCGAATATAATCTAATAGCGATGTTTTACCATGATCTACGTGCCCCATAATCGTCACGACTGGGCCACGCGGCTCTTCTTTACCGTCTTTTTCTATGACATCTGCTAATAACTCAGCCTGGATGTCTTCATCGCTGCGTAAAACAACCTTATGACCCATTTCTTCAACGACAATTACCGCTGTTTCCTGGTCTAATGGTTGATTGATGGTAGCCATAGTGCCTAAGCCCATCAATGTTTTAATAACTTCTCCTGCTTTCACATTCATGCGCTGAGCAAGGTCAGAGACAATAATGCTTTCAGGAATTTCTACACTATAAACAATACTTTTTGTTGGTACTTCAAAGCCGTGCTTACCATCGGATTCTAGTCGTATATCACGTGTCTTACCGCCACCTTTCTTTTTATTTCGACGTGGTTTCTTGTCTACGTGCAAGATGCCTCCACCGAACTTAGAGCCCGCCTTCTTCTTGTCTGTCCTGCGGCCCAGTTCTTTTGCTTTTTTAGCGTCAGCTTCTGCCTTCACTCTGGCCATAATCTCAGGTGAGGCTATTTTAATCTTAGGCTCCTCAACTGGCTCACTTTTTGGTTCTGGTTCTGGCTGCGGCTCTGGTTTTTGCTTTGCTTCTAACTCAGCACGCTTAGCCGCCTCTTCTGCTTCAGCCGCTGCTTTTTTTGCAGCTTCTTTAGCTTGTTCAGCTTCTAAAATTGCTTTTTCTTCAGCTAACTTAGCCTGTTTTTCAGCTTCAATTTTATCTAAGGCTTCTTGTTTTTTGCTCGCTCTTTCTTGTTCTTTTTCACGAGCGGCACCTTGTTCCTGCACTAAGTCTTGATGTGCTTGGGCCGCTCTTTTTGCTTCTTCAAGTTCATCAGAACTCAACCCCGTCGCAATTTCTTCAGCGGAGCGTCCAAGTGTTTTCTTTTTTCTAACCTCGATACTAACCGAACTTGCGCCACGGCCTTTTGCTTGCTTCAGCTCTGTGACGGTAGTTTTACGTTTAAGAGTCATCTTTTTTGGTGCGGAGATGTCTTTTTTAGCTTTCCCGTGACTCTCACGAAGATATGTGAGTAATTTTACTTTATCGTCTTCACTAAGCGTTGAGGTTATTGTCTTACCTTTTACACCAGCATCTTTTAGTTGCTCCACTAGCTTTTCAGCGGAGGTACCAACTACTTTTGCTAAATGTTGAACTGTAATATCTGCCATACTTCTTTCTCCAGAGAGTTTATTGCTTACTCAGCGAACCAAGGTTCACGTGCTTTCATAATTAATGTTGTCGCACGCTCTTCATCAATACTTGCTATTTCGAGTAGTTCATCGGTTGCTAAATTAGCTAAATCTTCCATTGTGACAATTTCTTTGCTCGCTAATTTAAAGGCTAACTCACGATCCATCCCTTCCATATTAAGAAGGTCTTTGGCTGGCTCATGTTCTTCTAAGACTTCTTCAGAAGCAATTGCTTTTATTAAGTAAGCATCCTTAGCACGTTGTTGCAGCTCTTCAGCAATATCTTCATCAAATTCTTCAATATCAGTTAGATCATCTAAATCTGCGAAATTTATTTCTTCAATTGAGGTGTAACCCTCTTGCACTAAAATGAGTGCAACATCTTCATCAACATCAAGATCAAGCATTAATTGTTGAGCATAACCATCTGCTTCTGATGAATTTTGCTCATCTGCTTGCGTCTCGCTCATCACATTAAGCTTCCAGCCAGTTAACTCACTTGCCAAACGAACATTTTGTCCACCTCGACCAATTGCCTGCGAGAGACTATCGTCTTTAACTGACACATCCATGCTGTGCTTATCTTCGTCCACGACAATCGCAACCACTTCAGCTGGCGACATCGCATTAATCACGAACTGCGCTTCGTTTTCATCCCAAAGAATAATATCTACACGTTCACCTGCCAGTTCATTTGATACTGCTTGAACTCGTGAACCACGCATCCCAACACAGGCACCCACAGGGTCTAGACGTTGGTCTCGTGTACGAACGGCTATTTTTGCTCTTGAACCTGGGTCACGCGCAGCCCCCAAAATTTCAATTAAACCGTCTCCTACTTCAGGCACTTCTAGTTTAAAAAGCGCTGTTAGTAATTCTGGTGCGCTTCTTGAAACCGTCAGCTGCGGACCACGTGTTACTTCTTCTACTGACTTTAAGTAACCACGAATCCTATCGCCTGTTCTAACGGGCTCCCTTGGAATCATTTCTTCACGTGGAATAATGGCATCCGCTGTCCCTTCTAGGTCTACAAACACATTACCACGCTCAATACGCTTAATAACGCCTGTGACCAGCTCGCCCACTTTATCTTTATAAAGTTCGTATACTTTTCTTCGTTCAGCTTCTCTAACTTTTTGAACAATCACTTGCTTTGCAGCCTGCGCACCAATTCGGCCAAAGTCAGCCGACTCAATTGGCTCTTCTATAAAGCTACCCACTTCTAAAGTTGGGTCTTTTTTCTGTGCATCTTCCAGTAGGATTTGAGCATCTGGGTTTTCTAAACCATTTTCAAACTCAGGGTCAGCTTCAACAACCTCCCATTGACGGAAAGATTCATAATCCCCACTCACGCGATCAATAGCTACACGCACTGCAATGTCGTCACGGTATAGTTTTTTCGTTGCCATCTCTAAAGCAGCTTCAATTGCTTCAAAAAGAACACTACGATCAATTTCTTTTTCGTTAGAAACAACGTCTACAACCATTAAAATTTCTTTATTAGCCATCTTTAACCCTGAAATATTTTTTAATAATTAACTACTAGCCTAGCTTTCTTTATGAGAGAAAACGGAATTTCTATTTCCTCGTCATCAACATGTAAGTGCACTGTCTCACCTTTCACTTCTAGAATTTCGCCTGTAAACCGACGTTGCCCTTCAAGTGTTGATTGACGCAACTCCAATTTGACTGTTGATCCTTTAAAGCGTTCAAAATGAGCCAACTCAAACAATGGACGCTCCAAACCAGGCGATGAAACTTCAAGCCTGTATTGTCCTGTTATTGGGTCTTCAACATCCATAATACCGCTAATTTGATGACTCACTTTAGAACAGTCATCCACCATAATTCCTTTTTCCGAATCGATATAAACCAATAAAGTCGCCGCCTTACCTTGCCCGGTAAACTCCGCACCAACAAACTCATAACCAAGCCCAGTAACTGCGGGCCTAATCAACTCTAATATTTTAGCGGGTGCTTGATTCATCTCTATCCATCACGTACAAAAAAAGGGCCAAAGCCCCATTCAACACTTTAATTTTTGCCTTAAATCTTTTAGTCTTATTTAGATTCATAAGGGGCCAAACAAAAATACCCCAAATGGGGTACCGTATATTCATTGGTAGCGGGGGCAGGATTTGAACCTACGACCTTCGGGTTATGAGCCCGACGAGCTACCAAACTGCTCCACCCCGCGTCCATTTAAGAGAAGAATAATACTGGATTTAGCTTTCTTTTACAATCACTATTAACGTTTTATTTACTGTTTTTAATTCTTCGTTTTAAAGCAAGCCTGTTAATACGTATAAACAGCCGGCAGACATCAGCCCTGCCAATAGATCATCGACCATAATACCGAGGCCACCTTTTACTTTTGTATCTAACCAATTAATGGGCCAGGGTTTCGCAATATCAAATAGACGAAATAAAACAAACCCCAGTATTACGTTTTGCCAACTAAACGCCACCCAATACATTGTTAGTAAATAACCAGCAATTTCATCCCAGACAATACCACCATGATCATGCACACCAATATCATCCGCCGCCTTACCACATATCCACACACCTGAAACAACGACCAATATCAACGCCGCTGCATAACCATTTTCAAAAAACTTGATTAGTACATAATAAAAAGGAATCGCCACTAATGTTCCCATCGTGCCGGGTGCTTTTTTAGATAACCCAGAACCAAACCCAAAAGCCAACATTTGCACAGGGTTAGCTAATAATTGTTTAAATGACGGGGTTTTATCAGCTCGCAAAATGATCGTACCCCTTATTAAGCGTAAATATTTTTCCGTTTTTCACTTCGACTCTCAAGCCCGCCTCTTTCTCAATAACACCAATTTTTGTAATGTCATACTTATGTAATTTACTTAATTCATCAGCATTTAGGTTCGAGGGTAATGTAAAGCATAACTCATAATCATCACCTGTCGAATAAGGCCATAAATCGTCACTCAGCTTACTTGCATGTTGGCGAACGGACTCAGTCACAGGTAAGCACTCATCCCATACGCTTGCCCCAACACCGCTTGCTTTAAGTAGGTGACTCAAATCTGCAGACAAGCCATCTGAAACATCAATACAAGATGTCGCTACATTGAGCAGCTCGCGCCCTAATGCCACTTGAGGATTTGGCTTTAAATATGAACCCAGTTCTGAGTCCATCATGTTGAGATAACCCTGGCGGGCTTTTTCTAAGCCTAAGCCGGCGCTACCAATATGACCGGACACATAAATATCATCACCAACGTTTGCGCCTGAACGCATCAATCGTTGCTGTTTAGGTAATAGACCCATCACATTCACTGTAATAGAAAGGGGGCCTCGAGTAGTATCACCGCCTATTAACTGTAACGAATATCGATCAGCCAATTCAAAAAAACCTTTTGCAAACGATGCAAGCCAAGCTTTATCTATTGCTGGTAGTGTAATCGCTAACGAGGCCCATGCTGGGGATGCCCCCATCGCGGCTAAATCACTTAGATTAACAGCCAGCACTTTATGCCCTAACAATTCTGGTTCACTATTCGCTAAGAAATGTACATTTTCAACCAGCGTATCCGTGCTAACAGCTATTTGTTTATGGCTAGGCACATCGATTACAGCGCAATCATCCCCGATACCTAGCACTAAGGATTCGTTAGGGCCACCTGCTCTTGAGGCAAAGAACTCTTCAATAATCGAAAACTCGGGGGACGACATCTTGCAAGGTTAACCGGTTTTTTTCTTGCCTTTTGATTTTGCGTTTATTTCAACGGCTCGACTTTTTTGCGCTAATTTGTCCATGATGCTATTTACATAAGCATGACTTTTTTCAGAACCAAATTTTTTCGCCAAGTTTATCGACTCATTAATAGCCACTCGGTACGGTACTTCTGGCTTGTAAAATAGCTCATATGCACCCAAGCGTAAAACAGCCTTTTCAATGGGATCAATCTTTTCTAAATTTCGCGTAGTGAACTCACTAATTGCTTCGTCTAACTCACCCAGTTTATCAACGACACCGATCAATAGGTGCTCAAAATAGGCTGTTTGATATTTAGGCGTTTCTGAGTCTTCTTCAAATTGTTTACAAATTTCATTAAGGTTTTGACCCGTAATTTGCCACTGATACAAAGCTTGTAACGCGACTAATCTTGCATTGCTTTTTGGTGAACTCATTCGGCGTCTATCACCTTAAGCACATTAACCATTTCAATGGCCGCAAGGGCCGCTTCTGCCCCTTTATTTCCAGCCTTTGTGCCCGCACGTTCTATCGCTTGCTCGATAGAGTCAACTGTTAACACACCAAACGTAACAGGGATATTCGCTTGCAATGACACAGTGGCTAGGCCTTTGGTGACCTCGGCTGAAACATATTCAAAATGTGGCGTACCACCGCGAATAACCGCGCCCAAACCAATGATTGCATCGTAATTTTGCTTCGCTGCTAGACGTTGCGCTGCCAAGGGCATTTCAAATGCGCCAGGTACTTTGACAATATCAATGTTTTTAATATCCGCACCATGTCGGACTAATGTATCAATTGCACCGCCTTCTAGTTGGTCAACAATAAAACTATTAAAACGCCCCACCAATAAGCAGAAACGTGCATCACGCACGACCATATTCCCTTCTATTACCTTTGCATCTGACATATAAAACCCTTGTTATGTGTACGTATAAACTTAAATTTAAAGAACCATTTGTATCGTTCGAAAAGCGCTTAAGCTGCTGCACTCTTCATTTATCAGCAACTTAATCTAATGGCACATGCTCAACAATCTCAATATCAAAACCAGTCAGTCCTGAATATTTCGTTGGCGTACCAAGCAATTTTAAGTTTTTAATACCGAGCGCTGTTAAAATTTGACAACCTACACCCACTTCTCTTGAGTCAACCAAGGGTTGTGGCGCCAAATTAGACACCCCTTTTTCTTTTAATTCTTGCTCGTGAATAAACTCAACAATCGATTGATTATCTTCTTTATTACGAATTAAAATCAACGCACCTCGCCCTTCAGCAACAATCTTTTGCATCGCACTTGGCAAGGGGTAGTGATCACTCTCTTTCGCGTGTAATAAGTCGGCTAATGTGCTTTTTGCATTAATTCGAACCATTACTGGCTCATCTGTGTTGACATCACCATACGTTAAGGCCAAATGCAGCTTATTATCTATTTCATCTTGAAAAGCATGAAGTCTGAAATCACCGTATTTAGTCGGATAATGGCAACTACTGACAAGCTCTATCGTTTTTTCATTTTGTATACGGTAATGAATTAAGTCGGCAATCGTCCCCATTTTTAATTCATGTTTTTCAGCAAAAACGCTCAAATCTGCTCGCCTCGCCATCGTGCCATCATCATTTAATATTTCCACAATAACAGCAGCAGGCTCTGCACCTGCCAGACGCGCAAGGTCACAGCCAGCTTCAGTATGCCCTGTACGATTTAAAACCCCACCCGGTTGCGCCATCAGCGGGAAAATATGCCCCGGCTGAACCACATCGGTTGGCTTTGCAGTTGGATTAACCGCGGCTAAAATAGTTTTTGCACGATCAGCCGCTGAAATACCGGTAGTTACGCCTTCGGCCGCTTCAATTGACACCGTGAAATTGGTTGAGTAGGCTGCTTGATTATCATTAACCATTAACGGCAACCTTAATTGCTGGCAACGCTCACGCGTTAACGTTAAGCAAATCAAACCGCGGCCATAACTCGCCATAAAGTTAATGTCTTGCGGGCGCACATGCTCAGCAATCATTAGCAAGTCACCTTCATTTTCACGATCTTCATCGTCCATTATGATGACAATTTTGCCTTGCTTTAGGTCATCAATAATTTCTTGAGTCGTATTCATAAGTATTTTTAGTTGGTCAGTGGCACGTATTGTAGCCGATTCAACTCAGTTTCTTTTCAGATTATTTAACAAAGCCACTGCTTTCAAGTAATTTTTTATAATCAACTGATGACGAATTCTTTGCATCCCCCATCATTAAGCGCTCTAAGTAACGCGCAATAACGTCTACTTCAAGATTCACTGAATCGCCAATTGTTCGCAGGCCTAATGTTGTCATCTCTAACGTGTGCGGCACAATATTAACGGAAAACGAAGAATCATCCACGCTATTCACCGTTAAGCTAATACCATCAATACAAATGGAGCCTTTTTGCGCAACATAACGAGCTAATTGTTTAGGCATACTAAAACGAAAACGGACTGAACGTGCATCGGTTTTGCGCTCAAGCACCTGCCCAACCCCATCAACGTGGCCACTAACCATATGCCCACCTAAGCGAGTGTGTGCTTGCAACGCACATTCTAAATTAACCGCCGTACCGACTGTTAGTGCCCCCATCGTTGTTGCCGATAATGTTTCATTTGAAACATCCGCAACAAACTGGCCTGCCGCCAATTCAATGGCCGTTAAACAGACACCATTAACAGCAATACTGTCACCAAGCTGTGCATCACTCAAATCTAAATGAGCTGTAGCAACCGTCAAACGCACATCACCTTGCTGTTGCTCAATACGCTTAATTTCACCGACTGCTTCGATAATTCCAGTAAACATTTAGCCTTCCCTTTTAACCCGATAAGTTAATTTAATATCGTTATCAAGCTCATGCATACCCACATAGTGTAGTTGAACTCTATCTGACAACGTTGATACTTGAGGCATAGAAAAAGCACCTCTTGCATCCGACCCTAAGGCACTTGGCGCCATATAAATGATTAACTCATCAATAATACCTGCTTGCAACAGTGCACCATTTAACAATGCACCGGCTTCAACCATTACACTATTAATAGCCTGCGACCTTAGCCACTCATGAACGGCGTATAAATCAACTTGTCCCTGAGCATCGGCAGCAATCACCTGCACAGTACAGCCAGCTTGCTGCAAAGCCGTCATAGCGTCTTGATTATTACTACAGGTTAAAATAGTGACCTTAACGTTCGACTTAAAAATACGAGCATTCACTGGGGTTTTTAACTGCGAATCTAGAATAACTCGATGCGGTTGCTCTACCGCTATATGCTCCAAACCATCTCTCGCTGTTAACTGGGGGTCATCAGCAAGGATTGTTCCTACCCCTGTTAAGACAATATCACTTTCAGCACGTAGCTGATGTACATCCTTTCTCGCCGCTGCTCCTGTTATCCATTGGCTTTCGCCCGATGCCATCGCTGTTTTACCGTCCAGACTCATTGCCACTTTACTAAAAATATACGGCTGGCCTGTAGTCATCCTATGATAGAACGCTTGATTTAGCGCTATTGCTTGCTCTTCAAACAAGCCAACAGCCACCTCAATACCTGCAGCCTGAAGTTTAGCAACACCTTGCCCGGACACAATAGGATTAGGGTCTTGCATAGCAATAACCACGCGAGATACCCCCGCGTTAATTAAACCATCAGCACACGGTGGTGTTCTGCCATGGTGGCTGCAAGGCTCTAATGTCACATACGCAGTTGCACCTTTCGCTGCTGCAGCAGCACTCTGTAACGCATATACTTCAGCATGTGGTTCGCCAGCTTTTTTATGCCAACCTTCAGCAATAACGTGCCCCTCGTCAACAATAACACAGCCGACACAAGGGTTTGGTTTTGTGCTGTACCTACCAAGCGCCGCCAGTTCTAGCGCTCGGTTCATATGGCGTTGATCATTAGACGTAAACGTCATAGCATCATATTATTTTTTGCTAACAACGGCTGATAACATCAGCTGTTCGCTTTTATCTTCTTTTTCAAGCTCATCAATTACTTTTCTAAATTCATTGATGTCTTCAAAACTTTTATACACAGACGCGAAACGAACATAAGCAACATGGTCTAGGTTTCCTAGTTCTTCCATCACCAGCTCACCAATTTTCATCGAGGGGACTTCGCGCTCGCCCAGTGACAGCAAGCTTTTTTTGATGCGACTCAAAGCAGCATCAATATCTTCGCTGCTAACAGGCCGTTTCTCTAACGCACGCAATACCCCGACACTAAGCTTTTCTTCCCAAAAGGGCTCGCGAACACCATTACTCTTCACTACCCTCGGCAGATTCAGCTCGGCTGTCTCAAAGGTGGTAAACCGCTCTTTACATGCTTGGCATTCACGACGCCTACGCACACTATCCCCTTCACCCGCTAAGCGCGAGTCAATAACACGTGTATCACTGTCATTACAAAAGGGGCATTGCATATGGCTTAAACCTTAATCTGCGTAAACAGGTAAACGTAAACAAATGGCCAATACTTTTTCCTTAACCGCTTGTTGAACGCTTTCGTTTTCAATGTCATCAAGAATGTCACACATCCAACCAGCAAGGTCTTTGCTGTCTTGTTCGCTAAAGCCGCGTGTTGTAATTGCTGGCGCACCTAAACGAATACCACTGGTCACAAAGGGTGACTGAGGGTCATTCGGTACAGAGTTTTTATTAGTCGTGATGTTTGCCGCTTCTAGGGCTGCTTCAGCTGCTTTACCGGTTAAGCCTTTGTCGATTAAATCAACCAAGAACAAGTGATTGTCTGTACCACCTGACACGATGTTATAACCACGTGCGATAAAGGTATCGGCCATCGCACTAGCATTGACTTTAACTTGTTTTTGGTAAGCTTTAAATTCAGGTGACAACGCTTCTTTAAAGGCCACTGCTTTCGCTGCAATCACATGCATCAGTGGGCCGCCTTGAGTACCGGGAAAGACCATTGAGTTTAATTTTTTCTCAATCTCAGGATTGGATTTGGCCAAAATTAAACCACCACGTGGGCCACGTAATGTTTTATGTGTGGTTGATGTAGTAACATCAGCAATCCCTACTGGGCTTGGGTATTCACCCGCCGCCACTAAACCGGCAACATGCGCCATATCTACAAATAAATACGCACCAACAGAATCCGCAATATCACGGAATTTTTGCCAGTCCATTACACGAGAATACGCAGAAAAACCGGCTACAATCATTTTAGGTTTATGTTCGTTTGCCAGTGCTTGAATTTCTTCATAATCCACCTCGCCGGTTGCTTCATTTAAGCCGTATTGAACGGCATTAAATATTTTGCCCGAGAAGTTTACTTTAGCTCCATGCGTGAGGTGCCCACCGTGCGCCAAACTCATCCCTAAAATGGTATCGCCTGCTTGTAAAAGTGCGAAATAAACTGCTGCATTGGCTTGTGAGCCCGCATGAGGTTGCACATTGGCATAATCTGCACCAAACAACTCTTTAACACGGTCAATAGCTAACTGCTCAGCAATATCCACATACTCACAACCACCATAATAGCGTTTACCTGGATAGCCTTCTGCATACTTATTAGTCAACATAGAACCCTGCGCCTGCATCACACGAGGACTCGCGTAGTTTTCAGATGCGATCAGCTCAATATGGTCTTCTTGGCGTTGCTCTTCTTGTTGAATAGACGCCCAAAGTTCGTCATCAAATCCTTCAATGGTCATGCGCTTGTTGTACATTTAGTTTCCTCGTGCCGTTTCCAACGTCGTTAATTAAATAAAAAAGCGAATTCTACATCATATTGTGGTTACAAGGCTATTTTTAGCAGAAAGCACACAAGAACTTTGAAAAACCAACACCAATTGGCATCCTAAAGCCTGATCAACGCATGCTCAAGTTCTTTAATGTATATTATTAACATCATAAACTACCGGACCAATGTTGTATGAGAACGGCCTACATCACGCATGCTGATTTAATTAAACATGACATGGGGGATGGACACCCAGAAAGGTCAAGTCGCCTATATGCCATTCAAGATCAATTAAAACACCAACAGCTTTGGGACCTTTTAGAGCATATTGAGGCGCCAAATGTCGAGCAAGCCGCTTTATTGCGAGTTCATAGCCAGCAACACCTTGAATATATAGTTGATAACGCCCCTGGCAGCGGGCAAGCGCTCTTTCAAATCACCCCTGATACGCTAATGAACGAACATAGCCTAGACGCTGCGCTAAAAGCTGCAGGCGCAGGCACCACTGCGGTTGACCTTATTATGGACAAGCAAATAGAAAACGCTTTTTGTGCTGTTCGGCCACCGGGGCACCATGCGGAAAGGTCCAAATCAATGGGCTTTTGTTTTTTCAACAATATTGCTGTTGCGGCTGCACACGCTCTTGAAAAACACACACTAGATCGTATTGCCATTGTTGACTTTGATGTCCACCAAGGTAATGGCACACAGGAAATTTTTGAGGCAGATGATCGCGTGCTATTTTGCTCAAGCTATGAGCACCCTCTGTTTCCATTTTCTAATCGCCCGAGCATCCCCAACAAGCTCATTAACACGCCTTTAAAGTCAGGCTCAACAGGGGCAGAGTTCCGCGCTCAGGTACAACAACATTGGTTACCCGCCTTACATGCTTTTAAACCACAGTTTATTTTTATATCGGCCGGCTTTGATGCACACTGGGAAGATGATATCGCGACCCTGTGTTTTCAAGATCAAGACTTTGCTTGGGTAACACAGGAAATCATAGCGATTGCACGGCGCTACTCGCACAATCGCATTGTTTCTGTACTCGAAGGCGGTTACGCACTAAAAGCATTGGGACGTAGTGCCGAACAACACATACGTGCTCTAATGCAATTGAGCTAAATCAACTGTTTGACGCTTCGCGATTTAATAACAGCTTCACCGTCACCACCCCGGGTTCATTATGCTGACTTTGCATCGTAAAGCCGGCTCTTTTACACAGATCTAGCATGACTTTGTTTTCTGCCAACACTGAACCATACACCTCCTTAAGCCCTCTTGATTCGGCGTAATGAATAATCCTCTTCAACAATAACGTACCCAAGCCTTGTCGGCCAACGACATGATTAACAATTAAAGAAAACTCGGCCCTTGGTTCAAATGCATCTGATATTAAGCGCACCACGGCGTACAGCTTCCAGTTTTTTTGTGTTCTTGGGTCCGTTATAACCAACGCCATTTCACGGTCATAATCAATTTGCGAAAAACGTGCTGCCATGGGGTGACTCATCGTCTTTATTGCATTAAAAAATCTAAACCGTATCTCTTCTTTGGTTAACTGATTAAAGTTTTCTATCAGCGCCGGTTCATCCTCTGGTCTCACCGGTCTCAATTCGTAGGTTTTACCGGACGCAAGCGTTATTTTCTCTTCAAGATCATGTGGGTAAGGGTGTATAGCCAGCCTGTTCGTCTTCACCTCACTTTTTATAGAAATACGTATGCGGGCATCGAGCGCAACAACACCCTGACTATTAACCAGCAACGGATTAACATCCAACTCAACTAAGCGATCAAAATCCACAACTAATTGAGAGAGTTTAATCAGTGTTAACAAAAGCGCATCCATATCAACAGCTTCTCGATCACGATAACCTTTTAGCAGATGATAAATTTTCGTCCTCACCACCATATCTTTTGCTAACTTAAGGTTCAATGGAGGCAAGGCTAGCGCTTTATCGTTATACACTTCAACCGCTGTACCCCCCTGGCCAAACATTAAAACCGGACCAAATGTTGGGTCATTTAACACACCTAAGATCACCTCATGCGCGTCTTTATAATTAGCCATATTTTGAACAAAAAAGCCTTCTATTTGCGCATCTGGCCGACGATGTTGAACCGTATTTTGAATATCTAGCACGGCTTGTTTTACCGCTGCCTCACTCGCCAAGTTCAGCGCAACGCCTTGAACATCTGATTTATGAAGAATATCGGGAGAAAATATTTTTACCGCCACTGGGTACCCAAGCTCTGTCGCAAAACTGACAGCCTCTTCGGCTGTCGTAGCTAGGCGTGTTGTTACCGTCGGAATACCATAGGCTGCCAACACCTGCTTTGCTTCCATTTCATTAAGCCATTCGCGCTTTTGCGCTACCGCTTTGTCAACAATAGACTGTGCTGTCTTAACGTCAAACTCTAAATCTTCTGTCAGCGCGGGCGGTGTTTCCATCAAAATTTTCTGGTTTTGACGATAATGTACTAAATACATAAATGAATTAACCGCCGATTCAGGCGTTGCATAACTCGGAATACCTCGCTCAGCAAACAAGGAACGACTTGCTTCGGCGGTTGCACTACCCACCCAACTGGTGAGCACACATTTTTTACCTGTTGCAGCAATATCAGCCACAACCTTCGCTATATCAATGCTTGATGAAACAGCCGTCGGACAATTCAAGACCAATATCGCACCAATATTTTCATCCTCTTGAAGAACACCCAAGGCGGCAGCATAACGGTCTGGTCCAGCATCACCAATAATGTCGATAGGGTTTGCACCCGACCATGTTTTTGGCAACACCTTATCAAGCTTTTGTTTGCTGACATCTGACAGCTGCGCTAACACCCCACCTGATTGAACCAATGCGTCTGTTGCCAATACACCCATACCACCACCATTTGTCAAAATGGCTAAGCCACTCTTATCCAGTGGTTTAACCGATGTCAGTGATGCAGCAGCATAAAAAAGCTCACTCATCCCATTGACCCTAAGTAAGCCTGAACGATCAAAAACAGCTTGATAGACATCATCAGAACCTGCCATTGCTCCCGTATGAGACGCTACTGCTTTACTGCCCGCATCTGAGCGACCCACTTTCAGCACAACAATCGGCTTCGTCCTAGAGGCGGCCCTTGCTGCTGAAATAAAGCGCCTCGCATGCTGAACCGATTCCATGTAAATAACAATAGCTTCCGTTTCTGAGTCCATTGACATTGCATCTAAGACCTCTCCAAATGTAATATCAGCCATATCCCCCAGTGACACTAAATGAGAAAAACCGATACCGCGACCACATGCCCAGTCAATAATCGAGGTTAACATGGCGCCTGATTGAGAAATGACACCAATCTTTCCTTTGTTAGGCATTAAATGGCTAAAACTCGCATTTAATTTGTTAATCGGTGAGATAACCCCTAAACAATTCGGCCCTATAATTCTCACATTATATTGACGCGCCTCTTTCAACATTTGCGCCTCAAGATCTTTACCACCGGTGCCATTGCCTTCAGAAAAGCCAGCGGTAATGACAACAACACTTCTTGTCCCTTTTTGCCCTAGTTCAGCAATTAACCCCGGCACAGTCTTAGGTGGTGAAACAATAACCGCTAAATCCGCTGCAGATTCAAGTTCATCTACCGAGGCACTACAAGGAAGATCGAGTACACGTTTATACTTAGGGTTAACAATACTGATATTGTCTTTCGCCATACCGCCAGACAATAAGTTTTGAACAATGATCTTACCGAGTGAGCCATCACGTGAACTGGCGCCGATAACAACAATTGTTTGAGGAGCAATAAAGCTCGACATTCTGTTTTCAGTCATGTTCCTTCCTTAAAATAAAATTATTTGTGCAATGCAATATAATAAGATTGTAATACGCATTTATCTAATTTATAAGAAAAAACCACCTATATCGCAGCCTAATCTGATATTTACGCCTATAACACCACCCAATCATTGTATAAAATATCTATCAATAACTATGCGCACCAACTCGCCATTAAACGAGCCGCGCCATAAACGATTAATACGCGTTTAACTATGTTTACTACCCTTAGAAAAAGTCTTATTTAAATAATAAACGGATTACAAATGGCTCAATATATCTACACCATGAACGGCGTTAGTAAAGTCGTTCCCCCTAAACGTAAAATTCTTACTGATATTTATTTATCGTTTTACCCCGGCGCTAAAATTGGTGTTTTGGGTCTAAATGGCTCAGGTAAATCGACCCTGCTAAAAATTATGGCTGGGTTAGACACCGAAATAGAGGGCGAAGCGCGCCCACAGCCAGGCATTAAAATTGGCTACCTCGCCCAAGAACCGCAATTAGACGAAAGCAAGGACGTACGCGCTAACATTGAAGAAGCGTTAGGTGACCTCACCAATGCTCAAGCTGAATTAGACGCTGTATATGCCGCTTATGCCGAGCCCGATGCTGACTTTGACGCCCTAGCAAAAAAACAGGCCGAGTTAGAAAACATCCTGCAAGCTGGTGATGGCCACGACACCGATCGCACCATGGAAATTGCCGCAGATGCCCTACGCCTACCGCCATGGGATGCCGATGTGAGCAAACTATCAGGGGGTGAAAAACGCCGCGTTGCGCTGTGTAAATTATTACTTTCAAAACCCGATATGTTGCTGCTTGATGAACCAACCAACCACTTAGATGCTGAATCTGTGGCATGGTTAGAACGCTTCTTGCACGATTTTACCGGTACCGTAGTTGCCGTTACCCATGACCGTTATTTTTTAGATAACGTTGCCGGGTGGATTTTAGAACTCGATCGCGGACGCGGCATTCCTTGGGAAGGCAATTACTCATCATGGTTAGAACAAAAAGACGCACGACTAGAGCAAGAACAAAAAGCCGAAGCTTCACAAAAACGTTCCATTAAAAAAGAACTTGAATGGGTACGTTCAAACCCGAAAGGCCGCCATGCCAAAAGCAAAGCACGTATGGCACGCTTTGATGACTTGCAATCCAAAGAGTTCCAAAAACGCAGCGAAACACAGGAAATTTACATACCACCCGGCCCACGCTTGGGTGATTCGGTGATAGAAGCCGTTAACATCAGCAAAGCCTTTGGTGACCGCGTGTTATTCGACAACTTAAACTTTAATCTGCCACAAGGTGGCATCGTGGGGATTATTGGTGCCAACGGCGCAGGTAAATCCACCCTATTCAAAATGATGGGCGGGTTAGAAGAAGCCACCAGCGGCGACATTAAAATGGGTGAAACCGTAAAACTCGCCTACGTAGACCAATCACGCGAAAACTTAGACGACAACAAAACCGTATTCGAAGAAATATCAGAAGGTAACGACGTGATTACCGTTGGCACTTACGAAACCCCATCACGCGCTTATGTTGGACGCTTTAACTTTAAAGGATCTGACCAACAAAAACGCATGGGCGACCTATCCGGTGGTGAACGTAACCGTGTGCATTTAGCTAAAGTACTGAAAGAAGGCGGTAATGTATTACTGCTGGATGAACCGACTAATGATTTAGACATTGAAACCCTGCGCGCACTAGAAGAAGCCCTACTCAGCTTCCCCGGTTGCGCCGTGGTCATCTCGCATGATCGCTGGTTCTTAGACCGCATAGCCACCCACATGCTTGCCTTTGAAGGCGATAGTAATGTAGTCTGGTTTGAAGGTAATTATGAAGAATATGAAGCCGATTTAAAACGCCGACTGGGTGTAGAAGCAGATCAACCTAAAAGGTTAAAATATAAAAAGTTGGCGGGGTAGAAAAATTCATTCATGGGGCTATCGAATATCAATTTGATTGCCCCTATGATTTCGCACCATAAACACCATTAAAAAAGGACGATTAATGCTCAACTCATCCAAAAGCCGTCAAATAATCTATGCTTTATTTGCTTTAGCGGGCGTCACGTTAACGTCGTACTTTAATATTCAATATATGCTTGAACAGGGTGGGTTTTCACTTAGTCATTTTATTCATCAGGCCTATATTAACAATGCCTCAAGCTCTTTAACCAATGATGTGCTGGTTATCTGGGGCGCTTTTATTGTTTGGTCATTTGTTGAAGCTCGCCGCCTCTCAATGGCTCGATGGTGGGTGTATATTCTACTAACGGCTACCGTTGCGGTGGCTTTTGCAGTACCCGTTTTTCTATTAATGCGCGAGCGACGCTTAGCAGAGATGAATATCGATTGATAATGAGTGAAGACTACGAGGCTGTTTAAAACGCAGACTAGACGCAGAAACAGCTCAAGCTCGTCGACTTAAATATTAAATTTGGCGGGGTAAAAAAGCTTATTGATATGTGGGATTAAATCCCACCATTTAAATTCAAGAGACCAATGGAATGGAAATAATATATAAATATTACAAAAAGTTAAGCCCCTTTATTTAAATCAACCAAATAAAACTATCGGGATTCCCGGTAATACTGTTTTGTGGGATGCAATCCCATAAAACATACTGTTAACTGTACATGGATGGATTGAATCTTGGTTGAACAATTTGCAGTAATCGTTGGACTAATTTCAGCCTTCTCAGCAGGAAGGGAACTAAATAAGGCTACAGATATGGCTGAGTTTCAGTCGTGGTTGATTGAACACAACCATCAAGATATTCTTGCTCTTATCACTGAAAGTAATAAATCAAGCAGATTCGTAAAAGCCTATCTCAACCAACAGGTTCCTGAGATTCAGGGAAAACTAGATAAGCTAATATATCTAGTAGAGAATTTAGCTGGTGAGGATGGTTCTGATGAGCTGGAATTTACAGGTCATCATTATTTAAAGGGAATATTAAGGTGTTCGTTTGAAAATATTTTTAATTCTAATCTGTCGTCGAATGACTTTGATATCGCTTATACGTATGTTACTGATTGGATAGGTGACAGCGCTCGATATAATGAGTATGTTCTTGAGAAAATGGTTAGAGAGTCTTTGAAAAGAAAAAATACTATTTCACAATTGATAGATAAATATTGGTTTGATTTGGTCGGTGGTTAGAGCAATTCATAAGACCTTATTGAGAGAAAAAGAGAAAAATAGGGTCAGGTCTTGCAATCACACATTTCTGTTTTTCAAGTTACTTGACGAAATCAAGGGGCGGTCAGCTTAGTTTCTTCAAAAATAAGCTCCCCTTTACTCCCAACTTAGCTTTTAACGCTTTGATTTTTAAAAGACTTGAATTTACGTACGCTTAGGCGTACGCTTCGCTTGGAGGTAAAATATTATGACCATATTAAACGTTACTGAAGCTAGATCCAAACTGTACAGTCTTATAGATGAGACTACTGAAACACACCAACCTGTCATCATTACAGGAAAAAGAGGTAATGCCGTTTTAGTGGCAGAAGAAGACTGGAACGCCATCTCTGAAACGCTTAACTTGTTATCCGTTCCTGGCATGCGAGAGTCTATCCAAGAGGGATTGAAACAAGACCTATCTAAAAGCTCTAAGGAGCTTGATTGGTGACTTGGGCGCTACTCTATACAAAACAAGCTCAAAAAGATGCCAGGAAGCTTTCTTCTGAACTTAAGAGTAAATAATAGGGTCAGGTCTTGCAATCAGGCATTTCTATTTTTCAAATTACTCGACGAAATCAAGGGGCGGTCAGCTTAGTTTCTTCAAAAATAAGCTTCCCTATACCCCCAACTTAGCTTTAACGCTTTGATTTTTAAAAGACTTGAATTTACGTACGTTTAGGCGTACGCTTAGCTTGGAGGTAAAATATTATGACCATATTAAATGTTACTGAAGCTAGATCTAAACTGTACAGTCTTATAGATGAGACTACTGAAACACACCAACCTGTCATCATTACAGGAAAAAGAGGTAATGCCGTTTTAGTGGCAGAAGAAGACTGGAACGCCATCTCTGAAACGCTTAACTTGCTATCCGTTCCTGGCATGAGAGAATCTATCCAAGAGGGATTGAAACAAGACCTATCCGAAAGCTCTAAGGAGCTTGATTGGTGACTTGGGAGCTACTCTATACAAAACAAGCTCAAAAAGATGCTAGGAAGCTTTCTTCTGAACTTAAGAATAACGCAAAACCTCTTCTAGATATAATTCAAAAAGACCCTTACCAAAACCCACCACCCTATGAAAAGTTGGTTGGCGATTTATCCGGTGCATATTCACGTCGCATCAACATTCAGCATAGGCTTGTTTACCAAATATACGAAAAGGAACATAGTATAAAAGTAATCAGGCTTTGGACTCACTATGAATAAAGGTGAGTTCAAGTTGCAAGCCCAACACTCTATAAACTAAAAAGACATCGCAAGTATCTGATAAATTTAAATCACTACAACTTAAATATCTGGAACTCACGATGTCTTATACTCATTTAACAGCAGATGAGCATTTCAAAGAGACTAACCCAGCAAACCCTTAAGCGTTCAACGCTTCCTCAATCGCGTTAATAAGGCTTGCATCATCAGGCTATATCAGGCGCAAACCGGCCTTTAATTGACCCATCACGTGCCACTAAAAATTTTTCAAAATTCCAGCTGACATCGCTTTCTACCGCTGGCGATAAACCCTTTTCTGCCAGTCGGCTCATTAACTGACCACCTTCTAGCTGTTTGCTTGTTGGCTGGGCATTAATAAGCCATTCGTATAGCGGGTGTCTTGGGCTGCTATTTATGTTTACTTTACTGTACAGCGGAAAATTGACGGCATAGTTTGTTGAACAAAATGTTTGTATTTCAGCATCACTGCCCGGTTCTTGCCCTGCAAAATCATTACAAGGCAAACCCAATACCACCAAGCCTTTGTCCTGATACGCTTGATAAAGCGCCTCTAAACCTTCATATTGAGGGGTTAAACCGCATTTAGAAGCCACATTAACAATCAGCATAACCTTTCCCTGGTAGTCAGAGAGGGTTGATTCGCTACCGTCAATTTTAGTTAGCGCTATGTCGTAAATTGAGTTACTCATCATCTTTTCCTTGTTCGTTTAATTGTCGTATCTTAACCATTATTTTGATAACTTGTACCTTATAAATGCAGTTATTCCTAGTACCCTAAAAGAACGTGAATATCACAATAGAGTGAATTATGGGGTCAGTCTAGCTAGCGCCCACTCTTAACAAAGAACCAATAAGTTCTTTAACGGTTATTGGTTAAAGTAATCATAAAAAAACATGCAATCAGACCCCCAAAAACTAATTGAAAAACACCCCAGCCTTACTCACTCAGAATTAATGAAGGTTATGTCACATGTTCAACGCCCTCAAGGCGACTGGATTTTACATACGTTGATGGTAGAAGGTTGCACTGTGCCCTTTAAATTCAAGCGCAAAGGTCAATACCAGAGCTTAAAAGGCGCCCGAGTAAACATGACGTACTATCCAGCACAAGAAACTGTTGCTGGCATTGATTTAGAAATTATGAAAGTAGTGCGTATAAAAAGAGGCTGACCTACAACTTAAAGAAGGCGCTAGTTTAAGTTCGTGATTGTTATGCCTAACACGAGTTTTAGCAGAATTGCTTGCAGCTGTACCCAACAGGGCCTGTATCGGTTCTTGATAGGTAAAAAACAGTTGAAAGATAACAAGAACACCAACGCCAACCAGCACATAACCGTTGCCATTAAACCTTGCCCAGTTAAATACCGAAGCCATGGTATAGATGGGGCAGCCAGTTTGATTTAACTCAATTAGTCATTTTTTGACGCGACTTTTAACAGGCGATTTTTACTCTTGAGACGATAAAAGAAATTAGGCTCGCTGATGACATAAATATCACCGTCTTTGTCCATTGTTATACCTTCAGCCTGCGGTACATCATCATGCAAACCAGCATTCCCTCTACTCAAGTCCAATCGGCTGATTTCAATCCCTTCTTTATTGACTTCAACCATTTGACGAGATTCGTCACTCAAGAGTATTAGATGGCCTGTTTGATCGTCATAATGCACCCCTGAGTAATCATCACCGCCAAAAGAGGTTTTTTCTAAAGAAAACGGCGTTGAAATAGCGATATCAGATGATTCAACAAAACCCGACAGCTTTATCAGTTGTCGAGGTGTTTTCTCGTTAATGATAAATAAATCCCCACTGTCTTGGTTATAAGTTAACCCTTCAAATCCTTTGTTTTTACCTGATGTAATGGCTAACTGAAGGCTCTTTAAGCCCACCCTATTAACAACCTTTGTTTGCGAATTAATATCGAACATTACCAAGGTTCTTTTTCGCTCTTCAACCACGGCATATCGTTCGCCGCCGAGATACATCACCCCTTCTGTGTCTTCGAAGCCAATTAAATCAATACGACGAATTAGCTCACCGTCTTTTGTCAGCTCAAGTAGCATTTCTGGGTTATTAACAACAGCAAATAATGTATTGGTATTGCTGTTATAGGTTAGGCCAGATGCATTATCTTTAACACCCGCTATCATCTTAGGCGTTGCGTGAATTTCATAGCCAGTTAAGCCAATTTGCTGTCCAGCAACTATGGGGGTTTCTTCACCGCTGAAGAGGCCGAATGAAACGACTAATATTAACAAGAGATAGATCAGGTTTTGCTTATTACAAACTTTTAAATCACCAATACGAGACTGCTCCAAAACAATTTTTAAGCAATAATCTAAACGAGATATTCGTGTGGTATTCAGCATGGCATTCATCCTTAAAATTTGCAGTGAATGTAACCAATGATGATGACAACGAAGTGTCAGAACGATGACAATATGCAGACGCAAGGCACAAATACCTATCTCAGCCCTTTCCGTGTAACAGGAAAATTTCGCCCCATAAAACCAAAGGATTAGACACTGTCACGAACCTGTCATCTTGCCTCTACATAATAAAGTTTTAGTAAACGGCTTAGGTAGGTTAGGTGATCAAAAAATTAGAGGCGAAATATATTGCGAAAGAACTCAGCTGGCTGTCCTTTAACGAGCGCGTGCTACAAGAAGCGGCTGATAAATCCACACCTATTATAGAAAGAGTCCGGTTTTTAGGCATTTTTTCAAACAACCTAGATGAGTTTTTCAGGGTGCGCGTTGCCAATGTTAAGCGCCGGGTTCTTATTGAGAAAGACCTTGATGAACAAACACCGACCAAAAACTTGTTACGTGATATACAAAAAAAGGTCTTAAAGCTACAAGAAGAATTTGATGTCACTTACCATGAGGTATTGAAAGGGCTCGCGCATAAAAACATTTTCTTAATTAATGAAGATCAACTGAGCCCCGAGCAAGGAAACTGGCTACAAAAATACTTTACCAATCATCTACAAGGTTTTATTGAGCCTATTATTATCAATAAAAATACTAATTTAGCGGCCTTATTAAAAGATGACCTCAGCTATTTAATTTGTGAAATGCTGGGTGGTAAAAACATACAGTATGCAGCAATTGCGATACCAACCACAGACTCTCCTCGTTTTATTGAATTACCACGTGAAAAAGGTAAACGACGACGAGATATTATTATGTCCGACAATATTATTCGCTATTGTATAAACAATATTTTTTCCGCCTATTTTAATTACAAGGTCTGCAATGTTTACGCTATGAAGGTAACGGGAGATGCTGATTTCGGTCTAACCGATGATATTGATTTATCGGTTTTAGAAAAATTATCTATCGGTTTAAAGCAGCGCCTACATGCTAAGCCTGTGAGATTTGTGTACGAACGAGCCATGCCCGATCATGCTATCGACATGCTGAAATCTAAACTTGGCATTACACGTCATGATAGTGTGGTGCCAGGTGGCCGTTATCATAATTTCCGAGACTTTATTGACTTCCCTAATGTGGGGCGTAAACACCTTGAAAACCCTCCGTTAACACCTTTGGTTTCTAGGCAATTTTCCCGTCATGCCTGCCCTTTTGATGCAATAAAGCAGCAAGACATTTTGCTTTGTTACCCTTATCACAAGTTTGATCACTTTACCGAATTGATACGTCAGGCAGCTTTTGATCCAAATGTATTTGAAATAAAAATCTGCCTCTACCGTGTAGCCAACAACAGTAGGCTTATCAAGTCACTGATCAATGCGGTTAGAAATGGCAAAGAAGTTTTTGCTGTTATTGAGTTACACGCACGTTTTGATGAACAAGCCAACATGGAATGGGCGCGTATCTTAACCGAGTCGGGTGTTAAGGTTCACTTTGGCTTACCCTCACTAAAGTGCCACACTAAATTATGTTTAATTGGCCGACATGAACATAAAAAACAAACCTATTACGCTCACGTTGGCACCGGTAACTTTCACGAAAAAACAGCTAAGGTTTACACCGACTTTAGTTTATTTACCAACAAACAAGCGATTACCAAGGAAGTTGCGCTTGTTTTTGACTTTATTGCGCACAGTTATAAAAAAACCACGTTTAAACATTTAATTGTTTCCCCTATCGGCACAAGAGATTGGATTAATAAATCGATTGAGAATGAAATAAAGATGGCCAAAAAAGGGCATAAGGCTGAAATTCTTATTAAAATGAATAACATTGATGATAAGCAAGTTATTGATAAGTTGTACGAGGCCAGTAGTGCCGGTGTGAAAATTAAAATCGTCTTGAGGGGAATGTGCAGTTTAGCTCCTGGGGTTGTAGGGCTTAGTGACAATATTGAAGTTATTTCTATTGTCGACCGATTTTTAGAACATACACGATTTACGATTTTTCATAATAATGGAGACCCTCGCGTTACCATTAGTTCGGCAGACTGGATGACGCGTAATATAGAGCGGCGTGTAGAGGTTGGCTGCCCTATTTATGACCCTGCCATTCAGCAACAAATTATCCATATCTTTAACCTCCAATGGTCCGATAAGACAAAGGCCAGAATTATAGATAAGAAACAACATAACAAATATTTGCCACGAGGCAATAAGCGAAAAATTCGCTCTCAAATATCGGTGTATAACTATCTAAAAGACCTTGAGTCTAACAAGAAATGACTAGCCTTAACGCCGATACCCAATCAGAATTAATTGCTGCCTTAGATTTAGGCTCTAATAGTTTTCACTTAATTATTGCTCGCTTAAATGCCGGTAAGCTTGAACCTCTGCATAAGGTAAAACATCGAGTACGCTTACGAGCGGGGTTAAATAAGGCTAATGAATTAAGTTACGAGGCGATGCTAAGAGCAGCAAGCAGTCTTAAAGAAATGAGCGCTACAATAAAAACATATCAAATTAAAAAATGTCGTGTCGTGGCCACTCATACCTTGCGAGAAGCTGTTAACCGTAATGCTTTTCTCTCACTGGCTGAGTACTCATTGGGCTTTCCTATTGAAATAATTTCAGGCTCTGAAGAGGCCAGATTAATCTACCAAGGGGTCGTTCGTAGCGAAGAAATCAAAGACTCATGTTTGGTGGTTGATATAGGTGGTGGCAGTACTGAAATAGTGCTGGGTGAAGGCACTGATACTCAATATAGAGACAGCAAAAACATGGGCTGCATCAGCTTTACAGAACGTTACTTCAGTAAAGGCGTGAATCAAAAATCATTTAAACGGGCCGAGGTATCCGCACTGCAAAAGCTTGAGCAGTGTTCCCATCATTTTAGGACAAGTCACCCAAATAAGGTCTTTGCAACATCAGGCACCGCCAAAGCCCTTTTTAAGGCGATCGGTTTAATCAGCGAAACAACCGACCGTCTAGAATTAAATACCTTACTCAAATTACAACATTTATTATGCCAAATAGACGGTGTCTCTAAGCTCTCATTAGTTGGTATTGACGAAGCTAGAGCCATGGTTTTACCTGCTGGCTTAGCCATTATGATTGCCCTTATGAAGAGCCTAAACCTAACTGCTTTGACATTCTGCTCTGCTGCCTTGCGCGAGGGCGTCTTGTTTGAAATGGAGCAACAAAATAAACAAGGAGATACACGGCTGCGTACTCGCCAACATTTACAACGTCTTTACAACGTTGACCGTAGGCAGGCCCAACAAATAGCAGAAACTTGCGAGCTATTTTGGCACCAAACTTCAAAAAGCTGGAGTCTAACCTCAACGAAACTTAAGACTCTATTACTTGAGGCCGCTTATTTATATGAGGTTGGCCAGCAAATTAATGTGACTGACTTTCAGCAACATTCAGCTTATATTTTGGCTAACAGTGACCTTGCGGGCTATAACCAAGACGAACAGCTTCTGCTTTCAACCATCGTCATTGGGGCTAGAAAACGGTTTAGACGAAGACGGCTTCCCGACATTCGAATTATCAGCCATAAAATGTTAACGCGGTTAATTCGCCTATTTCGCTTAGCTGTTATTATAAATAATAGCCGCCAGCCCTTAGTTATCGATTTATTATCGCTTCAGGTTGATGGGCGCGAAATGATGCTAAGCATTGATAAACAGTTCTTTCTTGAACAAGACGTGACTATGGCTGACTTAAACAAAGAGTCCAGTGTTATGGCAAACCTAGGCTACACCCTGTCTTGCCAAATTGTTTAACTGACTAGTTTAATAGCAAAATTTATTCTGCACGTTACTTAGCTGGCCTATTCACCCTCTTTCACTTTAATGTTTTATATTTTTTTGCAACGCTGTCTTTTTCCTAACTAGAATCGAACGTTCAAGTAATCAAACTAACCTTCTCTGTCCTTAAACAAAAACGCTTAACCGTTTAAGCATTAGGTATCAAAAATAGGGTATTTAGATTATTGAGACAAGCAAACGTCGAGTAAGATATTTAGCTTAAAATACCTAAACTTGAATTTACAAAATTCACCCCCAAATACTTTTTATATTGTTTAAGGACATTTTTAACATGACTCGAATTGCTTTATTTTTAGCCACTAATGTAGCCATTATGGTCGTTATCAGCTTGGTATTTAGCCTATTTGGTTTATCAGGTACTTTGCAGGCAAATGGGGTCGATTTAGACCTGAATGCTTTATTAATTATCTCTCTGATCGTTGGCATGACCGGTTCGGTCATTTCCTTAGCCATGTCAAAATCCATGGCAAAACGTTCCATGGGTGTTCAGGTTATTGATCAGCCTAAAAATTCAACAGAGCAATGGCTTGTTTCTGTGGTCTCAAAACAGGCGGAAAAAGCAGGCATTGGTATGCCAGAAGTCGGTATTTTTAATAACCCTACACCCAATGCCTTTGCAACTGGGATGAATAAGAATGATGCTTTAGTGGCCGTGAGTACTGGCTTACTTAATGCAATGAACAGAGATGAAGTAGAAGCCGTGCTTGGGCATGAAGTCAGCCATGTTGCCAATGGTGATATGATCACGATGGCATTGATGCAAGGTGTGGTGAATACTTTTGTATATTTCTTTGCCTCTGTCATTGGTCATATTGTGGATAGGGTCATTCTTAAAAATGAACGTGGGCATGGCATTGGTTATTTTGTGACCCAAATGTTAGCTCAGGTCGTGTTATCCTTTTTAGCCTCCATGCTTGTTATGTGGTTCTCGCGCTATCGTGAGTTTCATGCCGATAAAGGCGGCGCCAATTTAGCCGGCAAACAAAAAATGATTAACGCATTAAAAGCCCTACAGCGTAGTCATGAGCCAACTGATATGCCAGAAGAATTAGCCGCTTTTGGTATTAATGGTGGACAAGTCAAAAAACTCTTTATGTCTCACCCACCGCTTGAAGAACGCATCGCTGCGCTACAAAGAAACTAAGCTATCAAATAGATAAGGCAAACTGTACACATTATTAAACTAGGGAGCACCTTAAATGGATAGGCGATCTTTTATTAAAAAATCCAGCAGCTTCGCCTTAGCAAGTAGCTGCGGCGCCTCCTTATTAGTGGGCTGCCAAACATCACCCAATATCAAAACCACTCTTTTAAAAACGCAGCAAAACAATAAAATAATTGCTCATAAAACTGTATTAGAAAACGATGACTTTGCTATTTTGCAGGCCACGACTGTCAAGGCACCGATCTTTCTACATCAACAAAAAAATGGAAAATATGTTGCCTTGCTCTTAAGCTGTACACACCAAAAGTGCACCGTTTCTGTGGCGCCAGACAAGCTAGTTTGCCCCTGTCATGGTGCTAAATTTGATAAACAGGGGACGGTTCTTCAAGGGCCCGCTGATAAAAACCTTCTTGCGCTTGAACTTTCTGAACAAGGCAATGAAATTGTTATCTCACTTCCTTAATAACTGCTTTTAAAAGGCCAGACTCAACACGATTGCCGATGAGGTTTGCCATTTATCCTTTTGCTTTGCCACTATTTTAAAAGATAGTTGCGGCACCACTGTTTTGAATTTATCGAAGGTAACACCCATGTCTACCCGTGTTTGCGATAATTGATGCGCCGTTAAATCATAATAATATTCATGGCTCACAAACGGTTTAGCATTAAAAATTCGCTTGGGTAATACAACCTTAGCTCTCACTCGGCTGCGTTTAGAGCGCCCTTTTCCTTCTCGATCTCTAAATTCTTGGCGAACTCTCAATCTCCAATCAAGCTTATTGTTCCCTTTGAATTTTTGCTCTAATTGAACATAGGGCCTATTTTCTAGCGCCCAACCATCTTCTTCTAAGCTATAAACCCTTCGATAATGAACACCTAGTGTTAAGTCTTTTATCGCCAAAGGAAGTCTCACGCCAATATCTGCATGCTTTCTATGCAATATGCCTTTATCTCTTCGGGCTTCTATATCACCTTTAAAAGCCACTCCTTTTATGACGGCTTTTTTATTCACTTTTAACTGGCTTTCAGTTGCTAAGCAGCTAAAAGAAAAGCACCAAACAACAAGGCTCATTAATATGAATCGATTTAAGTTAACGAACATATAAACACCAATCTTTTATCCTGCAGGGTGTGTTATCCGCTTTCTGCTTCTTTTTTTAAAATGCATCGTTAAAAACAAATATAGCCCCGTTACCCACAAAACAAATAAAATCAATGAGCTAGGTAAAAAAACCCATAGCTTTACAGCATCATGAAAGAACGTACCATCATGAATTGACTCAATGAAATCTGACCGGCGATGGGCCACTTGCAATATTTCATTAGATTGAGTGTCTATTTGAATTTCCCAATCGCTCTTCGCTCGAACTTTAACAATGCCTTTATTGGGCCTTACATCCAGTCGGTCAATATCCGCCCAACCGTTAACCTTTGCTTGTTTTACTGTTTTTGAAGTTGCTAGAATTTCATCAAAAGTAATTGAAGGAACAGAACTCACTCCGCGAGTGCTGGGCGGCTGGATCCAATCTACATCTTTTTTGAGCAGCAACAAGACGCCTGAGCCTATAACAACCAAAATAGGTAAGGCACATAAAATTGATCCCCAATAATGCGTTTTCCGATTAAATTTTTTCCAATTTACTTTCATTATTTCGCTTTTCATTTTTCTGTTTAACTTTCAATAACACATGAAGAGATAAACTGACAGGCAACACGAGACCTATCGCTAAGTGGGTGTACTCAAGCCATTGTCGAAACGTATCTTCTGCTACGTAATACAATAAATAGCCACTAATTATCAAAAGGCAGGGCATGGTAAGCAGCAAAATACCTGTCTTTCTTTTCTGTTTTGTTTTCCAACTTTTGGGTAGGTGGGCTCCTATAACAAAGCCCACGCCAATCATCATTAAAAATGCCATTGCACCGTGAACTTGCAATGCAGGGTATTGCCAAGCATGTTTTACCAGTCCATATTTGCCTTCTTGAAGAAACCAGGTTTTAAGAATAAAAAACCCACTGCCCGAGAACCAACTTAAGAAAAACAAACTATAAAGGCCGTAACGATATGGTTTAGGAAAATAGACAGTTACCATGACGTAAATAACTCATATTTATTACTAAATTAATTGTTAAACGAGTAGGTATTACAAGTGCTGTAAGACTTGTTGCCAAGTATGCGTCCAACGGTTTACTCCATCGGTAATATGTCGGCACGACAGCGTTGCACCCGAAATATTGTCAATCTGCTTATCTAACAATAATTTCTCAGAACTATCCCGACCATTAAACTGATCTAACCATTTAATATATCGAACTTCACTGCCATAACTTTCAACATAACGCAGTACCCTAAGCCCCTTTATCTTGCCTGAACTATCGATACCCACAGCCATATCAATCATTTCATGCTTACCAATAACTTGGTCTACAAGAAACCACTCGTTGCTTTGTGTTTTCCATGCATTCAATTTATTACTCAGCACACGCATATCCGACGCATCTTCTATTGCCTCAACTTGAGCGTTAGATAATGTTAAATCCATTTTTTTCATCGGTGTGTTAGCAAATAACTCACCTTTTGCTTGCTCAACCGTTAAAAAAGTTTCCGCGTGTCCTGTTGAAATCAGGCTTAACAGCATAAAGCCGAGTATGTACTTTACGTTTAACGCTTGCATTAAAACTCATAACCGAATGATACGCCGGCATGGTATTTCTCATGCTCATCAAAGTTTTTACCATCTTCACTAAAGCCGCCGCCCCCTTGGAACTGAAACAACACACCGCCTGTTGCCCACCATCGCTGAGTCGCATAATGAAGCGTTGGACCTATGTATTGGCCACTTTGATACCTATCGCCTAATCTAAAATCTGTTAAATCAAAACTAGAGCGCTGCACACCTTCTTCGAATTCTCCGTTTTCTTGCACACTTAAATAATCAGATTGAGAGCGATACTCAAGGCCGACCGTCCATTTAGGCATAAATCGATATGAAACAGCCGCCATCAACTCTAATGAAATCTCTTCCTCTAATACATCGGGGGACTTTCTTCTTTCAAGCTCTACCTTAGGGTTAACAACAAATATAAGTGTGTCATCTAAAAAGTCTTTTTGAAAATAGAATGTCGTTGTTAACGAATCTTGATCGATATCTGCGCCATCTAATCTGTACGCATCTCTATGCTCAAAAGCCAAGCCTACAGATAAACCCATGACATCTTTATAAGGGCTCAAAATATTATATTTAAGCGCCGCTTCATACCCTGCAAACTGAAATTTATCAAAGCGCTTGCCAGCCCCTCCCTGTGTACTAAACATAGGGTCATTGTCTGAATTATTCAGTGAGTAGTTATGATCAAAAAACACCAGCTCAGCGCTTACAGTTAATTTATCCGTTATTCCATACTCAATTTCTGGCCTAATATCATGTGCAACATAATCACCTGAGTTTTTTCCAACTTTAATTGTGTCACTCAGTTTGAACTCATAACTCCCTTGCGGCCTCGTGTCTGTACCTTTTGCATATAGCCATTGGTTTTCTCCTGCCACTGAAGCACCACTGGCTAACGTCAATAGACTGACTGCATACAACTTTTTCATAAAATTAATCCCTCTCCATAATTTTAATGAATAGTAATACGAATCATTCTCATTAGCAATAAGATTATTAAAAGTATTTTCTTGACAGCGCCAATCCATTTGTTTTAAATATTAATGATAATCATTCTCATTAACAAAAAAAGGTATTTGTATGAAATCCAATAGCACACCATTAGACCCTTCATCAAACATTGCAGACATGGCGACAAACATAAGCATTGAAAAACTACAGACGACTGTTTTGTTTTTAACAACCAAATATGCACAAACTAGGGAGTTAAAATTTGCTCAAGCAACCTATCAACACCTCTGTATGATTAATGATCACACCGATGCCAGCCCTGAACTAAAATACTTTGCCCAATCTTTAATTATGAAATGGCGGTTAATCGCATGTAATACTAGTTCACGCTTTTCATCACTTAATTAGCCCTGCTCTACCCTAATACGGTTTGCTTATTTGGGTGCCTATGTCATGCGACTCCAGCTGACCAAGCATTTATTAAGCAGGCCGTATTTAATAGCATTGAACATATGATGTAGCGATTTTCTCGGTAGTGCCGGCTGTGTTAGTACAGCTAAACGAAAAGTCTTATCGCTTCACTCTATCGCCGGTTGCTGACAGGTATAATGGAGGCCTAACCCACCGAATTAAGACAAATATCATGAATGACCCAATTGATTACACAAATAACCCGCTGCATGGCCTTAGTTTAAAGAACCTGCTGCTTGAGATCGTCGAGCATTACGGCTTTGAGATTCTCTTTGCTTATTTGAATATTAATTGCTTTAAGACTAACCCGAGTATTGCGTCGAGCCTTAAGTTTCTAAAAAAGACAACTTGGGCGCGTGAAAAAGTTGAGGCATTTTATCTATATGAATTTAAAAACCTGCCCAAGGTATCATCTAAAGAATTCTCAATACCACCTAGAGACCGACTTGTTCCAGCAAATCAAACGCCCGGGAAACCAGCTGAGCTAAGTTTGGAAGACGCGGAACAATTACAGACTAAACGTGTTAATAAAGCCTCTACCTATAATAAAGGCCAACACACAACGCACGAGAATAAGCGCCCGCCCGTCGAAGATAGCTATAGCCCTGAAAATACTGAGGATCCTTGGGCAAAATGGCGATAAAACCCAGCTACGCTATGTCTATTTAGGTGACATAAAATGGGCTGGCTGGCTGCTTTATATTACCCTTAAAGCTCGATGTCTAAACCCATGTGGCGTTGAACAGCACTACTCAACTACTAAAAGCGAAATATGCTAATTACACGCCTAGACTAAGGAAACCAGTATCATTATTTGCAACAAACACGCAGCCTGCCAGTGTGTTTGGGTATCGGCTATTCGCTATTTTTTTTAAACGAATCGGAGATGGCTGAACCGTACGCTGTTTCTTGTTCACGGCCTGCAGCCTGTTCTTGCTGGTTCTCAATGTCACGTGCCTTAGCCCTTAGTGGGTTTGAGCCCATACCATCTTGTCCATCACAACCGATCAAGAAGGAACTTGTTACGATGATAAATAATATCTTTTTCATACTTAAATACAGTTATTGATGAGCCTAATGACCTATTAGTATAACCGTTATTCCCACTAAAATTTTAGCGTGAAGGGCTATTTTAAAAAAATACTTTTTGAGTGGTTCAACTGCTTAAGCGCACAGTATTTTTAAACTACTGCATACACAAAGCAACCAATACTACAAGCTCAGCTGCTTGTTATAAGCCTTGTCTATATTGTGCCATCGTCGAGACAGGAACCATTTGATTAAGCTGTTGTTTTGCTGCCTTTTGACCGCTTATTATTTGCTCAAAAGAATCTATCAATTGTGTTTTGTTCTGCTCTTCTTTTGACCCTGCACCGATATTGGTTAAATCTATAAAAAATTCATCAAATAAATCAGCCAAATCATTCACTACATCTAGGTTCAAAAACTGCTCATCATTGTAAATGCTGGGGTAGCCACCTTTTTGCTTATCAATGGCAAACGACACACCTTTTACATTGGTAATAGTCGTTGCCTTTTGACACTTAAGCATGCAGCCATCTTCAATGCTCGGTTTTTTACACCCCACAGTTTGTTGAAAGAAACATTGTCGACTGGTCATCATTAAAATGGGGTGATAAATACTGTAGAGCAATTTGAAATTTTTGGGTCGCGCAATATTTTTAATTTGCATACGATTAATTTCATTAGAAATAAACGCACCCGAACAGTTAAGCGTTTCTTGCAAGGTTAACAAAGCATATGAATTAGTGGTGTTTAAAAACGGTCCGGCAACCCAATCTATTCCCATTTCAAACGCTTTATAGGCAATACCCGTATTATTAGTAACAATACGTTTAGGGCGCACATGTTTTAGGACATTAACGGCTTCTTGGTAATCTTTACCAATTAAAACAGCGGGAAACCACGGTATTAAACGTGGGTTTTGAAGAAATAAATCAATGTATTTCGTACAGCCTTTTTTAAAGCTTTCTGGCAACTTAAAGTAAATGTCCGCCTGTGTTACCTCACATAAATGCAGGTCTTTCTCATCCGCTATTAAAATAGACATAGACGGCTTCTTATCTATCGATGAACCTTCTTCTACTTTTGGGTGATTGAGCAGTGGCGGCACATCGACATCCCGCAATATCTCAACAGAATCATTCAGCAGGAAAGCGGCTTTATTTTTTAGCCGTGCCAGTTCTTTGAATGGCAGGCTAATATTGTCTGCTAAACGACTAAAGTCTATGGCTTCAATCGTATATCTCGCCTTATTGAAGCCTTTAAAACGCTTCTTGATCGCATTGGTATCCAGTGTTGACTGTGTTGGGTTTTTCAGTGGCTCTGCAGATTCGATCACATGTGTTGTCTCATCTTGCCCATTTGCAGTCTTTACCTGAATAGTTAGCACTAATGGCTCACCCACTTGCCCAGAAAAAACCAAATTCAATTGCTGCTTATCGATATTTAAGCCTTTAATTTTGTCGGCTAATTCATCACCAATTTTATTTTTATCTTCATACAAATCTTGTTTTGCTTTATGAATATGGACAATCGATACAGCCTGGCTTTTCGTCACTGCGTGTTCAACACTGTGATCTCTGGGATTATCAATAAACATGTCTTTGGTCAGATCACCCTTTAAAAAGGAATTGGTGAAATCACGATTAAAGACCTTATGTAAATTTGAATCGTCTTCTAATAAGCGCCCTGTTTGTTCAAATTTATCCATTTGTTTACGCCAGCTATCCACCACCGTATAAACATAATGCGCACCCTTAATACGTCCTTCTATTTTTAACGAGTCGACGCCCGCGTCCACTAATTCAGGTAAATCAAAATAGGCTGAATTGTCTTTTAAATTAAGTGGGAAATTATTGCCCGTGGCAGTGGTTTCATACTCATCTCGGCACGCTTGGCTACACCGCCCACGGTTACCAGAGTTGCCGACACTTACCGAGCTTGAATAACACTGACCAGAAAAAGCTATACAAAGGGAACCGTGTACAAAAACTTCGGTTAATACATCATGATCATGTGCAAAACGGGTCAGGCTTTTAACCTCGTCAAGGTTTAGTTCGCGCGATAAATTAACCCGAGAAGCGCCAATTTTGCTTAAAAACTGTATTTGCCCTTCATTGTGCGTCGTTAACTGCGTTGAGGCGTGTAAATCAAGACTTGGAAAATACTTCTTTACTAAATTAAATGTGCCAAGGTCCTGCACAATAATGCCATCCAGACCGCTATTCACTAATTTATTCAACAGTTTGATTAGGCTTGGTAATTCTTGCTCCAATATAACGACATTGAGCGTTAAAAATACCTCGCAATCGTGCTGATGCGCTAAACGTAATACGCCACACAACTCATCAAAAGAAAGGTTGGTTGCGCGATTACGTGCATTAAAAACATCTAAACCGCAATAAACAGCATTTGCACCGGCAACAATGGCCCCTTTAATTGCTTCTACATCGCCGCCGGGTGCTAATAACTCTATTTGCTTATTCATTCAATTCATCGTGTCTGACTATAAAAGCTTATTCTACTGTATCCAACACTTGCACCGGCTATTAGTCGTCACACTTCAACTCATTGCTCGATAAGCAAAGCCCTAGTCGTGAGACCAATAATGAATTAAAACTGATAACCCGGTGTTGACTTAGACACAGCTATTTCATCCTCTGACATCTCAATCGAAATATCATCAAACAAAGGCGTACTTAAATAACGCTCGCCAGTGTCTGGCAACATACATAAAATATTCGCACCTGACTTCGCTGTTTCGGCTATTTTCAAAGCCCCAGCTAAGGTAGCACCTGCTGAAATACCCACAAAAATACCTTCTTGTTGCGCTAAATCTTTCGCACACTGAATGGCCTCTTTGCCATCGATAGATAGCAGTTCATCAATACGTGAGCCAGCATCCACCACTTCTTTTGTTAACACGGGAATAAAGTCTGGCGTCCAACCTTGTATCGGGTGAGGGTTAAAGCTTGGGTGGCTTTCATTTTCAACTTGCGCAATACCACCACCTAATAAGGCTGCATTTACCGGCTCACAGACAATAACTTTGGTTGCTGGGCTTTTTTCTTTTAATACGGCTGATACACCGTTTAACGTCCCGCCTGTTCCATAACCGGTGACCCAATAATCAAGCGTTACATCGGAGAAATCTTCTAGAATTTCTTCTGCCGTCGTTTTCATATGCATTTGCGCATTTGCTGGGTTTTCAAACTGTTTTGATTGCCACCAGCCATTTTTAGCCGCCAGTTCTTCCGCCTTTTTAACCATGCCCGTGCCTTTTTCATGCGCCGGCGTTAGCACCACTTTTGCGCCTAAAAAGCGCATCAGTTTTCTGCGTTCTACGCTAAAACTCTCGGCCATGGTTATCACCAATGGGTAGCCTTTTTGTGCACATACCATTGCTAAACCAATACCGGTATTGCCACTGGTCGCTTCTACAATCGTTTGACCTGGCGTTAGCTCACCTTTACGCTCAGCATCTTCTATAACACCCAAAGCAAGCCGATCTTTAACCGACCCCATTGGGTTAAACGCTTCTATTTTGGCAAAAACATTCACCCCTTTTGGGCCAAGCTTATTGATCCGTACAACCGGCGTATGACCTATTGTTTGTAAAATATTATCGTAGCGTTGAGCCATATCAATCTCCTTATTTAAGAACTACTTTAGTTAGTATTAAATGAGTGCCTGAGCAATTTCAAGCACTTCATTGACCAAATCATCAGCATGATGCCAATCTGTTCTAGCACCCAAAAAGCACGGCCGGATAACCAGCTTATTATCCACCATGGTGGTGCTCGGAATATTGACACCATTTTTCATTAGTTGACGGTGAATTTTTTTATTTAAGCCATTTAAATCATCTACTTTTTCATTAACATAACGGAAACAACATACCGATAACGTCGGCTTTAATGCTAATTCTAAATGAGGGTGTTTTTCTACACGTTCAGCAACACGTCGCGCCATAGCATTGTGTCGACACACACGCGCCTTCATTCCCTCTACACCAATTTCACGAATCAAAGCCCATACAATGGCACCTCGAGCAGGTGCAGATAGCTCAACACCTAAATCATGATACGGAAAACCAATGGTATCCATTGAGTTCTCAATGTGTTCATTTTTTACCGTTGTTGTTTCTAGGTAAGCTGCTTCGCCTTGGTTAAAGGTTTTATATTGCGCTTGAACATCGCGCACAAAAGTCGCCCCAATACCAACCGGTGCACCTAACCATTTATGAGCATCAACAGTAATAGAATCAGCTAATGCCAGCCCCTTATATAATTCATGTACTTGTGGATCTAATGTGCCGGGTAAACCATAAGCACCATCAACATGAAACCAAATATTATGTTCACGTGCAATTTCGCCAATTTCTTGCAAAGGGTCAATCGAGCCTGTGTTCGTGCTGCCTGCATTAGCCACAATAGCCACTGGTAATGCATCGGACTTTTTATCTTCTATTAATAAACGTTTAAGCTCTCTCGGTGAAAGCCTCATCATATTATCAACAGGCACATGCACCATCGCCTTTCGCCCCATACCCAACACAGCAGCTGCACGGTGTATGGTGTGGTGACTATGCTCAGTGGCATACACTTTACAAGCGCGCTGAACACCGTCATTTGCCGGGTCTAAACCAACTTTTTCAAAGGCAGACTGCCTAGCCGCGCCTAAGCCTATTAAATTAGCCGTAGAGCCGCCACTGCTAAAAACGCCTTGCATACCCTTTGGCAAATCAAACATTTCAGTTAACCAATTTAAGGCAACCTCTTCTAAATGGTTAAAAGCGGTCATGCCAACACGTTGTGGTGATGCCACTATTCCAGCCAATGTCGCAATAGACCCCATATCCGTCGCGGCTGTTGTTATATAGGATGTACAACCGGGTTTAGCCAGTTGCGACCCATTCGGCATCACATGTAAACCCAATTCACTAATCACCTGTTTTGCACCAATACCTTGCGTAGGTACTGGACGATTTAATGCTGTAGTCCAACTGTCCACGGTTGACATGGCATCAGGCTGTTCAAATCGCTGGCATTGTTCGATGGCACTGCTTAACTGTTGCAATAACTCAGGCAGGTGATTACATTCTGCTTTTTCTTCAAACATTAAAATATCAAACGTTCCGAGTTTTAAAGGGCTACTTTACCATTGCAGCATTCATCGCCAACATAGTTTTTTATTATCAGTTTCGCAAGACATGTTATAGCCTTAAATGACCCTTTATCGTCTCCTTTACCGCACTAATGATGTCAACACAGCTGTCCTTTTAGCCCCCACTTAAACCGATACTTGCTCTGCAAACTATTTACAAACCTCTTTATGGGATCGTTACTTGAACAAGTGTTATCGCTTGATTATTGAAGTATTCATCAATATTGAGCCCGTTGCTGAATTGGAATACTAGTATTGATTGGCGTAACCCTAATTAATACCCACGAGCCTATTTATCGTTAAATTCAACTTTAATATGACTTATAGATAGTCTATGGTTATGTGATAAAAATAATATCAAAGGAGCCTCATGAGCACTCAAGCAGCAAACCAGTCACTTTCATCTGCCCTACTATCAGGGAGCATGGGTATCATTGTTGTATTAACCCTAGCCGCTCTTTGTATTGCACCTTTTGAGCAACACTTTTTTACCGGTTGGGTGGGTATCGCATTTATGTGCGCAACACCCACACAAGTCATTTTAAATTTGTTTTGGCATAACAACTTACCCAAACGAATCGGCGATATGCCACAGCCACTAAAAGGCATTTGCTTAACCCTTATTACTGTTGCTGCAGGTGCATTCTTCACCTTGTTATTGTCCGCCTTGGTTGGGCAAAATTATGGCGATACCCCGATGTTTATCCAGTATACGATTCTAACGGTTGTGACTGTTTTATGGCTTATTCCGATATGGCATGCTTGGCCTTTTTCTTTACTGAGTAAAAACCCTGTCATCATTGGGCTTGTTACATTAGTGGCCACGTATGTCTTAGCCTATATTGTCTGGTTTATCTTTTTTGACTACAGCGCATTAGCGCATATCCCCACACCCAACGGCGAGATTGTTCACCCGCTTTACCACCCAGAAATTGACCCGAAAGGCTTATTCGACTCATGGGTGGCTATGACATTTGCCGTTACAACGGCAGGGGTGATTGTTATTCATTCTTTATTTGACTTTTGGCCTATTAACAAGCTGTCGATGGGCCGCCCGCAGCCTATTCGCGGCCTTATTGGAACGATCTATGTTTTACTTTTTGCATTCATCGTACGCTGGTTTTTTACTGACTTTATCGGCATGGAACAGGTGAGCTATATGATTCAAGTGCCTGTCTGCATGCTTTTTGGTGCCTTTTTGGTTAACAATATGATGCAATTTAGCCTCTTCCCTAATTTAAAGCAGCCTTACCGTGGTTTTGCGCTATTAGCTTGTGCGGTTATAGCAGGCTTAGTTATGTACCGACTCTACAGTTATGCCGGTTATTTATTCGTAGGGCATGAGCTAATATCAGGCCCAGCAGGTGGCTGGGAGCTTGAACTATGGATAGCCACAGCCATGTTAGGTGTGACCTTTCCTATGGTATTCCTCGTATCCGGTTTTTTTGATTTTTGGTTACTTAAAAAAGCAAAATAAAACCAGCCTTTAACTAAAAAACAGCGTCACCAAAAGAAATAACAGTGCCTTCTCTCAAGAAGAAAGAAGGCACTGTTTCTCAACAACTCAACAATCTGGATTCAAGCTTAATTAATTTTATGGCTTAGTTAGTTTATGACTTATTAAGTGGCTATATTATGTACTGGCAGCCCAGCGAGCTAGATTTCAAATCTCAACATTATTTAATAACATCACCAGCAGCCGAACAAAATCAGTGTTGATACATCAAAATCATCAACTGACCTCAGAACAAACGTCATCAATCAAAAACAACCCTAGAGCATGTTAACTCATCACTCTGTTTGATTTTGTACCCATTATTCTTGGCATAGTAGTATCACCATGTCAGCCATTTCAATACAAACCGATTCTCGCGCCTTACAAATACTCGCCGTATTTCATCTGCAATAATAATCGTAATGGCAAACGGAATGCTCAAACTTAACTGCCATAATTCCAGCGGCGCGGTACCAAAGAACGTATTCATCAAAGGTACATAGGCAATTAAAGCCAATAAGATCAACTCTGACACAACACCCAGTAACACGAGTTTATTGGCAAAAATACCTACCGTTAAGATACTTTGTCGTCGTGTACGACAAATTAATACATCGGCAATTTGGCAGATAATGATGGACGCAAAAAAAGCAGTAATCGCTTGTCGATACAGCGGATCGGATACGGCCAACGCCTTGCCCCATTGCCAGCCGCCATCCAGCAGGATATAAAAATAACTAAAAAAGCCGGCAGCCGCTTGAATCATGCCGACAATGCCATAGCTCATAAACAATAAATTTCGCGTTAAGAGCCGCTCATGTCTGGCACGTGGCGGTTTATTCATCACATCGGTTTCAGGCTTTTCTGAACCTAAGCCCAGCGCTGGAATAATATCGGTGCCTAAATCAATCGCCAGTATTAACACCACGGTGAGTGGCAGCGGGATATCCAACAAAACATAGGCGATAAAAGGCAGAATTTGAGGAATATTACTGGTTAAAATATAAGCGATAAACTTTTTGATATTATCAAAAATAGTCCGGCCTTCTTCAATCGCCGTCACAATGGTGGCAAAGTTATCGTCCATTAACACCATATTACTCGCTTCTTTCGCGACATCTGTCCCCATCAAGCCCATTGCTACGCCCATATCTGCATTTTTAAGCGCAGGCGCGTCGTTCACCCCATCACCGGTGACCGTGACAATTTGATCTTTCTTTTGCAAGGCTTGGACTATTTGCAACTTTTGAGCTGGTGTAATACGCGCAAATATCAACTCATTTTCATCCAGCAAGCTCGATAAGCCAGCCTCATCTAATGCTGATAATTCATCACCATTTAGCACCTTGCCTTTATCACTAAACAAGCCAATTTGTTTACCTATCGCTTTAGCTGTAGGGCCAAAGTCACCGGTTAGCATAAATACACGTATGCCAGCCTGCCGACATTTTAAGATCGCCTCAGGAACTTCTACCCGAGGCGGGTCAATCATGCCAACAACCGCAACAAATATGTAATGCGCATCCGGAATGCCATCATTATCAAGATTCCTATAAGCTAATGCTAAGCCTCGCTCACCTCGTTCAGCCAGCGACATATATTGCGCAACAACCTGCTTTCGATACGCCTCGGTAAACGCCACCTTTTGACCATTTAAATGAATCTGATCACACATCGCCATCACCACTTCAGGCGCACCTTTTAAATAGGCATGAAAATGATCGCCCTCTGGTGATTCATTAACGGTCACCATATATTTATCTTCAGAGGTAAACGATTTTTCAGCTAGGCGTTTAGTCTGCACAATGTCTTTAATTGAGGTTAGCTTTTCTGCGTAAGCCAGCAGCGCCACTTCTGTTGAATCACCACTGTATTTCAGCTCACTGTCTAGGTGTGCGTTATTACAAAGGGTCATCACTCGACGGGCTATGTGTAATTCCACATCATCAGCAGTCAACGATAGCCCCACATCGTATTCACGTTGGTTAGTAATCAAGCTGTTAACACTGATTTTATTCTGCGTTAGGGTGCCAGTTTTATCGGTGCAAATAACGGTGGTGCTACCCAGTGTTTCAACGCTTTCTAAATTTTTAATCAGCGCATTTTTACGCGCCATTCGTTTACTGGCCATGGTGAGTGCTAATGTGACCGTTGGCAATAAGCCTTCGGGTACATTCGCGACGATGATCCCAATCGCAAAAATAAGGCTACTGATCTCCCCTTTCCCAATCGCCACGCTCACGGCAAAAAAGCTAATACCAAGCACTATCGCAATACTGCTGATTATTTTTATGAAGTAATTTAGCTCTTTACCAATGGGAGTTTCAACGTTTGAGGTCTGCTTGGTTAACTCAACTATTTTACCAATTTGAGTCGCCATACCTGTTTCACAAACCAGCACCTTAGCATTGCCACTTTGTACCAAGGTACCTGAAAACACCATATTTCGGCTTTGATATGGGTTCTCGCTATCAGCCTCTAACTGTAAGGTTTCGGGCGTACTTTCACCCGTTAAACTACTCATATCAACTTGCAGTTGATTAACGCGAATTAAGCGCCCATCTGCCGAGACTTTATCGCCCTCATACAGCAACATAATGTCACCAGGAACCACTTGGCTAGCGGCGATCTGCTTAACCTCACCTTCACGTTCAATATTAACCATCGTTGGTAACATTTTCTGAAAGCTTTGCATGATTTTTTCACTTTGATACGCCTGTATAAAGGTGAAAATAGCGTTGAGTAATACCACGCCATACAGGGCACAACCAATATAAAAGTTACCTTGACCTGGGTCCAAATAATCAGCAAAGAAAGCTAAACTGCCCCCAACCATCAGCAAGATGGCAAAGAAATTTTTAAATTGTAAGAGGAATTTTATATAGCCAGGTGTTTGCTGCCGAACGTGTAGTTCATTCGTACCAACAATTTTAAGCCGCCGCTCAGCCTCTTCATCTGACAAGCCTGTTTCATGGCTATCAAGTGATTGATAGAGCTCACTAATCGGGCATTGATGAGGCTTTTCCATAATCACACTCTTAGCAATTTACACTCAATTAGCCGCGAAACTAACAAACCATTATGATTATCTTGGCAGTTTTATCGTTCAACTCAGCCATCAATAAACGTTAACTTAGCTAAATAATCATAGTGCGGCCCTTGCTGAACTATCTCGCAACTAAAGCCATTTCTGTCAGCTGCATCTTGTAATAATTCCTCAGCAACATATAACCAATTAAATGGCTTTCCAGTAATATCTTTATAAGACAAGTTAAACTCGACCTCACCATGATATTTATCATTTAAATCAATCAGGTAAGAACCATCGTCTTGTTCGTAAAGGTAGATAAGATCTGAGCTATCTAACAATATTTGCCCATTCGGTGCCAACAAACTTTTTGCTTTTGAAAAAAAGGCATCAAAGCCCTCTAATGTTTCAACTAAGCCGATTCCATTCATTAATAATAATAAGGTATCAAACGGCTCTTCAGGTAAATCATAAAAGTTACACAATTTAACCGTTGATAAACCGCGCTTTTTCATCAACGCCACTGAATGAGGCGATATATCTAAGGCAGTCACATCGAGTCCTTGATTCTGCAAATACAAACTATGTGAGCCTGCACCTGCGCCTACATCTAACACTTTTCCATAGGCTAATTGAAGGGCTGCTTGCTCTAACGCGGGGCACTGCTCATAGGAACGGAAAAAATAGCTGGGCGCTAGCGTATCTTGCTCTGCAATATCCATATCAACGAAGATAGGCGTATCATCTTGCGTTTGATAAAAATTTATCAGCGCAGACCCTATCGGGTCCTCATTTTTATTTATCAACACAGTTTTAAGAAGGGTGTTTTCATTTAAGTGTCCTGTGTTTCGCTGTTGGCTTCGCGTTTCTTTTTGAGTTTATCTTGCCGATGCTGCTCAATCAATTCAGCCATTTCACCACCAATATGTTCCTCGCCGCGTTGTTTTGCCAATTCAATTTGATGTTGACGTTCAATAAACCGTGCTTTTTGCTCCTCATCCGTTTTATCAAAACAATGGTGGCAACTAATTCCCTGCTGATAGTGCGGATGCAATTTATCTTCTTCGGTAATGGGCATTCTGCAACCAAAACACTGATCAAAACTGCCTTTTTCTAATTGATGATCCACCGACACGCGGTTATCGAAGACAAAACATTCTCCTTCCCATTGCGTTTGCTCCTCTGGCACTTCCTCAAGGTATTTTAGTATCCCACCTTCTAGGTGATACACCTCATCAAAACCCTGTTGTTTGAGATAAGCAGTCGATTTTTCACAACGAATACCGCCGGTACAAAACATCGCTACTTTTTTATGCTTCGTTGCATCTAAATTTTCTTTTACGTAATCAGGAAATTCGCGAAATGTTTGCGTTTTAGGGTTTAGCGCCCCTTTAAATGTACCAATCGCCACTTCATAGTCATTGCGGGTATCCACCAATAACACATCAGGGTCGTTAATCAGCGCATTCCACTGTGTTGGTTTGACGTACGTACCTACTATATCGTTAGGGTCAATATCCTCGACACCCATCGTGACGATTTCTTTTTTAAGCTTCACCTTAGTGCGGTTAAACGGTTGCGAATCGACATACGATTCTTTGTGAACAAGGTTTTTAAACGCTTCTTGATTTCTTAGCCACCCTAATAGGTGGTCTATCCCATTGCGTTTTCCTGCAACGGTGCCATTAATGCCTTCAGCGGCGAGCAGTAAAGTACCCTTAATACCCTGATGTTGCATTAGCTTAAGTAAAGGCTGTTTTAATGCCGCGTGGTCAGCTAATCTAACAAAGTGATAGAGCGCACAAACAACGTAGTCTTGATTTTTCATATGTATCCTCAATGAGCTGGCTGGAACGTAAATCCAGTGCCTTGGTTGATTATTATATCAAACCGGCCAAAAACTTAGCGCAAACTCTTAAGAACCCACTCTGTTTAATAGCTTTTTAGGTTAACTATTTGATTTAAGTCATTATCACTTAAGTACATTTCACCGTCTTGGATATTACACTGTAAATTCATCGTTCGGCCCGCCAATGCTTCTACCCCACTGGCTGTAATGTGCACGATACTGAGATTTTTAAACCGTGCTAACTTTTCGCCGTGTTGTTGCCACCAAACAGTCGCCTTACCTTCGTGATAGGTATAAATAATCACTTGTTGTGCTCGTCCACAAGCCTTACGGATACGTTTTTCATCTGGCTGCCCAAGCTCAATCCATAATTCAATCTCACCTGTTAATGATTTTTGCCATAATTCCGGCTCATCATCGGTTGATAAGCCTTTGGTCAATGTCAGGTTTTCATTAGCATTGGCTATAAAAGCAATTAATCGAACCATCAACCTGAAATCATTTTCTGATGGGTGTTGGGCTACTGTTAACTCGTGAGTTGCATAATAATGGCTATCCATATTAGCGATACTCAAAGACACTTTATTAATGGTTGATCCGATAGCCATCTACGTTAATAATTTTTTTTTAATCACAAAAAAACAGGCTAACAGATTAAAGCATTCTTGACACAGCTCATTGACGCATTCCCCTCTAATGATTGATAGTTATTACACCTTTCAATCATTAGCTCCAAACACAATAGAAAACCTTCCAACGAAAACTATAGCGTTCTTAACTAATCAATAGCCATCATGACACTAGCTGAAAAAAAAACCATCCATAGAGCAAGAGAAAAAACTCTTGGCGTGCCAGAATTAATTGCCATTGCATTGGGAGGGATGGTTGGCGGAGGCATTTTTACCATTTTGGGCATTTCTGTTTCAATGGTCGGTGCATATACACCCGTGGCTATCTTTATCGGCGGAGGAATTGCCTTATTAGCCTGTTATTCATATATAAAGCTGGGCGTTTACTACCAAGATGAAGGAGCTACGTACTCGTTTTACAAAAGAACCTTTCCCAAATCGCGGTTTGCCGCCTCATTAATTGGTTGGTGTGTGATTTTTGGTTATATCAGTACACTTGCTTTATATGCCTATACTTTTTCTTCTTACGCCGTTAGTGCTGTTGATTTTGCAAACAATGAATGGGGGCGAAAAATCGTTGCTGGACTGATCATTTTAAGCTTCACACTAATCAATATATGGAGCGTTAAAGGTATGGGTAAAATTGAAGACATTATGGTCTATAGCAAATTAATTATCCTAATCGTGATCTCCTTTGTGCTGATTAACAACAGCCAGACCTCTCTGCCTGAGCTTCTGCAAAACGAACAAAACACTAGCCTTCTATCAATACTTATTGTGGCATCACTGACCTTTGTCGCCTACGAAGGGTTTCAACTAGTCATCAATGCAGTGAATGAAATGGAACAGCCTGAGATCAATATTCCAAAATCAATTTATTCTGCTATTTTTTTAGCTATTTTGATTTATGTTGTGATTTCACTTGGCGCCATTTTAGCTATCTCATTTGAAGAAATTATCGAGAACCAGGAATATGCACTCGCTGCTGGAGCAAATCACACACTCGGCCACTGGGGCACAGACCTTGTTATTATTGGTGCACTGTTAGCCACCAGTAGTGCAATTAGTGGCACCTTATTCGGTGCTTCAAGGCAAATGGCCGTCATTGCTCAAGATGGTTACTTTCCTGCTATTCTCGCCAAACGCTCTGGCCAAATACCCACTGCGTCCATTATCGGTATGTCGATAATGGCATTTTTATTAATATTAGCTGGAAGTCTGCGCATTATTCTTGAGTTTGGTAGCATTACGTTTTTGCTTGTCTCTGTATTGATGGCTTATGCAAACTTTAAAATTCGGCAGCTAACAAAGGCTTCCCCGTTAATAACAATAAGTTCCATCGTCGGGCTTTTTTTAGCCACCGCACTGATCATTTATTATGAGTTTACGCATCAACCGCAGCAATTAGCTTTTATCGTAGGAATATATGCTTTGCTGACCTTAAGCGCTTGGCTTTATTCTAAAAAAAACCAACCTTAATTAAGAGCTACACGACAGCATAGAACAACCTACTTTATGCTTCGCCCAATCTGGCCTTTTTTGATTGAGGTGCTCTTTATCAGGTTGTTCATCATATGGGTGCCTTAAAACCTCTAAGAGCTCATTCACCATGCTGTGATCGCCTTTCTCTGATTTATCGATCGCCAGTTGAGCCAAATAATTACGTAATACATATTTAGGGTTAACGCTGTTCATTAAGGCCCTTCTTTGCACCGCATTTTGCGGCTCTTGTTCGCACCGTTTCACATAGCGAACTAACCACTCGGTGATCGCCTCTTTCGCCTGCAGCTCAAGCTCATCAATATAAAACGCTGGCTTTAAATGCTCTATCGCTGTTGCGACGTTAAAGTCATCAGAAGTTGTCTGAATATCTGCTAATCGTCTAAAGAAAATCGTCATATCTGTTTCATGCAAACTAAAAAATGACAGCAATTGTTTAACCAACTCACTATCAGTCTCTTCTTCATGCTGCGAGAAACCGAGCTTTTTAGACATCATTAATAACCATTGTTGACCGTAACGCTCAGCATACTCGTTAAGCGCTTTTTCCAACGGTTCTGCCTCCTCAATCAACGGATAAATCGCATTTGCTAATTGATATAAATTCCAGTGCGCTATTTTTGCTTGTTGAGCAAAGGCATAACGATGATGTGTTGCATCGGTGGTATTAGGTGTCCAGTTAGGGTCATACGATTCAAGCCAACCATAGGGACCATAATCAATGGTTAAACCAAGTATCGACATATTGTCGGTATTCATGACCCCGTGAACAAAACCAACTCGCATCCATTCTATGACCATATCGCAAGTTAATCTGCAGACCTCTTCAAACCACTTCAGATAAATCTGCTTAGACGGCACTGAGTCTTTTTCTAGTAAGTGCGGAAAATCGGTTTCAAGCGTGTAATCAACAAACTGTTTTAATAAATCTTTATTTTGTTGCCCGTAATATTGAAAATGCCCGAAACGCGTAAAGGATGGTGCGAGCCTACAAACGACAGCACCCGGTTCAGGCGCCGGGTTACCGTTGTACATCACATCACGCATAACATGCTCGCCAGTACTTGCTAGACTAAGTGCCCGCGTGGTTGGCACGCCAAGATGAAACATCGCTTCACTGCACAAAAATTCTCTAATCGAAGAGCGTAAAACAGCTAACCCATCTGCCGTTCTAGAGTACGGTGTTGGCCCGGCTCCTTTAAGCTGCAAAGCCCAACGTTCACCCTTTTTATTAACAATTTCTCCTAAATTAATTGCTCGCCCATCGCCCAGTTGCCCTGCCCAATTTCCAAACTGATGGCCGCCGTAACAAGTAGCATATGGCTGCATGCCATCGAGTTGTTCATTCCCTGAAAAAGTATTGAGAAACTGTTCTGATAAGCAATCGTCTTCATCTAAGTCTAATAATGCCGCCGCTTCTAGAGAGTAAGAAACCAGCGATGGCGCCTTCATCTGTTTTGGACTAACCCATGAAAAACAAGCTCCCTGAACCTGCCGCGGGTAATTCTCGCTAACATTATCGGCAGGTAACTGGCTTACAAATTTATTACTAAAGGTTAAATTATTCATACTGCCTCCTCGGTTGGCATTAAGTCGGCAAATACAAAGCCATCACGTTCCACGACTTCACCCAGCAACACCCCAATGGAGTACTTAAACATCGGGCCAGCATACGCAAAACTATGAAACTCACCATTTTCACCGCATGGATCAACACCAATCGGTAAGTCATCTAAAAACTGTTGGTTAAAATCACGCCCTACAAAACTGGCTGGCAACTGCTTAGGGTCAATACAAGTAATGTGCGTTTTTAAGCCAGCTGCTAACATCTGTTGAGCTAGTTGATCGGTCGGTTTCAACCAGAGTGGGAATAAAGGCTCTATCCCAGTTGGTTTTAAGTTGTCTATTCGGTATTGGCGAATATCCTCTAAAAATAAGTCGCCAAAGGCCATATGCGTGGCACCCAGCTTTTCGATGGATTCAAAAAAAGCACTCATTGCTCGGTTATATTCATTATTACTACATGGCGATGGAATGGGGATAATATATAAGGGGAGGTCTGCCGCCGCCGCTTGTTGCTTTAGCAGTTCCACACGAACTGCATGCATCGCAACACGTTGGTGTGTTTGATTGACCGTTGTTACTAAACCAAGCAGTTCAATATCCTCATCTTGCTGAAGTTGATAAAGTGTCCACGCGCTATCTTTACCACTACTCCACGATAATAAGGTTTTTTTCTTTGTCATGGTAGCGTTACACCTTCTACCGATTGTTCAAAAGAAGCAACTTTTGCTTTAATATCGTTGGGAATTGGGGCTGTTTGTTGACGTTTCATATCAAACCAAACTATCACTCCTCGGCTTGTTAGTACGGGAGTATCCTGACCTTTGTGATAAATATCGGCTAACATTGTTGCGCTTTTATTACCCATTTGACTAATGCGCGTATGAACCTCAAGTAAGGCTGGATAATGGACTTGTTTTAGATACCTACATTGCATATCCGCTAATACCCAGCCCGACTCTATACCCGCTTTAAGGGTTAAGCCCATCACCTCTTCGCAGTAAGCAACTCGACCGGATTCAACATAACGAACAAATTCAACATTATTAATATGTCCATAAACATCTGCGTCACCCCAGCGAACAGATAATGGAAAGACATGGTTAAATTCTTGTTTACTCATCAACAGCCCTTTGAACCTTATAAATTATTCATTACGTTTGTCATTATAACGACTTGGACACCGCCGCTTTAGGACAATATATTTCAATATTCTTAACGCTTAGAGCTATAGAAAACATACCCATCATTTAAGTGCCCTATTGAAAACAACCATAACAGTCGAACTATTGAACACCCCTTTCTATTTCACCGCGCTTATTTAAAACCCGCTTCACGATCTTACCAGCACCATTTTTAGGAAGTGTATCCATAAAAACGACTTTTCTTGGCACTTCATAACTGCCTAAGTGTTGACGACACCAACGACGTATATCGGCTGAGCTCGCCTCAACGCTCTCTTTTAACACGACATAGGCAACGGGGATTTCACCATGTAGTTCATCTGTTTGCCCAATTACCGCTGCTTCTAATATTCCGTCATAGCGATACAGCACCTCTTCAATAATCCGCGGATAAACATTCATACCGTTAACAATAACCATATCTTTTTTCCGATCGAGAATACTAAAGTAACCCTCTTCGTCAACGTTACCTAAGTCACCGGTTAAGAACCAATCTTCATAAAAAGACTCTTTGGTCGCCTCTGGCAATTGCCAATAGCCTTTCATCACATTATCGCCACGAACGGCAATTTCACCAATTTCACCTACCGGCAACTCCACACCCTGTTCATTAAGAATTTTCATTTCAACATTGGGTACAGGCAGACCAACCGTGCCTATTTTTCGAATGCCGCCTACTGGATTTACACAAGTTACCGGTGAACACTCTGTTGGCCCATCGCCTTCATAAATGGGCACGCCAAATTTTTGTTCAAAACGATTTAATATGTCTACCGGCATCGACGCACCACCAGACACACATAACTTAATTGAACGAAAGCGTGCACACTTATCGTTACGAGTATTTAGCAACACGTTGTACATACTAGGCACACCAAGAAAAACGGTACTGTTAGTTTTTTCGATGATGGTAAGCAAATTATCAGGTTCAAACTTGGCAACGGGAACAAAAGCACAGCCATGGGTCAGAGGGGTCAGCATGCCCACAGTCGCTGCAAACGCATGAAACATTGGTAACACTAAAACAATCACCTCTTTACCTGCTTGCCATTTCATTGCCTGAAAGACACTAGATGTATTGCTCACTAAATTGTGATGTGTCAGCATCGCACCTTTTGGTTTCCCCGTAGTACCGGACGTGTATAAAATAGCCGCTAAGTCATTAACTGGGTCAATTTTTATATTTGGTAATGAGCCATCATTATCACAAAGTTGCTTCCAATCAGCAGATTCTTCACGATTAGCGCGGATACAAATATTAAATAACGGTGCTGATATCTCTGCAGCAATGTCATCCATATTCGCCTGAAAAGCTTCATGGTAAATAACACCTTTAACCTGTGCATTTGTCATCACATAAATGATTTCAGCCGCTTTTTGAAGTAAATTAATAGGAACCACAACAGCTCCAGCCTTAACGATACCCATATAAGCTATCGCAAACTCAATACTGTTTATGCAATACAAGGCGACTGTGTCGCCTTTTTTAATACCCCTTTTTAGCAGCCCGTGAGCAAATTTATCTGAAGCAGTTTTTAACGCTATGAAAGTACATGACGTATCATTATCAATAACCGCAACACTATTAGCATAGGTGCTTGAAGTGGTGTTAAACGCATCTATTAAAGATATTTTATGGCTCATTTATGCTCTCTTTTATTGCCATTTAATGGCTTATATTTATTAATGAGTAAGCGGTAAGTTATTTACTCTACGATGTTAGTTATTTATCACACATATTATTAGCAGCCAACCATAACGTGACAATATACTGATAGCAACCTAGAAGCGCTAAAGCAAGCGTTTCATTTTAATGAACTAAAAAATAGTTTACGTAGGTTTGATGATTGTCGTTAGCTTTTTGATCGAACAGCTCTGTTTAACAGCAAGTAATTACAAGATAGCTTACCGATAAGACTTAGCCGAACCAGATGATAAGAAAGCTAGATTAGCACTGAGATAACAGGGTAGTCTATTAATGGACTTTAGTGAATAATCCGTAATCCCAACTGATGAGCAACCGTAAAATAAACACCAGCAGGCAAAGCATTTTGAATGATACCGTTATTACCACGAATAGATTAGCAATAAGTGCTACTTACCACTAAGGACGAGAACTGAGATGGTTTTATGTCTAATTCATGCCACTACGTTTATGTAGCCGTCATAGACATTATTTAACTATTTTTAACACCGGTTTTTTAGTTTCTTTTTTTGCCGGCGATTTATCAGGATCTGGTGGCACGTCATCTTCAAAGCGTTCATCAAACATCATCCCTTTACCATTTTCTTTTGCATACGTCGCTAAAACAGCATTGATCGGGATATATAGGTTTTCAGACTGACCAGAGAACCGAGCAGAAAAAGAAATAGCCTCATTATCTAAAAACCAATTTTGTACTGCGCTCGGGTTAGTATTTAAAATAATACGCTCATCCGATACATATGCAGTCGGAACAATGACCCCCTCATAGCTTGCATCAACTAAAAGATAGGGAGTCATTCCGTTTTCAAGTATCCACTCATGTAAAGAGCGTACTAAATAAGGCTTGAGTGGCGTCATTGATAATTAAGAGGCCATTAATATATGACTTTCCATCATATCAAGCTCTTCTTTGCTCATGCTTTCTTGGAAGGTGTCACGTTTTGTGACTCGAGCAATATAGTCCTTAATGGCCTTTGCTTCTTTAGGTAATTCAATACCATATAGTGGTAGACGCCAAAGTAAAGGAGCCAGTACACCATCTACCAATGTAAACTCATCACTTAAAAAGTATTTATTTGATTCAAACAATGGAATAGAAGCGATTAAGTTTTCTCTAAGTAGTTTCTTTGCTTTTGCCGCTTTTTTCTCACCTGCATTAACAATATCATCAAGTAGGGTATACCAGTCTTGATCAATTCTATGTATTAACAGACGAGAACGCGCACGGGATACAGGGTCAATAGGATATAACGGTGGATGCGGAAAGCGTTCATCCAAATATTCCATAATAATTCTTGAATTGAATAAGGCTAAATCCCTGTCAATTAAAATAGGTAAGGTTCCATACGGGTTCAACTCTTGTAAGTCTTCTGGGAACTCCTTGCTATCTACAAATTCAACTTCAGCTGATGCACTTTTTTCGCACAATATAAAACGAGCACGGTGACTATAGTGACACACAGGGTCTGCAAAAAGCGTCATGATGGATTTTCTATTCAGTGCATTTATCATTATTTTGTCCGTTTTATTAAATGTGAAAGAGCTTTGTGTTAAATACAAAGCTCCTCAACTAGTACCGCTTATTATATTTTTAGTGAACGTCTTTCCAATATTCTTTCTTTAAGAAATAGAACACGACAATCATCAAGAAGATAAACATCAAGACTTTCCAACCAAGGCGTTGACGTTCAAGTTTTGCTGGCTCGCCCATGTAGGTCATAAAATTAACAAGGTCATTCATCGCCTTATCAAATTCTTTTTCAGTCATTCGACCAGGCTCAACGATTTCTAATCGATCTATCACTTTACGAATAGAACCATCTTCAAGCTCAACATCTTTATAGACTGCTTGTTGCATACCTTGTAAGTCTGCCAATACATGTGGCATCCCTACTTTTGGAAACAACGCATTGTCCACTCCAAACGGGCGCGATGCATCTACATAGAAGCTTTTTAGGTAGGTGTATAACCAGTCAGAGCCACGAGACCTAGCAATCAATGATAAGTCTGGTGGGTTAACACCAAACCACTTTACTGCATCTTCTGGACGCATTGAAATGGTCATACCATCAAATATTTTTTCACCCGTGAACATTAGATTAAGCTCAACTAATTCAGGCGGGATTTCTAAATCCTTCGCCATTCTTGAGTATCTAAGTTGCTTAGCTGAATGACAACTTAAACAATAGTTAACAAAATACTTAGCACCCCGTTGTAAAGACGCCTTGTTATCTAAATCTATCCTCGCCGACTCAAGTTCAATTGCCCCACCTGCAGCAAACAATTGTGATGAAAATAGTACTAATAAAGCCAAACTTAGTTTTTTCATTTCTCTTCTACCCTCTCTGGAACATATTTATCTTGGCCAAGGTTTGAATAAAATGGCATTAATAAGAAAAAAGCAAAATAAACAATCGAGAAGAGCCTAGAAGCTATGGTGCCTATTTCTGTTACAGGCTGCATTCCAAAGTAACCTAAGCCAATGAAACTAACACAAAATGCAACTATCGCCGCTTTAAATATAGGGCCTCTATAACGTATTGATTTATTCACACCCCTATCTAACCAAGGCAATAGGAATAAAACAAAAATTGCACCACCCATTGCAACAACGCCTAGGAACTTATCAGGCACCGCTCTTAAGATTGCGTAAAACGGTGTGAAGTACCATACCGGGGCAATATGCTCAGGTGTCTTCAATGGGTCCGCTGGTATAAAGTTTGCGTGCTCAAGGAAGTAGCCTCCCATCTCCGGCATATAGAAAATAATTAATGCGAAGACAAACATGAACACCGCGACACCTACTAAGTCTTTGACTGAATAGTATGGGTGGAATGGTATTCCGTCTAACGGTACACCTTTATCATCCTTGTGCTTTTTAATCTCGATACCTTCTGGGTTGTTAGAACCCACTGCATGCAATGCCACAATGTGCATAAACACCAAAATAACCAGTACTAATGGAATCGCAATCACATGAAAAGCAAAAAAGCGGTTAAGTGTTGCATCAGAAATAACATAGTCACCACGTAACCATAGTGCTAAATCTTCACCAACATAAGGAATCGCTCCAAACAAAGACACAATCACTTGTGCTCCCCAATATGACATTTGGCCCCATGGTAATAAATACCCCATAAAAGCTTCAGCCATAAGAGCGACATAAATAATCATGCCGAATACCCAGACTAATTCACGAGGTTTTTTAAATGAGCCATAAATCAAACCACGGAACATGTGTAAATACACAACGATGAAAAAAGCAGATGCGCCTGTTGAGTGCATATAGCGAATCAACCAACCCCATTCGACATCACGCATGATGTACTCAACAGAGTCAAACGCTAACTTTGCATCTGGCTTGTAGTTAATTGTTAAGAAAATACCGGTAATAAATTGATTAATTAGCACCAATATCGCTAACGAACCAAAGTAGTACATCCAGTTGAAGTTTTTAGGTGCATAATATTCTGCAAGATGCTCATTCCACACTTTGCTTAGTGGGAATCGTTCATCCACCCACCCTAACGCATTTTTTAACATGCCACTCATTATGCTTGCCCTCCTGATGAACCAATTAATATTCTGGTGTCTGTTATATATTCATGAGGCGGCACCACAAGATTTAATGGTGCAGGTACGCCCGCGTAAACTCGACCGGACAAATCAAACAACGAACCGTGACATGGGCAGAAAAACCCACCCTTCCACTGAGGACCTAAGTCTTCTGGAGCCACTTCGGGTCTATAGGTTGGAGAGCAACCCAAATGTGTACAAATACCAACTGCAATAAAAACTTCTGGCTTAATAGAGCGCGATACATTTTTACAAGACTCTGGTTGCTCAGATTCATTTGAATCTGGATCCCTTAATATATCTGTCATTTCAGCCATCTCAGCGAGTGCTTCTTGACTACGTTTCAACACCCAAACCGGTTTCCCACGCCATTCAACACGAATCAGCTGCCCGGGTTCTAACTTACCAATATCAGCCTCAACTGGAGCACCCGCCGCTTTTGCACGGTCACTTGGGTTCATTGACGCTATAAATGGAACCGCCACATAAGCCGCACCCACTCCCGTTACCGCAGTAGCTGCAGCGGTTAAAAAAAGACGCCTGCGCTTATCTACTACTTGTTCGCTCATCTAAATCTCCATAAAATCATCGTAAATTACACATGCACATTTTGCACGGCACTTATTCGCAGGATTTTAGCATATTTTATTTTTTTAGGGTCAGCTAACAAAGCCTAGAAGAGAAATTGTATGCCATATACAACTCTTTTTTGATTTACTGCTTTAGTATTGAAGCAAATTTTTCAATAAATAAATCATTTTCCGAACGTGTGCCTACTGTGACGCGAAGACATTCCGCCGGCAAACCGGGATTACTAGCCATTTTTTTAATTAACACACCGGCTTGCTTTAATTGCTCAAAAACACGCTCCGCAGAATCGGATAACAATGAGAATAATATAAAGTTGGCATCACTCGGGAAAACTTTCACTCCAGCAAATGACGTTAAGCCGCTCAGTAACCGTTCACGTTGTTCGCGAATAACGGCGGCTTGCTGATTTAGAGTATCAATGTGTTTAAATGCAAATGTAGCCGTTAATTGTGTAAAAACATTAATATTGTATGGCAGGCGTATTTTTTCAAGCTCGTCTGTCAGACATGGGTGGCCCACTACAAAACCAAGCCTCAACCCTGCCAAACCTAATTTAGACACTGTCCGCATCACTAATAAATTTTTAAAATCTGGCGTTCGATTCATAAACGTTTTGCATGCGAAAGGCTGATACGCCTCATCAATCACGACTATGCCATTAGCCAATTCTAAAATTTGAATTAAATCATCATCATCAAATAAGTTTGCCGTCGGGTTATTTGGGTATGATAAAAATATAACAGCCGGGTCTTCTTGTTTAATTGCAGCCTTCATAGCCGACATATTCAAGCTAAAGTCTTCGTTAAGCGGCACACCGGTGAAAGGCAAACCGAGAGAATTTGCAATGTGCTGGTACATAACAAAACTTGGTGTTGGCGCTATGACAGCACTTCGATCGTTCATCGCCATTAAAATAAGTTGTATCAGCTCATCAGAGCCATTACCAAGCACTACCCCTAATTCTGCTGGCACATCAAAGCAATCACGCAACCCAGTTATCAATTCCCTAGCTGATGGATCTGGATATCTATTAGGCTCAACATTTGAAAGTAGTTGTAACCACTCTTCTTTCATTGCCTTAGGCCACGGAAATGGGTTTTCCATCGCATCCAACTTAATCAGCCCTGTTGCTTCTGGCACATGATAAGCCGCCATTTGCTGTATTTCTGGGCGAATTAAGTCTTCAACTATTTTGTTTGTTTTTGACATCCTACTAGCCGTTTATTTTACGGTATTCTGCAGATTTTGCATGGGCTGTTAAAGCCTCACCGCGCGCCAAAATAGACGCTGTATCAGAGAGTGCTGAGGCCCCAGCTTTACTGCAATTAATCATGCTAGTGCGCTTTTGAAAATCATAAACACCCAGTGGTGATGAGAATCTCGCTGTGCCAGATGTCGGTAAGACATGGTTAGGTCCAGCGCAATAATCGCCCAGTGCTTCCGGCGTATATCTACCTATAAATATTGCACCCGCGTGTTTAATCTCTTCAGCCCACTGCTCAGCATTATCTACTGATAACTCAAGATGCTCTGGCGCTATTTTATTAGCAATGCTTATCGCTTGTTCTTTTGTTTCTGCATAAATAAACCCACCCCTACCTTCTAATGAGGCTTTTATCACCTGTGAACGCTCAAGCGTAGGAAGTAATTTTTTTATGCTCGCCTTAACCGCTTCAATGAACCCTTCATCTAGTGAAACGAGTATCGACTGCGCTTTTTCGTCATGTTCTGCTTGCGAAAAAAGATCCATCGCTATCCAATCTGGATTGGTTTTTCCATCACAAACAATAAGAATTTCAGACGGACCAGCAATCATGTCTATACCTACTTGGCCGAAAACCATCTTTTTTGCTGTCGCGACAAAAATATTGCCCGGCCCAACAATCTTATCAACTCTCGGCACGGTTTCTGTTCCATAAGCAAGCGCTGCCACGGCTTGCGCCCCACCCACTTTAATCACCTTATCTACGCCCGCAAGCCAGGCAGCCGCAAGAACTAATGCGTTTAGTTCGCCCTTAGGAGTCGGGGTAACCATTACAATCTGTGATACCCCCGCTACTTTCGCAGGAATAATATTCATCAACACTGAAGATGGGTATGCCGCTTTACCGCCCGGCACATATACACCAACACGTTCAAGTGGGGTAACTTTCTGACCGAGCGTATTACCCATCTCATCGACAAAATCCCATGATTGTGCTTTTTGCTGTTCGGCATAGTGACGAATCCTATCAGCGGCGACTTTAAGTGCCTTTGAGTGCTCATCCGGTAATTGATCCCAAGCACTAGCGAGCTGCTCTTGGTCAACAACAAGGTTATCGGCGCTGGCTTCCCATTGATCAAACTCTTGAGTATATGACAATAGCGCTGCATCACCATGCTGGCGGACAGCCTGTATTATTTCACTGACGGTTTGATTAACCGAGCTATCTTCTACATCATCCCATGCCAACAAATCAGCAAGTGATTGATCAAAATCAGTACTCGATGCGTTCAAGGTTTGTATATTCATTTATTAACGCCTGTTATCAACAGCCACTTCTAATGTCTTAATCAGCGTCTTAATTTGTTGATACTTCATTTTCATTGAGGCTTTATTAATGACCAGCCTAGAGCTAATGTCCATAATAAAGTCTAGTGGCTCCATACCATTAGCTTTCAATGTATTACCAGTATCGACTAAATCCACAATACAATCGGCCAAGCCTACAATAGGTGCCAACTCCATAGAGCCATATAACTTAATAATTTCTACTTGTTGGCCTTTTTTAGCAAAATATTGCTCCGTTAACGACACGTATTTAGACGCCACTCGAATTTTACCGGTTGGTAGTTTTTTACCCGTTACAATCGCCGTCATTAAACGACATTTTGCAATATTTAAGTCTAACGGCTCATAAAGGTTATCGCTACCATGTTCAACCAGCGTATCCTTACCCGTCACACCGACATCTGCTGCGCCATACTCTACGAAGGTTGGCACATCAGTAGCCCTTATGATGACTAAATTAACCTTACCACAAACACTTGGCACAATCAGTTTCCGTGTTTTAGATAAATCCTCAGATGGCTCGATGCCCGCCTCAGCCAACAACGGGAGCGTATCTTTTAAAATCCGGCCTTTTGAAATTGCTATTGTTAACATTGAACTAGCTAGGTACTCGGCGTATTTGACCGCCTAATAAAGCGGTTTTTTCTTCAATACATTCATAACCACGGTCGATATGGTAAATCCGCTCAATAATTGTTTCGCCTTTAGAGACTAAACCAGCAATAACCAGACTTGCAGATGCTCTTAAATCTGTTGCCATCACTGTTGCGCCTTCCAGCATTTCTTTACCGACACAAATAGCTGTATTACCTTCTAATTTAATATCAGCACCTAAACGCTGTAACTCATGAACATGCATAAAGCGATTTTCAAAAATCGTTTCTGTAATAACCGATGTCCCTTCAGCCAGTGTATTAAGCACCATAAATTGTGCTTGCATATCTGTTGGAAAACCTGGGTATGGCGCTGTTTTAAAAGACACAGCTTTAGCACGTTGGCCCTTCATATCCAACTCAATCCAATCGTCGCCTATGGTCAATTCTGCACCGGCTTCTTGCAATTTTGACAACACCATATCTAAGGTACCAGGGTCAACGTCTTTGATTTTAATCTTCCCCCCGGTTGTTGCAGCCGCCACCAAATAGGTGCCCGCTTCAATCCTATCTGGAAGAATGTCATACACTAAATTTTTAGTTGCTAGCGATTCAACACCTTCGATGGTCAAGGTGTCTGTTCCAATACCTGATATTTTTGCACCTAATTTATTTAGAAAGTTAGCTAAATCACTCACTTCAGGTTCACGTGCAGCATTTTCTATAATGGTTGTTCCTTCTGCTAACGTCGCAGCCATCATCAAGTTTTCAGTCCCTGTCACTGTCACCATATCTAACACAAGCCTTGCACCTTTAAGCCGATCGCATGACGCATGAATATACCCATTCTCAACTCGAATATCAGCGCCCATTGCCTCCAAGCCCTTTAAGTGAATATTCACCGGTCGTGAACCAATTGCGCAACCACCTGGCAAGGAAACTTCTGCTTTACCAAAACGTGCTAATAATGGGCCTAAAACAATAATTGATGCCCGCATTGTTTTTACCAGTTCATAAGGTGCTTTAAAGGTGGAGATCGTAGATGAATCTACTTCAATTCTTACTTTTTCATCGACCGATAAGGTAACACCCATCTGTCCTAGCAGACTCATTGTGGTTGTAATATCATGCAGATGAGGAACATTCCCAATAATAACTGGGTTTTCGGCAAGCAACGCACCTGCCAAAATTGGCAAGGCCGCATTTTTTGCACCTGAAATACGTATTTCTCCTGAGAGCGGCCCACTGCCTTGAATAATCAACTTATCCATTTTCTACCTACCTATTATATTTACTAACGCCACTAAACGATTGGCAGAATTCCATCAAGACCACTAACTCGGGCGATTTCTAACATTTGCTCAGGTATTTCTTGAAAACAAATACCCTGACCAGACCTCTGCGCCATGGCCATCCACTCAACCAATAAAGCCAAGCCTGCGCTGTCTGTTTTTTCAACTGAGTTTAAGTTAAACGCTAGGTCAGCCTGACCGGCAAAAAACGGCTCAGACGCTAATAACAACGCCGCAACATGATCAAACCCTAAGGTACCTGACACACATATTACACCTTCATCATTTTGCTCTAGTCTTGCATTACTCATTGATAAATCCAGCCTGCTGTAAAACTTATTATTCTTCGGAGCTACTGCTAAACAAAAATTGACCAATAATCTGTTCAAGCACTAACGCTGATTGCGTCATCTCAAGTTGACTGCCGTGAACAAGTACTTCTTCTTCACCGCCAGGCTCAAGCCCAACAAACTGCTCCCCCAACAAGCCTGCTGTTAAAATACTCGCATTACTGTCAGAAGGTAATTGGTTGTACTTTGCATCGATCTTCATCGTGACAACAGCCTCAAATGAGTCTGGGTCAAAATCAATCGCCTTTACTCGGCCTATGTTGACGCCAGCCATTGATACTGGCGCACGCACTTTTAGGCTACCAATATTTTCAAAGTTAGCAATAACATCGTAACCTTCGTCACTATTTGCATTGCTTAAATTGCTCACTTCCATAGACAAGAAAAACATCGCAACAAAGCCAATGGCTACAAAAAAACCTACTAAAATCTCAATCGATCTTGATATGTGCATACCTAGATATCTCCAAACATCAATGCAGTTAAAATAAAATCTAACAATAAAATAGCAAATGCAGAGTGAACAACCGTTCTCGTTGTTGCTCTCCCCACTCCTTCAGAAGTAGGCACCGCATCATAACCTTCAAAAATAGCAATCCATGTGACTACCCAACCAAACACTACACTTTTAATTAAGCCATTAATAATGTCTTCGTTGAAATCAATCTTAGCCTGCATTTGAGACCAAAAACCACCTTCGTCAATGCCAAGCAAGCCAACGCCGATAAAGTATCCACCTAAAACACCAACCGCACTAAACAATGTCGCTAAAATAGGCATTGAAAGCAAACCTGCCAAGAAACGTGGCGCCATAACTCTTTTGACTGGGTCAACAGCCATCATCTCCATTCCAGACAATTGCTCAGTGGCTTTCATTAAACCAATTTCTGCGGTTAGTGCTGACCCCGCACGACCAGCAAATAACAATGCCGTTACCACTGGGCCTAACTCTCTAACCAGTGACGCGGCAACCATGACGCCCAGCATGCCTTCTGCGCCAAAGTCTGACAGCGTATAAAACCCTTGTAATGCCAGCACCATACCGACAAAAACTCCTGAAATAATAATCAAGGAAAAACTCAGCACACCAACCGAATACATCTGTGCAATTAACAATCGCGGCCTCATCAAAACACTTGGGATGCTCAGCAAAATGTTAACAAAAAAAACAGATCCTCGACCCAAACGCTCAAGCATACTCAATGATGCAGCCCCTAAGCGTTGCAAATAATCTAGCATGCTAAAGTCACCTTTATTCTCACGTCTCTATTCCCATTAAGTCTTTTGCATACTCTTTGGCTGCATAATGAAAAGGAACAGGCCCATCAGCCATTCCCTGCATAAACTGTTGCGTCCATTCAGAGTCTGATTGTGCTAATTGCTCCGGCGAGCCGTGCTCAACCACTTTGCCCTTTGATACCAGATAAACATAGTCTGCAATGGCACAGGTTTCTTTCACATCATGTGACACCACAATACTCGATAGGCCTAATGCATTATTCAACAAGCGAATTAACTGCACCAACACACCCATCGAAATGGGGTCTTGTCCAGTAAATGGCTCATCGTACATAATCATCATTGGGTCTAGTGCAATAGCTCGAGCCAATGCAACACGTCGCGCCATACCACCGGACAACTCGGCCGGCATCATATCCCTTGCGCCGCGCAAACCAACCGCATTTAACTTCATTAATACTAAATGGCGAATTAACGACTCGGGAAGCTGAGTGTGTTCACGTAGCGGAAACGCCACATTGTCAAACACCGAAATATCCGTTAGCAATGCACCACTTTGAAACAGCATTCCCATTTTTTTACGCAGTTGATAAAGGTGCTTATGTTTTAGCTGATGAACATTCTGCCCATCTACTTCAATAGAACCAGATGAAGGTTTCAACTGACCACCAATTAACTTCAACAAGGTAGTCTTTCCTGTCCCACTAGGCCCCATAATGGCCGTGACTTTTCCACGCTGAATATCCATATCTACGCCATCAAAGATAAGCTTTGATCCGCGAGAAAAATGGACATCTCTAACTTTTATTAATGAAGTCGTTTCCGTCAATGACGTTTCCCTAGTTTCTTTCAACACTATTATCAGCGTTATTGAAGATAAAATAAATCAGGCATTGTCCCTACCTTATCAATGCACGTCAATCCGAACTTTCACTATTTATGGCGCAATCTTTTAAAACCCAATTGTTTTTTTCGCTTAAACTATCCACTTTTTATGCGACAATAAATTTCGCGTTAACTTAACCTATTCTCCTTACCTTAATCTTATGCTTGTATTTTCTGTTGCGCTGCTTGCAGGCTTTTTCTTTTTAATTTTTTCAGCTGATTATTTTGTTAAGGGCACTTCCGCTATTGCGCGAAATATTGGAATATCGCCGTTAATTATTGGTCTCACCATCATTGGCTTGGGCACTTCGGCCCCTGAAATGTTGGTTGCTGGAATAGCCTCTGTTCAAGGCAACACTGGTCTTGCAACAGGCAATGCCGTTGGCTCAAATATCGCTAATATTGGTCTAGTACTCGGTGTTACCGCGTTAATCAGCCCCATTTTGATAAAGTCATCTTTACTTAAACGCGAACTACCTATTTTATTGGTCATCTCTATAATCAGTTACCTTTTACTCGTTGATGGCCACCTATCAAGATTTGACGGACTTATTTTAATTGCTGGGCTCATTGCTTTCCTTTACTGGTTATTACGCAGCGCTCAACAGAACAAGCAGCAAAAAAAAGACATCTTAGCAGCCGAATTTGATGACGAAATCCCAAGCGACCTAAGTACAAAGACTGCCTCTTTTTATGTCATCATCGGCCTTACTATCCTCATTATTAGTTCAAAACTACTAGTTTGGGCAGCCGTCAATATTGCCATCCTCTTTGGTGTTAGTGATTTAGTCATTGGATTAACCATTATCGCCATAGGAACTAGCTTGCCAGAATTAGCAGCTTCTATTATGAGCGTTATTAAAAAAGAGCCTGATCTTGCTGTAGGAAACATTATTGGGTCGAATGCCTTCAACTTATTAGCTGTCTTATGTTTGCCTGGGCTTCTTCACCCTGGCAATGTAGATCCACAGCTCGTTTCACGCGACCTCCCCATTATGCTTGGCTTTACTTTATGCCTATTCATTTTTTCATATAGTTTTAATGGCCAACCTAAGATCAACCGTTTTAAAGGTGGGGTTTTTATGCTATTTTTTGTCGCCTACCTTAGCAAGGTATACTTAGATACTCTTGGAATTTAGCACAACTGAACACCGACCTAATGCCTGATAACCATCATCGAACTCAACTTAAGCAACTAGGCTTGGCCGTTGTACAAACCGAAGCAGACGCTATTGCTAATCTCGCCGGACACATTGACGAACATTTTATCGATGCGTGTGAACTGATGCTTAAATGTGACGGCAAAGTTGTCGTCATCGGTATGGGAAAATCAGGCCATATTGGTAATAAAATTGCTGCCACGCTAGCCAGCACCGGAACACCTGCTTTTTTCATTCACCCAGGGGAAGCCAGCCATGGCGATCTTGGCATGATCACTAAAAACGATGTCGCTTTAGCGCTTTCAAATTCAGGCGAAACCGGAGAAGTGCTCACCATTTTACCCATTCTTAAACGTTTAGGCATTCCACTCATTTCTATCACAGGCAATCCAAGTTCAACCTTAGCAAGCCTTTCTGACGCACCCATTAATGCCAGTGTTGCTAAAGAAGCTTGCCCATTGGGCCTTGCGCCTACCTCCAGCACCACAGCTGCGTTGGTTATGGGCGACGCCTTGGCCATTGCGTTACTTGAGGCACGCGGCTTTACCGAAGCGGACTTCGCTCTTTCACACCCAGGCGGCAGCCTAGGAAGGCGTCTATTACTTCATGTTAGTGACATTATGCATCAGGGTGATGATATTCCAATCACTGAAGAAACAGCGCCGGTAAGCGCCGCCTTGCTTGAAATGACAGAAAAAAAATTAGGAATGACGGCTATTACAAACCAACAAGGTGATTTAACCGGTATTTTCACCGATGGCGATTTACGACGCATGCTTGAAAATAATATTGACATCCACGGCACTGAAATCAAACAAGTGATGACCCGTGGAGGCGCGACTATTAGCTCAACACAACTGGCCGTCGAGGCCTTACAACTGATGCAAGATAAAAAAATTAACGCATTATTGGTCACCGATAACAACCAACTGGTTGGTGCTCTTAATATGCACGATATGCTAAAAGCAGGGCTATCATGATTGAGCTAACTGATGATTTTCAGCAACGGGCACAAGATATCCGATGCGTTATTTTTGATGTCGATGGGGTGTTAACAGACGGAAAATTGTTTTTTGACCTAAAAGGCAATGAGTACAAATCTTTTCATGCACAAGATGGACAAGGCTTAAAACTACTCCAGCAAAATGATATCGATGTTGCCGTTATTTCTGGCCGCTCATCCCCCCTTGTCGAGCAAAGAATGAAAAACCTTGGCGTGACAAATATTTACCAAGGCCAAGAAAACAAAACCGCCGCGTTTAACCATTTACTAAAAAAACTTAACATTACCCCAAATCAAGTGGCGCACGTTGGTGACGACTTACCCGACTTAGCGCTAATGACACGAACTCGCTTAGCCATTGCCGTTAAAGACGCAAACCCATCTATACTTGGATACTGCCAAGGCCAAACAGAACGACTCGGGGGACACGGTGCCGCTCGAGAAGTCTGTGATACTATTTTAAGCATTCAAGACAAACTCACGCCTTCTGTGCAACTGTTCTGTGACACCTAACACCCTAATGAAACCTCTTAAAATCCTTGCCTTGGCTCTATTTGCCGCTGGCACTTGGTGGATTGCCTTCACACAAGAGCCAGAAGCGCCTGTACAAACGACAAAACCAGGGCATAAAATTGATTATTTTTTAAAACATTTTGAAGCCCTCAGCATGACCTTATCGGGCGAACCAAAACAACGAATAAAAGCAGAATACATGCAACATTTTGTTGATGACGACAGCACCGAGCTTACTCGCCCTATCATGACCATGTATTCACCAGACAAACCTGATTTGCACATTAATTCGGAGACTGGTTATTTATCTTCAGACGGTGAACTTGTTTTACTCAATGGTGCCGTAAACATCAGACGAGAGGCATTAAAAAATATTGCGCCACTTGAAATCGACACGCATAATCTACGCATTCAATTGCCCAACGATTTTGCAGAAACCGATGAGTTTGTGAAAATAAAATCTGGCACTAACGCCATTGAAGGCATGGGCTTACGTGCCCACTTTCGAGAACCCATTAATATTAAAATACTAGAACAAGTTCGAGGCCGCCATGAAATCAACTAAACAAACGCTTCTTTTTTTAACACTGACATTAATCTCAGTGACAACACCCTTGTGGGCGCTCAGTACAGATAAACAAAAACCGGTAGAGGTTGAGGCCGATAACTTTAATTTAGATGACGCGAAAAAAATTACCGTCTATTCTGGTAACGTTATTATCACCCAAGGCAGCATGGAAATTATAGCTGATAAAGTCACCATTTATGGCGTTCGCGGTACCACCGATAAAGTTATTGCCATTGGAAACCCAGTTAAATTCAAACAACAACCTGATGGTAACCAAGGACTTATTCGAGGTGAAGCTAATCGGTTTAACTACTTGGTAACCAAAGACACTTTGGTGCTATTAGACGATGCCACTTTATGGCAAAACGGTAACACCTTCGCCAGCGATCGAATTGAATACGACAGCAAGCGCTCTATCGTCAAAGCAGGTGATAAAAAAGCAGGCTCTAAACGTGTAAAAGTAACCTTAGAGCCTGCAAAAAAATAATGAGCACCTTAAAAACACATAATATCTGCAAACAATTCAATAATAGAAAAGTTGTTGATAACGTTAGTATTAACGTAAAAAGTGGTGAAGTTGTTGGTTTATTAGGCCCAAATGGTGCAGGCAAAACAACCTCTTTTTACATAACCGTTGGCCTCATTAAACCTGACAGTGGCGATGTCTTTCTTGATGACGAAAACATTACTCAAAGCCCTATGCATGTTCGCGCACGTCAGGGTCTTGGCTATTTACCACAAGAAGCCTCTATTTTTAGAAAATTAAGCGTAGAAGACAATATTCGCGCCGTTCTACAAACACGAAAAACACTCTCACCCGGCCAGCAAGAACTGGTTCTTGATGAGTTATTAAATGAGTTTGCAATCGATCAATTACGTACTCAAAATGCCTTAGCACTTTCTGGCGGTGAAAGACGCCGATTAGAAATAGCCCGTGCGCTAGCCACTGAACCTCGTTTTGTATTGTTAGATGAGCCTTTTGCCGGCGTTGACCCCATCTCTGTTATTGATATTCAAAAAATCATCCATCACTTGACCGAACGAGATATCGGTGTCCTCATTACCGACCATAATGTTAGGGAAACCTTAGGTACTTGTGATCGTGCATACATCCTAAATAATGGTCGTGTTATCACCGAAGGATCAGCTGAAGATATCTTAGAACACCGCGAGGTACGGGACGTTTATCTAGGGCATGAATTTCGCATGTAATTTCCAATTAAAAGTCATTCTTTTTGTTGAAATATGGGCTAAACTTACAACATGAGATGTCAGCAAGTTTTTAATTCTTTTGTACAACAGGCGGTATAAATGAAGCAGTCATTACAGCTTCGAATAGGTCAGCATTTAACAATGACCCCTCAATTGCAACAGGCTATTCGCTTGCTGCAATTATCGACAGTAGAGCTTCAACAAGAAATCCAAACCGTCCTAGATGGCAATATGATGTTGGAAGTTCCGGACGAAGAGCTTCCTGCTAATCAAGATGCTATAGACAAGAAAAATCTCCCCGCCGATGAAAAAACCAGCGAAGGTTCACAGGATCTTCTACCTGACGAGTTAGCCGTCGACACTTCATGGGATGACATTTACGACCTAACCCCCTCACCCGGACTTAATCAAGCTTCAGACAGTATCGCCCCTGACCCTGGTAGTATCAATTCTGCTAAGCAGACTTTACATGATCACCTGACGTGGCAGATGGAGTTAACCAATTTCTCAGATACTGACCGCGTCATAGCCACCACCATTATCGACAGTATCAACGACAACGGTTATCTAAATTCAAGCCCTGAGCTTATTCACCAATACCTGTCAGAGCAACTAGACAATTTAGATCTAGATGAAGTTATTGCTGTTTTACATAAAGTGCAATCATTCGACCCCATAGGTGTTGGAGCACTTGATTTACAAGATTGTTTGCTCATTCAATTAAAGCAACTGCCAGAAAATACGCCTCTTTTGTCACTTGCTATCGAACTGGTCAGCAACTGTATGCCAGCACTTGGCTCTCAAGATAGTACAAAACTTAAACGCCAGATGGGCGTTGATGACGATACATTAGGGCAGATTATTGCTCTTATTCAGCAGCTCGATCCACGACCAGGGTCAGGTGTTGAAGAAACCAGTACCGAATACGTCACACCTGATGTTTATGTTAACAAAGTAAAAGGTCGCTGGCAGGTTTCTATCAATGGAGAGATCGCGACAAATATTCGTATTAATCCTTATTACCAAACGCTGATTAAACACGGCGATAAAAGCACCGACACTCAGGCCATGAAAAACCACTTGCAAGAAGCGCGTTGGTTTTTAAAAAGCCTACAAAGCAGAAATGAAACGTTGATGTTAGTCGCACAAGAAATTGTTAACCGGCAGCATGAATTCCTTGAGCATGGCGCTATCGCCATGAAGCCGATGGTATTACGTGACATCGCTGAAACCGTTGAAATGCATGAATCAACCATTTCACGCGTTACGACAAACAAATACATGCATACACCCAACGGTATTTTTGAACTCAAGCATTTCTTTTCAAGCCATGTTTCAACTGACACAGGTGGAGAGTGTTCCGCTACTGCGATTCGAGCCTTTATTAAAGAACTTGTTAGTAACGAAAACCCTAAAAAGCCTCTTAGCGACAATAAAATTGCCGTTATACTGGGAGAAAAAGGCATTAACGTTGCGAGAAGAACGATCGCCAAATACCGCGAATCCATCTCAATACCCCCTTCTAGTCAAAGGAAGCGAATTCTTTGATTTTTTACCACCAAAACAGGAGAGTGATATGCAATTAGATCTATCTGGACACCACGTTGAAATTACCGATGCAATTAGAGAATATACAAATACAAAATTTGGTAAAATTAAACGTCATTTTGATAAAGTTATCGATGTACATGTTGTTTTATCCGTTGAAAAACTTGAACAAAAAGCAGAAGCGACTATTCAGCTAAACGGCTCAAAAATTTTTGCTGAAGATACGCAAGAAAACATGTATGCAGCCATCGACAACTTGGTTGACAAGTTAGATAGACAAGTTATAAAACACAAAGAAAAGACTAACGCTCACCGCTAATTAATTAAGGCCGACTTCACCGTCGGCCTTTTTACTGACTTATTATGAAATTTATTATCGTTAGTGGTTTATCCGGATCAGGAAAAAGCGTCACTTTAGATACCTTGGAAGACGCCGGTTTTTACTGCACGGATAATTTACCTGTTGCCTTATTATCAGATTTTGCAACATTGCTGACAGATTCAAAAAAACCTCTCTTTAGCAAAGCCGCTGTTGGCATCGATGCACGTAATGACCCGTCGTCCTTGGAGCAGTTCAGCGGTTTTATTGAACAACTAAAAAGCAATAATATCGATTATGACATTATCTTTCTTAGAGCCAGTAAAGGCAGTTTAATTAAGCGTTTTAGTGAAACTCGACGAAAACACCCCTTATCTGACAGCAATACCTCGTTAGATGAGGCGCTAGACTTAGAACTTAACCGACTTAGCTTAATCTCAAGTCATGCAAGCATCCAAATTGATACAACGCACAGCAATGTGCATGAGTTACGCGGAATCATTCGTGAACGTGTAAGCTTTGATAACAGCACAGGTTTGTCGCTTCAAGTCATGTCCTTTGGGTACAAACACGGGGCACCCAATGACGTCGACTTTGTATTTGATGCTCGATGCCTCCCTAACCCATATTGGGAACCAAGTTTGCGTGAATTCACCGGGTTAGACAAACCTGTTATCGAGTTTCTAGATGATAAACAACTCGTTCAAGATTTTCTTCAAGATACCGCTAAATTCCTGACTCGCTGGGTGCCAGAGTTTATCAATACAAACCGTAATTATTTATCCATTGCTGTAGGCTGTACCGGTGGACAACACCGCTCTGTTTACCTCACAGAAAAGTTAGCAAAATACCTTACTTCTCAAGCACTTAACGTAATCACTCGACACCGCGAATTAACCTAAGTCTATTCGGCCTTGACAGTTCGCATAAATAACAAAGCAGTCAACAAATGATTACGCTAGAATATTAGGTGTTTACAGTACCTGATTTTTATTATTGATATGTCAGCTTCTCCACAACATGAGAACACCCATGAGCACCTACGTTTACTCGCCGGTAACCTCGACAGCGGTGCTTTATCAAAAATTGAAGCCCAACTAAACGAACTTCATCCTGCTGAAATAGCTAACCTTCTCGAATCACTACCACTACAAAACCGACGTATTGTCTGGGAGCTTACCAACCCTGAACTAGCCGGTGACATTTTAGTTGAAGTAAATGATGAAGTACGCCTAGGGCTTATCGAACATACCGATGAAGACGACTTAGTTGCAGCTGTCGGCTCACTAGATACTGATGATCTGGCTGATATTTTTGAAGACCTTCCGAAGGTTGTTTTGCATCAGGTTGTCCGTGCCATGTCAAACCAAGACCGACGACGACTACAGTCTGTCATGTCTTATGATGAGGATAGCGCGGGGGGGTTAATGAACCCTGACATGGTCACTATTCGCCCAAATGTGGATCTTGGTGTGGTTTTAAGGTACCTAAGACAACGCAGTGAGTTACCGGCGAATACTGACAAATTATTTGTTGTCGATAGAGATGATCGTTATTTAGGTATTTTGAACATCTCAGACTTGCTGACAACCAATTCTAAAGCGTCGGTGAGCAACACCATGATCACTGACCAAAAAGCCTTACTGCCTACCTTATCTGCTAATGAGGTGGCCCTATTCTTCGAAGATTACAACCTCGTTTCAGCGCCTGTTGTTGATGAGGACAATCGATTACTTGGGCGCATTACCGTTGATGATGTTGTTGATGTTATTCGTGATGAAGCCGATCGCTCCTTGTTAAGCTTAGCCGGTCTAGATGAAGATGATGACATGTTTGCACCTGTCACAAGGAGCGCTAAACGTCGTGCAGTTTGGCTAGGAATTAATTTATTCACCGCTTTTCTAGCTGCTTGGGTTATCGGTATATTTGCAGCAACCATTGAACAGGTTGTTGCCCTTGCGGTTCTTATGCCAATTGTTGCCAGTATGGGTGGAATTGCCGGTAGCCAAACATTAATGCTGGTAATACGAGGCATTGCACTGAATCAAATTGGCACTACCAATGCTCGTTGGCTATTATGGAAAGAATTAGCCGTCGGTAGCTTAAATGGTATTCTATGGGCTTGCGTTGTCGCCGCAATAACTGGGTTTTGGTTTCAAAGCCAATCCCTCGGCCTTTTGATTGGTGTCGCTTTGGTTATTAACTTAATCGTTGCTGCACTGGCCGGCGCCACCATTCCGTTAACGCTAAAGAAAATGAATATAGACCCAGCTATTGCTGGGGGCGTTATTCTGACGACGGTCACCGACGTTATCGGCTTCTTTTCTTTCTTGGGCCTCGCAACCGTTTTTCTAATTTAAATAAGTCCAAACGCTGACTTACGAACCAGCAATGGTCATTTCACTAACTAAAATAGACCCTGTCCGCGTATTCCCTCTAAGGTCTACATCATTACCCACAGCAACAATAGATTGATAAATATCTTTTAAATTACCCGCTATCGTCACTTCTTCTACTGGGAACTGGATGACCCCATTTTCAACCCAAAAACCTGCGGCTCCTCTGGAGTAGTCACCGGTCATTGTATTCACTCCCTGACCTATCAATTCAGTCACTAGCAAGCCTGTATTCATTTCTTTAAGCATGCCATTAAAATCCAGCTCACCGGACTTAACGGTCAAATTATGTACGCCACCAGCATTAGCCGTGGTTTTCATCCCAAGCTTACGCGCTGAGTAACTACTTAAAACATAACCTTCGACTACGCCTGCTTTAACAATGTTCCTTGCCGATGTGGCCACACCTTCAGAATCATACGTTGCACTACCCATTGCTTGAGCTAACAAAGGCTGCTCATAAATATCAATAAATGAAGGAAAAACTTGCTGACCTAAACTGTCCAAAAGAAATGATGATTTGCGATATAAATTTCCACCTCTAATGGCTGATATAAAATGGCCGATCAGGCCACCGCTGACTTCAGCAGCAAACATAATAGGGCTTTTTCTAGTGCTAATGGCTTTAGCTCCAAGACGGTTTATGGTTCTTTTAGACGCCATTTCACCTACTTTTTTAGCATCATCCATTGCACTAGCCTGACGAGCAACGGTGTACCAATAATCGCGCTGCATAGTTCCATCACGTTCACCAATAACTGAGCAGCTCATGCTATGGCGACTAGCCGGATAACCATGATTAAACCCAAGGCTATTGGCTAGCACTCGGGTGCCCTCAAATGTTTGAATACTGGCACCCTCTGAGTTGCTAATGTCTTTATCATAAAAACGTGCGGCATCTTCACACCTTACCGCCATTTCAATGGCTTCATCCGCACTAATAGTCCATGGGTGATATAACGATAAGTCAGGAAAAGTTGTTGCCAAATACTGCTGTTCTGGCAGCCCAGAAAATGGATCTTCTTCAGCATACTTCGCAATTGCACACGCTGCAGACACCATTTCTTTAATTGCCGCAGAATCCAATTTTGTGGAACTAGCAGAGCCCTTCTTATGGCCCTTATAAACGGTAATACCAATACCCTGATCACGATGATGCTCTATCGTTTCAACTTCCCCCAAGCGTGCATTCACAGAAAGGCCTTGCCCAACACTAATAGCCGTTTCTACTTGGTCTGCACCCTGTTTTTTTGCTTCTAATAAAATATCGGCTGCAATATTTTTCAATTGCTCCGTTTTTTGTTCACTGTTAGTTGATGTATCCACTGACTTAGGCATGCGTCCCTCCTACTGTCAAGCCATCAATTTTTAGTGTTGGCTGGCCGACTCCAACCGGAACACTTTGACCTTCTTTACCGCAGGTTCCAACCCCTTGATCTAATTTGAGATCATTCCCCACCATGCTGACTTTGTTCAAGACATCTGGGCCATTACCAATTAACGTTGCGCCTTTGACAGGTTGGGTTATTTTTCCGTTTTCAATTAAGTAGGCTTCGCTGGCTGAAAACACAAACTTACCCGAGGTAATATCCACCTGCCCCCCTGCAAAATTGACTGCATACAAGCCATTTTTTACCGATGACACTATCTCAGCTGGCTCACTTTTACCCGGCAACATATAAGTATTTGTCATTCTAGGCATTGGTAAATGTGCATATGACTCACGTCGGCCGTTTCCAGTTGCTGCATGCCCCATCAGGCGCGCATTCATTTTATCGTGCATATAGCCCTTCAATACACCATTTTCAATTAATGTTGTACACGCCGTCTTAGTACCTTCATCATCCACCGACAGTGAACCACGCCGACCTTCCAACGTTCCATCATCCACCACAGTGCATAATGGCGAGGCCACCTTTTCACCAATGCGTCCACTAAACGCTGAGCTGCCTTTGCGGTTAAAATCGCCCTCTAAGCCATGGCCTATTGCTTCGTGTAGGAGAATCCCCGGCCAACCAGGCCCTAATACGACTGTCATGGTACCTGCTGGAGCCTCAACTGCTTCTAAGTTAACCTGCGCTAAACGCACAGCCTCTCTTGCATAACTCATTGCTCGATCTTCTTCTAAGAAGTATTCATAACCTTGTCGCGCGCCACCACCCGAACCACCTTGTTCACGTCGCCCATTTTCTTCTATGATAACCGACACATTCATTCTTACTAAGGGTCGGATATCGCTGCTTAGACTGCCATCATCCGTTGCCACCAGTACAACTTCGTAAACACCCACCAAACTAATAACGACTTGTTCAATACGTGCATCCAGTTGACGTGTTTGCTGATCAATACGTTTTAATAAAGCCACTTTCTCTTCACGAGTCATGGTATTTAATGGGTCAATGGGTGCATACAAGCTAGGCATATCATTGAACATAGTAGCCTTTAAAATACCCGAACGTCCCCCACTCGCTATTGCTTTGACGCTGTTCGCGGCGGCTAACATATTCGGCAGTGTTAGTTCCTCACTGTAGGCAAAACCTGTTTTTTCCCCGCTCACCGCTCGAAGACCAACGCCTTGTTCTATATTGTAATTGCCATCCTTCACGATACCATCTTCAAGAACCCACGACTCACTGCGTGACGATTGAAAGTAAATATCTGCCTGATCAATGTTAGTCGACAGTAATGACCCCATCACATTGTCTATATCGTTAATTGATAAACCGACAGGTTTAAGAATCAAACTTTCTGCTTGTTGAATTAAATCGCTCATAATGTCTCGTTATTAAAGTCGTCTATGCTGAATCGCTGGTAGACTTGTTCTGACCTTGTTTAGTTCTGATTTTTTGAATGTCGCTAGGGCAATACCATTGTCGATGTCTAAGCTCGATAGCACATCACCCCAAGGACCGACAATCATACTATGTCCGAAGGTTGAACGGCCATTATTATGCTGACCACCTTGGTTAGCCGCAATCATATAACACGAATTCTCAACGGCCCTAGCCCTACATAATAATGACCAATGTGCTTGACCTGTGAGTTCAGTAAAAGCCGACGGTGCGACCATAAACTCCGCCCCTTGGCGTAACAGTTCACGGTAAAGTTCGGGAAAGCGTAAATCATAACAAATAGACAACCCCATCTTACCAAACGGCGTATTAACTACCACTGGGGAATCACCTGCTAAAAAGGTCTCTGATTCACGATAACGCTTCTTGCCATCCGCTATGTCTACATCAAATAGGTGCATTTTATGATAATACGCCTGTCGCTCACCCTTAGCGTTATAGACCAAACACGTCGCATATACTTTGTCTTGTACCGGCGAGCTTATCGGTAAAGAACCCGCCACTATCCAACACGCCGTCTTTTTTGAGAGTTCACTTAAAAAACTCTGGATTGCCCCCTCCCCTAACGTTTCAGCAATCGATAGAAGTTGCCCCGAGTGCTTGGCCATTAGTGCAAAGTTTTCCGGCAACACAACCAGTTTTGCTCCCTCAGACACCGCTTGGTTCACCCAATATTCAACGGCTGTTAAATTATCTGCAAGTTGGTCAGATGATGTCATTTGAACAGCCGCCACCGTTAACTCTTTTTTCATCATGGCATTACGGCTCATTAGCCTTCTGCCCTGAAAGAGGTAACTGGCCAAGTGTTGCATCAAAAACAGGCGTTAACACATTATCCATCATGCCAAATATTTTACCCCCAGGTTGACTAATTTGTTCTATCGTCGGGTCACGCCATGGCCCGGTAACACGATATTGATAGCCGGCCAATTTATTCACTGTTTTGCCAGCAATTTTTTGAGCGATAAATACCGCTGCGCCGACCAAAGGACCACCAGCGATAGCACCGGCTAAAGGTAAGCTTTCCGTTGTTTTTGGTGTCACCGTAATCAACTGATCTAATTGTTCGTTAACTAAACTAACATCCCCTTGAAAATCTAAGCGAGCCGACGGGCTTTCTAAATAAAAACGCTTTGTAGATGCCTCGCCTTTTAGCAAGTTAAAGCGCCCTTTTATTTTATCAAAACTCAAGCCTTTTTGTACCAAATCACTAAAGTCGAGCTGCAAGCGCCTTTGCAGTGTATTTAGACTCAACAAACCAAAAATCCGCCCAATGCCAGGCTCGACATCTAACAAACGCCCTTGACCTGATTTTATCTCTGCATACCCGCTGAGCGTATCTTTTGAGAAATCTTGCGGCTCGCCTAACCAGTTCAAATCAAAATAAAACTCGACAGGCGCATCTTTCAGTTTCTTGGTGATGTGCATATCCGCTAACAAAGAACCTAATGACTGACTATTAAGCGTTCCTTTTAAACCCGTTATACTTTGCCCATCCAGAACTTCCCACGCGCCGCCCGCTTTAAAGTCATCACGATCTGATTTTAAAGATAATGTTTCAATCACGACTCCATTATCTTTTTGACGAAGCTGCAATGTCAGCGTTCCTAGTTTTGAGCGCCCAATAAAAAACTCTTTACTACTCAAATCTAGATTTGGGATATCAGTAGGGCTCATTGGCGGTATTTTGCCGCTATATACCTGCCCCTCATTAGAGGGTAGTTTCAAGGTATCTAACTCTAGACTTATTGTGCTTCCATCAACAAATTTGTCCGGCACTTTATATCGACCTATAACAGTTGGGCTGTTGACCTCGCCCGACCAAGTTGAGTGCTGATGCGTGCCACTAACAAGCACATTATCAAAGACTCTATCTAGCCATTCTAGCGTTCGAATATTGAGGTTAAATTGGTTGATCATGGGCGGCTCTGATATACGACTTGTGTCAACACCAAGAGCTTGCTGCCACTGTGTAATATTTAACACTTCGATTTCCCCAGATAACTGAACTCCCTGCTTTACCGGTAGTTTCGACTCGTCTTTACCAAAATGAATATCTGCTTTTTCTAGGGCCAGTTTTTTATCCTGACTATTGGTTAATCGTATATAGGTTTTAAGGCTGTCTCCATACCAGGCTTTAATTGGTAATGAGGACTGACCCAGCTGCACTATCGCCTTAAAGGGCTTTACTTGATTTTTTTGCTTACCTATCGGCGCGGGTAAGTCCACCCCTACCCCTTTGAGAGAACTGCTTAATGTGATCGTCGATAACCTTCCAGTCGCTAATCCCTTATGCGGTAACTCAACCTTTACCTTGGCCAAACCAGTACCCTTAATATGCCTCCAAAAGTCTGACGGGTACTGTTTTGCAAGACGCGAAATAGTTAACGGGCCATTACCTTCAATGACCGTACTATCTTTTTCCGTCTTGATCGCTAGACTAAGTTTTTCATCTAAGAAATGCCCAGTAATTGAGTCCCCACGTATGCCTTGGTCGTCATATTCAATTTCACCTTCAATAGCATTAATAACCAGCCCAACATCAGGAACCGTTAGTCGATTATCTTTTAATTGCGCTTTCGCTTTCACCTTTGTTTTAAGGTTTTTCCTAAGCGGTATATCAAGGTTTAAATCTAAAACCGAGGACCCAGACACAGTGCTGTAGTCTAATAAGCCACTCATCTGTTCATTAAGCGGTGACTGCTTAAAAAAGGTATATAAGCCTTGAATATCATTTTTAACCTTACCGCTTAGGTGTAAGTATTTATCTGTTTTAAAATCTGCGATATTAACAAGAACATGATCAATTTCATTACCCGCTATTAAGCCTTCATGCCCATTAATCTTCATCCCTTCATTTTTAAATTCAATATCTGCTGACACGCCTAACGCATCTGGCCACTTATCTGCATAATGTAAGCGGAGATTTTGTGCGCTAAATAGCACTTGAAAAACACCTTCATTTTGACGATATGGGAAACTTGATAATGGACCGCTAAGTAATAAACCACCTCCTTGAACCCCACCTTCTATAAAAGCTGCATCTAACCAATTAACAACCTGTTTGCCCATGATACCAACCGGTAAATAAAGCGCTGTATAGCGGCTATCCGCTGCACCAAAATTTGTTTGCAAGTCGATCGAAGGTTTTTCATCGCCATCAGGTAACGTAACGTTCACCCGTGTTTGTGTCGCAATATGCGGTGAATTCATCGTGATATGATCAGACTTTATTGACCAGCCATACGCGTCTTTATGCCACGTTAATTGACCATTTAGCTGATCAACCGTTATCGGTTCTCTAAACAGCGGCGTAAAGTGTATCGAGCCGTTATCCACATCAAGCTGTAACCAACCTTTATCTTGCGTTGCACAGCCTGTTCCAGAAAAATTATTAATACTTGGAAATACTTCATACGCCTCGCTCGTCAAGCCTTGCAGCTCGCCGCAAGTAGCCCAGCTAAGCTGTGTGTCTCGGCGTTGAATAGAAACACTTGCATGATTTAATAAACCCGTTGGTTTAACCTCTTTAAGAATAGGTAAGACAGAATCGTCTGTCACACTAACAGACTGAAAAATACTGGTAATGGCCTTTAAATTAAGCCCATTTGCTGTTACATCAAAGGAATAATTATCCGCATTATCCGAGCGATATTGCACATTAAATTGGCTTTCCTTCTGCATGCTGTTCTGTGTTTTAAACACTACATCTTGGGCTTTTAATGTCCAACCATTCAAAATGGTTTCCCAAGCAAAATGACTACTAAAGTCAGACACATTAATTTCATTATCGCCCTGCCTAAGGCTGGCTCTTCGTACCAAGGCATTGCCTTTAACCTTTGACAATTTAGCGGCTTTCCACGTACTCCAAAGCTCAACATCACCTTCACCTTGGTCAATAGACAACGTTTCTACTTTTAACCGCGTCAGGTATTCAGCTATATCAATCCCTTCTGCCTTAAAGTAGCCTTTAGCATCCCAGTTTGTTGTTGATAAAACATCCCCTCTAACTTTAATAGCTAAAACAAAGGTTCCCCCTTTTTCTGTTGGCAATGCCGCAGTCACTTTGAGTGCATGTTCTGGCCCGTTGTTTTGAAAAATGATATTTGCCTTTTCAAGGGTAATGTCTGGCAAGTCTCGTAAATCGTCTTGCCATATGATCTGACTATCCATTACTTCATAACGTCTACCCTCTAATAACCAAGAAAAGTCACCTGATGAAGCATCCGTGTTTTTTGCAGTTGTCAAACCAACGAGAGAAAAACGCCCATCAGCAAGCCGCTGTATTTTAATATGACTATTAACGATGGTTATTTTATTTGGCTTGGTTTCCCCCGTCACCAAATCAAGTGGATTAAACGATAAGCGAATTTCACCCACCTTGAGTGCGTTTGTTTGTTTGTTTAGCCCATTTATTGTTATACCTCTTAGACTTAACTGTGGATTGAAACCAGACATTCTCGCCGACAAGCTGGTAATACCAACCTCAGCACCTATTTCTTCAGACAAGTACACTTCTAAATCATGTTTGTACTCGGGCACCTCTGTTAAAAAAAATCGTGCCGTCATTAGCAATACCGCAAGCACACCAAGACTTACGGTAAAAAACCATAATAAGGAATGTCCAAATAAACGTACTTTACTCACTATTAATACTCTAGTTTTATACTAGCACCACATCATATTGTTCTTGGGTATATTCATTTTCTGCTCTAAAACGAATGCGTATACCAACAAAAGATTCTAAGTCTGCCAATGTTGTTGATTCTTCATCGAGCATCATGTCGACAACTTCATTTGACGCCAACACCAATAGCTCCTTTGCTTCGTATTGCCGAGCATCTCGTATAATTTCACGAAAAATCTCATAACACGTCGTTTCTGGTGTTCGCACCATCCCCGTGCCTGAACACGTAGCACAAGGTTCACACAACACTTGCTCCAAACTTTCCCGCGTCCGCTTACGTGTCATTTCGACCAAACCTAACTCGGAAACATTACTAATTGTATATTTTGCATGATCCTTAATCATTGCTTTTTCTAAGGCATTCAACACCGCCGCTTTATGCTCTTCGTTATGCATATCAATGAAATCGATGATGATAATGCCACCCAAGTTTCTCAGCCGTAACTGGTGTGCAGTAACTTGAGCCGCTTCCATATTAGTTTTAAAAATAGTTTGCTCTTGATTACCTCGTCCTAAATAACTGCCAGTATTAACATCAACCGTTGTCATTGCTTCTGTTTGGTCAAGTATCAAATGCCCACCTGACTTTAACGGCACTTTTCTTTCCAATGCTGCCTTTATGTCACTTTCAATGCTGTACATATCGAATAAGGGCCGATGGCCTTTATACAATTCTAATAAGTGTTCTACTTCCGGCATAAACTTGATTGAAAAATCCAGCATTCGATCAAAGTTACTCTTCGAATCTATAACAATTTTAGTGACTGATGTTTGATACCAATCCCGTAATATCCTCAAAGCCAAAGGTAAATCTTCATAAATAAGCCCAATAGGCACTTCTTTTACTTGAAGACTGATCACTTCCCAAAGTTTGTTAAGAAACAGCATATCAGCGCGAATGCTCTCTTCACTAACCCCTTCTGACGCAGTTCTTGCGATATAACCACCTGAGTAACCTTGCTCTTTAAAAATCTCCATACACGCTAGCAACCGTTCTCGCTCGGCTTCGTCTTCTAATTGTTGGGACAGCGCTAATTTTTCAGAATAAGGCAAAAAAACTTGGTAACGAGATGGAATTGAAATACTCATCGTTAAACGCGGGCCTTTTGTACCAATGGGGGCTTTCAAAACTTGTACGACAACTTTTTGACCTTGCTGCAAAAAATGCTCGATGCCTTTGTCTTCCGAGGGAGTTTCCCCCGCCACCAACACGTCAGATGCATGTAAAAAACCAGCCCGGCCGATACCAATTTCCACAAAAGCCGCTTGAATACCTGGCATAACACGACATATTTCACCACGATATAAATTCCCAACAACATCTCGTTTACGCTGGCGCTCAATAATCAGTTCTTGCAAGACACCATTTTCAAGCACCGCCACCCGTGTCTCAGGCGGCGTGATATTTATCAGAATTTCATCGCTCATTTTTTCTAAACCATTGGTTATTTAGTATTGATGAATATAGTTAGGGTATTGACCACTTTACTATGAAAAGCCTTTTTTACTGCGTTGATTTTACGCTTATTACACCGCTGCATTTATCAATTTGCTGATAAAAACAGATAACCAACTTGCAAATAAAAAATGTAAAAACTAGTCCCGCACAAACATTAATAGTTTTACCGGTATGGGACGGAAAAGTTGCCGATAAACCTGAGGCTGACTAAGGCTTTTGTGTTATGCCTAATAACGACCCTCTATAAGCGCCTGTCATGGAGCCATTCAACAATAGCATCACGTTTTGCCCCTATCATTCCAGTTGAAAAAATTAAACAGTTTTAGCTTGGCTTACATCAAGTCCATGTTGTTTAAGTAACTGAGCTGTTTCATAGATAGGAAGCCCCATAACACCTGAAAAACTGCCATTCAATTCGGTAATAAAAACAGCGCCTTTACCTTGTATTGCATAGGCGCCGGCTTTATCTTTTGGCTCCCCTGTTAACCAATACCATTCAAGCTGATGATCTGAGAGAGTTGAAAATGTCACCGTGCTTTCACTAACTACATACGCATTTTGTTGCCCCATAACGGCCACCGATGTTAACACTGTGTGTCGCTTACCTGACAGTTTCCTTAACATTGCCAAGGCATGTTCTTTGCTATCTGGTTTACCTAAAATCTCCCCCTCGATAACAACGGTCGTATCAGACCCTAGCACCAACACCTCTTGTTCCGGATAAAAAACCTTTGCTGCTTTGGCTTTCTCTATTGCCAAACGCTGAACATAATCATATGGCAACTCACCCTTTAACGGAGTTTCATCTATATCGACAGGTTTTACATTAAACTCAACACCCAACTGACGCAGCAATTCAGCCCGCCTTGGTGATGCCGATGCTAATATTAATCGCTTCATTCTCTATGGTAGGGATGGTTATTCATCAGGCTCCAGCCTCTATATAATTGTTCAGCAAGAACAACACGCACAAGAGGATGAGGAAACGTCAAGGCGGATAAGCACCATTGTTCATTGGCTCTTTTTAAGCACTCGGCGGAAAGACCGTCTGCACCACCGATGATAAAAATTATTGACGGTTGAACACCTTGCCAAGCCGATAACTTATTTGCAAGCTCTTCTGTTGACCACTGCTTTCCTTTCACCTCAAGGGCCACGACATAATCAACATCTTTAATCATGGATAAAATCTTTTTCCCCTCCAGCTCCACCACTTTCGACACATTACTTTGCTTAGTCCTTTTTGCAGGGGGAATTTCAATCATTTCAAGTGAGCATTCACGAGGCATTCGCTTTGCGTATTCCTGATAGCCATGACTCACCCAGCTGGGCATTTTTTGCCCTACTGCTAAAATTTTCAGCTTCATATACGACCTATGATTTATGAAAAAGGCGGCTCAACTGAGCCGCCTTTATACTTTCTTTTGAGCCCTTATCGTAACAAGCTCCTTAAAATACGCTGTAAGCTAACGCAGTGCTACCTAACATTTAATGGTGTTAATGTTATTTCCACTCGCCTGTTTTGTGCTCGCCCTTCTTTTGTAGAGTTACTTGCAATCGGACTTTGCTCACCATAGCCCATTACATTAAACCGTTGGCCAACCACACCTTGTGAGCGTAGGTAGCTCGCTACACTTTGTGCGCGCTGTTCAGATAAACCTTGGTTATACGCTTCATCACCTACACTATCTGTATGGCCAATGACCGTAATGGTCGTATCTGAATATTCTTTAAGAATAATCGCCACTGAGTCCAGCACTTGATAGAAGCCTGCATTAATACTTGAGTTACCAGTTGTAAACGTAACATTGCCGGGCATATTCAATATAAGGTTGTTTCCAACACGGCTAACGCTTACCCCTGTTCCACTTAGACGTTGACGTAATTTCGCCTCTTGCACATCCATATAGTAACCAACACCACCGCCTGCTGCCGCACCCAAGACTGCACCTTTCAATGCCGTTTTTCGGTCCCCTTTCATTGCGCCTATTATAGCGCCTGTTACAGCACCCGCTCCTGCACCCATCGCCGCTTTACTGGTTTGTTGTTCTTGTGTATATGGGTTTACTGTCGTACAACCGGCTAATGTAAACATTAAACCAGCTGCAATGCCTGTTACTAAGGTTTTACTATTCATCCAAAATCTCCCTATTAATACGTATGGTTAAAAATCATTGATTCATAAAATCGAGCATTTAAAATCATTGCCATTTCTTTGTTTTGTTCCTTATCTTAACTCACTTAAATGAACAAACAATGAACTTAAATCAATCTTTAAGTATCTGTCTCGACCGTCCAAAGCTTTTCAAGTTGGTAGAACTCACGAATATTCGGCTGCATAACATGAACAATCGTATCACCCAAGTCTATTAGCACCCATTCACCCGCATCCATTCCTTCAACACCGAGGGGTATTAATCCGTGCTTTTTAGAAACCATCGATACTTCCATTGCAAGAGACTTTACATGTCTATTTGATGAGCCTGTCACAATCACTATATGATCAGCAAAAGAGCACTTACCGCTCACATCAATCACTTCAATGTGCTGACCTTTTTTATCATCCAGCGCTTCGGTGACTTTTGTTAATAACTGCTGAGCCATATTTTCTATACCTTATTTTCTAATTATTGAGTTATCTATAAAAACTGTTTTTGTTAATCACATCTAAACACTGACTCGTCAGCATTTCTTTTACAGTTTTTTTATCTTTAATGCGTTGTCTAATCTGTGTTGCCGAAATATCGAGAGGCTTCACTGACTGACAGTAAATTTTACCATGTGTTTGCTGCTTTAGTTGCGACTTATCCTTTGTTAAAAAAGGGGTAATATAACTTTTTACTGCTGCTTCAAACTGGTTATCAAACCCAGCACGATCGGTCACCACGATATGCGTCAATTTTATTAGCTCTTCCCAGCGATGCCACGACATCAAACCATTAAAAGCCTCCATGCCTAACACCAACACCAGCGAGTCATTTGGATACTTTCGACGAAAATCCGATAACGTATCTACCATATAACTCGGCCCACTTCGCTCCATTTCGCAACTATCCGCCACTAGCGAGGGGTACTCTCTCACTGCCAACTTCAATAAAGAGAATCGTTGTTCCGCTGATAACACCGGCGCAATACGATGCGGTGGATTAGCTGATAAAACCATTCTCACCTCATCTAAGCCTATCTCTTTTTGCACTGCGCTTGCCGCTGTCAAATGCCCCAAATGAATGGGGTCAAACGTCCCGCCATATATTCCAATAAATTTGGCCATCACTCACAGCATCTCAAAACAAGCAAACAACAAGCCCATTAATGGAGCAAAACTACTGACGAATATGCCCATCACCTAACACAATATATTTTTGCGTCGTCAAACCAATCAGCCCAACAGGGCCACGCGCGTGCAGCTTGTTGGTGCTGATACCTATTTCACCACCCAAACCATACTCAAAGCCATCCGCAAACCGTGTCGAGGCATTGACCATCACAGAGCTCGAATCAACCTCACGTAAAAATTGCATTGCCTTAGAATAATCGGCCGTCACAATTGACTCGGTATGCCCAGACCCATGCTGATGAATATGATCCATAGCAGCTGTCATATCATCAACAACCCGAATTGACAAAATAGGGGCAAGGTACTCTTCGTCCCAATCAGCCTCAACAGCTTTCTCGCAACTGGGTATAATTTGACAAGTTCTTTCACAGCCACGTAACTCCACTCCCTTATCAGTGTAGAGTTTCGCTAATTCAGGCAAGATATCTTTTGCAATACCTTCGGCCAGCAATAAAGTTTCCATTGTATTACAGGTACCATAACGCTGTGTTTTTGCATTGAACGCAATCGATTTCGCCATTTCTTTATCCGCCAAATCGTCAATATAGACATGACATACTCCATGCAAATGCTTGATCACTGGCACCCGTGCTTCTTTAGTGACCCGTTCAATCAGGCCCTTACCGCCTCGTGGGATAATAACATCCACAAAATCTTCCATACGTATTAGCTCACCAACTGCATTACGATCCGTTGTTTCAACAACTTGAACCACCTCGTTTGGTAAGCCTGCTTGATTTAAACCTTTGGTAATACAAGCTGCAATGGCTTGATTTGAGTGTTTTGCTTCCGAGCCGCCACGTAAAATACTTGCGTTACCTGACTTCAGGCATAACGCAGCCGCATCGGCAGTTACATTTGGACGTGACTCATAAATAATACCGATCACACCTAACGGGACACGCATTTGACCAACTTTTATTCCCGAAGGTCGTGAGTTAATTTGACTGATTTCTCCCGCAGGATCAGGTAAGGCGATTATCTGCCTTAAGCCTTCTGAGATGGCCTGTACACGTTCTTCATTCAACGCTAAACGATCTAATAAAGCAGCATCAAGGCCACTGTCCTGGCCAGCTTTTACATCTAGCGCATTGGCCTGTAAAATAACACTTTGTTGATGTTCTATTTCATCAGCTATAAACGCCAGAGCTTGATTTTTAACGCCAGTATCTGCATTAGCAATAACACGGGCAGCACGTTTTGCCCGCTCACCCACGCTATACATATAGTCTTTTAGTTCGCTCATTTTTTTCCTATAAAAATCATTATTTTTGACATTAATTATACTACGGTTGGTTATTGAAACGTTTCGGCTCACAAAACGCTAAACAAATTTGCTCAATCATCAGCCATTCATCCCCTGTCTCAACACCTTTTGTCACCCGTTCGGCCTTTGCGCAAGCCTGAATCATCGCTTGCCACTGACCAAGCCCTCCTCTAGATAGAGCCTTCATATAAGTGTTTTTTTTACTGTCCCAAATCCGGTGCTTTTTAAACGTTGCGTCACGTCGACCCATTGTTTTTTCTTCAAAGCTTAAGCTGGCAAGAATCCGTAATTCGCGCATTAAAGCCCATAAAACGACAGGTGCCGCCAGCTTTTCCCCTAACAAGCCTTTTAATATTTGAAGTGCTCTTGCCGCGTCACCCAACAGCAAGCTATCGGTCAGCTTGAAAACATCATACCGTGCATTATCTGCCACCGTATTTGAGATATCTTCTATTGATAATTCTACTGGGCCAAATAATGTGTGAAGTTTTTCAATTTCTTGATCAGCAGCCAGCAAATTCCCCTCAACACTGTCTGCTAGCAATTTAACACCTTGGGCGCTTGCCTTTAAGCCTTTTCGCTTCAGACGATGGTCCAACCATCTCAACAATTTATCATCAACCAGAGGCCACACTTGCACCACTACCCCATGTTGATCTATCGATTTAAACCATTTTGACTTTTTTGCAGAACCATCTAACTTGCCAGCGACAATAATCAGTAGATTGTCGGCAGACAAATCATCTAGCATTTTTTCAATCGCTTGTGATCCTTCTCGCCCCGGTTTAGCCGTTGGTAAATTTAATTCAATTAGGTTCTTTTCGGCAAATAATGACTGGTTCAAACTAGCGGCATAAAGCTGGTTCCAGTCAAACTGCCCCTCAACATGCAACACCTGACGGTTCACAAACCCCGCGTTTCTGGCCTGCTGACGAATTAAGTCAACAGCCTCACCTTGCTGTAATGGCTCAGCACCCGACACTAAATACACCGGTGCTAGTTTTTTATTCAGCGAAGAAGATAATTGATTAACGTCTAACTGCATAGGCTCTGGCTCAACACAGGCCAGCTAATTGAGTTAATGAACCACCGCGTCTACTTTTACTGCTTGTATATGCCTTAAAATTTGTTGGGCCGCATCTCGTTTTAAATCACGCGCAATAACCGCTGACTCATTGGTTCGACCTATAATGTCATTTTCATCGTTGATGAAATCACGCACTAATAATAGCGCTTGGTCATCTAAAAGCACCTGACCATTCGCCATCACCAAACTATAAATGACGGAGTACTGCATTTCTGACTCACGAACTTTACCTCTTGAGTCCACACTCAAAGTTCTATTTTCTGACTCTTCTTTTTTAATCGTTAATATCGCATCGGCATCTGAACGCTGGCTTACCACTTCTGCGGAGTACCCAAGCAGCTCTTTCAAATCTCTTACTAAGTCAGTGTGCTGAGGGCCAGCCACATAAATTTTCTGAAGTTCAGCAGGTAGCTCGAAAGCTCCTCGTAATTTAAAACCGCACGCCGTTAATGAAACTGACAACAGGCAAAGTATTGTCATTAAACGCAGTATCACAAAAAAGTGTGTTCGAGTGTTCATCATATTTTAGTCCGCTAAATAACAATATTAACCAGTCTCTTCGGCACAATAATAACCTTTCGAACAGGTTTTCCGTCAATAAATTTATTAACATTGTCCTCTGATAACGCTAACTTTTCTATGCTTTCTTTAGATGCATCGGCCGCCACCATCAGCTTAGCTCTTAATTTGCCATTTACTTGCACCACCATTTGCACTTCCTCCAACACCAACGCCGTCTCATCAAATTCTGGCCACGTTACGTCGATCAGTGGATCTTGATGGCCCAAAGCTTGCCACATCTGATCACAAACATGAGGAATAATCGGCGACAACATCAACACAATGCTTTCTAACGCTTCTTGTAACAAGGCTCGAGAAGCATCCGTTTCGGCTTTAAATTTAGACACTGAATTTAACAATTCCATATTAGCCGCAATGGCTGTATTGAACGTTAAACGGCGACCATAATCATCATTGACCTTATTTAAGGTTTCATGGACCTGTCGACGAAGCGCCTTATCTTCACTGCTTAATTGATCAACTGTATATCCGCTGATTAAGCCGCCATCGACATGCTCTTTGACTTGACGCCATAAGCGACGAATAAATCGAAATGAGCCTTCGACTGCGCTGTCAGACCATTCTAATGATTGCTCTGGAGGCGCAGCAAACATAGTGAATAGGCGCACCGTATCGGCACCGTACTTTTCAATTAAACCTTGCGGATCAACCGTATTGCCTTTCGATTTTGACATTTTCGTGCCATCTTTAAGCACCATCCCTTGCGTTAACAAGTTCTTAAACGGCTCATCGCAAGACACCAAGCCAAGGTCACGCAATAATTTTGTATAAAACCGCGAATACAGGAGATGCAAAATAGCGTGTTCAATACCACCGATATATTGATCAACCGGCAGCCAATAGTTAGCTCGTTCATCTAACATCGCTTGATCATTATCTGCACAACAATAACGTGCAAAATACCATGAAGACTCCATGAACGTATCAAACGTATCGGTTTCTCTTTTAGCTTGCTGACCACACGTTGGACAGCTTGTATTAATAAATTCTTCGTGCCTTGCTAAGGGCGACCCAACCCCTTCCAAGGACACATCCTTAGGCAAAATAACCGGTAACTGCTCATCGGGCACTGGCACAGTACCGCAGTCATCACAATAAATAACCGGCACAGGTGTTCCCCAATAACGTTGACGTGAAATACCCCAATCACGCAAACGAAAGTTAACCGTTTTTTTGCCCTTACCCTTGGCACTTAATGATTCAGCAATTGCATCGAAGGCCTGCTGAAAATCTAAACCATCAAATTCCGCTGAATTAAGTAACGTTCCTTTGCCCGTATACGCTTGCTTTGTAAGATCAATATCATCAGGGTTATCGGTAGCTATAACTTGCTTGATTGCTAAGCCATACTTGTTCGCAAACTCGAAATCACGCTGATCATGAGCAGGCACTGACATCACTGCTCCGGTTCCATAATGCATTAATACAAAATTTGCGATCCAAATAGGTACCGTCTCACCCGTTAATGGATGAATCGCCTTAAGCCCCGAATCAATGCCCTTTTTCTCCATTGTCTCCATCGCAGCTTCCGATGTTTCCATGGTTTTACATTGATCTAAAAATTCAGCAATATCGGTATTATTTTCTGCCGCTTGGAGAGCCAGAGGGTGCTCTGCCGCAACCGCAACATAGGTAACACCCATTAAAGTATCTGGTCGTGTCGTATAAACAGGTAAGGTACTATCACTGCCTTCAATATCAAACGACAGCTCAACACCTTCTGAACGACCAATCCAGTTTTGCTGCATAGTGCGAACCTGCTCAGGCCAGCCTTCCAACTCTTTCAACGAGCTCAATAATTCGTCAGCATAGTTTGTAATTCGCATAAACCATTGTGAAATTTCGCGTTTTTCAACCTCGTTATCACAACGCCAACAGCAACCATCAATCACCTGTTCATTTGCTAACACCGTATTACAATCTGGACACCAGTTAAGCGGTGCTGTTTTTTTATACACCAAGTCTTTTTCAAGTAAGCGCGTAAAGAACCACTGTTCCCAACGATAGTAATCATCATTACAAGTGGCCACTTCACGCTTCCAATCATAACCAAAACCCAATTGTTTAAGTTGGGTGCGCATATAATCAATATTATCTGAGGTCCAGCCACCAGGGTGCACTCCATGTTTCATCGCTGCATTTTCCGCCGGCAACCCAAAGGCATCCCAACCCATCGGTTGCATCACATTTTTACCTTTCATCCGCTGGTAACGGCTAACTACATCACCAATGGTGTAATTACGAACATGTCCCATATGTAACCGCCCACTCGGATACGGAAACATAGACAAACAATAGTATTTTTCCTTTGTTGTGTCCTCGGTTACTTCAAAAGCACCCGTTAATTGCCATTTTTCTTGAACACTCTTTTCAATAAGAGAAGGTTGATATTCTTCTTGCATTTTTTTACCGTCGGACACACTATTTAATAAGGTGGGTAGAATACCTTAGCTACCTATAAATCTAAAGTTGAATTAAATAGAAGGTTACATCTTCTGTTTGTATAAACTTTAAACCCAATGGGTCTGAAGTTGAATTGAGAAGACTAGACCTTCATACAGGGAGATCTTATGAATAACTCAATACAAGATAAGTTACTTCAAGCCTACGATAAGATGATGCAACGCCTCCATGACACCGTTGAACGGGCTGAAAAAATTGCTATTCCAACTCTTAGTGAAAACCTAAAACATGCACAAGAAAAAGCCGTTGAACTAGGCGAACTGACAAAAGAGGAAGCAAGTAAAGTTGCCGACTATTTAAAAAGGGACTTAGAAGACGCCTCAGCCTATCTACAAACCACAAAAAAGGAGTTCTCTGACTGGCTATCTTTTGAGTCAAATTTGATAGAGGGTAAAATCGGTGACTGGACCCATTCGGTCGTCGATAAAGCAAAATTAGAGTGGGAGAACTTAAACTTAGATACCATAAAGGGAACGCTTTACCATTCAGGAGAGCTTACAGGCCCTGGCACTCTTGAGTGCACCCAATGTAAACAGACACTGAACTTTAAAAAAACCGGACATATTCCCCCATGTCCAACCTGCCATAAAACTGAATTTAAACGTCGCAAAAAGAAGGTGGTTAAAAAATGAACCGTGTTATTTTTAATAAAAAAGGTGGTGTTGGCAAATCTACTATTACCTGCAATTTAGCCGCAATTAGTGCGTCGAAAGGTAAAAAAACCTTGGTCATCGACCTTGATACACAAGGCAACTCAACTCACTATTTACTCGGCCAGCAATCAAATACGCTTGAATCCACATTGGCAGATTTTTATACCAACACCCTTAACGTAAGCCTATTTCCAAAAGATTTCAGCGATTTTATCTATGAAACTGGTATGCCAAATTTATATGTCATGCCATCACACCCAGACATGGACAATCTACACGCAAAGCTTGAATCTCGTTACAAAATATATAAATTGAAAGAAGCGTTAGACACCATGGGAGAGTTTGATAATATTTTTATCGACACGCCACCAGCGCTCAACTTCTACACCCGTTCGGCACTAATCGCCGCAAATAGCTGCATCATTCCCTTCGATTGCGATGTTTTTTCAAAACAAGCCTTGTATTCCTTACTCGATACTGTCGCCGAAGTTAAAGCTGACCATAACCCAAACTTGGCGATTGAGGGTATTGTTGTCAACCAGTTCCAAAAACGCGCAAAACTACCGACCCAGCTACTAGAAGAACTTATTGACGACAATTTAAAGCTTTTCAAAAGCATGATCTCCCCTTCTGTAAAAATACGAGAATCCCATAGCGCAAGCCAACCCATGATCCAATATGCGCCAAACCATAAAATCACCGAGGAGTTTAAAAGCCTTTATCAGGAATTAAAGAAAAAATAATTGGATTCTCCCCTAACGTTAGGTTTACACTCTACGGCGGTTATAAATTACCTACATTTAACACTTTTTAAAATCAACACAGCAAACGTAAGGTCACAATGAAAAAACTATTTGGCTTATTTGGTGGGGCAAAAAAAACCCCTTTAAAGGCAACTATTCAGCCATCTGGCAAATCATTTGAAGTTCCAAAAAACAACACTTTGTTACAGACTGCGCTCAATGAAGGGGTTAATTTTCCGTTTCACTGCACGGTGGGCACCTGTGGAAATTGTCGCTGCAAATTACTCGATGGTGAGGTTAAAGCCATCATGGATTTTTCATACACCTTATCAGAACCAGAACTTGATGAAGGCTACATTCTTGCCTGCCAAAGCTTATTGAAGACCGATGTTATCATTGAGCTTGAAGCCGACGCTAACCAACCCAAACACTCAGTAAAAACCTATAAGGGAACCATTACTGACACCCACATGCATACACATGACATTATGGAAGTGACGGTGGAATTAGACCAAGCAATTTCATTCACCGCAGGGCAATTTGCCGATATAGGACTTGAGGGGTTTTCTCGCCACCGCAGTTACTCTTTCGCCAATGCGCCGGCTGCTAATGGCCAAAAAACGCTAAGTTTTCATGTTAGAAATGTGCCCGGTGGCGACTACACCCAATGGCTGTTTGAAAAAGACCGAAAAGGCGAAGCCTTTGAACTGCACGGCCCTAGCGGTGCGTTTTGGTTAAGAACTTCAGATGCGCCAATTCTCGCCATCGCAGGTGGTAGCGGCATGGCACCACTAAAATCTATTTTAGAAGATGCCTTAAAAAATAACATTAATAGACCCGTTACCTATTTATTTGGTGCCCGTGCTCAACGCGATCTCTATTGTCTTGATGATATGAAAAAACTAACAGAAAAGTGGTCCAACTCTTTTAAATTTGTACCCGTGCTGTCCGAGGAGCCTGAAGATTCAGACTGGACTGGAAAACGTGGTCTGGTCACCGACTTTATTGACGATGAAACTATCGGTTTTTCGGTGTCTGATAGTCACGCCTACCTATGTGGCCCGCCAGGAATGATTGATGCAACACTGGTAAAGCTTGAAGAGGCTAATATCAGTTTAGATAATATTCATTACGACAAATTTTTGGACTCTAGGCAGTTAGAGAGCTGATTTTCGAACTACCCTAGAGTTAAATCTGATTCGCCTTCAGCAAACCAGCATAAGAGCGTCATGTTCATCTGGCCGCCTTTAGTCTGTTAAGCACTGTAGGCGGGGCGATTTTTTATACGGTCCCTTTTTAAAAAACTCACCAGTACCATCACCACAACAAAACCTAAAAAGCCCCACCAACCACCTTGGACAAAAGGGGTAGCGCCCTTTAACGGCGTTATCTCCCCAGTTAATGCAGTGCGTCTAAACATCGGCGCTTGTTTAATAACTTGCCCCGCAGGGTCAATAATTGCCGTAATACCCGTATTGGTAGACCTTAATAAAAAGCGCCCACTTTCCAACGAACGCATCCGAGCCATCTGAAAATGTTGGTACGGTGCAATCGTGTCGCCAAACCAGGTATCGTTACTCACGTTCACTAAATACGCTGCCTCAGGAAGCCCATCAATGGATGTTTGCTGAAAAGCATCTTCGTAACAAATAGACGATGCAAACGGAAAACCCGCCCCTTGTAAAAGCGTTTGCTGATCACCTCCGGCTGAAAAATCGGACATGGGTATTTTTAGAAAATTTAAAATAATGGTCGATAGGGGCTTCAATGGCATATATTCACCCAGAGGCACTAAATGACGCTTAAGGTAAAAATCATTCGAATATCGAACACTGTATAAGCCATTATAATAATCGCTGCCATTAGTAGACATGACGGGTAGCCCTAGAACAATATCTATATCACGTTCATCTACTTCCCTTTTTAGTTGTGGTATCAACGTGTTTTCCACCCGATGCAAAAAAGCAGGTACAGATGTTTCAGGCCAAACAATTAAATCAACACCATGCTGTTGCCTTGTCATTTGCAGATAAATGTCGATGTTTTTTTGCTTAAATGACGGCAGCCATTTTATTTCTTGTGGGATATTACCTTGCAATAAGGCTACTTTAATCGGCGCTCCTGCAGGCTCCGTCCATTCGATGTTTTTAAGCATAAATCCACTGAGCCAAACGGACACAATTAAAGTACTAGCAAACATCATCTGCCTTTTTCCTAACTTATGAAGGCAGTATGAAATCGCCCCAACCATTACGACTAACAACCAAGAAACCCCCAACACCCCAACGATAGGGGCCCAAGCAGACAGCCAAGTATCGACTTGGCTAAAACCCAGTGACAACCATGGAAACCCAGTAAACAAGATGCCTCGTAACGCTTCTAACCCAACCCATAAACTGGGCAACGCCAATAAATACCGAACCGCAAGGCGCCGGTAAAAAAATCGGTTCATCAAATATGCAAATAACGCCATATAAAGCGCAAGAATGGCCACCATTCCTAACATGATAATGATGGCTAACCACAATGGAGCATTTGCAAAGTGGTGAATACTAAAGTAAACCCAATAGACACCATGAGCAAAATACCCCCAACCAAAGGCATAGCCCATTAACGCTGCTGTTGATGGCCTTAATTGGCGTAAGGTCAATAGAAATAAAACGGGAGACAGCACCGCCATAAGCGGAAGGTCGTAAGGTGAAAACGCTAGTGGGAGTAAGGCACCAGAAAAAATTGCAGCAATAACACGCATGCCCTGCTTAGGATTCATCAGCATTATTCGCCCTGCATTTTCCTGACTTTATTCTTCCTCAACCGCATCTAGAATGGTCATACGAAGTAAATGAACACGACGATTATCAGCCCTTAACACCTCAAATAAAAAGCCATCAATTTGTGTTTTTTCACCATGTTCAGGCACATGACCGAAGCTTTTAACCACCATACCACCCACTGTATCAACATCGTCTGGATAATCGGTTTCAAAACGTTCATTAAAATCGGCAATTTCGGTTAAGGCTTTAATGTTGTATTCATATTCGCTACGCTGAAGAATAAACGCTTCTTCTTCAAAATCATGCTCATCTTCAATCTCACCAACAATTTGCTCAAGCACATCTTCAATCGTGATAAGACCCGCAACTGAACCATACTCGTCAATCACAATCGCCATGTGATTTCTATTCGCACGAAACTCATGCAACATCACATTTAAACGCTTACTTTCAGGCACAAAAATCGCGGGGCGCATGACATCCTTTACGTCAAACTTTTCATCCTTATTAGTAACAACATAGTTCAATAAATCTTTCGCCAACAAAATACCAGCCACTTGTGAGGTTTCTTCATCTTGAACAGGAAAACGAGAGTGTGCTGACTCCGTCACGCGAGGAAAGATATCTTTCAATTCTGCTTCTCGAGGAATAAAAACTATCTGCGAACGAGGAATCATAATATCTCGCACCTGTAACTCTGAGACTTGCAAAACACCTTCAATCATCGCTAAGGCATCCTGCCCTAATAAATCTCTTTTCTCCGCGTCACGCATTAACTGCACTAGGTCTTCACGATCTTTTGGCTCGCCCATTAGCGCCTGCCCTAATCGTTCTATCCAAGATCGATTTTCAAGTGTGTCATTTTTTGTCTGGTTCATATTATTGCTCAACCCTCATAAGGGTTCTTAATCCCGATACTATTCAAAAGTTTTATTTCTAACAATTCCATGACCTGAGCATCATCGTCATTAATGTGATCATAACCTTGAAGGTGTAAACAACCATGGATCACCATATGCGCCCAGTGTGCAGCCGCTTGCTTCCCCTGCTCTTCCGCCTCACGCAACACCACAGGTGCACAAATAACTAAGTCGCCTAGGGTTTCTTCCGATAAGGCACCGTCAGGCAAACCACTTGGGCTTTCGAACGGAAAGCTTAAAACATTCGTTGGCCCTTTCTTTTGACGATAGGCTTCATTTAAAGCAGCTGACTCATCTTCGTCTACCAATCTTATAACGACTTCAGCATCTTTTTGCTGTTGGAGTCCAAGTTTAACCCAATCAATCAACGATTGTTGCTCAGGCAATTCGCTACAGTCACTGGCTATTTGTAATTCAACACTCATGATTTAGCGTGCTTTTCATAGGCCGACACAATTTTTTGTACGATCGGATGCCTCACCACATCTGTATTTTTAAACTGCGTAAAACTAATGCTGTCTATGCCCTTTAAAATCTTCATGACCAATTTCAAACCCGATTCGGTATGCCCTGGTAGGTCTATCTGAGTAATATCACCCGTCACCACCACTGTAGACCCATAACCAATTCGTGTTAAAAACATTTTAATTTGTTCTGGCGTTGTATTTTGCGCCTCATCTAAAATAATAAATGCTTCGCTCAATGTTCGGCCTCGCATAAAAGCCAATGGCGCAATCTCTATTACATTTCGTTCAATAAGTTTTTCGACTCGCTCGACACCTAACATCTCATATAAAGCATCGTACAAAGGTCTTAAATATGGATTAATTTTTTCACTTAAATCGCCCGGTAAAAAACCCAGTCGTTCACCCGCCTCTACCGCTGGGCGAGCTAGAATAATTCGTGATACTTTCTCTGCTTCTAAGGCTTCTACTGCACAGGCTACAGCCAAATATGTTTTACCCGTCCCTGCCGGCCCAATGCCAAAAACAATATCATTTTTTGGAATACTTTTAACGTAAGACTGTTGGTTACCGCCACGTGGCTTAATTACTTTTTTTCTAGTATGGATAACGGCGGTGTCATCTAGATCCACCGGTTGCTCTACAGACATCTTTGTTTCCTGCATTAATAAATGTACCTTTTCAGGTGTTAATTGATCGCTTTCGGTACTTTTATACAGCGCTTTTAACGCCGTAATCGCTACTCCAACCCCAATCTCCAAACCGGTCACGCTAAAATGATGCCCTCGATGTTTTACATCAACATCTAAACGCCGTTCTAACTGTGTGATATGCTCATTAAATTGGCCGCACAAACTGGCCAAACGTTTATTGTTGGCTGGCGTTAAGATCACATCAGTGGTTTTAAGTTTGCTACTCAATTTATGAAGCTGTACGCCTTTCTTGAAGAGACTGACTAGCCTCCCTATCTGCTGCTGTCACTACCCGTCCCCTTAGAGAGTATGGCAAGGCTTCTGTAATTAACACATCAACAAATTGCCCTTTTAGCCGAGTATGGCCAGCAAAGTTTACAACGCGATTATTCTCTGTACGCCCGGTCATTTGTAAAGAATTCTTCTTTGACTCACCTTCCACCAAAAGCCGTTGAACAGTGCCAACCATGCTTTTCGAAATATCTGCCGTTTGCTGGGTAATAATATTCTGTAGTCGCTCAAGACGTTGCTTTTTAACATCCATATCAATATCATCTGGCATTTCTGCCGCTGGCGTTCCTGGACGAGCACTAAAAATAAAGCTAAATGAAAAGTCGAAGCCTATTTTTTCGATTAGCTGTATGGTGTCTTCAAACTCCTCATCGGTTTCTTGTGGAAAACCAACAATGAAGTCTGATGAAAAGCTCATATTCGGACGAATCTTTTTAAGACGTTGAAGTTTTTCAATATATAAATCTATTTCATGCCCGCGTTTCATTCGTGCCAACACGCTATTGCTGCCGCTTTGCACTGGCAAATGAAGGTGATCAACTAACTCTGGAATATCCTCATACGCTTGAATTAAACTTTCTGAAAACTCCTTTGGGTGTGATGTGGTATATCGGATACGATCAATACCATCAATTGCTGCAACGTAATGCAGCAGTAACGCAAAATCAGCGATATCTCCATCGCTCATTTCTCCGCGATAGGCGTTAACATTTTGCCCCAATAAATTAACTTCTCTAACCCCTTGCGACGCTAAACTCGATACTTCTGCAATCACATCATCTAAAGGTCTACTGACTTCCTCGCCGCGTGTATAGGGAACAACGCAAAAGGTACAATATTTACTGCACCCTTCCATAACTGATACGAAAGCTTTCGGCCCTTCTGCACGAGGTTCTGGCAAATTATCAAACTTTTCAATTTCCGGAAAAGAAATGTCCATTACCAGTTTCTTTTTTGTTTGCGCCTCTTTCAACATCGCTGGTAAACGGTGCAAGGTCTGTGGACCAAACACTACATCAACATAGGGTGCTCTTCGCCGTATAATTTTGCCCTCTTGACTGGCAACACAACCACCTACGCCTATTAATAAGTCGGGGTTCTTTTCTTTCAATGGGCGCCAGCGCCCTAATTGATGAAAAACACGCTCTTGTGCTTTTTCTCTAATTGAGCAGGTATTAAGCAGCAATACATCTGCTTCTTTTTCATTATCTGTTAACCGTAGGTCATGCGATTGCGCAAGCACATCCGCCATTTTTTCAGAATCATATTCATTCATCTGACAACCATGGGTGCGTATAAAAAGTTTTTTAGTCATATTCGTTAATTTTAACACGCAACGAGAGGCCGTTGCTCAACTTGGTCCACCAGCTTTTCTTACCATCATGCCCTTTGATGGGTTATAACCCCAAACGGCCACTAACAAAAACACAATAAACGCCACTAAGGTATACACAAAAGCAGCTAGGTTAAACTGCCCATACAGCGCAAATCGAAGCAACTCAACCGCTTGTGAAAACGGATTATAACTTGCCAAGGTATGCAATAACTCGCTTGATTCTTTAATTTTCCATAACGGATAAAGCGCCGTAGACATAAAAAACATTGGAAAAATAACAAAATTCATCACCCCTGCAAAGTTTTCTAACTGTTTTATAAAAGACGACAGCAACATTCCTAACGCTCCGAGCATTAAACCCGCTAGGACCAACGCCGGAAATAAAGTCAGATAGCCCAGCCATGGTGCTTGAATGTCATAGAACCACGCAATCAGCAAAAACACATACGCTTGAAGGATCGAAACAAACGTCCCGGCCATTAATTTTCCAGTGAGTAAAAACCAACGTGGCAAAGGGCTAACTAAGAGTGTTTTCATGCTACCCATTTCGCGATCATAGACCATCGATAAGGAACTTTGCATGCCATTGAAGAGTTGAATCATGCCAATCAAACCAGCAGTAATATACACCTCATACAATATGTACGTTTCATACGGTGGCATAATCGCAATTCCCAAGGTAGAGCGAAAACCCGCTGCAAAAACAAACAACCAAACCAAGGGCCTAACTAACGCCGCAATAAAACGTTCACGTTGAAGCAAAAATCGCCACAACTCTCGTTTTATAATACCTTTCAATGCAATAAAGGCATGCTTAAGCCTCATGATGATATCCCCTGTGTTAAGCGCTTAAACGCACGGGAGATGTCATCTGTAGAGTCCCCACCACATACTTGGCTCACCGGCCCTTGTGCTTTGATTTCCCCTTGATGCAAAACAAGCAACTTATCAGACGGATACACCTCATCGATCAAATGCGTTGCCCAAAGAACCGACAACCCATCATCTTTGCATAACGCATGCACGTGCTCAACAATCCCTTTACGGCTTGACACATCCAAACCAACAGTGGGCTCATCTAATAACAATAAAGATGGCTTATGTAACAGCGCTCTGGCTATTTCCACACGCCGACGATGCCCGCCATTGAGCTGACGAATTTTTTCATCTTTACGCGCCAACATACCCTGCCTTTCTAGTTCTTCACTTACTCGAACGGAAGCCTGTTTACGCGACATACCGTGCAACGAGGCGTGATAATAAAGATTTTGCAGAACACTTAAATCCATATCTAGTGTTGTTTGCTGAAACACCACCCCTAAATTCGCCAAAGCCTGACAAGCTTGCGTCTTAACGTTAAACCCATTAATGCTAATTTCACCGGAACGACTGTCGTACAAATGCGTTATCAACGAAAACAAGGTCGACTTGCCCGCACCATTAGGCCCTAACAAAATAGCGCACTCACCAGCTGCTATTGAAAAATTAATGTCCGATAAGGCTGCTGTATTTCCATACGCATAACTTAGCGTTTTAACAGCTAATGAAAGACTCATTATTTAACTGCAATACCCCAAGGGTAACGACCAACCCGTACAGATTTTGTTACTGTTAAGGTTTCCACCTCAATAATCGAAATGTCATTACTGACACCATTAGTTGTATACAACCGCTTTAAGTCTGGCGAAAACGCAAGGTTCCATACCCGCTGGCCAACTAATAAATACTTGATGACCGTCATTGTTTCAATATCCAAAACAGCAACACGGTTCGCAGGACCCAACGCAACAAATAAAAATTTATTATTCGGGTGCGCCAACACACCGACCGGTTGAATAAGCGCCTTATCAACCCCGGCTATTTCAAACTGTACTTTACTGACAATTTGCTTCGTCGACACATTAATACGAGACAAAGAACCTGCTATTTCAGAGCTTACAAACAGCGCTTGACCGTCTACAGAAAACTCTGCTGCCCTAGGACGTGAATCGACCAAGGTATTCTCTTTTATCGTTTGCTCTGTAGGATCAATCCAATGGACCATATTAGTTGTTTCAGATGTATTAACTACCCACTTTCCATCAAGAGACACAGCAATACCTTCAGGTTCCACGCCAACCGGGATCTCAGCAATTACGTTCTTTGTTTGCAAATCAATCACTGTGACAATATTGTCATCTTCATTAGATACGTACAACCAAAGGCCATTAGGGTGAATCTTGAACAATTCCGGGTCATCACCTGATGGCAGCTCACCCACCACCTTTAAGCTTGCGGTATCTATAACCTGAATGGTGTCATCGTCACTCGCTGCGACATAGAGTTGTGTTTTATCGTTGTTGAAGGCTACACCACGTGGGCGCTGACCCAACGGCACTGTTTGCAACAACTGCCCTGTTTCACCGTTAACCACAGCCAAGGCGTTGTCTTTTTCTAATGTTATATAAAGTGTATCTGCAAAACTGACTGTCGAAAAAATTATTAAAAACGCGAAGAGGTATTTATTCATTATTATTTTTAGCGTAATTCACATGTTGATTCGAGCTTATCATACCCTAGCGTATCTAAATAAGTCCGCGGGTGTAAAAACTCTTTAAGCGGCAATACCGAGACAATTGAGCGTGGCGTTGCCAATAAAACAGGCTGACGTAACTGTTGATTCCAACGCCTAAATGTAAGCTTTACACCTTTAAAACCGGCCAAACTAAAACGATCACTGAGGATATATTTTTTTACTTCAGCTGGCTCCACTTTATTGGCTCGTGTCACCGCCTCACCTACCGTACGAACGGCTAACCATGACGAGTAATCAACATCATTCATCCAGCGGCCAGCTTGCTTATAAAACCTATTTTGCATTTGAACTGCGCCCCATCGCTCGTGGGTTCTATGCCAAGCACTTGGCACTAAACCCTGCGTGCCAATAATAGGTCGAGGTAACCAAGTATTCATCGTTAAGTATTCACCAAATAAGCCTTTTACATCCGCTACCGCTAAAACATCATACTCAGCGCCCTGAGTAAATACAGGGATTTCTGCTTGCGCTGTGCGACGAGCATCATGATCAAAATTCCACGTTTTTTCTTTTACGATTTTTATCCCAAAACGTTTTGCAGCACGCTTAATAGCATTAGCAAAGCGTTGGTCTTCTTCATCGTTCCCCTTAACCAAAAACCAATTTTGCCAGCGTTTTTTCAGCATCCATTGAGCAAGTGCATCTGCTTTCATAGCATCACTTGGAATAATATGAAAGATGTTTGCACTACAACTGTTATTCCTTAGCCTGTCATCTGTCGATGAAACATTGAAGAGCAATATATTCTTCGGCTTGGCCAAGGCAGAGATTTTTTCCAGTGTTGATGCTTGAACATCGACGAGGATATAGCGATAACCTCCTTCTACCAATAGATTGAAGGCGCTAATTACATCAGCATGAAGAGGCACCTCAATGTGCTTCAAGTCATAATGATGTCCTGTAAATTGCCCTGTGGTATTATTATCCTTGATGCCTAAGGTGGCTCCTTGAATACCTTCATCCGTTAGTATTGGGTCAAGGTTTGATAAGGCCGGCGGCACTGCTCTTTTTTCCGTAAGCAAGGCCAAACTCACCTTAACATCATTTGCTAGCACATGATTGGAGCCCATCACCATTAAGCAAGTTAAGAAAAAAACCACGCGCTTGTTTAATACCATATTATTCATTTTTTAACCGGCTCTTTAGCAATGGACACTGCCCTTTCAAGCGCTTCATGCGCCATCTGTGTGCAGCTTGACTTGTTTTTGATTTTATTTTGATTAAAACAGCACGTCTAGTGCAATTAAAGTCTAGAATGTGAGGCAAAAAAAAGCGACTCATAAAGAGTCGCCAAGAGGAGGAGAACATTATTACATTGGGCAGCGATCTGAGAGCAGAGCTGCAGTAACAATGTGATATGAATATTATATTGCTTTGCAGCATACGTCAAGACTTATTCTAAAATTTACACATAAAAAGTTAGCCCGCTTTAAATAAAAGGAAAATAATGATTAATACATCTAAATATAATCGAGGTAGCAATGAACATTGAATCCTCGGCAGAAAACCCAGCTTTAGATGTTATTGAGCGCCACCCTAACAAAGCGACTCGCAAACCCATCTTATTTATTCATGGTGCGAACATGTCTGCATGGTGTTGGGACGAATACTTTATGCCTTTTTTTGCAGACCTGGGGCATCCAACCTATGCCATCAATCTACGCGGCCACGGGAAAAGCGGCGGAAGCGCCATGCTCGCTTCAAATAGCATTGCCGATTATGTTAATGACATTCAACGAGTTATCGATGAAATTGGCGAACCCCCAATTCTGATTGGTCACTCCTTAGGTGGGCTGATTATTCAAAAATATATAGAAAAGGAAACCGTTCCTGCCTCCATACTGATGGCTAGTGTTCCTGTTGACGGTCTTATTCCATCAATTATTGATTTGGCCTTGAACCCAACTTTTTATATGCAAATGAACCTTGGCGAACTTATCGGCACGTGGTTTTCACCGGTTGATCTAACGCGTAAATCTATATTTGCTGGCCACGTTAATGACGATGTTGTAATCCGTTATTGTGCTGAAATGCAACAAGGCTCTCCAAAAGCTTTGCTTGATACCTTATGGCTTGGTCTGCCTACGTACAAAAACCCTTTCGAGATCCCGATGTTGGCGCTCAGTGCTGATGAGGATACTTTCTTTAGGCCCGCACACATCAGAAAAACAGCAAAGGCATACAAGGCAGACTTCATTAATATGAAAAAAATGGGGCATACCATGATGATTGACGCTCACTGGCGTGAAAGTGCTGAAACCATTCAGCATTGGCTAGAAAAAAACCTTTAGCCGCTCATTAACGACATATACCTTAATAAAAAGGGCTGAATACACAGCCCTTTTTACGATCACTTAAAGCACCACAGCGATTTAAGATATCATCGCTTTGCTTTTCTCAACAATTAAGTGAAGTTTCTTCAAAATGACTGATAATTGCTCAATTTCCATTTCACTTTCAGCTTGAATTAATGACACCAAGTGCAAATAACGATCAATATCAGCGCGTTGAGTAGAGCACCACTCAGTGAGCCTTTTTTCCGTAGTATCGCCTTTATCAAATGATTTAAGTATAGCCGTTAACAAGGCACGATTTTCAGCATGCAATTCATCTCGTAAAGCCGACCGAGCCAAGGATTGCCAGTAGTTTTTCCGCGGTAAATAACTAATACATCCATGCAACCAACTGAGTTTAAGTTCGTTACTAACCACCGAATACACAGACAGAACATCCTCTATACCTCGATCAACAATACTGTTCACCGCAATAATATCTAAAGCAACAAACTCCAACTCTAGACAGGCAATCTTGTTAGCTAATACCTCATCCACGCCGCCTTCTTGGTAGTAAGCAGCTCGCTGCTCAACATGCTCTTTTTCAACGTCTGAAGCATGCGTTATCATCTTTTCCCCTATTAGGGAAACATTCTTAGCAAACTCATCAGTCACGTCGGTAACTGAAACGACTTGCGAACGGTTTCTCTGCAACCAATACATCGTACGTTCAACCAGCTTTCGTACATTCATCAACATATCGATCTGCACTTTGGGCGATACTTTATTATCTAGCGCCTCAATCTCGCTCCATATCACTTCTATATTAAAAATCTCGCAAGCAATCTTATAATTTTTAATAACCTCATCAATACAGGCACCCGCTTCATCTTTCATTCTAAAGGCAAATGATGGCCCTAGCCGGTTTACCATACTGTTAACTACCTGATTAACAATGATATCGTCTCGTAAGCGATGCTCCTCAATAGCGCTTACAAATTTATCCCGTAAGTTTGATGGGAAGTATGCCAATAACTCTCGTTTAAAATTTTCATCTTGTATAACTGAAGCGCCCTTCATTAAGTCCTTTAAAAGTAACTTGCTATAGGCAAAAATCACCGCCAACTCGGGGCGATGCAAGCCCTCGCCTTTAGCCTTCCGCTCTTCTATTTCTTCTTGGCTTGGTAAGAACTCAACTGTACGGTCTAACCGACCCTCTTGACCAAGTTGGTTGATCAAACGCCCATGCACTTCCAGCATGTCTGAGGATTGGCTTTCAACCATCGTAATGGCTTGTGTTTGCAGGTAATTATTTCTTAGTACCAACGTACTGACCTCATCGGTCATCTTGGCAAGAAGAGCATTGCGCTGCTTAATGGTCATATCGCCTTGCTCAACCAATTTATTAAGTAAGATTTTAATATTCACTTCGTGGTCTGAGCAATCCACACCTGCAGCATTATCAATAGCATCGGTATTAATGCGCCCTTTAGCCGCGTATTCAATCCGGCCTAATTGGGTAAACCCTAAATTTCCGCCTTCACCCACCACTTTGCAAGCAAGCTCTCGACCGTTAACCCTTAGTGCATCATTGGCCCGATCTCCTACATCAGCATCCGTCTCGATGCTAGATTTTACATACGTTCCTATACCACCGTTCCACAACAAATCTACCGGCGCTTTTAGCATCGCTCGAATAAGATTATTAGGCGTTAACACCTTATCGCTAACGCCTAATAACTTCTGTATTGGTGGCGTGAGGGCAATAGATTTATCTGCCCTTGAAAAAACACCTCCACCCTTCGAAATCAACGCCTTGTCATAGTCACTCCATGATGAACGTGGCAATTTAAATAACCGCTTACGCTCTTCAAATGAAGCACTGATATCGGGGTCTGGGTCTAAAAAAATGTGCATATGATTAAATGCACCGATAAGCCTAATCTTTTCAGATAACAACATTCCGTTACCAAACACATCTCCGGCCATATCGCCAATTCCGATCACGCTAAAAGGAGTTGTTTGAGTATCGACGCCTATCTCTCTAAAGTGTCGCTTTACCGACTCCCAAGCCCCTTTGGCGGTAATGCCCATTTTTTTATGGTCATACCCGACAGAACCTCCTGATGCAAATGCATCACCCAGCCAAAAGTCACGCTCAATAGCTATATTATTCGCAATATCAGAAAATGTTGCTGTCCCTTTATCTGCCGCCACCACTAGATAAGGATCATCATCGTCATACCGCACCACATCATGTGGCGGTATCACTTTTTCACCTTTCAAATTATCAGTGATATCTAACAAGGCACCAATAAAAATACTGTAACAAGCAACCACTTCTTCCATCATCTCGTCACGCGTTAAGCCGTCTAGAGAACGCTTAACGATAAAGCCACCTTTAGCGCCGGTTGGCACGATCACCGCATTTTTTGACATCTGCGCTTTCATCAAGCCTAAAATTTCTGTTCTAAAGTCCTCTTTTCGATCTGACCAACGCAAGCCACCACGCGCAACTGAGCCCCCTCTTAAATGTACCCCTTCAACACGAGGCGAATAAACAAATATTTCAAATTTTGGTCGCGGAGACGGCAACTCGGTCAGCGCTTCTGGGTTTAGCTTAAACGAGAGATACGGCACACCCGTACTATCGACAGTGCATTGGTAATAATTTGTCCGTAATGTTGACTGAATTAAATTCAAATACCGCCGTAGAATTCGATCTTCATCTAGCGACACGACCGTCTCAATTTCAGCAAGAATCTCTGCTTCCTGCTGCCCAATTTTTGTTTTTTTAGCTTTAATAGATGGGTCAAATCTAAGCTCAAATAAGCGCACTAAATGCCCCGCAATAATTGGGTTACTTTGCAAAGTTTGCTGAACATATGCCTGGCTAAAGGTTATTCCTGCTTGCCGCAAATACATATAATAGGCACGCAGTAACATAATCTGTTTCCAATCAAGGTTTGCCTTAATGACAAGCTGATTAAATCCATCGTTCTCAATATTTCCAGTCCAAACCTTTTCAAAAACCAATTGAAAGTTTTCTTTTATACTTTCTATGTCAGGCAGTTCTGTGTTGTACACCAAACCAAAATCATGCACCCAGTAACTCGACTGTGATGATAGATCAGTCACTTCAAACGGTCGCTCATCAAACACCGTAACACCCATGTTTTCTAGTACCGGTAACGTTTGCGATAAAGGAGCTGGCACCCCCTTATTAATTAACTTAAATTGTAAACCCTCGCCGTGCGACTCTAATGGTTGATACAAAGACATTTGAATTTGTTGGTCGGCACTGACTTTTAAACGTTCGGCTTTTTCAATATCGGCCACAGCAAACCTAGCTGGATAGTTATCTTTATACGCCGAAGTAAAACCATCACCATAACGATTCCAAAGCTCTGTGCCTTTCGTTTCCCCATGTCGATGAACTAAAGAAGATAATAAATCGTCCTTCCAATCTCTGAGCGCTTCAATGATTTCACTTTCCACTTCAGATACATCAAACTCACCCACCCAATCAGTATTGGTATGCACCATAAA